>CAKUED010000009.1 GCA_934646005.1 uncultured Oscillospiraceae bacterium
ATGGAGGCGATCATGGAGGTTTTGCGCAAAACGTACAGTCTGTACGGCTTTACCCCGCTCGATACGCCCGCCATCGAGGCCGCCGACGTGCTGCTCGCCAAGGGCGGCGGCGAGACCGAGAAGCAAATTTACCGCTTCCAGAAGGGCGACAGCGACCTCGCGCTCCGCTTTGACCTCACCGTGCCGCTGGCAAAATACGTCGCGCTGCATGAGTCGGAGCTCACCTTCCCCTTCCGCCGCTATCAGATCGGCAAGGTCTACCGCGGCGAGCGCGCGCAGCGCGGGCGCTTCCGCGAGTTTTATCAGGCGGACATCGACGTCATCGGCGACGGCAAGCTCGACATCACGAACGAAGCCGAAGTCCCCGCCATCATCTATCAGGTCTTTTCGCAGCTTGGGCTGCGCCGCTTCCAGATCCGCGTCAACAACCGCAAAATTCTCAACGGCTTCTACGCCATGCTGGGTCTTGGCGCGCAGGCGGGCGACATTATGCGCACCGTCGATAAGCTCGATAAGATCGGCGCGGAGAAGGTGCGCGTCTGTCTGATTGACGACTGCGGCGTTGCCGCAGAGCAGGCGGACGAAATTCTCCGCTTCATCGCCATCCGCGGCACGAACGCCGAAGTCCTCGCGGCGCTGGACGGCTATCGTGGGAGGAACGAGACGTTTGACCTCGGTCTGTCGGAGCTTCAGACCGTCACGAAATACCTCGCCGCGTTCGGCGTGCCGGAGGAGAATTTCGCCGTCGATCTGACCATCGCGCGGGGTCTTGACTACTACACCGGCACGGTGTATGAAACGACGCTGCTCGACCACCCGGAGATCGGCTCGGTCTGCTCCGGCGGGCGGTATGACGATCTGGCGGAGTATTACACCAGCCGCAAGCTGCCGGGCGTGGGCATTTCCATTGGTCTCACGCGCCTGTTCTATGTGCTCGGCGAGCAGGGGCTTTTGAATCCCGCCGCCGCGCCCGCCCCGGCGGACGTGCTGATCCTGCCGATGACCGAGGACCTCACCGCCGCGGCGCGGCTCGCGACCGCCCTTCGTGCATCCGGCATCCGCACGCAGCTCTACTGTGAGCAGAAAAAATTCAAGGCGAAAATTCAGTACGCCGACAAGCTGCACATCCCCTACGTCGTGTTCCTCGGCGAGGACGAGCTGGCGGCGGGCACGGCGTCCGTCAAGGAGCTGGCGACGGGCGAACAGTCCTCCGTCGCACTCAGCGACCTTCCCGCATTCATCCACGAAAAACTCGGCTGCCGTCCGCAGCCGCCCATCATTTTGGAATCGCAGAAAGAAGGAGAATAAACCATGACCCAATCGAGAACCCATACCTGCGGCGCGCTGCGTCTGGCGGACGCCGGCAAGACCGTAACGCTGTGCGGCTGGATGGAAAACGTCCGCGTCGTCGGCAGCAACTTTGCCTTTGTCGTCCTGCGCGACTTCTACGGCACGACGCAGATCGTCGTGGAGACCGAGGACATGATGAGCATCATCAAGTCCCTCAATAAGGAGTCCACCATCCAGGTCACCGGCACGGTGCGTGAGCGCGCCAGCAAGAACCCCAAGCTCGCCACGGGCGAGATCGAGGTCGTGCCGGAAAAGATCGCCGTGCTTGGCAAGTGCATCCACAACGAGCTGCCGTTTGAGATCAACCGCAGCCGCGAGGCTGACGAGACCCAGCGCCTGAAATACCGCTATCTCGACCTGCGCAACCCCGCCGTCAAGAACAACATCATCCTGCGCTGCAACGTCGTCGCCGCCATCCGCAAGGCGATGATGGAGCACGACTTCCTGGAGATCACCACGCCCATCCTCACCGCCTCCAGCCCCGAGGGCGCGCGCGATTATCTCGTCCCGGCGCGCAAGCACCCCGGCAAGTTCTACGCCCTGCCGCAGGCGCCGCAGCAGTTCAAGCAGCTTCTCATGACCTCCGGCTTTGACCGCTATTTCCAGATAGCCCCGTGCTTCCGCGATGAGGACGCGCGCGGCGACCGCTCCCCCGGCGAGTTCTATCAGCTCGATATGGAGATGTCCTTTGCCACGCAGGACGACGTGTTCGCCGTCATCGAGGACGTGCTGCCGCCGATCTTTGCCAAATACGGCAAGTACGGCATCGCCTCCCAGCCGCCCTTCCGCCGCATCGCGTATAACGACGCGCTGGACATCTACGGCTCGGATAAGCCCGACCTGCGCATCGACCTGACGAGCAAGAATATCTCCGACCTGTTTGCGGACTCTGAATTTGAGCCCTTTAAGGGTCAGACCGTCAAGGCAGTGCCCATCTCCGACTGCGCGCTCACGCGCAAGCAGATCGAAAAGCTGCTGACCGACTGCGAGGTGCAGGCGGGCACGAAGGGCTACTGGTTCAAGCTGGACGAGGCAGGCGAGCTGACAGGCGGCGTCGCCAAGTTCGTGCAGGGCTGCAAGGACGAGCTGGCCGCGCGTCTGGGTCTCAAGCCCAACACGCTCGTCGTGCTGGCGGCGGGCGCGTCGGCGACAAAGCTGACGGGCGTGCTCATCAAAATTTTCGGTGCGAACGTGCCGGGTCATATGGACAAGGAGCGCTACGAGTTCTGCTGGATCGTGGACTTCCCGATGTACGAGATCGGCGACGAGTCCGGCGAGCTGGAGTTCTGCCACAACCCGTTCTCCATGCCGGCGGGCGGTCTGGACGTGCTGCTGAAGGCGGAGCGCGGCGAAATTGACCCGCTCACCATCACCGCCGACCAGTACGATCTGGTGTGCAACGGCGTAGAGCTGTCGTCCGGCGCGGTGCGAAATCACGATCCCGAGATCATGATCAAGGCCTTCGAGCTGGTGCGCCTCGGCGAGGACGACGTGAAGAGCAAGTTCCCCGCCATGTACAACGCCTTTACCTATGGCGCGCCGCCCCATGCGGGCATCGCCCCGGGCATCGACCGCATGGTCATGCTGCTGGCGGGCGAGGATTCCATCCGCGAGATCATCCCGTTCCCGATGAACAAGAACGCGCAGGACATCCTCATGGGCGCGCCCAGCGAGGTCACCCAGAAGCAGCTCGACGAGCTGCACATCGCCGTCACCGCGCACGAAGAGTAAAAAGATAAAAAATCCCCCGGCGGCAATACCGCCGGGGGATTTTTTGCGCCCTAATGAACAATGTTCCGACCTTAGTCGTAACGTAGGGGAGGGGCTTGCCCCTCCCGCCTGTTGCAGATTTAGATTGCATTTCTTATCAAGCCGTAGGGGCGGGGCTCTGCCCCGCCCGCGCGGTACAATGTTGCGGATATGGGCGCACCAATGCGAAACGGTACGCACCCGTAGGGGCGGACGACCCTGTCCGCCCGGCAGGTCGCACCCACAAAACAGAACACACCGATGCGAACGCGTACACCGTTTGTAGGGGTCGATGCCCACATCGACCCGCACAACGCATGACCGTTTTTACGAAACGTTGTGGCAAAGTTGTCATTGTCCCACGGGCGGACAGGGTCGTCCGCCCCTACAGGACGTTTTACGTTTTCGCCGAAAATGCGTGCAATTTTGCAATTGCGCATTGCCGGAGAGAGCGCGGCATCGACCCCTACAAACATTTTACGGATTCGCATTGGTGCGTTCTAATCCGCAAGTGCGTACCGCACAATCGTTTCGTCACGGCTTCGCCGTGCCACCTCCCTTTACACAAGGGAGGCTTTGGTCCATACCAAGGCGTTTCCTAAATAATGCCGCTTGACATTCCAGAAATTTGGGCATATGATATACTGGGTTTGGATGTGGCAGTTCGATTTTCAGCGGAAAATGCCGGGAGAATTGGCTGTTTTGCAGGATTTTGCAATGCCTTCGCCCATTCGGCTACTTTTTGCAGGCTTCCCGGCGGGAAGCGGAAAGACGGTTTTTTCAATGTCAAAGGACTACGCTCAACAATCGCTCGAACTCCACGAACAGTGGCGCGGCAAAATCGAGGTGCAGGCGCGCGTGCCTGTCGCCGGCAAGGACGATCTCAGCCTCGCCTACACCCCCGGCGTGGCGCAGCCGTGCCTGGAAATTCAGAAAGACATCAACAAAAGCTACGACCTCACCCGGCGCTGGAATCTCTGCGCCGTCATCACCGACGGCTCTGCCGTCCTCGGTCTCGGCGACATTGGCCCGGAGGCGGGTATGCCCGTCATGGAGGGCAAATGCGTGCTCTTCAAGGCGTTCGGCGGCGTGGACGCGTTCCCGCTCTGCGTCAAAACGCACGATGTGGACGAATTTGTAAACGCCGTGGCGCTCATCTCCGGCTCGTTCGGCGGCATCAATCTCGAAGATATTTCCGCCCCGCGCTGCTTTGAGATCGAGCGCAAGCTGAAGGAAAAATGCGACATCCCCATCTTCCACGACGACCAGCACGGCACCGCCGTCATCACGCTCGCGGGACTGCACAACGCGCTGAAGGTCGTGGGCAAGAAGAAGGAGGACGTGCGCGTCGTGACCTCCGGCGCGGGCGCGGCGGCGATCGCCATCGTGAAGCTGCTGCTGTCGGCTGGCTACCGCAACGTCACCATGTGCGATCGGCACGGCGCGATCTACGCCGGGCGCGAGGGGCTCAACTGGATCAAGGAAGAGATGGCACAGGTCACGAATCTGGAGCGCAGGGCGGGCAGCCTTGCCGATATGCTCGTTGGCGCGGATGTGTTCATCGGCGTGTCCGCCCCCGGCACGGTCACGACCGAGATGGTCAAAACGATGAACCGCGACGCGATCCTGTTTGCGTGCGCGAACCCGACGCCCGAAATTTTCCCCGAGGACGCAAAGGCGGGCGGCGCGGCGGTCGTTTCGACCGGGCGCAGCGACTACCCGAACCAGATCAACAACGTCCTCGCCTTCCCCGGCATCTTCCGGGGCGCGTTCGACGTGCGCGCGAGCGACATTAACGAAGAAATGAAGGTCGCGGCGGCGCACGCGCTGGCGGACCTCATCTCCGACGAGGAGCTTTCGGCGGAGTACATCATCCCGAAAGCCTTCGACCCGCGCGTCGGTCCGGCGGTTGCCAAAGCCGTCGCCGAAGCCGCGAGAAGCTCGGGCGTAGCGCGAATTTAAGAAAGCCCCCCGGCGGAAAAATTCCGCCGGGGGAATTTTTATGCCTGCTCTGCCGGCACGTCCGCGTCGGGGGCGGAGAGCTCCCGATAGGTCTGCCGGATGAAGAAAATTGCAATGATGAAGGTCAGCAGATCCGCCGCCGGGAACGACCACAAAAGACCGTCCAGTCCGAAGAAGATCGGCAGGATCATGGGCAGCGACACGCCGAAAATGATCTCGCGCGTCATAGAAACGGCGGTGGACGCAAATGCCTTGCCCAGCGCCTGCAAATAGATGAACGTCCCCTTGTTCAGCGCCGCCAGCGGCATCAGACAGAGGTAACTGCGGAAGCATTTCACGGTGAAATCCGCGTAATACACGCTTTCGTTTGCCGCGCCGAACAGCATGGCGATCTGCAATGGGAATACCTCTACGATCACCAGAGCGACAGCACCGACGATGAACTCTGCCAGCAGCAGCCGGGAAAACAGCGCCTTGGCGCGATCCTTCTTCTTTGCGCCGATGTTATATCCGGCGATCGGGATGCAGCCCGCCGCCATGCCGATGGCGATGGAGATGGCGATCTGGAAGAACTTCATCACGATGCCAAGCACGGCAAGCGGGATCTGCGCATACTCCGGCTGCCCGAAAATGGGGTCTTTCGCACCGTATTTCGTGCACATATTCTGCACTGCCGCCATGGAGATGACCAGCGAGATCTGCGCGAGGAAGCTGGTCAGCCCCAGAACAAGGAACTTGGGGATCACCCTTCCGTCCAGCCGAAAGCTGCTCTTTTGAAGCCTCACGACCTTCATATGCCGCAGATACCAGACGGAAAGCACCGCCGTCAGCACCTGACCGATCACGGTGGCGACCGCCGCGCCCATCATGCCCCAATGGAAGCCGTAAATAAAGAGCGGGTCGAGGATCACATTGGCGATCGCGCCGGAAACGGTGGCGACCATGGCGAATTTTGGGCTGCCGTCGCTGCGGATCACCGGGTTCATCGCCTGTCCGAACATATAAAACGGGACGCCGAGCGTGATGTAGAAAAAGTATTCCTTCGCAAACACATGGGTCTCTTCGTTGACCGTGCCGCCGAACAGAGCAAGGATGGGTTCGCTGAAAATGAGGTAGACTGCCGTCAGCACAAGGCTGCCCGCCACGCAGAGCACGACCGCATTGCCGACGGCTTTGTGCGCGTCCTCGCGGGCATTGCGCCCCAGCGCGATGCTCACAAACGCGCAGCAGCCATCGCCGATAAACACCGCGATGCCGAGCGCCACCACCGTCAGCGGGAAAACAACGGTGTTGGCGGCGTTGCCGTAAGAGCCGAGGTAGCTGGCGTTGGCGATGAAGAGCTGATCGACGATGTTGTAAAGCGCCCCGACCAGCAGCGAGATGATGCACGGCACGGCGTAGCGCCGCATGAGCGTCCCGATGCGCTCCGTGCCTAAGAATTGATTGTCCGTGTTCATGAAAAATCGTCTCCTTGCAAAAAAAATCAGCGTAAGCCCGAAAAACCCGGACTTACGCATTGCTGCTACACGATTTTCCTGTGAACTTTTCCGCAGGAGTATTATAGCGGAGGAAGGGGGAAATTTCAAATGGTTTTTTGCCGCAAAATCCCCCAAATTTGCGTAGGGGAGGGGTGCTACCTCTCCCGCGCAGGATGGAATCGCAAATCGGCACACGCTATCGGCGAAAACGCATAACGTTCTGTAGGGGCGGACGCCTCTGTCCGCCCGTTGGGCAATTACGGGTTTGCCGCAATGTTTCGTAAAAACGGTCGTGCGGCCTGCCGGGCGGACAGGGTCGTCCGCCCCTACGGGTGCATACCGTTTCGCATTGGTGCATTAAATTTTGTAATGCTGTACCGCGCGGGATGGGCAGAGCTCCTCCCCTACGCAAAATAATGACTTCTTCCCTATTACCTAATCCCATGGCACACGGGGCAAACGTGCCCGCTGACCACGCCGCGCCCTTGGCAGACCTTGCAGGGGCGCGGGGCGCAGGCGGTCAGGCTCAGGGCGCAGAGAAGCGCCGCTAAAATCGCCGCCAGAAATTTGATCCGCTTCATATCCACTCCTTTTGTATTCGATATGCAATATCTATTTTAGAATATTTTATATCATATCAGAACAGAATACAATAATCAAGAAGAAACGGAAAGGGCGGTGGCTCTCATGGCGAAATTTGTCGCGCGAAAACCTGAAAAAGAAGTGATCTCCATGCGCATTTCCACGGACACGCTGCGGCTGGTGGACGACAAAGCCGCCGCCGTGGGCATCAGCCGCAACGAGCTCATCAACCAGATGATCGCCTTCGCGCTGGACAACATGGACGACGACGCGGACGTGTAGATCGCGCAAAAAATCTAAAATTTACGCAAAACCGCCCCGGATGCACCTGCATCCGGGGCGGTTTGTTTAATTTTTGAAACGGCTTAGTACATGCCGCCCATGCCGCCACCCTGGGCTGCGGCTGCCATGGCAGCGTCCGCCTGGGGATCGGGCTTGTCGGCGACGAGGGACTCGGTCGTCAGCACGCACGCGGAGATGGACACCGCGTTCTCCAGTGCCGAGCGCGTGACCTTGGTCGGATCGACGATGCCGGACGGGACCATGTCGCAGTAGGTCTCGGTGTAGGCGTTGTAGCCGTAGCCGACCTTGCGGCTGGAGCGGATCTTGTCAAAGACGATCGAGCCGTCCACGCCCGCGTTCTCCGCGATCTGGCGGATCGGCGCCTGCAGCGCCTTGGCAATGATCTGCGCGCCGGTCTTTTCATCGCCGGACAGCTTTGCCGTCAGCTTTTCGACCGCCGGGATGGCGTTGACATACGCTGTGCCGCCGCCGGCAACGATGCCCTCCTCCACGGCAGCGCGGGTGGCGTTCAGGGCGTCCTCCACGCGGAGCTTCTGCTCCTTCATGGCGACCTCGGTCTGCGCGCCGACCTTGATGACGGCGACGCCGCCGGCGAGCTTCGCCAGACGCTCCTGTAACTTCTCTTTGTCGTAATCGGACGTGGTGACCGCCAGCGTGTTGCGGATCTCGGCAACGCGCGCCTTGATGGCGTTCGAGTCGCCGCAGCCGTCCACGATCACGGTGTTGTCCTTGGAGACCTTGATCTGACGCGCACGGCCGAGATCAGCCATCTGCACGTCGGGCAGGTTCATGTTCAGCTCGCTGGAAATATATGTGCCGCCGGTGAGAACGGCAATATCCTTGAGCATTTCCTTGCGGCGGTCGCCAAAGCCGGGCGCCTTGACGCAGACGCAGTTGAAGCTGCCGCGCAGACGGTTGACCAGCAGCGTGGACAGCGCGTCGCCCTCGACGTCCTCGGCGATGATGACGAGCTTCTGACCGCCCTTGACGATCTGCTCCAGGATCGGCAGAATTTCCTGAATCGAGGAAACCTTGCGGTCGGTGATGAGGATATACGGATCATCGACGATGGCTTCCATCTTGTCGGTATCGGTGACCATGTAGGGAGAGATATAGCCGCGGTCGAACTGCATACCCTCTACGACCTCCAGACCGGTCTCGGCGGTCTTGGACTCCTCGATGGTGATGACGCCGGAGGAGGTGACCTTCTCCATCGCCTCGGCGATCAGCTTGCCGACGGCTTCGTCGCCGGAGGAGACAGCGCCGACACGCGCGATGTCCTCGCTGCCCTTGACGCTCTCGGAGTTTGCCTTGATCGCCTCCACGGCGGTGGCGACTGCCTTTTCCATACCCTTGCGCATGACCATGGGGTTCGCGCCGGCGGAGACGTTTTTCAGCCCTTCGCGGATGATCGCCTGCGCCAGAACGGTCGCGGTGGTCGTGCCGTCGCCGGCGGCGTCATTCGTCTTGGTAGCGACCTCGCGGACGAGCTGCGCGCCCATGTTCTCGAACGCATCCTCCAGCTCTACGTCCTTGGCGATGGTCACGCCGTCATTCGTGATGAGCGGTGCGCCGAACTTTTTGCCGAGAACAACGTTGCGACCCTTCGGGCCGAGGGTAACCTTTACGGTATTGGCGAGCTGGTCAATGCCGGACTGCAGCGCCTTGCGCGCTTCTTCGCCATAAATGATCTGTTTAGCCATGATTCAAAATCTCCTTTATTCCACGATTGCCAGGATGTCGGCGAGCTTGCAGATGGTGTAATCCTCGCCGTCGAGCTTGAGCTCCTGCCCGGAGAACTTGCCGGTCACGACCTTGTCGCCCTTCTTCACGGTCATGGGCACGTCCTTCGTGCCCGGGCCTGCGGCGATGACCTCGGAGACCACGGATTTTTCCTTCGTCGCCGTGGACAGGATGATCCCGGACGCGGTCTTTTCTTCAGCCTCAAAGCTCTTCAGCAGCACGTTATCTGCCAGCGGCTTCAGTTTCATAACAGTTACCTCCTCGTTATTGTGCGTGCGGCGGATGCCGCGAATTTACCATGGTTTTAGCACTCGCTTAGTATGAGTGCTAACATGATATATAATACCCGCTTTGCTCAAAATGTCAAGAGGGTTTTTGGGGAATTTTATGTCGCAACTGTGAATTTTTCCGCGCTGTAGGTCAGCCCCTTCGGGTAGAAGAAGCGCAGCGCCTTCGGCACGACCTCGATCTCGGCGCGTTTGGTGTACAGCGCCTCGCCGTCCACGTTCACGACCGATTCCTTTTCGCAGAGAATTTCGGCGGAGCGGCAGCGGAAGTGGTGGATCTTGTCGCCGCACTCCTGCCAGCGCCCCTGCTGATACTTTTTAAGCAGGCTCGACACGTTTGCCAGGCTCAGCTTGTCCACCACCAGCACATCCAGCAGCCCGTCGTCCGGCTCTGCCGTCGGCACGGGGTTGTAGCCGCCGCCGTACCAGCGCCCGTTGCACACACACACGAGCGTCTGCTGCCCGCGCGCGACGGTCTCGCCGTCCAGCACCACGGTCATCGGCTGGCTGAGGCCCTTCATCAGGTTCACCACCAGCGACATCGCATACGCGCCCGACCCGGATACCAGCGGCAGACGTTTATACTTCGCAATTTCCGTGCCCACGCGCGCGTCCAGCCCCATCGAGAGGATGTTCACCGAGTAGCGCCCGTTGCAGCGGATGAGATCGACGCGCGTTTCCTCGCAGTCGAGTAAACGCTCGAGATGATGGAACGGCTCGGTCTCGGAGAAAATTTTGATAAAATCGTTGCCCGACCCGCCCGGAAAATGCGTGACGGCGACGTTTTCAAACCCCGCCGCGCCGCACACGACCTCGTTGAGCGTGCCGTCGCCGCCGCAGGCGTAGATGCGCAGCTCTTCGCCCGTCTCGGCGGCGCGCCGCGCGATGACCTCGCAGTCGCCCGGCTCGGTGGACAGCGCGAGCTCGTATTCCAGATCATATTTGCGCAGCACGCGCTCGACGGTCTGGGCGTATTCCTTCGTATGGTCGTATTTTCCCGCGGCGGGATTGATGATGAACAGATGCTTCATGGCGCTGCCCCCTCAGTAGTACATATAGACGTTGCACTGTAAACGTCCATTGTAAAGTTTGCGCTTTTTGACCGCCTGCCTGCCGTAATAGTGCTCAAATTCCGGCTCGGAGGAGATGATGTACTTTTTCCAGCCGTCGGAGAATTTCAGATGCCGCCCCAGTGCGCGGTAGAGCTGCTGCGCGCTGCGCTGCTCAAGCATCCGCTCGCCGTAGGGCGGGTTGCAGACGATCACGCCGCGGTCGCACGGCAGGCTCATTTTGGTCGCGTCGGCTTCGCGGAACTCGATGAGCTTTTCCACGCCCGCCTTGCGCGCGTTGTCGCGTGCAATTGCCAGTGCTTCGGGGTCGATGTCCGTGCCGAGGATGCGGTAGTCGCCGCGGTATTCGCGGTCCATCGCCGCGGTGCGCTCCGCGCGCCAGACCTCCTGCGGCACGCACGCCCATTTTTCAGCCGCAAAGCTGCGCCGCAGCCCCGGCGCGCGGTTGAGCGCGATCATCGCTGCCTCGATGCAGATCGTGCCGGAGCCGCAGAACGGGTCCCAGAAGAAATCGCGCCCGCGATAGCGCGCGAGGTTCACCATCGCCGCTGCCATCGTCTCATGCAGCGGCGCGAGATTCGCCGTCTCGCGGTAGCCGCGCTTGTGCAGGCTCGCGCCCGTCGTGTCCAGAAACAGCTCGCACTCGTCCTTCAGGATCGAAAAGCGGAGCGGATACGCCGCGCCCGTCTCCGGCAGCCACCCCAGCCCGTATTTCTCGCCCAGCCGCGTCACCGCCGCTTTTTTGGCGATCGCCTGACAGTCCGGCACGGAGTGGAGCTGGCTCGACAGGCTGTAGCCCTTGACGGGGAACGCCCCGTCCTTGGGGATAAAGCGCTCCAGCGGCGCGTTTTTGACAAGCTGGAACAGCTCCTCAAAGCTGCGCACCTGCCCCTTGGCAAGCAAAATCATCACCCGCTCGCCCATGCGGCAGCAGAGGTTTGCCCGCGCCATCGCGGCAAAGTCGCCCGTGAAGAACACGCGCCGGTCCTCCACGCGCACATCCTCCAGCTCCAGCCGGCGCAGTTCATCGCCCACCAGCCCCTCCAGCCCAAACAGGCACGGCACGCAGAACGTCATTTTTTCCATCGTCAGTATCTCCCATCATGCCGCCGCGCGGCGGCACAGTATTTCCAGTATACTATATCAAATGAACGACGAATCGGCAAACAAAATGTAAATTTTTGAAGACTGCAAATATAAAGAAAAAATAAGATGACAGACCGTCAGGCATCGTGCTATACTGAAAGCGTAAACTATCGCCTGAAAAAGGAGGGATCGCGGATGCCTGCAATGGCGATCGTCTGGATCATTGCGGCGGTCGTGTTTGCCGTCGCAGAGGCGGCAACGGTCAGTCTGGTGTCGGTCTGGTTCGTGGGCGGGGCGCTGCTGGCGCTCGGCGCGTCGTTTCTGGGCTGGGGCGTACCGGCGCAGCTTGCCGTGTTCGTGCTCACGTCCGGCGTGCTGCTGGCGGTTTTTCTGCCGCTTGCGAAAAAGACCACCCAAAAGCGCCGCGAGCGCACGAATGCCGACCGCCTGCTCGGGCGGCAGGTGCTCGTCACCGAAGCGGTGGACAACCTGCATGAGACCGGCGCGGTCAGGGTGAATGGCGTGGAATGGACCGCCAAAGCCCCGTCGGACGCCGTCATCCCCGTCGGCGCGCTCGTGACCATCGAGCGCATTGAGGGTGCAAAGCTCTTCGTCGCGCCCGCAGAAGAAAAAGCCAAGCTGTGACCTGAAAGGAGAAAGCCCCATGGAATGGATCATCCCCCTTGTCCTCGTTCTCATCGTTTTGCTCATCATCGTCCGCAATATCGTCGTGGTGCAGCAGTCGCGCGCCTACGTTGTCGAGCGCCTCGGCGCGTTCAGCAAGGTCTGGCAGGTGGGCATCCACTTCAAGGCCCCGTTCATCGAGCGCGTTGCCAAAAAGGTGAGCCTCAAGGAGCAGGTGCTCGATTACCCGCCCCAGCCCGTCATCACCAAGGACAACGTCACCATGCAGATCGACACCGTCGTGTATTTCCAGATCACCGACCCCAAGCTGTATGCCTACGGCGTGGAGCATCCGATGATGGCGATGGAGACCCTCACGGCGACCACGCTCCGCAACATCATCGGTGATCTGGAGCTGGACCAGACGCTCACCTCGCGCGACGTTATCAACACGCGGATGCGCGCGATTTTGGACGAAGCGACCGACCCGTGGGGCATCAAGGTCAACCGCGTGGAGCTCAAAAATATCCTGCCGCCGCAGGACATCCAGAACTCCATGGAAAAGCAGATGAAGGCGGAGCGCGACCGCCGGCAGGCGATCCTGCAGGCGGAGGGCGCAAAGCACAGCCAGATCCTCGTTGCCGAGGGCGAAAAGGAGGCGGCGATCCTGAAGGCGGACGCCGAAAAGCAGGCGGCGATCCTCCGCGCCGAGGCGGAAAAGGAATCCGCCATCCTGAAGGCGGACGGCGAGGCGCAGGCGATCCGCGCCGTGCAGCAGGCGCTGGCGGATTCGCTGGAAATGCTCAACGAAAAAGCCCCGAACGATCAGGTCCTGCGCCTCAAGGCGCTCGAGGCGATGCAGAAGATCGCCGACGGTCAGGCGACCAAGATCATCATCCCCTCCGAGCTGCAAGGTCTGGTGGGTCTCGCCACCGGCATCGTGGAGAGCGCGAAGCAGTAACGGACACCCCCGGCTTTCAAAAGAAAGCCGGGGGATTTTTATGTTTTGCCAAAGCCGCCAGTCGAGCCGTAGGGGCGGGGTTCTACCCCGCCCGCGCAGGACGCAATCACAAAATCGCACAACCAAACGGCGACCACGCACAATCCCCGTAGGGGTCGATGCCCACATCGACCCGGCAATGCGCAATCACAAATCCGCACATACTATCGGCGACAACGCAAAATGCCCTGTAGGGGCGGACGCCTCTGTCCGCCCGTGGGGCATGACCATTTTTGCCGCAACATTTCATCTAAATGGGGGCTTGTTCCGCATGGGTCGATGCGACGCCCGCAGGCTAGTTTCGAGGCGCAACCGCGCGCAGCGCGGCTCTTAGCGCCGAAGATGGGCATCGACCCCTACAAACGTTGTGCGGGTTTGCATCGGTGCATCCGTGTTTGCAGGTGCATGCCGCCGGGCGGACAGGGTCGTCCGCCCCTACGGGTGCGTGCGTATTCGCACGGGTGCATTCAAATTTGCAATGTCGTGCCGCGCGGGCGGGGTAGAACCCCGCCCCTACGCTGATTTGGTGGTTTGGTACAAACGTAGCAACAGCTCAAAACGTACACCCCTTCTCCTCATCCGTCTCGCTGCGCGAGCCACCTGTCCCTACCCCCTTTGTCCCTGCGGGACATTTCCCCCTGATAGGGGGAATCTGCCCCTCAAGGGGAAGGCTTTGGATGGGGCGCACCTCACCCCGTCTCGCGCCCCGGGAAATTCCAAGAAGGGGTCGCAACCCCTTCTTGGTCGGTCAGAGGTTCGCCAAGGGGAGATCTCGTCCTCACAAGCTCCATGTCCCTCGCCCCGCCGCAAGCGGCAGGTCTCGCTCATTGCGCTGCTCGTCCTCTCCAAATTGTGTCCGCTCCGCTGGGACACAATTTGGTTCTTTTCCCTTGGCTGTCTTTCTTTACACCACCAGCGGCGCTGCCGGAAGCCGTTCGCGCCTTTGGCGCGTTACGGATTCGGGTCACTTTAGTGTTCTTTCGCTACGCGAAAGAAAGGGGAGCTGAGCCTCCCTCTGTTGCACCGCGCCGCGTAAAAACGCAAAACGCCCCGTGCATTCCTCACCGAATGATCTTGTTCGCTTTCTGGTATCGTTCCTGTTCAGAAAACACGCACCCGCAATATTTCTGAATATAAAACCCCAACTCCCTCGCTCTTGCCTGTCCGTCGCGGAACATGGGGCGGAAGTCCTCGTAGTAGAACGTTGTGCCGGTCTCTTCGGCGGCGCGGTAGGCGACGTCGCGCAGTAGCTCGTGGTTTTGGTAGGGGCTGATGAACAGCGACGATGTGAACGCGTCAAAGCCGCCGTCCTTTGCTGCCTGCGCGGCGGCGTACAGGCGCAGCTCGTAGCATTTGACGCAGCGGCCGTCAATATCCTCCGCCACGGCGCGGATGAACGGACGCAGGGCGTACTCGTCCTGCATCACGAGCGGCAGGTCGATCGTCCTGGCGTATTCCTGCAGGCAGTTTCGCCGCGCGCGGTATTCGGTGAACGGATGGATATTCGGATTGTACCAGTAGCCGGTCAGGTCGATGCCGGCGGCGCGCAGCGCGTCGATGGGCATATTCGCGCACGGCGCGCAGCAGATGTGCATAAGCAGCTTCATGGCGTTCCCTTCTTTCGTCCCTATTCTACCATACCGAACGGCGTCTGTACAGATTGCAAAAAATGCCGCGCGAAGTTCGGTCATTTTGGATATAGACAAGCGCGTCGGCTGGTGTTATAATTCTTGCTAATATAAAGCAGTAGTAAAACTGAACGCAGAAAGGATGATTCTTATGGCATATCCTAAGGAAAGCTACGCGGCAAAGATTCAGCGCAAGCTGCTGCGCAAAAAGCGTGTGATCGAGGCGGCGTCCGGGCGTGAAAAGGCGGACCTGGTGCTGAAAAACGCCACCTATGTGAATGTATTTTCCAACGAGCTGTGCACGTGCGACATCGCCGTTGCCAACGGGCTGATCGTGGGTCTTGGGCAGTATGAGGGCGAGCGCGAGATGGATATGACGGGCAAGATCGTCTGCCCGGGCTTTATCGACGCGCACATCCATCTGGAGTCGAGCCTCGTCTCGCCGCGCGAGTTTGTCCGCGCGACGCTGCCGCACGGTACGACCACCGTCATCACCGACCCCCATGAGATCACCAACGTCATGGGCACGGACGGCATCGACTATATGTTCCAGGCGACCGAGGGGCTGCCGATCGACGTGCGGTTCATGCTGCCGTCGTGCGTCCCGGCGACGCCGCTGGACGAGTCCGGCGCGAATCTCGATTACCGCGCCATCGACTCCTTCTACGACTACCCGCGCGTGCAGGGTCTGGCGGAGATGATGAACGCCTACGGCGTGACGCATAATGACGCCGAGGTCGTGGCGAAGATCGTCGCCTCGCAGGCGCACCACAAGAAGATCGACGGGCACGCGCCTGGGCTGTCCGGCAAGGAGCTGGACACCTACATCGCCGCCGGCGTATACTCCGACCACGAGTGCGCCACGCCGGAGGAAGCCATCGCCAAGCTCCAGCGCGGGCAGTTCATCATGATCCGCGAAGGCACGGCGGCGCGCAATCTCGAAGCGCTTGCCCCGCTGCTCACGCCGCAGTACGCCGACCGCTGTATGTTCTGCACCGATGACAAGCACCCCAGCGACCTGCTGGAGCTTGGGCACATCGACTACATCGTGAAGGAAGCCATCAATAAGTACGGCGTCGATCCGATCATCGCCATCAAAGCCTCGTCGCATCACGCGGCGCGCTATTTCCTGCTCAATAACCGCGGCGCGATCGCGCCGGGGTATCTGGCGGACTTTGCCGTGATCGACAACTTTCAGGACTTTAACGTCGAGTATGTGTTCAAAAAGGGCGAGCTGTACAGCGACCACGGTCAGCTCCGCGACTTTGACGCGCCCGCGGTCGAGCCGTATCTGGACGAGCGCGCGCACGACACCTTCCACGTCGCCCACCTCAGCGAGGACGATTTCCGCGACCAGCGCCAGCGCGGCGTGATCGGCATGGTCCCCGGCGAGATCATCACCACCGACAACGGCTACGCCGAGCACGTCGATCTGGAAAAGGACATCCTCAAGATCGCCGTCATCGAGCGCCATAAGCAGACCGGGCACATCGGCATCGGCTACATCCAGGGCTATGGGCTGAAGTCCGGCGCGGTGGCGACGAGCATCTCGCACGACTCGCACAACATCATCGTCGTCGGCACGAACTCCAAGGACATGGCGGCCGCCGCCAATTACATCGTGGAGCATCACGGCGGCATCGTCGTGGTGGAAAACGGTGAGGTCAAGGCAGCCGTCGTGCTGGAGATCGCCGGCATCATGAGCGACCGTCCGCTCACGGCGGTGAACACGGAGCTGGAGGCGGCGAAGGACGCGGCGTTCAAGCTCGGCGTGAGCCGCGGCATCGACCCGTTCATGACGCTCAGCTTCATGGCGCTGCCCGTCATCCCGACGCTGCGCATCACCACCCGCGGTGTGGTGGACGTGGTCACGCAGCAGTACGTCTGATAAACGCAAAAATCCACCCCGCCGCTTGACAATCCGCGGCGGGGTGGTATAATAAGTATAGAAAAAGGGCGCTGCTACCGGCAGTCAGTCCGATCGAATCAAAACAGCATAACCGTTATTGACCGCTCGGGTGCCTCCGGGCGGTCAATAAACTTTCTGGGAGAAAAGCAGTATGATAAGGACTATCATCGCCAATCGCAGCAGAGCACGCAGGGCTTGCACCCGCGTTCTGCGTCCCATCAGCATCACCCCCTTTACAGGGAAGTGACTGACCGCCTATGTAACAGCGCCCTTGCCCCCATTCGGGGGCTTTTTTATTTTACCACTTGTGTCAGATTTTGTCTATCCCTGTTTTTCTTGCGCAAATTCTGCACGTTTGGCAATTACAGGTTGCAAAAACAGCGAAAATGTGTTCTAATAGTAAAATAAACAGTAACCTGTGGGAAAGAGAAAAGGAGTAACTATATGGAACGAGAACGTCTGGGCAGCCGCCTCGGCTTCATCCTGCTTTCTGCCGGCTGCGCCATCGGCGTGGGCAACGTGTGGAAGTTTCCGTGGATGGCGGGGCAATACGGCGGCGGCGCGTTTGTGCTGCTGTATCTGATCTTCCTCATCATTCTGGGTCTGCCGGTCATGACCATCGAATTTTCCGTCGGGCGCGCTGCGCAGGTAAGCCCCGTTCGGATGTATCAGAAGCTTGAGCCTAAGGGCACAAAATGGCACATCCACGGCTACGCCGCGCTCATCGGCTGCGTGCTGCTGATGATGTTCTACACGTCCGTCACCGGCTGGATCCTCTACTACTTCGTGCACAGCCTCGCGGGCAATTTCGTCGGGCTGGACGCCGGGCAGGTCAGCGCCGCGTTCGGCGGCATGATGTCGAACCCCACCACCATGGTCGGCTATATGGCGATCACGGTCGTGCTGGGCTTTGCGGTGCTTTCGTTCGGGCTGCAAAAGGGTCTGGAGCGCGTGACAAAATACATGATGGTCGCGCTGCTGGGCTTGATGCTCATCCTCGCGGTGCACAGCGGTATGCTCTCCGGCGCGGGCGAGGCATTGCAGTTCTACCTTGTGCCAGACTTCTCCAAGATCACCGGCAGCGTCGTGGTCGGCGCGATGAATCAGGCGTTCTTTACGCTCAGCCTCGGCGTGGGTGCGATGGCGATCTTCGGCAGCTACATCGGCAAGGAGCGCAGCCTGCTCGGTGAGAGCGTGAATGTCGTCATCCTTGACACGTTCGTGGCGGTCATGGCGGGCTTCATCATCTTCCCGGCGTGCTTCACCTACGACGTGGAGGTCACCGCCGGTCCGAGCCTGCTCTTTGAGGCGATGACCAGCGTGTTCGCCAACATGGCGGGCGGGCGCTGGTGGGGCTCTCTGTTCTTCCTGTTCATGGTGTTCGCCGCGCTGAGTACGGTCCTGGCGGTGTTTGAAAACATCCTCGCCTGCGTGCGCGAAATGACCGGCTGGTCTCGCGGCAAAGCGTGCCTGATCTGCGGCATCGGCATCCTGATCCTGTCCGTCCCGTGCGCGCTGGGCTATAACCTCTGGTCCGGCTTCCACCCGTTCGGCATGGAGAATTTGCAGGTGCTGGACCTCGAAGACTTCCTCGTCTCCAACTGCCTGCTGCCGCTCGGCTCGATGATCTTCGTGCTCTTCTGCACGCGCAAAAACGGCTTCGGCTGGGATAATTTCATGCGCGAGGCAAACGAGGGGCGCGGTCTCAAGATCAAGTCCTGGATGCGCGGCTACATCACCTGGGTCATCCCCGCGATCATTCTGGTCATCTTTGTGATGGGCTTGATTAGCTTCTTCTAATCGCGCGAGCTGCAATTTACGCAAAAAGACCGGCACACTGTTTTCGCTGCTTTGGTGAAAACAGTGTGCTTTTTTCCGCGTCTTTTGGTTGTAATTTGCGCGAAAATGTGGTACTGTAATGGCACAAAACCGACCCGGAAAGGCGGGAGAATTTTTATGAAACGCCTGCTGATATGCCTCCTCTGCTGCCTGCTGCTGTGCACGGCGGCATTTGCCGCAGAGCCGGCGATCACCAGTCTCAAGACCGACTGCGTCGTCACCGGCTCGGGCGACGCGGAGTTTACCCAGACCATCAGCATCCAGCTCGACACGCCGGTGAACGAGCTGCAATTCCCGCTGGGCGCAAATGCGCGCAGCGCGTCAGTCGTCGGCTACAAAGCCAGCAAAACGACCGAGGACGGCATCACCATCCTCACGCTCAAGTCCGACGCCGGCATCTCCGGCAGCCGCACCTTCACCCTACGCTATACACTGCCGGGGCTCGTCAGCGCGCAGGACGGCGTGCAGACGCTCACGCTGCCGCTGCTGTGCGCCAAGTGGGATTTCCCGATCGAAAATTACGCCTTTACCGTCACCCTGCCCGAAGCCTTCCCGGCGACGCCCGGCTTTGCCAGCGGCTATCAGGGCGACGTGATCGAGGACTACATGACCACCTCCGTGCAGGAAAACGTCCTCAGCGGCAGCACGACGGTGTCGCTCAAGGATCACGAAGCACTCACCATGACGCTCGAAGCGCCCGACGGCTTCTTCTCCGGCAAGCACGCCGCGTGGTCTGCGGGCAGCGCAACGACGGTGCTGATCTTTGTGTGCGCCGCGCTGGGGCTGCTGTACTGGCTGCTGAAGCTGCGCTCGCCGCGCCTGTCGCACGCGATGCGCACGCTGCCGCCCGATTCGGCGCAGCCCGGCGACCTGCCGTACCTGCTCTGCGGGCGCGGCGCGGACTTTAACGCGATGGTCCTCCACTGGGCAAGCCTCGGCTATCTGACCATTTCCGTCAGCGCAGAGGGGCACGTCCTGCTGCATCGCCGCGTGGACATGGGCAACGAGCGGCGGCGGTATGAGGTCAAGCTCATGAATATGCTATTCGGCGAGAGCGACGTGTGCGACAGCGCAAGCTCGCGCTATAAGCGCGCCGCGGCGGCGGCGAAGGGCGTTGTCCCGCGCTTCTGGCAGCGGCGGCTGTACCGGCGCGACAGCGGCAATCCCGTTATTCTCATCGCGCTCTCGTGCCTCACCTGCGCGCTCGCGTCGCTCGCGTCTGTGAGCCTGCTCCTGCCCGACGGCGGCTGGCGCTGGCTGGCGCTCGTGCTGTCGCTGCCGCTCGGCGGCGTGCTGGCGCGGCTGGTGCATCGGACCTTCTCCGCCGCGTATCTGGGCAGGAAAATCGAACTCGGCGCGGGCATCCTCGCGGGTGTGCTGCTGCTCCTCGTCGGACGCCTGAGCGGCGCGACG
The DNA here is from genome assembly GCA_934646005.1 of uncultured Oscillospiraceae bacterium. Taxonomy (GTDB): domain Bacteria; phylum Bacillota; class Clostridia; order Oscillospirales; family Oscillospiraceae; genus CAG-170. The sequence continues at coordinate 20,024 of CAKUED010000009.1, forward strand.
CTGCCGATGGTCGTGGCGCTGCTGCTTGCGGTGTTCACCGGCTGGCAGACCGTCCACGGCGGGCGACGGAGCGACCTTGGCACGATGCTCATCTCGCAGACGATCGGCTTCCGCCGCTTCCTCACGCGCATGAGCGACCACCGCGTGCAGCTCCAGCTCCAGAACGACCCGCAGTATTTCTATAAAACACTCCCCTACGCCATCGCCTTAGGGCGCGCCCCCGCCTTCGTCGAGCGCTTTGCCAAGATCGAATTAGAACCCTGTGAATGGTTCACACAGGCGGATAAGCATCCAAGAACCGGCGCAGAGTTCTACGCAGCACTCCACGAAATGCTCGATACCCTCACGCTTTCCATGCGGCACTAAATAGAATGAGTCCCCGCCGGGCTTTGCCCGGCGGGGGTTCTTCTTACTTTTTATGTTCCAGCACTTGCAGCACACGCTCGAACTCCTCCGGCAAGGGGCACGTCACGGTGACCGGCTCATCCGTTCTGGGATGGCGGAACGTCAGCTCCTTTGCGTGGAGACACTGGGTATTTTGCCCCAGCTCCGGCTTTTTGTGCCCGTAGACGGTGTCGCCCAGGATCGGATGCCCGAGCGACGCCATGTGCACGCGGATCTGGTGCGTGCGCCCGGTCTCTAACCTACACTGCACATAGGTGTAGCCCGGATAGCGCGCGAGCACCTGCCAGTGCGTCACGGCGGGCTTGCCGTCTGGACGGACCGCCATTTTTTTGCGGTCGTTTTTATCGCGCGCGATGGGCGCATTCACCGTTCCGGCATCCTCGCGGAGCTTGCCGCAGACGATGCACACATAGGTACGCGCAAGCGTGTGATCCTGAAGCTGCGCGGCGAGCTTTTGATGCGCAAAGTCGTTTTTCGCCACAATGAGCAGCCCGGACGTGTCCTTATCGATGCGGTGGACGATGCCGGGGCGCAGCGCGCCGCCCACGCCGGAGAGCGAGTCCTTGCAATGGTGCAGGAGGGCGTTTACGAGCGTCCCCTCCCAGTGCCCCGCGGCGGGATGTACGACCAGACCCTTGGGCTTGTCGATGACGATCACGTCCGCGTCCTCATACGCAACGTCCAGCGGAATATCCTCCGCCTGTGCCTGGGTGGGCTGCGGCTCGGGAAGCGTCAGCTCCAGCACGTCGCCGGGGGCGACGCGGGCGTTTTTCTTTGCCGCCGCGCCGTTGAGCGCTACCTGCCCGTCCTCGCACAGCCGCTGCGCGGCGCTGCGGGAGATGCCGGGCGCAAGGCGCGCGATGCACGCGTCCACGCGCTCGTCCGCGCGGTCAGGCAGGATCGTCATGGCTGGCGTCCTTTTTCGGCTTGTCGGACAAAAGCTCGCGGTCAAAGATCAGAATGTACAGGATCAGAAGAACCGCCGGGACAGTGATGAAAATATCCGCGACGTTAAACGTGGAAAACCACGGCACGCAGATCATGTCGATGACCTTGCCGGTGGCAACGCGGTCGATGAGATTGCCGATCGCGCCGCCGGTGATCGCGGCGATGCACCACAGCTCCGGCTTTTTCGTGATGTGCTTTTTCGCAACCGCCCACACGACGAGCGCCACGAACAGCACGCCCACCACCACAAACAGCCACCGCGCGCCCGAGAGCATCGACAGCGCCATGCCGTCATTCGTGACATAGCGCAGCTCCAGCCAGCCGGGGATGAGCACGTCTACGACGTCCGTCAGCTGCGCGGCTGCCAGCGCCTTGGTCCACTGATCCACCGCGACGATCGCCGCGGCAAACAGCGTCAAAAATACATACAGCACGCTCGTTTCCTCCTGTTATCGCGCGTTGTAGCGCTCGATGCCCTTTGCCAGCAGGTCGATGGCGCGGGCGCTGTCGCGGCAGTTGAGGACATACGCGATGCGGATCTCGTCCACGCCCCTGCCGGGCGTCTGGTAAAAGCTCGCGCCGGGGGCGAACATGACCGTTTCGCCCTCGTCGTCAAACTCCTCCAGCAGCCACTGCTGGAAGCGGTCGGCGTCGTCCACGGGCAGCTTTGCCATCAGGTAGAACGCACCGTGCGGGCACTCGCACACAACGCCGGGGATCTTCTGAAGCGCCGCAACAACAGTGTCGCGCCGCCGCTTGTATTCTTCGCGCACGGCGTCAAAATAGCCGGGCTCGACCGTGTACAGCGCCGCCGCCGCGACCTGATCGAGCGTCGCCACCGAAAGCCGCGCCTGACAGTACTTGAGCGCCTGCGCGATAAACTCCGCGTTTTTGCTGATGAGGCAGCCGATGCGCGCGCCGCAGGCGGAAAAGCGCTTGGACACCGAGTCGATGAGGATGAGATTTTCATACCCCCGCCCGAGCTGCATAAACGACGCGAGCGGCTCGCCGGAATAGACGAACTCGCGGTACACCTCGTCGCAGATGAGGAACAGCCCGTGCTCGATGGCAACGTCCAGCAGCATCTCCATCTGCTCCCGCGTGAGCACCACGCCGGTGGGGTTGCCGGGGTTCGTGACCAGAATGGCGCGGGTGCGCGGCGTGATGCACGCCTCCACGCGCTCGCGCGCGGCGTAGAAATAGCCCTCGTGCGGGCTTGTCGGGATGGGGCAGATGGACGCGCCGGTGCTGGCGATGAACGTGTTGTAGTTGGGGTAGAACGGCTCAGGGACGATGATCTCGTCGCCATCGTCCAGAATGCAGTTCGCGGCGATCTGCAGCGCCTCGCTGCCGCCGGTGGTGATGAGAATGTCGCTGTCATCCAGCGCCACGCCGATGCGCGCGTAATACTCGCGGATCGCGCCGATGAGCGCCGGGATGCCGGGCGACGGCGCGTATTCGAGCACCTTCTGGTCAAAGCTCCGCACCGCGTCAAACAGCGCCTGCGGCGTTTCGATGTCGGGCTGCCCGATGTTCAGGTGGTAAATTTTCTTCCCCGCCTGCTTGGCTGCCACGGCGTAGGGGTGGAACTTGCGCATGGGGGAGAGGGAGCATTTTTGTACTTTTGTGGAAAACTTCATAGAAAAGACCTCCCTGCAAAGAATTGGGATCGCTTATTCTGCCTTCGGCGCGGCGTTCGCGCCGCCGCCGCGGCGTCCGCGGCTTCTTCTGCGGCGATTGTTCGGATTGCCGCCCGCCGGCTTATCGCCGGACGGCTTGCCGCCTGCCGGTTTTTCCGCTGCGGGCTTTTCGGGCGCGGGCTTTGCGGCGGGCTTGTCGCCTGCCGGGCGTGCGCCGTCACCGCCGCGTCCGCGGCCGCGGCCGCTCCGCCGCCGGCGGCGCTGCTTTGCCGCCTCGTCCGGCTGATCCGGCTGCATGGTGACGTGCAGGGGTGTGGACTCCAGCAGCGGCTCTTTTTCGCCGGAGGAATAGATGAGCTCCGGCATCGGATCGTCGTCCTCCGCGGGCTTCTGCACCTTGCGGGGTTTGGACGAGATGGGCGCGAGATCCTTGGGAATGGGCGGGTCATTTTTGCGCGCCTTGCCGCTCCTAAGCACGCAAATATCGCAGTTGTGATAGCAGCCGACCGTCTCCGGGTGGTCCTCCATGCGGACCTTGACGCACTGGCGCAGCAGGCTGACCTCCGTCACCGTGCCGCGCCCGTCGGGCGTATCGACGAACGATTCGTTCTTGGGGGCATTCTTGAGAAGGTCCTCATACGCCTCCTGCTCGTATTTCAGGCAGCACATCAGCCGCCCGCACGCGCCGGAGATTTTGGTGGGGTTCAGACTGAGGCTCTGCGTTTTTGCCATCTTGATGGACACCGGCTCAAAGTCCGGCAGAAATTCGCGGCAGCAGAACGGTCTGCCGCAGACGCCGAGCCCGCCGACCATCTTCGCCTTGTCGCGCACGCCGATCTGGCGCAGCTCGATGCGCGTGCGGAACGCCGTGGCAAGGTCCTTGACCAGCTCCCGGAAGTCCACGCGCGCGTCGGCGGTGAAGAAAAACAGAATTTTGCTGCCGTCAAACGCGCACTCGGCGGAGACGAGCTGCATATCCAGCCCCCGGTCGGCGATCTTCTGCTGGCAGACGGTGAAGGCGCGCTTTTCGCGCTCTTCATTCTGCGCGTTCACGCGCTCATCCTGCGCCGTTGCCAGCCGCAGCACCTTGCGCAGCGGCGCGACGACCTCCGCCGCCGGAATTTCGTGGTTACCCGCCGTGCAGATGCCGAACTCCACGCCGCGCGACGTGTCGATAATGACGTGGTCGCCCGCGGCGAGCGTGAGCGCGCCGGGGTCAAAAAAGTAGGTTTTCGCGTTGTTGCGGAAGCGGATGTCCGCCACCGTCACAGTCTCCGGGCGCGCCGGTTCGGGCTGCGCTTCGGGCGTCTGCGCCTCCAATGCGGGCTGTTCTTCTACAGCCTGCGGCGCTTCGGGCGTGGGCTGCGTGTCCTCGGCAGCCTGCGCCGGGATCTTCGTTTCGTCCATGGTATCTCCTGTCCGCCGTCCGTGTGACGGCATGGTTTATCGTAACTTCGCGCTCAGCCAGCTCACGAGCGCGCCGGTGTTGACGTTCGCATCCAGCAGCTCCATCCCGCGCTGCACGCACTCCGCCGCCGCGAGCAGCTGCGCGCCGGTGCGCTTGGCGCAGAGCTGCGCCGCCTCGGGCGATGCCGCCGGTGCGCCGGACGACGCCGCGAGCGCCTGCGTGAGCAGCCTGCGCCATTCGAGCAAAATCGTCGCCAGCTCCGGGCGCTTCGCCTTTTCCAGCGGCAGCAGCACCCGCAAAAGCCCCAGCCGGTCGCCGGAGGCGTAGCACGCGGCAAACTGCGCCGTCTCCTCGCGCCAGACGCTGCCCGTCAAATGCTCCGCCGCCTGCCCCAGAAAGCCGCCGGACGCGTCATAGGCGGCGCGCAGCGTCGCCTCGTCCCGGTCGGGGAATTTGGCACGCAGCGCGCGCATTGCCGTCTCGCGCGGCACGGCGGAGAGGCCGAGCTGCACCGCGCGGCTGCGGATCGTGGGCAGCAGCGCGCCCGGATTTGTCGCCAGCAGCAGGAACGCCGCGTACTGCGGCGGCTCTTCCAGCAGCTTTAATAGAGCGTTTTGCGCCGCCGGACCGAGATCCTGCGCGCGGGGGAGGATGTAAATTTTGCGCTTTCCTTCATTGGGGCGGATGAACGCGTCGGCGCGCGCCTCGCGCACCAGATCGACGCTGACGGTCTTTTTTTCGGGCTCGTCCACCGTGATGACGTCCGGGTGCGTGCCGGAAAACACCTTGCGGCAGGCGGTACACGCGCGGCACGGCACATCCCCGCCGCCGGTGCACTGCATCGCCGCCGCCAGAATGGTCGCCAGCGTCCGCTTGCCCGAACCGACCGGTCCTGCGATCAGGTAGCAATGCGAGACCTTTCCCGCGGCAAACGACGCGCTCAGCCGCTGCTGTAACGCCGCATTGCCGTAAAAACCGTCAAATCGCATCGTAAACACTCCTGACCGCGCGCATACTACTCTCCTAACATAAAAGTATATCATAATTCTTTCAGCAACGCCACAGTTTTTTCGCCCGCGCGCAAAATTGGGCGGCAGGACTCCCTGCCGCCCAATTTTGAAAAATGCCTCGCAGAGTTTTGCGCCCGCAGGCGCAAAATAAAGTTAAAATCATTTTTGCCGGCGGCGTGTACGTCGGCAAAAATTCTTCTCACGGAGCGGAGCGTGAAATTTTTGTGCTTGCACAAAAATTATGCGCGCAGCGCAGTGCAAGCCTGTTCAAACGAAAACTTGTTTTCGTTTGAGTTAATTCTCCATCTGCTTCCCCAAGAAGCCCGCCACAGTCTGAACCAATTTTTGTTCCGCCTCGCCAAGCACCGCGTCGCCCGCTTCCAAAAGCAGCGCCACGCAGCCCATCAGGTCGCCCTCGGAGAGGACCGGCGCGGCGACGGCGACGCGGTAGCGGTCGAACCCATCCACGATCGGCAGCGGCGCGGCGCTGCCGGGGTCGCGGTAGACCTTGCGCGCCTCCATGAGCTGGATGAGCTCCTGCGAGATGCGCTTGTCCGCCAGCTCACGGCGCGGCGCTCCGGCGACGGCGATGATCGAATCGCGGTCGCACACCACGGCGATGTGCCCGGTGTTCTTACCAATGGACTCGCAAATTTGCGCGGCGGAGTCTGTCAGATCGCCCATCGGCGAGTATTTCTTAAAAATGACCTCCCCGTCCTTCTCCGTATAAATCTCCAGGGGGTCGCCGCTGCTGATAACACTGACACGGAAAACCTTGTCCTCGTGGTTTTTAGAGGATTGAACCAGTGTGTTTTCGCTATTTTCCGTGCCGGAATTAAAATTTACGGCGTCCTCCGGGAGCGCGCCGGTCTTGAGCAGGCTGTCGATGTCCGCCTTGAGCTGCACCTCGATGTGATCCTCGTAGACCCTGATCTTTTCGATCATCAGATTCAGGTCGTTGCGGTCAAGCGCCGGCTTTTCCAGAATGTCGTGAAATACATCCATTGCCGTTTTCGCCACGCGGTTGATGCGGATGATGGTATTGCGCTTGTCGCTGGCAAATTCGATCTGGTGCTGGATGCCTGCAATGCGCTGCGTCAGCTCCGCTTCCAGCTCGTCGTAGGTTTCCTCCAATAATTCTTCCTGCTCCGGGTGCTTTATGATGTCGCGGATGCGCTGGCGCTTCGTGGCCTTCAGCTCCTCCTGCTTGTCAAGCAGTAAGGCTTCCAGATTTTCCTCCGTGCGCTTCGTCTCCGCAATGTCCGCCTGCTCTTTCTCCAAATCGGCGTTCAGCCGTTCGAGCATGGCGCTGGAATTGTCACGGACTTTCCACACATAGTCCTTGACCAGCGCGTCGAGCGTTTCCACGCGAATATGGTGACTGGTGCAGCCCTTGAGACCACGCCTGTGATACGTCCCGCAGGTGTAGGCGGGCGCCAGATCGCTCCGGCTCATCGCGAACATCGGACTGCCGCAGTCGCCGCAGACAAGAAGCCCTGAGTACACGTTGTCGTTGACCTTGACTCCGCGATAGTTGTTCGTCGAACGGCTCTCGCGCAGCGCGCGCACGGTTGCAAACGTGCGGTAGTCGATGATCTCCTGATGGTGGTGCTCAAAGACGCGGTGCTCGCTCTCGTCCAGCTTTCGGTCGCTGCCGTTGATCTTCGCGCGCGTGAATTTTCCCTGCCGCAGCGTGCCGATATAAAAATCGTTATCTAAAATTCCCTGCACCGTGACGATCGCCCACGCAGCCTTTGCTTTGCGGCGGACGGGTTCTCCCGCGGCGGCGCGGCGCTCACATTCGGACATCCGCGGAGTGGGCACGTTGTTGTCCGTCAGATAGTTGGCAATTTTCTTGTAGCCCCAGCCATCCAAATACAGCTTGAAAATCCTCCGGATGACCTCGGCCTCGGTCGGCACGACCTCAAAGATCTGCTGCTTGTTCAGAATATAGCCATACGGCGCGGCGCAGAGCCAGCGCCCTTCCTCCTGCCGCCGCTTCACGACGCTGCGCACCTTTTTCGACGTGTCCGTGACCGGCATTTCGTTAATTAAGAACTGGAACTGGATCTTCAGCCAGTCGTCGTCATTCGGAAAGTCGATGTTGTCGCCAATCGAGATGATGCGCACGCCCGCGTCGCGCAAATCCTCCAGTTCCACCAGTCCGCGCGAGTTGCGGCGGGAGAAACGCGAGAAGTCCTTGACGATGAGAATGTCGTACTTGTGGCCCATCAGCCCCCGGCGCATCTCCTGATACCCCTCGCGCTGCTCAAACGTGTAGCCGGAGCGGTCGCGGTCCTCAAAAAACGTCAGCGTGCTGTTTGGAAAGTGCGTTGTTACAAAGTCCGAAAGGATGGACTTCTGGTTTTCAATCGACACATTGTCGCGGTCGAGCTCCTCATCGACCGAAATGCGGGCATACCCCGCAATGTCAAAGCGTTCTATCATTCGCATTCACCCTTGAGATACGTTTTTACTTGGCGGCAGTTACCGAGGATTCCTCGGTAGTTGCTGCCTGCTCCGGCAGCTGTGCCGCGTCCGTTACTATGTCCGTGACAAGCTGGCGGAAGCTCTCCGCGTTCTGCGCGGTAACGACCGGCTTGCCGGTTTCGGCTTCCAGCGCTTTTCTTGCCACACCCGCGACATTGCCGCCGCGCCGGGCGACCTTCTGATTTTCGTCAAAGCCCTGCGGCTGCTCGGCTTTGAATAATGCGCAGAAGCTGCTCAGTGTCGGCAACGTCTGTTGCATAGTTTTTCCCGTCTTTCGGCGAACGCATTTTCAGTTGGTTACAAGACGTAACCAACTGACTGCCCTCTTTTGCAAGCCGGTTTTTCAGCACTTTCCAGTAGTTTCGGGCATGGTCATAGTCTGGCTGGTCAGTCAGGACTGCAACTACATCCACAATGGAAAAATACCATTCCTCCCGTTCAGCGTCCCACGCCACGCGGATTCTCTGGTTCTCAAAAAGCTGAATTTCATTTTTCGCCGGTTCGTTCATGCTCATCCGCCTCAATCAGTCACGGCTCTGCCGTATATATCTGCCATGTTTAATTTATATTACAGATAATATTGTACATCATGGAAATAAAGATTGCAAGACAAAAATGCGTACCGGGCGCGTTTGCGGTGCATTGTAACTGGAATAGCAGGAGCTTTTGACCGTGCAGACCAATGCCGCAAAAATTCTCGGTGCTCAATCGCGTGAGCCGGAACATGAAAAAGAGCAGGAGCAGCGATAAGCTGTTCCCGCTCCATAAGCATCCAACAAATGCGCCGCCAGCTCCGAACAGAGCTATTCGGGGTTGGGGGGCTCTGCCATCAACAAACATTTTTTTGCAAGTGTCTTGACACTTGCATCGCCTGCCGGTTTCTTTGCTCCGCATCCTTTGTCCTCTTCGCAAATAGAAAAGGCACTGAAACCACGCGTTTTCAAGGTCTTTTCTAAGCTGCCTGTTTTGGTTTTGGTAAATAAGCAAAACGGCTGCACTTCGCTGGTTTGCACTGCCCGTTATCCATCGCGCACGGGAATAATGATACGGGTAACGTAGCGGCTGCGGTCGGTGGAGGTGAAGGTATCGGCCATATATTCCTCAATCACCGTGTCCGACAGGGCGATGCTGTGGTCAACCGCCCATTCGCGCAGGACCTTATAGGCATCGGTCAGGGAGCCAGGGTCGCCGGTGCTCACGGTGCACAGCGCGTTATAGCCGCCGAAGCGCCTGATGTGCCCCGGCTGGTCCTCCACGTCCTTATTGAGGATCTCGCGGGCGATCTGATACGTCCTTGCCGCGCCCTGCTCGCCCTCGCTCAGCGCGGTCAGGTCGCAGTGCTCGCGGATGGAGAGCTTTGTGTCGCCCAGCTTCAGACCCATCGCCTCCGCCTGCCGCGACAGCTCCACAACGTGCCCAATATAGTCCTGCAGCACGCCGGCGTGCTCCTCGTCCGTATATTCGTTATACAAAACGCGGCTCTCCGGCACCCAGTTGACGCTGATCCAGAAATGCTGATAGCGGCTGGAGTCGATGGCTTCCTGCCCGGTAAGATACGCCAGCGTGCGCGTGTTCATCACCAGAGCGTTGACGATGCTGTGATAGCGGTTGAGTGATGCCTGGATCTCCTGCTCCACCATGGCGAGGTTGAGCTGCAGCTCCTGCACGAGCTGCTCGACGTCGCGGTTGATGAACAGGCGGGGGATGCTCTCGTTGGAGATGCCGATGTTGCGCAACTCATTGAGGAAAAACAGCAGCTCGATCTGATCCTCGGTGTAATATCGGTAGCCCGTCTCGGGGTTGCGGTATTTGGGCTTGATGAGCCCGATCTGATCGTAATAGCGAAGCTGCCGCGGCGAGATGCCGCAAAGTCTCGCCATCGCGCCGATGCTGTAAGTTTTCGGTCGTTTCATGCCCATCCTCGCTCCTGACATTACAAGCTGCTTTTATTTTACCGGCATCCCTGTCGGAATGCAATCGGAATGTAGAATCGGGCGGGGTGCTCCCCGCCCGATTTGATTTTCATGCTGCATTATAGGAAGATCATCCTGCCGGTGCGGCTGCTTTCGTACGCATTTCTCCTTTACTGCAGGTACAGATCTCCAAAAAACGCCGGCTGGTGAAAGTCCGTCACGCCGTTTGTGATCGGACTCCAGCACAGCTCATGCGGCGGGCAGAGATCGTCGCCGCACTTGTAAAAATTTGCGCGCATATGCAGCCCCGCGCGCAGCGTAAAGCCCGGCATAAACAGCCGGATCACGCTCTGCGGCACGCAGTACGACACGCCCCAGAGGTCATGCTCCCGGAACGGCTCGATGGCGAGCATCCGCCGCACGTCCCACGGGTGCAGGCGGATGAGATCCACTCGCCCGCGCCCAAAGCCGAAAAAGCACGCGCCGTTGGGGTTCAGCTCGATGTTAAAATATCGCGGATCGTCTGCCAGCGGGCAGAGGAACAGCTCCAGACAACTGTCGCGGCAGACGGGGTCACTCTCACCCGTAAAGCGGGCAAGGATCTGCGGCTCGCGCGCCGTCAGGCGGACGTACAAACCGGCATCGTCCCAGCAAAGCTGCGCCGCCGCCGTGACGGGCGCGGGCGGCTGCACCAGCGCGTACTCCAGCCGCGCCTGCGGCACACGCGCCCAGTCGGCCGCGCCGCCTGTCCGCCTTTTTATCATATAGGTATTCATAGCGTTCTGTCAATCCCGGATCTGCGGCAGCTCTTTGCCGCGCAGCAGGATCTTTTTCACATGGAACGCCTCGTCCACCAGCAGGATGTTCGCCAGCCGCCCCGCCTCGATAGAGCCGACGCGGTCATACAGTCCCAGCGCCTTCGCCGAGTTCGTAGCGGCGCATTTGAACGCCACGCGCACGTCCGCGCCTGTAAAGCGCATAAAGTTCCGCGCTGCGCGGGCGAGTGTCAGGCGGCTGCCGGAGAGCGTACCGCGGAAATCGTAGTTCACGTCGCTTTCGGGGTCGAGATTTTTGCCCATACCGTCCGACGGCTCCACGAACGTGTCGGTGATGAGGATGATATGATCCTCGCCCGCGGCGCGCAGCGCGGCGTTGACGTTGACCTTCGACACATGGAATCCGTGCGCGTCGCAGATCAGCTCATAGTACATCCCCGGGATGGACAGGGCGATGTCCGCCGTGCACTCCTGCGGATGCTGCGTGCGCTTGGCGGCCTCCGCCATGCCGAGATAGTTGCCGTTGGCGTCGTACAGATGGGTAAAGATCGTCGCGCCGCGCGCCACAGCGCGCTCAATGTCGGCAGGCCCGGCCTCGGTGTGACCAATGGCGGGGCGGATGCCGTATTTGCGCAGCTTTTCCTCCAGACGCGGCGCGTCCGGCAGATCGGGCGCGTAGGTGCAGTGCAGCGCATACGGTGCGGCCAGCGCAAAGAAGCGTTCGCATATCTCGTCGGAATAGTCCAGCGCCCGCTCGGGGCAGGAGCCATAGCGCTTGTTGATGAACGGCCCCTCCAGATGGATGCCGGGGATGGTGGTCTCGGGGTCGTTTTGAATGGCGTCGATGCTGCGGCGGATCATGCCCAGCTGTACCGCCGCCGCATCTCCGTAGTCGGAGCTGGGGATGTAGGTCGTGGTGCCGTGGAGCAGATGCCCGCGCGCCGCGCCCGCCGGATCGTCATTGACGGAAATACCGATGTCATGCCACTGATAGCCGTGCGAGTGCTGGTCGATCAGCCCCGGGCCGACGTAAAGCCCCGCCGCGTCCAGAATCTCCGCGTCCGCCGGTACGTCCACCTGCCCTGCGGCCACGATGCGCCCGCCCTCGATGAGGACGCTGCCGTCGATGATCCGCTCCGGGAAAACCAGTTTTCCGTTTATAATGGCTTTCATTATTTTATTCCTTTTCTGTACATTGATAGCAGGCGACCAGATGACCGCCGCCGATGTCCGTCAGCTTCGGCTCTCCGGCTGTGCACGCCGCTGTGCAGGATTCACAGCGCGTGGCAAACCGGCAGCAGGGCTTGGGGTCAATGGGCGAGGTGATCTCGCCGCGGATCAGGATGCGCTCACGGCGGTTGTGCAGGCTCGGGATCGGCAGCGCCGACAGCAGCGCCTTGGTATACGGGTGCGTCGGATTTTTGAACAGCTCCTCCGTCTTTGCCTTTTCGATCATCCTGCCCAGATACATCACGGCGATCTCGTCGGAGATGTAGTTGACCACGGACAGATCGTGCGTGATGAAGATATACGTCAGCCCCCGCTCCTTCTGCAGCCTGCGCAGCAGGTTCAGGATCTGCGCCTGAATGGACACATCCAGCGCCGAGACCGGCTCGTCGCAGACGATGAACTTCGGATTCATCGCCAGCGCCCGTGCGATGCCCACGCGCTGGCGGCGGCCGCCGTCCAGCTCGTGCGGATAGGCGTTCACCAGCCGCTCGTCCAGACCCACCGTCTCCATCAGCTCCAGCACCTTGGCAAAGCGCTCATCGGCATCGCGGTATTTGCCCGTGAGCGCCAGCGCCTCGTCGATGGTCTGCGAGATGGTGAGCTTGGGATTGAGCGAGGAAAACGGGTCCTGAAAAATCAGCTGCATATCCCGCCGCAGCTCCTTCAGCCGGCGCCTGCCGACCTTCGTGATGTTCTCGCCGTCAAAGAAAATCTCGCCCGCTGTCGGCTCGATCAGCCGCAGGATCGTCCGCCCGAGCGTCGATTTGCCGCAGCCGGACTCGCCGACCACGCCCAGCGTTGTGCCGCGCGCGATGGAAAATGTCACATCATCGACCGCGTGGAGCTGCCCGGCGCCGACCTTAAAATATTTTTTGAGGTTTCGGATCTCCAGAATATTCTCAGCCATGCTCGTGTTCCTCCACATAGTCCTGCCGCTGCAGGCGGTTTTCCACCGTGTGCTCATACAGCCAGCACTTTACAAAGTGCGTGTCCGTGATCTTCATGCGCGGCGGCATTTCCTGTTTACAGCGCTCGGTCGCGTAGTTGCAGCGCGGCCAGAACGGGCAGCCGGTAGGCAGATCCGTCGGATCGACGGTGCGGCCCTTGATGGGCAGCAGCGCCCGGTCGCGGTGGTCAATATCCGGCAGGGAGTTGAAAAGCCCCTCGGTATACGGATGCCGCGTGCGGTCAAAAATCTCGGCAAGCAGACCATTTTCGATGATCGTCCCAGCGTACATGACGTACACCTCGTCACACATCTCAGCCACGATGCCGAAATCGTGCGTGATCATCAAAATCGTCGTGTTGGACGTCTCGCGCAGCTGCTTCATCAGCTCCAGCACCTGCGCCTGAATGGTCACGTCCAGCGCCGTGGTCGGCTCGTCGGCGATGAGCAGCTGCGGCCCACAGGCAAGACCCATCGCAATGAGCACGCGCTGCTTCATGCCGCCGGAGAACTGGTGCGGATAGTCCACCGCCCGCGAAGCGGGGATACCCACCTGCTCCAGCAGCCGCCCGGCCTCCGCCAGCGCTTCGTGCTTGCCCATGCCCTTGTGCAGTACCAGGCTCTCGGCGATCTGATCGCCCACGTTCAAAACCGGGTTCAGCGACGACATCGGGTCCTGAAAAATCATCGACACCTTGTTGCCGCGGATGAGCGACATCTCAGCCTCGTTCTGACTGAGGATGTCGATGCCCTCGAGCGTAATTTTGCCGCGGACGATTTTGCCCTGCGGTCTCGGCACCATATTGAGCACGGCCAGTGCCGTAGTGGTTTTGCCCGCACCGGTCTCGCCGACGATGCCGATGGTGCTGCCGCGGCGGACCTTGAGATCCACGCCGTTGAGCGCTTTGACCGTCTCCTCCTTGCTGACAAAGTGCACATGGAGGTCTTCAATATTCAGCAGCAGTTCCTCTTCCGGCTGCAGCGCTTCGTTTTTCTGCAAAGTCTCTTCTTTCTTCATGTCTGCACCTCCACCTCAGCATTTGAGCTTGGGATCGAGCGCGTCGCGCAGACCGTCGCCGATCAGATTGAACGAGACCGCCGAGAAGAAGATCGCAAGCCCCGGCACGATGACGAGATACGGATACGTCCGCATATTCGTCCGCGCTGCCGAGATCATGCAGCCCCACTCCGGCGTGGGCGCGGAAATGCCCAGCCCCAAAAACGACAGCTCCGCCACCCACAGAATGTTGCAGGCGATCTGGATGCTGAGATGCACGATGATGGGCGCCACGCAGTTGACCAGCACGTGCTTGAGGATGATCTTCCACGTGGACTGACCGATGGCACGGGCAGCCTCGATGTATTCCATGTTCCGCACGCCCAGAACGGCGGAGCGCACCGTCCGGCTGAGACCCACCGTGGTGGATACGCCAATGGCGATAATGAGGTTTGTCTCGCTTGCGCCCATGGCCGCGACCATGGCAATCGCCAGCACGATGCACGGCACGCACGCCAGAACGTCGATGCAGCGCATGAGAATGTTGTCTACCGCGCCGCCGTAGAAGCCTGCAACCGAGCCGATCGTGCCCGAGAGCAGCAGGCCGAGCAGCCCCGCGCCCACCGCGATGCGCAGTGAGACGCGGCCGCCGTGGATGACGCGCGCGAGCATATCGCGCCCGAGATCGTCTGTGCCCAGCAGGTGCGCCGCCGACGGCGACTGCAGCCGCTCACGCGTATTCGTGGCGATGGCCACGGTATTGTAGTCCGCGATGACGTTGGCAAAGATCATCAGCAGCAGGATAACAATGAAGATCAGCAGCCCCACCACCGCCAGACGGTTGCTTTTGAAGATGCGCCACATCTCCAGCGCCTTGTTCGCCTTGTGGTATTTTTTCAGGAACTCGCGCTTATTGACTTTTTTCACGTCTTTTACATCAGCCATGGCTTTTTCCTCCGCTCACATACTGCGCCTTGATGCGCGGATCGAGGAAGGCGAAGGCGACGTCCGTTAAAATAGACATCAGCGCCACGCCGATCGCCATGACCGTCACGCAGCCCAGCACCGGGTTCATATCGCGCTTGTTGACCGATTCCACCAGCAGCCGCCCCATGCCGGGGATACCGAAGATGGTCTCCACGATCGTCGCGCCGCCGAACATCTCGCCGATGATAAAGCCGATGAGCGAGACCGTGGGCAGCAGGGCATTGCGCAGCGCATGCTTAAAGATGATGCTGCGCTGCTTCACACCCTTGGCGCGGGCGGTGCGGATGTAGTCCATGCGCATCGCCTCGATCATGGACGAGCGCGTCGTGCGCGACAGGGATGCCAGATATGTCAGGCTCATCGTAACTGCCGGCAGGATGAGTGCCGCTGGGGACTCCAGTCCAGACGCCGGCAGCCAACCCAGCCGCAGCGAAAACAGCAGCACCAGAAAAAGCCCCACCCAGAACGCCGGAGCGGACACGCCGATGAGCGAAAAGGCGGTCGTAAAGCCGGAAAACCAGGAGTTCGGCTTCAGCGCGGCGAGGATGCCGATGGGGATGGAGATGACCACGGCGAGCGTCACGGACGTCACCAGAATATACAGCGTGTTCGGCAGGCACACGGCGAGCATTGCTGCCACCGGCTCACGCGACATGAACGAGATGCCGAGATTGCCGGTAAAAATACCGCCGATATAGTTGATAAACTGCACAAAAAACGGCAGATCGAGTCCCAACTCATGCTTGAGCGCGGCAGCGGCCTCCGGCGTCCACTGTGTGCCGAGCATCTGTATGGTAATGTCGCCGGGGGCAAAATACAGCAGCGTAAAAACGATAAACACGACCGCAAGCAAAATCGGAATGGTCAGCAGCAGCCGTTTCAGGATATATTTCCACATAGATATTCCTCTTTCTTTCCTGGTAACCGATGATCAAATTGACAAGGGTCGTCAGCGAGAGATTTTGTTCCAAATGAAAGTTTGGAAAACGCAGGAATACTTTGTGTATTTCGCGTTTTTCAAACTGCACAGTTGGGGCAAAAGATCCGCTGAGGACCGCAGACGATTTGATTAGCGGTTACCAAGGGGGGTATCACGGATCTGAGAGCGGGTCAGACGCGGTCTGACCCGCTCAGCCTGCGCGCCCGAAGACGCGCAGGCTGATGGAGCTGCGGACTTAGTAGGTGAGCTTGTAGAGATTGTACGGCATCAGGCAGCACATCTCAACGTTCTTGAGGTCAGCGTTTGCCAGTGCGCGCTGCTCATTGACATACAGCGGAATCCACGGGCAATCCTCGCAGAGGATCTCCTCCCATTCGTGGTAGGCCTCGATACGGGCGTCGTCGTCCATATTGAACGCCTTGGGGAACAGTGCCTCCAGCTCGGGGTTCACATACTTGGAGAAATTATTCGCGCCGATGGCGGCCTCGCCCAGCGTGCAGGGGATGGTCAGCGCGTCATCGGGAGGGCCGGACCACGCCACAATACCGGCGTTGCACTGACCCTGGTCGATCAGCGGGATAATATCCGGCATCTGCTCGATGGTCACGATGTTGCAGGTCACGCCAATCTCGGCAAGCTGTGCCTGAATGAGGGCGGCCATGCTGTTGAAGGACGCGTCGCAGGTGAGGTCGAACGTCAGGCTTTCCGCGCCGGCCGCCTTCAGCAGCTCTTTTGCCTTTTCGGGGTTATACTCGTAGCCGCCGGGGTTCTCCACATAGCCCATGCACGCAGGCGCGACATAGTCAAACATGACCTGACCGCAGCCCTCCTCCTGCACCAGCAGGCAAGCCTCGCGATCAATGGCGTAGTTGAGCGCCTGACGGACCTCTTTTTTCTGGAACTCCGGCGCGTTGACGTTCATAAAGATGTAGAAATAGCGCGCGGAGGCAATGCGGTGGATGGCGACGTTGGGATCGGCTTCCGCCGTGGCAATGTCGGCGGCGGAGAAGTTATCGCAGAGATCGGCCTCGCCGGTCTGGACCATGATCGTCCGGGTAGAGGCCTCGGGCACGACCTTGAAGGTGATGGAGTCATTCTGCGGGGCGGTCGCCGCGTCCCACCAGTACTCGTTGGGGATCAGCTCCACGGAGCTGCCGACCACACGGCTCTTGACCTTGTAGCGGCCGGAGCAGACGGGATCCGACCACAGGTTGGGGTCAGCCTTCGCCTTTTCCAAAAAATCGGCGGAGTGGATGGATGAGAGGGGGTCCGCCAGCGCCAGGTTGAGCTGCGGATAGATGTCGGCGGTGTTGACGATGACGGTGTAGTCGTCCTTCACATCGACCGAGAGGATCTGGTCAAACATCTCGCCGGCGAGCTTGGAGTTGACGGCGTGCATGATGGACGCCGCGACATCCTTCGCCTTGATCTCCGTGCCGTCGCTGAACTTCGCACCCTGGTGGATCTTGTACTGGATCTGCGTGTCGCTCAGGATCGTCTCCTCCTCCACCAGATGCGGGATGGCGTTCGTATCCTCGTCATACTCGAATAGGCGGTCATACACCAGGAAGTAGAACGGGAAATCCTCGTTCGCCCAGCGCGTGCCGGTGTTGAAGCTGCCGAGATCGTACTGCACGGCGACGACGATGTTGCCGTCATGGTCGCCGACCTTGCCGTCCGACGCCGCCGAGGCCGTGGTCTGAGCGCCTGGAGCGGTGCCGTTTGTGCTGCCGCTGCACGCCGTGATGGCAAACAGCATCACAGCCGCCAGAAGCAGACACAGCGCCTTTTTCATAGCTTTCATTTTTCTTCCTCCATATTCTTTTTTTGCGGGCAGGGACGCTCCTGCCGCTTGCTATCTTAAAATTAGCGCATTCCGTTTGGGAGAGTCAATGTATTTTTATGGAATCTAATTTTTACATTTTCTCACTGAATTTTATGCAAACAGCATAAGACAATATTTCTTAATTTGTGAAAATTGGACTTATTCACAACATTTCCGGCTTCACTGCCGCGCTCACAAACTTTCCGCAGCGAAAGGTTTGCGGGGCATTTCGCCGCTCCACGCGCATTCCTCGTCCCATTCCGACTCCCCACGGCTGCCGGATACCCGCAAACATTCCCCTGGCATCTGTCAGACTTTCCAACTTCCGTGCCGCCCTCCCGAGACCGGATCTGAGCACGATTTTTCCGGGCACGAAAAATTTTCCAACATTCCCTACGGGAGAGTTCCTTGACTTTTGGGGCGGCGTTCGGTATCGTAATATCGTCCGAAAAGTGCTGAATATTCTGCCGTTACGTACTGTAACGGCAGAATTTCCGCTTTTTTGAGACGTTCTAAATTTTTGAACAGCGCGCGGACGGGCGCGCAGGGAGGTACTATGAACAGCACTGCACAGGCGCGCCGCGGCGCGCTGTACGTCATCCTCGCCGCACTGGGCTGGAGCACCATGGGTCCGCTGGCGCGGCTTCTGAACGCGTTTGGGCTGTATGCGCTGGAGATCTCGCAGGTGCGGCTCATCTCCGCGTTTTTGACCACGGGCGTGTTTCTGCTCCTGCGCGACCGCAGCCTGCTGCGCATCCGTCTGCGCGACCTCTGGTGCTTTCTGGGCACGGGGCTGTGCAGTCTGCTGCTGTACTGCATTTTCTATTTTCGGGCCGTCGAGCGCGTCAGCATCTCCATTGCGACGGTGCTGACATATATGTCACCCATCTACATCATGCTGCTGGGGGCGCTTTTGTTCCGTGAAAAGATTACACCGCGGAAGCTTTTGGCGCTTATTTTGTCCATTGGCGGGTGTGTATTGGTCTCCGGCGTGCTCTCCGGCATCAGCGGCAGCCCCGATGGGCTGCTGGCGGGCTTTGCCGCCGGATTTTTCTACGCGCTGTACTCCATCTTCGCCAAATTTGCCATCGACCGCGGCTATCAGACGTGGACGATCCTGTTCTACACCTTCGGTCTCGCGGCGGTCGGCTGCGCGTTCGTGAGCGACTGGGGCGCGATCGGCACAGCGCTCTCCGCGCGGCCTGCCGCCATCCCGCTGTGCCTGCTGTTCGGCGTGGTCACCTGCTTTTTTCCGTATCTGTTCTACTCCATGGGGCTGCAGCGGATCGAGCTGTCACGCGCGTCCATCCTTAACTGCGTGGATGTGGTGTCCAGCTCCCTGCTGGGCGCAGTGCTGTTTCGGGAGTACCCGTCCTGGAGCGCCCTCCTCGGCATCGCCCTGATCCTAACCGCCATCGTCCTCCTGAGCACTGGGTCAAAAAACTGCAGATCATAAAAGTGCCCTGAAACAAAATTGCAGGCGCAGGCGACATCCCGCTAGTGCGGCTGACACTTAAAACCCGATAGCGATTCCGGACGTAAGGGCCGTGGGGGCTGGCAGGCAGCGATAAAACCTGATGCGATTCCGAACGAATGGGCCGGAGGGTTGGCGGGCAACGATAAAATCAGTCACTAAGGGAGGCGCACATCACTGCGGGGGAGTCGTCTCCCTTTGAATTTTATTTGCATAAAAAGAAAACGGGGGCGAAGAGAAAATTTCTCTTCGCCCCCAATGTATCCGGCGCTACATGGTCATCTGCTGCGCCTTTTCACGCTGGACCTCCTGCTCCGCCAATCTCTGGCGGTTATAAAGCAGCAGATCCCGCGTCTGTTCATAAAGGTCGCCGTTACCCGATTCGAATACGGCCACCAGATACTTTTTCTTTTTGTATGTGTCATAGACGCTCTGCAAGCCGGCGCGTAGAACCGGGTCTGCCTTTTCCGCATTCGTCAGCCAAATCTCAACCAGCCTCCGCTCATCCTTGACGGTCATTTCCATAGCCTCACGCTCCTTGTGGATATGATTTCCACATTTCCCCTGTTTTCATACCAAGCTGACCTCTTGGATGCAGAAATGCGGATAAAAAAGCAGCAAGACGTGCGATACGTCTTGCTGCTTTCATGCCTGCTCAGCGCAGATATTCAATTTCCAGTTTCATTGTATCGCGAGTTACACTGGAAAGCAATTATTTTTTTATTTCTATCTTTTTCGCAAATTTGTCAGTGTTTTCGCATCACACTGCAACACCGTGAAGCAATTACACGTCAAGGCGAAACCGTTACAAGGCTCATGGCGAAACTGTCAACGCTTTTGTAAACCGACTGATTCATGACGCAATGACAGCAGAAGAGAATGAGACACCCAGAACCAAGTAACGTCACTTGACTTGGTTCTGGGTGTTTTTTAGTTAGTTAGTATTTTCAGCGCCGCATGGGACCAGCATCGCCATGGCACCGTCGTCGTTTCGGATACGCTGCGGGATGACTCCGCGATAAACTGAGTCAAGCACTTCGTCTATGTTGCGCTTGAATGTGTCCCGGTAGAGTCCTATTACACTCCGCTGCAACTTGGGCACATTTTGTGATAATTGTCAGTCCAAATCAGTTGACCGTCGATTTGGTAAAGACGGGGACGGTTAAGTGCCTCAACACAATCGCGCATGCGGCGCGGCATCAGATTTATCGTCTACAGATGCCAGACGGTAGAGCCTTGTTACATCTCACAGGCAGCTGCAATCAGGAGCTAAATTCTGACAATTATCACACTTTACAAGTCTTGGATTTTGAAAAGGTAGCTATTTTAATATAAAGATGCAATCTATATGAAAAGGGCGTGGAGAAAATATGTATCTCCACGCCCTTGAATTTTTTCTCGTTGAAAAAAGAGCAACTCTCCCGTTATGGGAAAGCTGCTCAAGAATTTGTTTTAATCAAAGAATATAGCAAAGCCCAGCTTTGCGGGAAGAAACGAGTCTTTGCGGTGAAATGGTCACCTCTGCAAAGAGAAAACAGAAACTTACTACTTATATTTTATCTGGCGCTGCAAACCGTGTCAAGTTCCTGCGTTTTCTATTTCCGCAATTCGATTGCAGATACCGAAGTGGGTACAAAACTGGGTACGACAGATAAGCAAAAAGCCTTGAAATCATGTGATTTCAAGGCTTTTTGCTGGTGGGGGAAGGTGGATTTACCCCTTCGGGGCATAAACTTCGAATCCACGACCCCGCCAAATAAAAATTCCAGACACCCGGACGGGTATCTGGAATTTTTGGTGGGGGAAGGTGGATTCGAACCACCGAAGTCACTGACAACAGATTTACAGTCTGCCCCCTTTGGCCACTCGGGAATTCCCCCATATTCAGTTTGCTGCGCTGCGGAAAGATTGGAGCTGGTAGACGGACTCGAACCCCCGACCTGCTGATTACAAATCAGCTGCTCTACCAACTGAGCTATACCAGCATCGCAACAGCAGGAATGATTATAACCGAGCGGAGGCGAAATGTCAACAGGTTTTGCAACATTTTTCTCGCGCGACGCAGTTTTTATTCGCCTGCCGCCCCGGCGCTCTGCGCAAGCAGCCGCTCAATGGGGTAGCTGCCGCGGAACATTTGCAGCAGCACCGTGCAGATCGACCCCAGCATCGGCGCTTCGTCGCCAAAGCTGGAACGGACAAAGCGCGGACGGGTGCGGTTCTGGTGCATGGCGACGTTCATGCGCACGACCAGCTTTTCCATCTCGCCGAGCAGCTCCTCGGGCAGAAACACGCCGTCGTGCCCCAGAATGACCAGCGGCACGCTGATGAGGTTGAGATAATTATTGATGCCGTACGCCAGACGGCTGGCGGCGTTATAAAAAATGGTATACGCCGTGCGGTCGCGCATGGCAAGCTGCACCGCCTGCGAAAGGTTCGCGGGGCGCACGCCGCATTCCTGCTCGATGCGGTGCAGGATGGCAGTCGTGCTGGCGTAGAGCTCCAGACAGCCGTTGCTGCCGCAGTTGCAGTGCGGACCGTCGGAATCGACGGAGATGTGCCCCATTTCGCCGCAGGCGTCCAGCGGCTCGTGGTGCATGACTGTCGCCGCGCCGAGACCGTTCGTCACGCCGACGTAGAGAAAGCTCTCCTCCTGCCGCCCCCAGCCGAAATACAACTCGCACAGCCCCGCCGCCTGCATATCATTATAAACATACACGGGAAAGCCGAAGCGTGCCTCCAGCGGCTCGCGCAGCTCCATGGACTGGACGCCGAAAAAGTCGGTGATGTAGGCGATGCCGCTGTTTTCGGGATTCACGACGCCCGCGGCGGAGATGCCCAGCCCGCAGCATGGGCGCGTGGTGCAGGCGAGGAGCTGCCGGACGATCGAGAAGATCTTTTTGAGAATGGACTGCTCCGTCTCACCCTCGTCCAGCGTGCAGTGCGCGCGCCCGAGCGGGTGCAGCGACAGATTGCTGAGGATGCCGAACACGTTGCACTTCGTTAGCAGCACGCCCGCCACGACGGGCGAATCCGGCGCGATGCGCAGGAGCATCGGCGTGCGCCCCGGCGCTTTGATGTGCGACTGCGGCGTGACCTCCTCAATGAGGCGCGCGCCGAGCAATTCGCTGGTGATGTTCGTGACGGTCATCGGGGACAGGCACAGCCGCTCCGACAGCTCGCTGCGCGTGATGGACGGCGCGGTGCACAGCAGCCGCAGCACGGACGCGCGGTTGCGCTCCTTGACCTCGCTGAGATTGATACCGGCTTTTTTCATGATACACCGCCTCCTTTATACGCGCAATGAAGCCCCGATGCCCGAAAACCCCCGGTTTTTGCACCGGGGGTTTCGGAATGAATGGGAAATGAAGAAAATGAAAATGGTGGATATTAAAGTTAGTTGGTATCCGCGCAGAGAGGACCAGCCAGCTCTTCCATGTAGAACAGCTTGCCGGGCATGGTGGGGATGTTGCTGGAGGTGACGTAGCGGCACGGACCGTAGCGCAGCGTCATCCAGAAGCTCATGCCCTGCCACTGCATCCCGCGGGACAGAACGCCGTCCGCGCCGCCGATGGCGTAGTCGGAGTTGAAGATGATCCACGGGCCGATGGTGTTGGCATAGCACGGAATGAGCGGCCAGGAGGAGCGGAACGACGTGATGGCGTTCTGCTCGATGGTGAACGGATGCAGGCGCGCGCCGATGCGGTAGGGCGCAGCCTTCCACTCGTC
Source organism: uncultured Oscillospiraceae bacterium (assembly GCA_934646005.1). GTDB lineage: Bacteria > Bacillota > Clostridia > Oscillospirales > Oscillospiraceae > CAG-170. Next base: position 42,739 of record CAKUED010000009.1, read on the forward strand.
GTCAGACTTGTAGTCGCCGGCAAAGTGCGGCTCCCAGAACGCGATGTGGCACATACGGCCGATGCCGTACACCAGCACCTGCTTCGCGCCCTCCGCCTTGAGCGCCTTGATCTTTTCGGGATAGGTGGGCAGGTTTTCTCTGGTTGCAAAGTTGCGCTGCTCGGGCGGAACGGTCAGCTCGCCCAGCGGGTTATAGAACGCGCCGAGCATGGCGTTCTGGAACGCAGCGGGGTCGCTCGCGGGCAGGGTGTTGCCCTCGGCGTCGGACCACTCGTCCATGTTGAAGCCGTAGACGTGCTTGCAGTCCACGTTCCACGCCTTCAGGAAATAGACCGCCCACTTGTACATACCCATCGGGCCGACCGGCAGGATGAGGATGAGCTTGCGCCCTTCTTCCTTGGTGAGCTTGATCTGCATGGCGATCTCATGACCCATGTAGACGCCGAACTCTTCGAGATTCGTGCATTTGACGGGCGCAAAGTCCTTGTTCCAGAAGCTCTGGCGCTCCTCCACGGACGCGGGATCGTTCGTGACGCACTTGTGGATCTTTTCAATGTCCCAGCCTTCCGGCAGGACCTCGCTGAAATAGGAGCCCTTCAGGGTGTCGAGCATATTCATAGTAGTTCCTCCTTTTGCCCTGCCGGAGCAGGGGACTTTTTTCCTTGCGCGTCCATCATAGCACCCGCGCGGGGGCGCTGTCAATGATTTATAAATAGAATTTAAGAATTGATTTTTAGGCATTTTTCACAGTTTTCCGAAAAAGCGGCGCTGTTTCAGCAGGGGAAAATCGACACGCGCAGGCGGGAAACAACTTTAGTATAGCGTTTATGCACGTTTTGTCGAATCCGAACGGCGAAAGCCGGGCGGCTTTTGTGGAATACACCATGGCGCGCGGCACGCTTTCTAAAAAGCTTGGAAAAAGGACTGCCGATTTCCTGACGGGTTTTAGTTCATTTGTTTTATAAAATAATTGTACAAATCCGAGCCGAAATTTTGCCGGATTCTCGGCGAAATAGCTAATAGCCCCAGGGTCGATTTCGATAATAATCCACAAAATTTGTGATTTCGTAAACAGATTTTAGAAAATATATTGACAGCGGAACGTTTCAAGGGGTATATTGCAGGTACAGCAAGCGTTGCGCCAGCTTTTTCCGGCTTATTGCAGGAGCATCTGACCGAAATCGCACGGGCGATGGAAGTCCGGCATTTCGCTGGTGACGGGATTCCACGAGTAATAATGCGGCTGCGGCGTGAGCTCGCCGCACTTGAAGCAGTTGGCGCGCAGCGCCGTTCCGGGCGTGAGTGCGAAGTCCGGCACAAAGCGCCGCACGAACGCGACCGGCACGCGGAACGTCAGCTCCCAGCCGTCTGCGGTACGCGCGGGGCGCGGCGCGAACAGCGCCTGCTCGTCCTGCACGAGCAGACGCACCGAATCGCAGCGGTTCGGACCAAAGCCGAGGTAAAGCTGCCCGTTGGGATTCCACTCAAAGTTAAAGTAGCGGTCGTCTCCCGCCGTTGGGCAGAAGAAAAATTCCATGCAGCTATCCTCGCAGACCATGCAGCCCGGCGTTTTGTGCTCGGCGCGGATGTTCTGCTCGCGGACGGACAGGCGGACATACAGCGCGGCATCGTCGTAACAGACCTGCGCCTGCATCGCAATATCCGCGGGCGGCAGCCACAGACATTCGTCCACGGCAAGGGCGGGCACGTCCTGCCAGTGGAGCTTGGCGGGGCGGCGGATGATGGTGTAAGTTTTCATAAAGACAGCCTCCGTTTTCTGTTTTTGCAGGTGTTGCCTTCCACTGTAACGGTTTGACGGCGGCTTGTCCATACAGCAGGTTGCCTGTTTTTTGAGAGGAATTTTTGTACAATAGTGACGAAAAGGAGAGCGAATCATGAAAGTTTTGGGCATCGGATGCCATCCCGACGATCTGGAGATCGCCTGCGGCGGCACGCTGCGCAAGTATTTTGAGCAGGGCGCGGACGTATATATGTGTCATGTTGCCAACGGCAATCAGGGGCACGTCGTGATCGAGCCGGACCCGCTGGCAGCGATCCGCACGAAGGAAGCCGAAGCCTCCGGCGCGATGCTGGGCGCGAAGGAAGTATTCAATATCAATGTGGGCGATATGCTGGTGGACAGCCACGACCCCGCCGTGATGGACGCGGTGGCGGATGTGGTGCGCTACGTCCGCCCGGACGTCATCCTCACGCATAACCCGCAGGACTATATGCAGGACCATGTGGAGACGAGCCACATCGCCACGAACGCGAGCTTCTGCTCCGGGCTCTCTCACCGTCCGCGCAAGTACGAGCCGTACAACAGCTTTATCCCCGTGTTCTTTATGGACACGCTCGCGGGCGTGGACTTCCAGCCCACGCACTATGTGGACATCAGCGCCCAGATCGAGACGAAGCTCAATGCTCTGCGCTGCCACGAGTCGCAGCTCAAGTGGATGTTTGAGCATGACGGCATCGACTTTGCCGACATGGTGAAAACGTGCTCGAAGTACCGCGGCTATCAGTGCGGCGTGGCATTTGCCGAGGGCTTCCGCCCGTATAATGTCTATCCCCGGTACAGCACCAAGCATCTGCTGCCGGACTGAGCAGGAGGGAACGGCTATTATGAAATTCAGTGCCGGTTCAGTTGTCATCACCGCGCCCATCGGCGTGCCGCTGGCGGGCAACGGTCGTGCCGACGCCGCCTCGCGCGGCATCCACGACGATCTGCGCGCCAACATTCTGTATATGGAGTCTCAGGGGCAGAAGCTGCTGTTTATCAGCCTCGACCTGCTGGGTCTGCTGCAAACGCACTGCGACGCCATCAAAGACCGCATCTGCGCGGGCTGTGACGTGCCGCGCGACGGCATCAACATTTTTGCGACCCATACGCATTCCGGTCCGAACACCCTGCGCATTTTTGACTATTTCCTGACGCAGGAGCAATTGGACGAGTGCGACAAATATCTCGACTGGCTCGTGCCGACCGTCGCGGACGCGGCGCTGGGCGTGATCGAAAGAGCGCAGCCCGGCAAGCTGGCATACGGGCACGACGTGCTGGAGGGCTTTTCGTTCTGCCGCCGCATCGTTTTGAAGGACGGCAGCTTCCACATGGTCTTTGAGGACTATGACCACGCGCAGATCGACCATCTGGCAGGTCCGAACGGCAACCCCATCATGAGTGTCTTCGCCTTCGCCGATCCCGACGATACCGTCCGGGCGGTGATGGTGCACTACACCAGCCATCCCGCGGTCGTGTGCGGCGAGGACTGGCTGTATACGCGCGACTATATCGACGCGCTGAACGTGGAGCTGCAAAAGCGCTTCGGCAAGGACACCGTCGTTCTGTACGCCAACGGCGCGCAGGGCAATCAGGTCGCCGCCGACCCCTACCACCCGTTCATCACCGGCTGGGAGGAATCCGAGCGCGTGGGCAAGGCGCTTGCCGAGGGCGCAAAGCGCATCATCTCGCGCCTGCTGATGGAAAAGAAATTCACGGACGATGTGACGATCCGCGCCGAACGGCGCACGGTCACGCTGCCGGTGCGCACGGTCGCGCAGGCGGATATTGACCACGCGCACGCGCTCATGGAGCATATCCCCGACAAGGTCGTGCTGCACGGGCTCGACCCGCGCGTGGAGGCGAGCAGCATCCTCAAGATGGCGGAGTATCCGCTCAAGGAGGAAGAGGTCGTCATCCAGGGCGTGCGCATCGGCGAACAGGTGATCGTCACCTTCCCCGGCGAGGTATTTCTGGAGTACGGTCTGCGTGTCATGCGCGCAAGTGCGCGCGACGTGATCGTGTTCGGACTGGCAAACGCCTACGTCGGCTACATCCCCATCCCCGAGGCCTTCTCGCAGGGCGGCTATGAGGTCAAGACCTCCGTCGGCTCGAGCCGCTTCGCCCCGAACGCGGGCGACCTCCTCGCCGAGGGCTGCTGCAAGTTGGTACAGGAATTGTCGTAAAATCGCAAAAAGCAGCGCCGATGAAATTCACCGGCGCTGCCCCCAATAGATTTAAGTACGAGAAAAGATCGCCTGTAACGTCTGCATTACCGCCGCCTGACGCACATCCTCGGCGCGGCAGTCAAAAAGCTGCAGGTCGAGCTGCTGCGACGCAGTGAGGACGTGAAATTCCTGCCGGAGCGTGCGCTGCAAGAGCAGCAGGAATGGTGCCCCGAGCTGCTGCGGCAGCCCGCCGAGCCGCACCGCCCGCACGCCGAGCAGATTCACCAGCGACACGAGCGCGCAGTCAAGATCGCGTGCATACGCGTGCAGGCACGAGCGCACCGCCGCGTCGCCGTCGGAAAAGGCTTTTGCGATCTGACGAAGCTGCGCGTCGAGCGGCTCGACGCCGTCGGGCACTTCGCAATCGGGCGTAAAGCCCGCCGCCTTCAGCCGCGCGAGCAGCGCGGTCGCGGAACAGAACGTTTCGAGACATCCGCGGTTTCCGCAGTTACACAGCGGGCCGCAGCGGTCGATCGAGATATGCCCCGCCTCCACCGGGATGCTCTGCCCGCCGGGCAGGATGACGCCGGCGTCGATGCCCTCCTGAATGGTCATCACCAGCAGCGGCAGCGGCGGCTCGCGCATATCGTGCACGAACGCGGAATACGCCGTGGCGGCGGCGCTGTTGGAGAGCATCACACGCGCGGACGCAAATGCCTCGCGCAGGTCGCGCAGCAGCGTGGGGCTGCTCTTGCGCCAGTTTTCAATGACGGCGGAAAAGCCCAGCCGCCCCGACTCCCGGTCAAACAGACCGGGGTAGAGCACATGGATGCCGAGCAGCTGCGCATCCGCGAGCGACAGCGCTTCGAGCTGTGTGCGAAGCTGCCGGATCACGGGCTCGCTCTCCTGCGCCATACGGCTGCTGCGAAGCTGCGCGAGCTTGCCGAGACAGATGTCGTAAACGCTCAGGATATAGCCCCCGCCGGTGATCTCCAGCGTGGCGACCGCGCCGCGCCGGGCGTTGATGGCGAGATTGACCGGGCGGCGGCCGCGCCGCTCTTCCGAAACGCTTACGCCCAGCTCTACGAGCCAGCCGCCCTGTAACAGCTCGTCCACGAGCACCGTCACCGTCGCCGGTGACAGCCCGGACGTTTTTGCCAGCTCCGCGCGCGAGATCGGTGCGAGCCGCCGGACGAGATCGAACAGCAGCGTGGCGTTGCGGTCCTTGCCGGACTGGCGCGCGGCGTCTGCCTGAATGCGGATCATAATGCCGCCCCCCTTAACCTTGAATTTTGGTTTTTCCCGCGAGGATCAGACGCGGGTCAAACTGGAAGATATATTTTAGCACATCCGCCGCCGGAAAGCAAGATTTCCCCCAAAAACCGGCAGTGGACAGCTCCGACCGCCAAAGGCGGACGGAGGAGCAGCAAATCGTGGGTAAGACCGCTACGGACCATGCGGCGCTGCCCGAGAAAGCAGGAGGAAAGAAAAAATGAATGCAAACAAAGCGACAACCCTCAACACCAAAAGTGTCGGCGCACTGCTGAAGGACTGGATGAGCCTCGTTGGCATCGCCATCCTGATCGTCGTGTTCTCGATCATCTCCTACGCCAAGTTCGGCGCGCAGTACTTCCTGACGTGGAGCAACTGGAAAAACATCCTGCTGCAAAGCTCGACGGTCGCCATCGTCGCCCTCGGTCAGTCCATCATGCTGCTGACAGGCAACTTTGACCTGTCGCTGGGTCGTATGGTGTGTCTGACGAGCTGCGTGGGCGCGACCCTGATGGTCAACCACAGCATGGCGCCCGGTCTTGCCATCCTCATCATGTTCGCCATCGGTCTCACCGTCGGCGCGGTCAACGGTCTGATGGTCGCCTACGTCGGCGTCCCCGCCATGATCGCAACGCTCGGCACGCAGTACATCTGCTACGGTCTTGCAAAGCTCATCACGCAGGCTGTTCCTATCCCCAATATGCCGGAGAGCATCATGTTCCTCGGCCGCGGCTATCTCTTCAACACCATCCCCTTCTGCGTCATCCTCATGCTCGCAGTCTATATCATCGCGCAGTTCGTCACGTCCAAGACCCGCGTCGGCCGTAATCTCTACGCGGTCGGCGGCTCGCGTGAGGCGGCGTTCTTCTCCGGCATCAACGTCAAGGGCTATCAGTTCGGCACGTTCCTGCTCGGCAGCGTTCTGGCGACGTTCGGCGGTCTGGTCCTGATGTCCCGCCTCAACTCCGTGGCGGTCACCAACGGTCAGAACTACGAATTTGACGCCGTCATCGGCTCGATCATCGGCGGCGTGTCGCTGGCAGGCGGCAAGGGCCGCGTCATCGGCACGATGTTCGGCTGCATCTTCCTCAACACGCTCTTTAACGGCTTCTCCCAGATGGGTGTTGACCCGTTCGTGCAGGACGTCCTGAAGGGCATCGTCCTTGTGCTTGCCGTCACGCTTGACGTCGCCAGCAACAAGAAGAAGTCCTGATCGACCTGACTGTGAAACAAACAGGAAAGGTTGGGTGAACAAATGGATAATTACATCTTAACACTGAAAAACATTACAAAAGAGTTCCCCGGCGTCAAGGCGCTGGATGACGTCACCATCAACATCGAGCGCGGCACGATCCACGGTCTCGTGGGCGAGAACGGCGCGGGCAAATCGACACTCATCAAGGTCCTTGCCGGCATCTATCAGCCGAACGCGGGCGAGGTCATTCTCGACGGCAAGAGCTGCCGCTTCCAATCGCCGATCGAGGCGCGCCGCGCGGGCATCAGCGTGGTGCATCAGGAGATCAAGCTGGCGGAGCCGCTGACCGTTGCTGAAAATATGTTCCTCGGCAACCTCATGATGAAGGGCAAGCTCGTGGACTGGGCGGGTATGCGCAGGCGCGCGCAGGAGATCGTGGATGAGCTGGGCATGGACATCGACATCAACGCGCAGGTCTCGTCGCTCACGGTCGCGCGCAAGCAGGTCGTGGAGATCATGCACGCCATCAACAACAACTCCCGCGTGCTCGTCATGGACGAACCGTCCGCCGTGCTGACCGACCGCGAGCTGGAGGTCATGTTCCGCATTGTCAAGCAGCTTCGCGAAAAGGGCATCACCATCATCTACATTTCCCACCGTCTGGACGAGGTGTTCGACCTCTGCGACAATGTTTCCATCCTGCGTGACGGCAAGCACATCAATACCCTGCCCATCGGCGAGGTGGACCGCAAGGGGCTCATCACCATGATGGTCGGCCGTGAAATGGGTCAGGAATACCCCAAGGTCGCCGCCACCCCCGGCGATACGATTTTGGAGGTCAAGAACCTCAACTGCGGTCTGCTGCGCGACATCAGCTTCTCCGTCCGTGCGGGCGAGGTGTTCGGCATCTCGGGTCTGGTCGGCGCGGGGCGCACGGAGCTGGCGCGCGCTGTGCTCGGCATTGACCGCATCGAGTCGGGCGAGGTGTATGTGCGCGGTAAGCGCGTGCACTACCATACGTTCTCCGACGCCATCCGCGACGGTCTGGGGCTCATCCCCGAGGACCGCAAGCTGCAGGGTCTGGTGCAGATCATGTCCGTCGAGCGCAACACCACGCTCGTGAACCTTAAGCGCGTCATCAAGGGCGGCGTCATCCGCAAGGATCTGGAGCACTCGCTCAGTGAGGAATACGCCAAAAAGCTGCGCGTCGTCACCCCGTCGATGGAGACGGAGGTGCAGTACCTCTCCGGCGGCAACCAGCAGAAGGTCGTTATCGCCAAGTGGCTGTTCCAGGAGTCGGAGATCCTGTTCCTGGACGAGCCGACCCGCGGCATCGACGTCGGCGCAAAGGCGGAAATTTACCGCCTCATCAACCAGCTTGTCGAAGAAGGCAAGACCGTCATTATGATCTCTTCCGAAATGCCGGAGATCCTCGGTATGTGCGACCGCATCATGGTCATGCACGAGGGTCACAAAATGGGCGAGCTGAACGCGGCGGAAGCCACGCAGGAAAAGATCATGGCGCTTTGTACCTGATCTTAACGGGAAAACTTACCCGTTAAAGATAAAAATTTTTGGGAGGATTACAAAATGAAGAAACTCATCGCTCTGCTTCTGGCTGCGGTCATGCTGTTCGCGCTTGTCGCCTGCACCAGCAGCGCCCCCGCGACGGAGACCCCGGCTGCGACCGAGACTCCGGCTGCAACCGAGACCCCCGCGACCGAGACCTCCGCAACGGAGACCCCCGCAACGACCGAAACCGAAGGCGCCGTGAAAACGGACGTCATCTCCGAGGACGCTGACGCCGCCGCGCTCGGCATTCCCGCCGCTGTTGTTCTGCAGGACACCGAGATCCTGAAGGGCAAGAAGCTCGGCTGCTCCATCTGCTACAAGGGCGACGAATGGTGCGCTGCTCTGGCACAGGCTCTGGAGGCTCTGGGCAAGTACTACGGCGCTGACCTCGTCTGCGAGGACGGCGACCTGAACGACGAGACCCAGACCAAGCAGATCGAGAACATGATCGCCAACGGCTGCGACGCCATCATGATCGACCCGATCACCCCGGACGGCTCTGCCACTGCCCTGAACAAGGCTGTTGACGCGGGCATCCCCGTCGTCATCTATGACGGCTACTGGACCGACGGCGCTGAGAAGGCCGTGACCACCGTCACCTGGGATCAGAAGGCGACCGGCACTCTCATCGGCGAATACTTTGTCAACTATGTCAAGGAGCACAACGACGGCAAGGCGCGTGTGGTCGAGCTGACCAACGCTGTCTCCACGCACTGCCAGGAGCGCTTTGTGGGTCTGCATGAGGTCATCGACGCTGCGAACGCCGACGGCTGCCAGATCGAGATCCTGAACAAGTACGACTCTCAGGGCAACCGCGAGACCGCTTACAACGCCATCTCGGCAGTTGTCGAGCCCTACGACTACATCATCTCCGACGTTGACAACGGCGCAATGGGCGCTGTGTCCGCGCTGCAGGCGACCGGCAACACCAGCGTGAAGGTCCTCTCCATGGGCGCTTACGGTCAGGAGCCGTTCGGCATGCTGCACAACAACGACGTCAACTACCTCGCCTGCCTGAACGTTGACGCGTGGGTCCTGGCACAGTTCATCTTCGACGGCACGATCAGCTATTTCGAAGGCAATGACGTCCCGACTCAGACCAACATCGACCTGTTCGTTGTTGACAACTCCAACGTTGAGAAGTTCTGGAGCTTCTAAGTTCTAAAAGCAATTGTCAAAAGGGGAGAGGCGCAAGCCTCTCCCTTTGTTACAGAATGAAAACCCAACGCCTTCCCCTTGAGGGGAAGGTGGCGCGAAGCGCCGGATGAGGAGAAGAGTGGTGCGTTTTGAGCTGTGACGCGTTTCGCTGCACCGCCAAATTGCGCCCCCGTAGGCTCCCTTGTGTAAAGGGTCGATTCCCCCTATCAGGGGGAAATGCCCCGAAGGGGCAAAGAGGGTAGGGATGCTGTCGCCGGAGGCGACTGAAGGATTGCGCAGCAGGTATCCACAACCTCGAACGCACTATCGGCGACCTCGCAGAATCTACCAAACCTGCGTAGGGGAGGGGTTCTACCCCTCCCGCGCGGTACAATATTGCGGATATGGGCGCACCAATGCGAATCGGTACGCACCCGTAGGGGCGGACGACCCTGTCCGCCCGGCAGGATGCACGACCGCTTTTACGAAACGCTGCGGCAAACCCGCAAATGCCCAACGGGCGGACAGAGGCGTCCGCCCCTACAGGACGTTGTGCGTGGTTGCCGGTAGAACGTGCAGGTTTGCGATTGCGTCCTGCCGGGAGGGGTAGAACCCCTCCCCTACGCAACGGGGGCAGATTCTACGGATTCGCATTGGTGCATTCCGATTTGCAGGTGCTTACTGCACAATCCTTTCGTCACGGCTTTGCCGTGCCACCTCCCTTTACACAAGGGAGGCGTTGGATGGCGCAAACGCGGCGGCGCACTGCAAGCCCACGGTGTCGGGCGAGGCAAGCCCCGCCCCTACGTTATGACGAAACGCGTGACTGCTCAAAAATAAGAACCTTTCCCCTCATCAGTCGGCTTCGCCGACAGCTTCCCCCCGAGGGGAAGCCTTGGAATTTTGCAAAAACTTTGGGGCATAAATTTATGAATCCTGCACAAAGCGCATTTTTCTGCAACATTCTGGATTTATTTTAGTAGACAAATTAAACCCAACGTGATACGCTGAACACACAGGGAAATACAGGTGGTCGGAGGACCGCAACGGACTAAAAAATGAGGTGTTACACAGTATGGAAAAGAAAGAACTCGCAATGAACGGCGCCGGCGTGGCGGAGCTTGGCTTCCCGATGTGGCCGCAGTTTGACCCCAAGACCAAGGCGGAGATGGCGGAAGCGCTCGATACCGGTCTTGTCAGCTACTGGACCGGCAAAAAGGGCATGGAATTTGAAGAGAAGTTCCGTCAGTGGGCGGGCGCGACGATGGCGATCTCCTGCTCCTGCGGCACGGCGGCGCTGCACATCGGCATCTCCTCGCTCGGCATCGGCCCGGGGGATGAAGTGCTCGTCCCGTCCTACTCCTTCATCGCTTCGTCCTACGCCATCGTGCAGGCGGGCGCGATCCCCGTTTTCTGCGACGTGACCGCCGACCACACCATCGACCCCGACGACATCGAGCGCAAGATCACCAAGCGCACCCGCGGCATCGTTTGCGTGCATCTGTACGGCGTCGTGTGCGACATGGGGCGCATCATGGACATCGCCAAGAAGCATAACCTGTACGTCATCGAGGACTGCGCGCAGGCGATCGGCGGCAAGTACAACGGCCGCAGCGTCGGCACGATCGGCAACGTCGGCTGCTTCAGCTTCTGCCAGTCCAAGCATTTCACCACCGCCGGTGAGGGCGGCATGGTGCTGACGATGGACGAGGATCTCGGCTGGGAGTGCCGCTCGTTCCGTGATCATGGCTACGACGTCAAGGCGCGTATGAATATGCTCGCGCTGGAAGAATCGCTGCCCTACATCCACACCCGCGTCGGCTTCAACTACCGCCTGACCGAGGTGCAGTCGATCTGCGGCATCAACGAGCTTGCCCGCTTCGACACCTGGAACCTGCCGCGCCGCAAGGAATACGCCGCAATGTATGACAAGGCGCTGGGCGCTCTCAAGGGCGTCAAGGCGCTGCCGCTCAACACCACCGAGCGCGAGAACGCGTACTGGTGGTATCCCGTCACGATCGACCTGGACGCGCTGAACATCGATGCACCCACGTTCGTGAACGAGATGAAGGCCCGCAAGATCCCGTGCTATGGCATCCAGTGGCCCGAGGCATACGAGGAGCGCGCCTACAAGGAGCTCAACGGCTTCGGCACGGCGAAGTTCCCCTTCTGCTCCAAGGAGTATAACCCCGACGGCGTGAGCTACGAGGGCGTCCTGTGCCCCGTTGCCAAGAGCCTGCGCGCCTGCACCGTGAACCTCTTCCTGCACCCGACGTGGGAGAAGGAGCACATCCAGCGCGTGATCGACGCGTTCGTCGAAATTCACAACGCACATCTCAAGTAAAAAATATGCCCCTTTCCCGTTGGGAAAGGGGCAATTTTTTACTCAAACGAAGCGGGCTTTTTCTCAGGATTTGAGGGATTTTGCGTATTCTGATGGACTAATACCGGCGTACTTTTTAAAGAGATTGGAGAAATAGTAGATGCTCTCAATGCCGACGCGCTCGGCGATCTGGGTGAAGTTGAGCTCACCGCGGCGGATGAGGCGCTTTGCCTCCTGCACGCGCAGGGCGTTGAGATAGTGCACGGCGGTCTTGCCCACCTGCTCACGGAACACGCGCTTGAGCTGCGAAACGCTCACGCCCAGCGCGGCGGCAAGCGACGCGAGCGTGATTTTTTCGGCGTAATGCGCCGCGAGATAGTCGCACGCCTGCTGCGCAAGCGTCTGCCGCTGCTGGAGCTGCGCTTCGGTCACGGCGCGCTGCGAAAACTGGATGGTGTCGTCCCGGCGGGTGATACAGATGAGAAACTGCTCCAGACAGACCTTGATGAGCTGGTCGCTGCCCCACGGCGCGTCGGCGCGCTTGGCGAGGTTGACGATGGGCGGCTCGCCCTCAAAATGCTCGTAAGCAAGCGCGGCTTCGTCCAGCAGCAGCCGCAGGCTCTGCTTTTCGCGCTGGTGCAGGCGCAGGACTTTTTCCTCCAGCCGGTGCATGGCGGGGCTGGCGCAGCAGAACGAGACGACGAAAATATTCGCCTCGCCCATCGCGCGGAATGAGTGAAATTCGTCCGGGCGGTGGAACGCCAGCTCGCCCGCGTGGAGCTGATAGCGGTCCGCGCCCGCCGTGACCACGACGCTGCCGCGATCGACGTAGAGAAATTCCCAGAACGGGTGCTGCTCGCCGGAGAACGCATAGTCCTGCGGCAGGCGGTAATAGCTGAGGTTGACCACGGCGGTCACGTCAAAAACGGTTTGCAGGGCAACAGGCTGATAGTCTGCCATACGCGCCTCCTTCTGCCCGATTTTATAAATCTTGGGGCTGATTTTATATGGAAAGACCATGATCGACCTTTATAATAGACATATAAGCACAGATCCTTTCATTTGTAAACAGGAAAGTTTGTAAACAGAAAAAGGAGCGTGAATCCATGAAAAAATCCATCAGTTTCTGGTCTTTTAACGGAAAGACCGCAGCCCAGGCGATGCAGCTTGCCAAGGACGCCGGGTTTGACGGCATCGAGCTGACGCTGGACGCCGCGGGCGACCTGACCATGGACACCACGGACGAGCAGGTGCTCGCCCTCAGGCAGACCGCCGAGCGCATCGGCATCGCGCTGCCGAGCGTCGCCAGCAGCCTCTACTGGGCGTATTCCTTCACGTCTGACGACGCCGCCGAGCGCGAGCAGGCGCACAACGTCGCCGTGCGGCAGCTTCATATCGCAAAGCTCCTCGGCGCGGACACCATTCTGGTCGTGCCGGGCAGCGTCTCGGTCGAGTTCGTGCCGGAGCGCCCGGTCGTGCCTTACGACGTGGCGTATGACCGCGCGCTGGCGGAGATGAAGCGCCTTGCGCCCATCGCCGAGGCGGAGGGCGTGAGCATCGGCGTGGAGAACGTCTGGAACAAGCTCCTGCTCTCGCCGCTGGAGGAGCGGGACTTCATCGACAAGATCGGCAGCCCCTTCGTCGGCGCGTATTTTGACGTCGGCAACGTCGTGTACGCGGGCTACCCCGAGCACTGGATCAGCATCCTCGGCAGCCGCATCAAAAAGGTCCACTTTAAGGACTTCCGCCGCAACCCCGGCGGGCTGAACGCGTTCGTCGATCTGCTGGCGGGCGACGTGGACTGGAAGGCGGTCATGCAGGCATTTAAGGCTGTCGGCTACGACGATTGGGCGACCGGCGAAATGATCCCCGCCTATGCGCAGGCATCGGATCAGATCATCTATAACACCGCCGCTTCGATGGCGAGAATTTTGGGAGGGGAACTGTAATGATCAAGATCGGTCTTGCCGGATGCGGCTTTATGGGCGATATGCACGCGGCGTGCTACCGCGCGCTGGCGGAGCTGGGCGTGCAGGTCACGGCGGTGGCGGACGTGCGTCCCGAATTTGCAAAGAAGCTCGCCGACACCTACGGCGCAAAGCTCTTTGACACGGCGGAGGATATGATCGAAAACGCCGATGTGGACGTGATCGACATCTGCCTGCCCACGCATCTGCACGCGAAGCTCGCCGTGCAGGCGATGAAGAAGGGACGCGACGTGTTCCTGGAGAAGCCCGTCTGCATCCGCGAGGATGAGATGGAGCTGCTGCTGGCGACGGAACGTGAGACGGGCAGCAAGGTACAGGTCGGGCAGGTCATCCGCCTGTGGGACGAATACGCGTGGCTCAAGGACGTGACGGCGCGCGGCGAGTTCGGCAAATTCCGCTCCGGCGTGTTCCAGCGCCTGAGCGCCAAGCCCACCTGGGCGAGCAACGGCTGGCTGCATAAGGCGGAGCTGAGCGGCGGCGTGGCGGTGGATATGCACGTCCACGATGTGGACTTCGTCCGCTACCTGCTGGGCGACCCCGACACCGTGCAGGCGGTCGCCAGCCGCGACGCAGACGGCGTCATTCAGGAGATCAGCGCCGTCTACGGCTACGGCAAGGACGTCGCCGTGTCGGTCGAGGCGGGCTGGGATTACCCCGCGGCGTTCCCGTTCACCGCGACATACCGCGTCCGCTTTGAAAAGGCAGCGGTCACATTCGCGGGCGGCGCGGTCACGGTGTACCCCTACGACGGCGAGCCGTATCAGCCGAAGATAGAAGCACAGTATCACGGCGACAACGCCGTGGGCGGCAACATTTCGTCCCTCGGCGGGTATTATAACGAGCTGAAATATTTCATCGAGGGCATCAAAGGCGAGCATCCGCTCGAAATTGCCACGCTGGAAGAGGCAATAAAGTCCGTAAGATTGGTCAAAAAAGAGATCGAGACCACCGGCGGGCTGGTTGCGAAATAAGAGAAATAGGGAACAGGCACAGGATGAACTCCTGTGCCTGTTTTTTACGTTTTTGCAGAAGCCCCTTGGCTCTCCCAAAGGGGGAGGCAAGGGTGCGTATCGCACAGACGGATTTGCAAAAGCCCAAGCCTCCCCTTGGTGACCAAGGCAGCGAAGCGGCGGCGTGGTATTGAATGACAGCCCGGTGGGCTGTCAGACCCACGCCGTGACCGAGCCGCAGCGAGACGGTGGCACGGCGAAGCCGTGACGGAAGGGATGAGAAGGTGTACGTTCTGCCGCACCACCGTGGGTAGGCGCTCTGCAAACCTGCGACGTTCTGATCCCTTCAGTCAGCTTCGCTGACAGCTTCCCTTGGTCACCAAGGGAAGCCTTTGCGTTGTGCAAACACGTCACATCTCAAAACGTACCACCCTTCTCCTCATCCGGCGCTCCGCGCCACCTGTCCCTACCCCCTTTGTCCCTGCGGGACATTTCCCCCTGATAGGGGGAATCTGCCCCTCAAGGGGAAGGCTTTGGGCGGTGCTTTCGGCGCAAAAATCGACCGTTCGGGCATATGTTCGTAAAATAATTATACAAACCCTAAAAAAATAGCAAATTTGAGCTGGCATAATCAACAAAAACGTCGGAATAAAGTTGGTCAATTCTAACTATCTTTGTTCCATTTATAAAAATACTTTATGAATACTATTGACAAACGTGCCCCCTTCGTCCTATCATGCAAGTATAAAAGGCGGCGCATACAGCACGGTCGGACCGGGGCGCTGCGCCGCGCGAGACTTAACTGAGGTGAACAGAATATGAGAGTCCTGGCAATCGGATGCCATCCCGACGATCTGGAGATCGCCTGCTCCGGCACGCTGCGCAAGTATGTCGAGCAGGGCGCTGACGTATATATGTGCCACGTTGCAAACGGCAATCAGGGGCACGTCGTGATCGAACCCGACCCCCTTGCAAAGATCCGCGAAAAAGAGGCGGAGGCCGCCGGCAAATTCATCGGCGCGAAGGAAGTTTTCAACATGGACGTGGGCGATATGTTAGTTGACAGCCACGATCCCGCGGTCATGGACGCCGTGGCGGATGTGGTGCGCTATACCCGCCCCGACGTCATCCTCACCCACAATCCGCAGGATTATATGCAGGATCATGTGGAGACGAGCCATATCGCCACCAACGCGAGCTTCTGCTCCGGGCTGTCGCACCGCCCGCGCAAGTACGAGCCGTTCAGCAGCTTTGTGCCGGTATTTTTCATGGATACGCTCGCGGGCGTGGACTTCCAGCCGACGCACTATGTGGACATCACCGACCAGATCGAGCGCAAGCTCCAGGCGCTGGCGATGCACGAATCGCAGATCAAGTGGATGCTCGAGCACGACGGCATCGACTTTGTGGATATGGTCCGCACCTGCTCCCGCTATCGCGGCTATCAGTGCGGCGTGGCGTATGCCGAGGGCTTCCGTCCTTATAACGTCTACCCCCGGTATAGCACCAAGCATCTCCTGCCCTAATTAGATAACGTATCCTCCATTGGGACTCAGGAGCTGCCCCGTGATGAACGACGCGCGCTCCGAGCCGAGGAACCAGATCGCCTGCGCGACCTCCTCCGCGTGCCCGAGCCGCCGCAGCGGCGTCGCCATGCTGATGGTGTGCACCGCTTCGTCGGACAGCCACGCGTTCATATCGGTATCAATAATACCGGGCGCGACGCAGTTGACGCGGATGCCGTCAGGTCCGACCTCCTTGGCAAGCGCGCGGGTCATGGTGACAACGCCCCCTTTCGTGGCGGAGTAGGGCACTTCCTCCGCGCCGCCGGTGATGCCCCAGATGGACGAGACATTCACGATCGCGCCGGAGTGCCGCGCGGTCATGCCGGGCAGGACCGCCTGGATGCAGTGGAACATCCCGCGGAGGTTGACGTTGAACACACGATCCCACTGCTCTTCGGTGTAGTCCACCAGCCGCGTGAGCGGGATGGCGATGCCGGCGTTATTGACCAGCGTGTCGATGCCGCCGAAGGCGTCCTCCGCGCGATGCACGGTATCGCGCACCTGCTCCCGGCTTGCCACATCGGCGGAGTACGCCGCCGCTTTCACGCCCAGCGCCTCCAGCTCGGAAACGAGCTTCGCCGCAGCCTCGTGCTGTGTGCGGTAGAGCATCGCCACCTGCCAGCCCTCCTGCGCGAACACGCGCGCGGTCGCCGCGCCGATGCCGCGGGACGCGCCGGTGACGAGAACGGTACGATCCATAGAAATTCCTCCCTGTTTTTATATTCATTTTAAGAATGTGCTGACAAGGACGAGTATACACACGAAGATTCAAAATGTAAACCCATCGCAGTCAAAGAAAAGAGGAAATCAGCATGACAAAAAAAGTGATCAAAATGGCGATCGTCGGCGCGGGTCTCTGGGGTGAGTCCCATGCAAACATCTACCGGGAGCATGACTGGGCAGAGCCCGTCGCGATCTGCGACCTGAATCTGGAGCGCGCCAACGCGTTTGCCAAAAAGTTCGGTATTTCGCAGGTCTATTCCGACTATCACGAGATGCTGGAAAAATCCGATTGTGACGCCGTCGCCATCGTGACGCCCGATTTTGCCCATGCTGACATCGCGGTCGCCTGCGCGCAGGCGGGCAAGCATATGATCATTGAAAAGCCGCTGGCGACGACCCGCGACGATGTGATGCGGATGGTCAAGGCGATCGAAGAAAACGGCGTGCGCGCCATGGTCGATCTGCACAACCGCTGGAATCCGCCCTTCAACTCCGTCAAGCAGCTCGTCTCCTCGGGCAAATACGGCACGCCGAAGAGCGCGCATTTCCGCCTGAACGACAACCTCTGGGTCGCCACGGATATGCTCAAGTGGTGCGCCAAGTCCTCCATCCTCTGGTTCCTCGGCAGCCACTCGCTGGATACGATGAACTGGGTCATCGGCGACTATCCCGTGGAGGTCTACGCCGCCAAGACCGAGGGCAAGCTCAAGTCCCTCGGCATCGACACCGTGGATACCTACCTCTCCACCATTAAATATTCGAACGGCGCGATCGCCCATATGGAAAACTCCTGGGTCACGCCGAACGGCAACACCAACGTCAACGACTTCAAGTTTAACCTCCTGTGCACCGACGGCAAGTTCGACGTCAACGCCTCCAGCCACGACCTGCTCCAGGTCACGGACGACAAGCGCATGATCACCGAGGACATCCTCGTCAAGAACTTCGTGTTCGACAAGTGCCGTGGCTTTGCCTTTGAGTCCATCCGCAGCTTCATCGACAAGCTCGTCAGCGGCGAGGAGTTCCACGTCACGCTGCGTGAGGCGGCGAACGTTTCGCTGGCGCTGCTGGCGATCATGGAATCGGCTGAAACGGGTCTGCCCGTGAAGGTCGAGCGCATTTAAGAAGAGGAGGCGACCGAAATGCGGGAGTTTAAGACGGATCTGACCGGCAAGGTCGCCGTCGTGACCGGCGCGCGGCAGGGTCTGGGCAAAATTTTTGCCACGGCGCTGGCAGCAGCGGGCGCGGAGGTCGTCATCATGGCGCGCAATGTGAAGGCACTGGAAGAGGCGGCCGCCGAAATTCATGCCGAGACCGGCGCGATCTGCCATGACTGCCCCATCGACATCCTCGATGAGAGCAGCGTCGAAAGGGCGGCAAGGTTCGTGATGGACACCTGCGGCAGGCTCGACATTCTCTTCAATAACGCCGCCCTCGGGCGCGGCTCGACCCCGCTTCAGGACACGAGCCTGGAGGAGTGGAACGCCACCATCGGCACGAACCTCACCGGCACGTTTTTGTGCATGAAGCACTTCGGGCGCATTATGATCGCACAGCAGTCGGGCAAGGTCATCAATATGACGTCACTCGCCGCGCGCGCAGTGTTTGCCGACGCCTGCACCGGCGCATACGACTGCTCCAAGGCGGCGGTCGGCTGCCTGACGCGCTGCATGGCGGGCGAATGGGCGAAATATCATATCAATGTGAACTCCATTTCGCCGGGCTTCTTCCTCACCGACATCAACAAGCGCTTTTTGGAGCAGACGCCCGGGTTCTATGAGAACTCGTGCCGCAACGTGCCGCTCGGCCGCTGGGGCGACCCTGAAGAGATCGCGCCGCTGGCGCTGTTCCTCGCCTCGTCCGCTTCGGACTATATCACGGGCGCGGACTTTAACATCGACGGCGGCTACACGCTCTGGTAACGGAGCGGCAAGAAGAAAAGAACAGAGGGGATGATCCAATTGTCAGAAGAGTACATTCTGGAGGTCCGAAATCTGAATAAGACGTATTCGGGCATTCAGGTCCTGCACGACATCTCGTTCGGGCTGCGCCGCGGTGAAACGCACGCGCTGGTCGGCGAGAACGGCGCGGGCAAATCCACGCTCATCAAGATCATCGCCGGCGTCGTTACGCCGGACGATGGCAGCGAAATTTACTGGGACGGCACGCTTGTTCCCAAAATGACGGCGCATAAGTCCATCGAACTGGGTCTGTCCGTCATCTATCAGGACATCAGTATGTTCCCCAACCTGTCCATTGCCGAGAATATCTGCAAGGGGCTGTACCACGACGTGTTCGTGGACTTCCGCAAGATCCGCGCCAAGGCGCAGCAGGCGCTCGACACCATGGGCGTTGAGATGGACCTGTCGCAGCGGCTGGGCGAGATCAGCGTGGGCAAGCAGCAGCTCGTTGCCATCGCGCGCGCCATCACGTTTGACTCCAAGGTCATCGTCATGGACGAGCCGACGGCGGCGCTGTCGTCCTCGGAGGTCGCGATGCTCTACCGCATCATCGAAACGCTCAAGGAGCGCGGCATCAGCATCGTCTATATCTCCCACAAGCTTGAGGAAATTTTCACCGTCGCCGACCGCATCACCGTCCTGCGCGACGGCTACAAGGTCGCCACCGACGACGCGAAGAACTTCACCAACGAATCGCTCATCAACATGATGGTCGGGCGCGAGCTGCGCTTTATCCCCATGCGCAATGAGCTGGGCGCGTCGGACGAGGTGCTCTTTGAGGTCAAAAACCTCAAGAACGCGCCGATGGTCAACGATGTGTCCTTCAAGGTCTACAAAAACGAGGTGCTCGGCATCACGGGTCTTGTCGGCGCGGGACGCAGCGAGACGGCGCAGACCATCTTTGGCCTCATGCCGCGCGAGGCGGGCGAGCTGTACATCCACGGCGAGCCGGTCACCATCAAGGACACGAACGACGCCATCAACAAGGGCATCTGCTACCTGCCCGAGGACCGGCGCACGCAGGGACTGTTCATGGGTCACTCGATGACCTGGAACGTCACCGCCGTCACGCTTCCCAAGCAGCGCGGCAAAAACGGTCTGCTCAGCGGCAAAATGGAGCAGGAGACGTGCGAAAAATACATCGAAGCCGTCAGCATCCGTCCGCCGCTGCCGAATATCCACGCGCAGAACCTCTCCGGCGGCAACGCGCAGAAGGTGCTCTTCAGCCGCTGGATGAACGCCGACCCCAAGGTCCTCATCGTGGACGAGCCGACTGCCGGCGTGGACGTGGGCGCGAAGGCGGAGATCCACAAGATCCTGCGCAATATGGCGTCGCAGGGCGTGGCGGTCATCCTGATCTCCTCCGACCTGTCTGAGGTGTTTGCCGTGTCTGACCGCATCCTCGTCATGCGCGAGGGACGGATCGTGGACGAGGTCGCAACAGAGGACGCGACGCAGGAAGGCATCCTCGAAAAGGGTCTGATCGGTTAGGAGGCAGAGTATGAGTGTTATCAAGAAAAGAAGCCGTGAGCTGCTCCTGATCGCGATCATCATCCTGATCGGCGTGGTCGTGTCCATTCGGACGCCTGCGTTCTTCAGCATCATCAACATCACCAGCATCCTCTACGGCAATGCCATCATCGGCATTATGGCGATCGGCATGATGATCGTCATCACCACGGCAAACATTGACGTTTCCGTGGGCGCGCAGTTCGCCGTGTGCAACATGATCTGCGCTGCGTTCGTAAAAGCCACCGACGGACGCTACGCTGTTCTGGCGGTCCTGCTGAGCATGGCGGTCGGCTGTGTGCTGGGTCTGTTCAACGGTCTGCTCGTGGCAAAGCTGAACATCCCCGCCATCGTTGTGACGCTCGGCACGATGAACATCATGCGCGGCGGCATCTACTATCTCACGAACGGCAACTGGATCGACGGTCTGTCCGGCGCATTTACCAAGGTCGCCAGCTCCCGCGTCCTGCTGAACGTCCCCATGGCGGTGTACATCTGGCTGTTTGTGGCGGTCGTCACCTATGTGATCCTCTACCGCACGAATATCGGACGCAACATCCTCGCCGTCGGCGGCAACCTCGTCGCCGCCACGCGCGTGGGCATCAGCAAAACGGGCGTGTACCTGTTCGCGTTCGGCTACCTCGGCGCGCTGGTGGGCTTAGGCGGCGCGGTTTCGGCAGCCAAGCTCAAGATCGCGCAGCCGTCCAACGGCATCGGCTATGAGATGGACCTCATCGCCGCCGCCATCATCGGCGGCACGGAGTTCTCCGGCGGCGTCGCCTCCATTCTCGGTACGGTGCTCGGCGTTCTGCTGCTGGGCGTCATCGACAACGGTCTGGTGCTTGCCAAAGTTCCTGTTTACTGGCAGGATCTTGCCACCGGCGCGATCATCATCATCGCGGTGACGACCTCGGCGCTGCGTGAATTTGCACCCAAGAAAAAGAGCGGGAAGGGGGCTGCGAAATAATGCAGAAGCTGAAAAAATCCCCGCATAAGAACGAGCTTGTCCTCGCGCTTGTGTTTCTTCTCATGTTCGTGGTGTTCTCCATCATCAGCGATCACTTCCTGACGCTGACGAACACCATGAGCCTGCTCAGCCAGATGGTCGAGCTGGGGCTTCTGACGCTGGCGATGTCCGCGTCGATGATCTCCGGCGGCATGGATCTGTCCATCAGCGCCACTTGCAGCCTGAGCACCGTGTTCCTCGGCATTTTCATCGGCAAGGCGGGGCTTTCCTCGCCGCTGGCGGTGCTGCTGACGTTCCTCATCGCCATGGCGTGCGGCGCGTTCAACGGCTTCCTCGTCGGCTACCTCAAGGTCCCGTCCATGCTGGCGACGCTCGGCACGCAGTCGCTGTACGCCGGCATCGGTCTTGTCGTGTCCAACGGCGTGACGGTGTCCATCCCCAACACGATCTTCGGGCTCTTCGGGCGCACCAAGCTCGGCGGCTTCTTCCCGTTCCAGATCATCATCTGGGCGGCGGCGATCGTGCTGGCGGTGCTCGTGTTCAGCTACCTCATCGCAGGCCGCCGCATCTATCTCATCGGTGCGAGTCCTGAGGTCGCGCGCTTTGCGGGCATCAACCTCCGCAAGAACCTGTTCCTGACGTATATGTTCTGCGCGGCGATGGCATTCCTCGCTTCGCTGGTCTTTGCGTCGAAGATCTCCGCGGGCCGCGCGGACGTGGCGGACAGCTTGCTTCTGAAAACCGTCTCCGCCTCCGTGTTTGGTGGCGTCAGCACCCTGGGCGGCATCGGCACGCTCGGCGGCGCGATGCTGGGCGTGGCGGTCATCACCCTGATCTCCAACGGTCTGGATATGATCAATGCCTCGTCCTACTTGCAGCAGGTCGTCATCGGCGCGATGCTGCTGATCGTTCTGGCATATCGCCACGCTCGCAAGAAGTAAGTCATCTGTGTCCATAATCCGAACAGGCGGATTTGGAATAAACAGGCGGTGGACCCCCATCGCCAAAAACAAAAAAATGGAGGAAAGAACATGAAAAAACTCATCGCTTTGCTCATGGTCCTGGTAATGGTCCTGGGTCTGGTCGCGTGCGCCGGCACGACGACGGACGCCCCCGCCACCACCGAGACCCCCGCTGCCACCGAGACTCCCGCAACCGAGACCCCCGCTGCTACCGAAGAGACCCCGGCTGCCGAAGAGACCCCTGCCGCCACCGGCGACAAGAAGGGCACGATCGCTGTGGTCTGCTACGTGACCTCCGCTCCGTACTTCTCCTCCGGCGAGAAGGCTGCCATCGCGGCAGGCGAAGCGCTGGGTTACAACGTGATCTGGACCGGCACGTCCGAAGTTGACACCGCTGGCCTGATCTCCGTGGTCGAAAACCTCATCTCCCAGGGCGTTGACGGCATCTGCCTCGCCTCCGGCGACACGACCTCCATGGTCCCCATCTGCCAGGAAGCGATGAACAAGGGCATCAAGGTCGTCACGTTCGACCTTGACATCGAGGCCGACGGCCGTAACGCGTATGCCGGTCTGGACGATCTGTCCGAGCTGGCTGTCCCGCAGGTCGAGTCCATCGTCGCCTCCATCGGCGAAGAGGGCGACGTCGCGGTCGTCACCGGCGTTCTGACGAACGAGCTGCTCCAGAAGCGTATCGAGCGTATGTACAGCTACGCCGCTGAAAAGTATCCCGGTCTGAACTTCGTCACCGTTGAGGGCACGAACGAGGACTCCGAGGCTGCTTACACCGCCGCCATGAACATCATGACCGCGTATCCGAACGTCAAGGCGATCGTCTCCAACGTCTCCACCGCCCTTGGCCCCATCTGCACCGCCATCGAGGACGCCGGTAAGATCGGCGAGGTCTACGGCTGCGGTCAGACCACGCCGAACCTTGCCAAGCCCGGCATGGCCTCCGGCGCCTGCGTTTCCGGCATCCTGTGGGATACCGCGAAGTGGCAGGAGTGGGCAGTCACCCTCTGCGCGAAGCTCGTGGAAGGCAATGAGTTCGAGGTCGGCAACTGCGGCATCGACGGTTTCCCCCAGGGCGAGTACATTGGCGACGGCATCTTCTACTACTACGAGACCTTCTCCTTCACCCCGGAGAACATCAACGACTTCGACTTCTAATAGAAGCCGGAACAGCTTTTGAGGTAATGTTCTGTGAAGATCATTGACGTAACCGGCGAAATTCGCAACGGGATGTGGACCTTCGGGTCTCTGTTCCCCAAGGTCACGATCGAGGAGCGCTCCGGCGTCTGCGAGGGCTTCGGCGACTACTTCTATACGGAGTTCGTCGGGATGCACGCGCAGGTCGGCACGTACCTGGAAACACCCGCGCATTTCTACGGCTTTGAAAACAGCTACCTCGTGGAGGATATTCCGCTCGAGCGCCTGTACAACGTAGACTGCGTGGTGCTGAAAGTCCCCAAGGACGTCAGCGACCCCAATGCGCACATCGCCATCACCAGGGAAGAACTGCTGCGCGCGGCCGAGGGCGTGGAAATTCACCCCGGCGACTGCATCATCGTAGCCGTTGGCTGGGATCGGTATTGGATGGATGATGAACATTTCTTCCCCAATTCGCCGTATTTCACCTATGACGCGATGAAGTGGATCATCGACCAGCGTCCGTCCATTCTGGCGACGGATACGCCTGCCTGGGAAAATCTCAGTGATCCGGGCGGCTTCTTCCCGGAGTTCTATGCTGCCGACATTCTGATGCTCGCACCGCTGTATGGGCTGGGGCAGGCGTCGAACGGTCGCGGCAAGATCACCATTCTGCCGCTGAAGGTGGCAGGCTGCGCCGCCGCTCCCTGTAGAGTCGTGCTGACGCAAGACTAAAGCATAACTATGACCAACGCACTCAGGTGGGGAGAGGCATCTCCCCGCCTGAGGATGCACTTTCCAAAAATATCTAACCGAAAATAAAAGGAGCTTCACTATGAAAAAGATTCGTTGGGGCGTGATCGGCGCGGGCGGCATCGCAGACCGTCGGACGATCCCGGGCATGATGCTGGCGGATAACGCCGAACTGATCGCTGTGATGGAGATCAACATGGAGCTGGCAGAAAAATGCCGCGCCAAGTGGGGCTGCAAGCGTGCGTATGATAACGAGGCGGCGCTGCTCGCCGACCCGGAGATCGACGCAGTTTACATCGCGTCTCCCGTTGTTCTGCACGCGCGGCAGGCGATGGCCGCTGCGGACGCAGGCAAGCACATCCTCATTGAAAAGCCTCTCGCCATGACCTCGGAGGAGGGCGAGAAGGTCGTCGCCTATTGCGAGAGCAAGGGCGTGAAGATCGCCGCCGGTCTCATGATGCGTTTCGGCGCGTATGTGCAGGCGATGAAAAAGGCGATCGCCGAGGGCAAGATCGGTCACGTTGTGTCCGGTTACTCGCAGTTCACCTGCTGGTATCCCGATATGCCGGGCAACTGGCGTCAGAGCAAGAAAAACGGCGGCGGCGGCGCCATGATGGACATGGGCGTGCATTGCATCGACCTCATGCAGTACGTCACCGGCTCGCGCGTCAAGCAGGTCGCGGCGTTCCACGACACGCTGACGTTCCACTATGAGGTCGAGGACTCGTCCATGGTCATGCTGCGGCTGGAAAACGGCTGCCAGTGCGTGGTGCAGTCCAACTTCAACATCCCGGACGAAGCTGCCAAGTGGCGTCTGGAGTTCTTCGGCGATCAGGGCCGTCTGGCGGGTGAGAACATCATCGGTCAGATCGACGGCGGCACGCTCGACGCGCTGTTCTGCGGCGAGGTCGGCGGCTACGACGCCCAGCAGGACACCAAGGACGTTAAGGGCGAAGAGATCAACGTGGAGTTTGGCAATATGTACACCCGCGAGATCGAGTCGTTCGGCAACTCCATCCTGCATGATCTTCCGCTGGAAGTCCCCGCGTCCGACGCGGTGCAGGTCCAGCGCGTCATGGAAGCGGCATACCGCTCCAATGACGAAAAATGCGTCATCGACCTGTAAGGTCGTCACGCACCCAGTTCGTTTGTAAGAGCCGGAAAGTCCGGCGCTTGGGGCATTGTGCCAATCTGCATATGAGGTGAACGATATGAAACCACTGGATTATACGGTTGGTCTGTACAACTGCTGCCGCGATCCGTGACCGCGCGCCGCGACCCCCGTATCCCCATTCACAATGACGAATATTACATCTTAAAATTGCAATATAAGGAGTTATGATCATGGAAAAGAAAAAAGCGTCGGATTTTCGTTACAATACCGGTGAGACCAAAGTGCCTTGGGCTGCTGTTGGTGAAAACTATAACGCCGAGGACCTGATGACCATCATCCGCTTTATGATGAAGGGCAAGGGCGCGGACTATGAAAAGGCGATCGCGGCTGTGGAAAAGGACGTTTATGCGCTGGATAAGGTCGCAGTCCCGCCCGCAAAGCTGTCGCTGGACGTCGAGGTCGCCAAGGCGGAGAATATGTGCGACGAGTATCTGCACACCAAGGGCTCTACCTTCCTCACCAACTGCACCGCGGGCTTTGAGATCGCCTGCAAGTACACCGGGCTGAAGCCCGGCGACGAGGTCATCGTCCCCGCCATCACCTTTGCGGCGACCATGGCATATCCGCTCTCCATCGGCTGCAAGATGGTGTTTGCGGACGTCGATCCCATCACCCTCAACATGGACCCGAAGGACGTTGCCAAGAAGATCACCGACAAGACGAAGATGATCATCCCCGTGCATATCGGCGGCTACCCGGTCGATATGGACCCGATCCTCGAGCTCGCCAAGCAGCATGACATCGTCGTCCTCGAGGACGCGGCGCACGGCTTCGGCGGCGAGTATAAGCACCGCAAGCTCGGCACGATCGGCGACTTCGGCTCGTTCTCGTTCCACGAGGTCAAGAACATCACCTCCTTCGGCGAAGGCGGCATCCTCTGCTCCAATGTGACGGAGTTCCTGCCCGAAATGCGCCGCGCGCGCTTCCTCGGCACGGACTTCACCAAGCACATCAAGGACTGGCTGTATGAAGTCACCTCCATCCAGGGCAAGCGTGGGCCGTTCGTCGCCACGAACTTCTCCACCACCGAAATCCAGGGTCTTGGTCTGCAGCTTCAGATCGCGCGCAACGACCAGATCATGAAGGCGCGCCGTGACGCCGCTGCGTACCTCAACAGCCGTCTGGAGGGCTGCGACGCGCTGCGCGTGCAGGACCTCGGCAATGACGACATCGTCCCGACCTTCCACCTCTATCAGCTCCAGATCGACCCCGAAAAGGCGGGCGGCGATGTGCAGCTCTTCAAGAAGAAGATCGGCGAAAAGGGCGTGACGCAGATCGCGCACTTCGGACCGCTGTATCGCTTTGCCATTCTGAAGGATTACGGCTACGACGAGGACGCCATCGCCGCGACCTGCCCGGTCTGCGAAGAGGTGTTCTACCGCCGCTTCACGCACTTCCCGATCTATGGTCTGACCAAAGAGCAGCTCGACTACATGGCGGATTCCATCCTGGAAGCCGTTGACGAGATGAAGCGCGGCGTGTAAACCGCAAAGCTCAGCTCCCGGAGCATCCTGTGGGGGCGGTACTTCGCGTACCGCCCCCATTTTCAGGCGCCGGATAGAGAGCATCGGTGACCATACGGCGTCTGATTTCATCCGGGAGCGCCGGATGAAAGGATCAGACCAATGAAAATTTCCGAAAAGGCGCGCCTTTGCGCGCTGTCTCCCATGCGCAAGTTCCATCCCTACGCCGTGGCTGCCAAGCAGGCGGGGAAGGAAATTTATCACCTGAACATCGGGCAGCCCGACATCGAAACACCGCAGGCGCTGTTTGACGCAGTGCGGAAGTTCGATCAGGCGGTGCTCGAATATGCGCCGTCGCCCGGTATCCCGTCGCTTATCGGCGCGATCCGCGATTATTACCGCCGCATCGGCGTGCCGTTTGACGACGGCGATATTCTCATCACCACCGGCGGCAGCGAGGCGCTGCAAATTCTGATGTTCTGCATCCTCGACGAGGGCAGCGAGGTCGTCATCCCCGAGCCGTTCTACCCCAATTACAACACCATGATCCGCGCCGCGGGCGGTGTGATCCGCCCCATCCCCACCTGCCCGGAGGAGGGCTATTGCTACGCCACGCGCGAAAAGCTGGAGGCGGCGATCACGCCCAACACCCGCGCCATCATGGTCACGAACCCCGGCAACCCCACCGGCGTGGTGCTCACGCCGGAGCAGATGCGGCTGCTGGCGGACGTTGCCAAGGAGCACGGGCTGTATATCATCGGCGACGAGGTCTACCGCGAGTTCTGCTACGACGGCGACACCACGCCGCGCTCGATGGCGCAGCTTGAAGATGTCGCGGAGAACGTGGTCATCATCGACTCGGTCTCCAAGCGCTTTTCCGCCTGCGGCGCGCGCATCGGTGCGCTGCTGTCGAAAAACCGCGAGCTGATGGCGAACGCGCTCAAGTTCTGTCAGGCGCGGCTGTCGGTGGCGACGCTCGATCAAGTCGCGTCGGCGGCGCTGTACAGTGTGGGCGCGGACTATTTTGACGCCGTGCGCGAGGAATATCAGCGCCGCCGCGATACCTGCTATCGCGCGCTGCTGAAAATTCCGGGTGTCGTGTGCGCCGCGCCGGAGGGCGCGTTCTACATGATGGCGAAGCTGCCCGTGGACGACACGGAAAAATTCCAGCAGTGGCTGCTGGAAGAATTTGAGGACCGGGGCGAGACGGTCATGTTTGCGCCGGGCAGCGGCTTCTACGCCACCCCCGGCAGCGGACGGCAGGAAATTCGCATCGCCTATGTGCTGGAGCAGGCGCGCTTGGAGCGCGCCATGGAGCTGCTGGGGCTTGCGGTTGCGCAGTACCGGCGCGAGGTCATGCACGAGGCACAGTAAAAAGCGCAGGGAAAATACAGGAGGGCGCGCGGATAC
The DNA here is from genome assembly GCA_934646005.1 of uncultured Oscillospiraceae bacterium. Classification (GTDB taxonomy): domain Bacteria; phylum Bacillota; class Clostridia; order Oscillospirales; family Oscillospiraceae; genus CAG-170. The sequence goes on from CAKUED010000009.1 coordinate 70,757, forward strand.
CCGCGCGCCCTTTTGTATGCACCAATGCAAAACTGTACGCCCAAAGGCTCCCTTGTGTAAAGGGAGCTGTCAGCGAAGCTGACTGAGGGATTGCGCAGCAGGCACTTGCAGAACGAATGCACCATCGGCGACCCCGTAGAATCTACCAAATTTGCGTAGGGGAGGGGCTCTGCCCCGCCCGCGCGGTACAACATTGCAAATTTGGATGCACCAATGCAAAATGGTATGCACCCGTAGGGGCGGACGACCCTGTCCGCCCGGCGGTATGCACCCGCGAGCACGAATGCACCGATGCAAACCCGTAAAACGCTTGTAGGGGTCGATGCCCACATCGACCCGTACGCCGCACGTCCGTTTTCACGAAACCCATCGACAAATCCGCAATTGCCCAACGGGCGGACAGAGACGTCCGCCCCTACAGAACGTTTTACGATTTTGCCGAAAATGCGTGCAATTTTGCAATTGCATCCTGCGCGGGCGGGGTAGAACCCCGCCCCTACGGCAACTGGGGGTAGATTGTACGGATTCGCATTGGTGCATACAAGTTTGCCACGTTGTACCGCACAATCCTTCCGTCACGGCTTGCGCCGTGCCACCTCCCTTTACACAAGGGAGGCTTTGGTGCGGCGCAAACGCGGTAGCATCGCAAAAACAAAAGCGCCCGCGGGAGGCTTCCCGCGGGCGCTTCTTATTCTTTATCCTACCGACTGGACTTCCTTATGCCGCTCCTTGACCTCTACGCGGCGGATCTGCGCGCCGAGGGCGGTGAGCTTGCCGATGATGTCCTCGTAGCCGCGCTCGATGTAGTGCGCGTCTTCGATGGTGCTGAAGCCGTCGGCTGCCATCGCGGCGATGACCATCGCCGCGCCCGCGCGCAGGTCGCACGCGCGCACCTCGCAGCCGTAGAGCTTGTCCACGCCGTCGATGACGGCGGTCTTGCTCTCCACCTGGATGTTCGCACCCATGCGGCTCAGCTCGCCGGTGTAGCGGAAGCGGTTGTCGTAAATGCCCTCGGTGATGATGCTCGTGCCCTCTGCCAGCGCCATGCACACCGCGATCTGCGGCTGCATATCCGTCGGGAAGCCGGGATACGGCATCGTTTTGACATTCGCCCGGCGCAGGCGGCGTGTGGACTCCACGCGGATGGAATCGTCATATTCCGTCACGCGCACGCCCATTTCGCGCAGCTTCGCGGTGATGCAGTCCAGATGCTTGGGGATGACGTTTTCAATGAGCACGCTGCCGCCCACGGCTGCCGCCGCGGTCATGTAGGTGCCCGCCTCGATCTGATCGGGAATGATGGAGTAGAAGCCGCCGCGCAGGCTCTTCACGCCGCGCACCTTGATGACGTCCGTGCCCGCGCCCGAAATTTTCGCGCCCATGGCGTTGAGGAAGTTCGCAAGATCGACGATATGCGGCTCTTTCGCGCAGTTTTCGATCACGGTCATGCCGTTTGACAGCACCGCCGCCAGCAGAATGTTCATTGTTGCGCCGACGGACACGATGTCCAGATACACATGACCGCCCTGCAAGCCGCCCTCGGGGGCGTCGGCACAGACATAGCCGTCCGCCTGCTCCACATTCGCGCCGAGCGCGGCGAAGCCCTTGATGTGCTGGTCGATGGGGCGGACACCGAAGTTGCAGCCGCCCGGCATGGCGACGCGCGCGTGCCCGAATCGACCAAGCTCGACACCGATGAGGTAGTACGACGCGCGGATGCGGCGCACAAGCTCGATGGGCGCGGTGGTGTTATGCACATGGGAGCAGTCGATCTGGAGCGTGTTGCGCCCCAGCCGCTGGATGCGCGCGCCCATATCCGCCAGAATCTCCAGCAGCAGACGCACATCGGAAATATCCGGCACGTTTTCAATGCGGCACACGCCGTCCACCAGCAGTGCGGCGGGCAGCATGGCGACCGCGGCGTTTTTCGCGCCCGAGATCGTGACCGTGCCGTGCAGGGGCTTTCCGCCCTTTACTTCATATTGAATCAAAATAAATCCCTCTTTATTCCCGTCATCTGTTGACGTTAAGAGTTTTTGCAGTTCGCATTAAAATAACAAAGTCAAAGCATGGAAAACGCGTGCACGAACGGCTGGAATCGTTTCCGGCGCAGCGCACGCGAACCACACCCTTCGCATAGTATCACATTCTTAAGAAAATGTAAAGAAAAAATGACAAACCGATACCGATTTACGCCTGCCGCGCTCATGTGTCCTCGCACAAAGTAACGGTGCGGTCGATGCCGCCGACGTAAAAGCTGCCCACGTCTGTGTCGATGCGCCAGACGGGCGTGAGGCGCACCGCGCCGGAGGCGGTGTCGGCGTGGCGGTAGCCCTGACGGATGCCCGTGATGCTGCCGCCGACCCAGCCGAGCGTGTCGCGCCGGGCAAGCAGGGCGATGACCGCGTCGGCGCAGGAGATACACACGTCGTCCCCCACGCGCAGCGTGTCGTCCGCGCCGGGGTAGAATGTGCCGGTGATCTGGCGCAGCGCGCCCGCTTCGTCATAGCGCAGCGTCAGCCCGCCGCCGAAAACCGGCACATCCTGCGTCTGCTGCACGGCGTGCACGAGCGTGCCGCCGCCGTCCGTGTCGGCAAGAACGGTCAGCTCCGCGCAGGAAAAGCCCATTTTGCGCAGCAATTCGCGCGCCTGTGACTCCGGCGAGCCGGACGCGGCTTCGCCCGTCAGCACCGCCTCAAAGCTCCCGCCCGCGCCGAACGTGCAGTGCCCGGCGGCGGAGGTAAAATTCTGCGTATAGCGCGTGGAGTCCTCCTCCAGCAGCACCGTCTGCCCCAAAAGCGCCCCGGCGGCGGTGTTTGCGGCGCTCTGCGCGTCGGCGAGCTCCAGCACGCACAGTCCACGGCTGACGGGCAGCGCCTCCGGCGTCAGCTCCACGCCGTTTTCGGCAAGGAACGCCTGAAGCTGGTCATAGACCGCCTGCCGCTCCTGCCGCTGGGCAAGGCGCGGCGGCACGACCAGCAGCAGCAAAAACGCCGCCGCCAGCGCCAGAATGAGCAGGATCAGATTTTTGAGCTTCGATACCGGCACGTCCCGCGCCCCCTTTCGTCAAAAAATGGATTCTGGGCTTCACCGCGCAATTCGGCAAGCAGATTCGGCGAGAGATTTTTCGCCAAGGCAAGATTTGGAACACGCAGGAATACTTTGTGTATTTCGCGTGTTTCAAAGCGCAGCATTGGCGGAAAACATCCGCCGAAGCGCTCGGGCGCAATTGCGCGGTGATGCCTTATTACGATCTTCCGATCCAACCGGCGGAAAGCTGCCCTGCGGACACAGCGTAGCACAGCTCCATGCGCGTGTCGTCCGCCAGCAGCACCGCCGCCTGCGCGGCAGGCAGCAGCGTGAGCGCCTCGTCGGTGAGCGTGTAGCCCGCGAGCACGGCATCCGCCGCTGTGATGCGCCCGGAGCTGATGGTCACGCTCGCGCCCGCGCCGGACGCTTGCAGCACCCGCGCGCCGGAGAGCACATAGTCAAATGTGCACACCGCGCCGGTGTCGGTGGGCGTGTAGCCGGTGAGATACAGCCGCGCGTCGCTCTGCACGCCGGAGAGTAACTGACCCAGAAGCTCGCGTGCTGCCTGAATTTGCCCGGCAGCGCCGCCGGACGCGGGCAGGCGCGCGCGGTCCTGACTGCGCAGGCGCAGCCGCCCGTCGGCGGAAATTTGCAGCGTATAGTTCGTCTCGCTGAAGAACGTGTTGCCCGCGTCGTCGGTGTACGTCGCGTCGCCGTAGGGGTTAAAGCCCAGACGCGAGGCGAGCGCCGTGATGAAGCGGCTGTCGCACGGGTTCGTCAGCTCCGCCGCGCGCAGCGCGGGCGCGGCGGGGATGAGCGCCGCGCCGTCCAGATGGGCATACGGCTCGGCTGCGTTTTCAAACAAAAACTGGCTGCCGTCCGGGTGATACGCCCCGGCGGCGCGGGTGACGGCTTCGGACGCAAGCTGCGTCTCGGCGACCAGCGCCGTCTCGCCCAGAAGATAGAGCTGCGCCGTCTCGCCGCGCGCGCTGAGTGCAAACAGCCACGCATCGCAGCTCGCCAGCGCCGCGCCGTCCGCGCCCAGCCACGACGCCACCGCGTCCGCCGGGAGCGCGCCGGGGTAGATAAACGCGACGCTCTCGCCGCCCAGCGCGTCAAACAGCCGCGCGCGCGTCGCCTGCTGCGGCGCGTCCGCCGAATCGAGCGCCTGCGCGAGCAGACCGCCGAGCGCTTCATAGCCCTCGTCCAGCGCGGTAAAATCATACGCCAGCGTCGCGCGTCCGCCGCCGGTCATGATGCTGAGCTGCACCGGCTGCGCCGCGGGTGCGCTCGTCTCGTCCGCCTGCGCGTGAGGTGCGGACGCGCGCTCCATGCCGAGCACCTGCGCAAACGGCGATAAGATCGCCGCCAGCCACGGCGTCTGCGTGAGCGTCCGCGTAGGCAGCGCCAAAACCGTCAGCGCGAGGATGGAGAGCGCCAGCAGCGCGATCAGCAGACTTTTGCACAATTCGACTACTTTTTTTCGCATACCGCGCCCCCTTTCCCGTGAAATTCCGATTTATTTTGCAATGGGCAAAGTTATTGTGACGTCCGTGCCCTCGCCGTAGACCGATTCGATGCGAATATCGCCCTTGTGCTCCTTGAGAATTTCGCGCGCGATGGACAGCCCCAGACCCGTGCCGCCCGATTCGCGCGAGCGCGCCTTGTCCACGCGGTAAAACCGCTCAAACAGGCGCGGCAGGTCCTTTTCGGGGATGCCGATGCCGTTATCGGACACGCGCACGAATACATTTTTGCCGCTTACCCCGGCGGTGATCTGGATCTTGCCACCGTCGGGCGTGTACTTGATGGCGTTGGAGACGATGTTCATGAGCACCTGCTCGATGCGCTCGCGGTCGCCGTCCACCTCGGGGAGGTCGTCCGGGCAGCTTAGCGTGAGCGTGTGCCCGTGCGTCTGCTCGGCATTGAGCTTCGCCGCCTCGTAGACGCTTCGCACCGGGCGCGAGAACGGGAAGCGCGAGATGTTCATCTCCATCTTGCCGTAGTCGATCTTGCTGAGCGTCAGAAGATCCTGCACGATGCGCGTCATGCGGTCGGCCTCGCCGATGATGACGCCCACGAACTGATTGCGCAGCTCCGGCGGCAGCTCGTCCCCGGCGGAGACGATGGTCTCGGCGTAGGATTTGATGTTCGTCAGCGGCGTGCGCAGCTCGTGCGACACGTTCGCCACGAACTCCCGGCGCGACTGCTCGCTGCGCCGCTGCTCGGTCACATCGTGGATGACCACCATCACGCCGCCCTGCTCCTGCCCGGAGGAAAACGGCGCCATGAACAGCTCCAGCTCGCGCGATCCGGCGGTCATCTGCGCCTCTAAATATTGCGGGCGGCGCAGCGTGAGGAGCTGCTCAAAATCCGCCTTGTCCGCGAATACCTCGTCAAAGCGCGTGGTGGGGTCGAGGCTGCGCGAGAGCATCTGCGTGGCGGCGGGGTTATAGTGGATGACCGTCCCGGCGGCGGAAAACGCCACCACGCCGTCAGTCATGTGCAGAAACAGCGTGGAGAGCTTGTTGCGCTCATTCTCCGCCTCCGAGAGCGTGTCCTGCAAGACCTGCGCCATGTAGTTGAAGTTTTTCGTCAGCGTGCCGATCTCATCGCGGCTTGTGACCTCCAGCTTCTGCGAAAAATCGCCCGCGGCGATCTCGCGTGTGCCGGTCGTGAGCGCGCGGATGGGCGTGATGAGAATTTGCGAGAGCAAAAACGACAAAATCAGGCAGATGACCAGCCCCAGCCCCAGCGCGCGCAGGATGATGCCCAGCACCTCGCCCGTCAGCGCGTCCACGGTGGTCTTGGCGTCGAGAATGTAGACGATATAGCTGCCGCCGTCTGATTCAATGGGCACGGCGAGGTCCATATAGTCATTCGTGATGGAGCGCTCCTGCCCGACCTCGCCGTTCATCGCGGCGAGCAGGTTCGGCGTGACGTCCACGCTCGTGCGCTGGTCAGAGCCGCTGAGGACCGTGCCCATCGGGCTGAGAACGTAGACATTGCGGTTTGCGATGTCGATGCCGAGCCCCGCCTGCGCCATGAGCAGCTCCTTCATGCGCTCCGGCGCGTCCGGCGACTGCTCCGGCATTTTCTGAAGCTGCGCGATGAAGCTCTGCGAAAACGTCTGCTCCATCTGCACATAAAATTCCGAGATGTAGAAATTTCCGACGCCGTTGATCAAAAACGCGCCGATGACCGTCATAAGCGCCAGGATCAGGATGACCATGACCATGACGACCTTCATGCGAAGCGAGCGCACACCGCCAGCCCCCTTTCAAGCCAGAATTTCGTCAGCCCTCGGCAAAATAATAGCCAACGCCCCGCCGTGTGAGGATGTAGGCGGGCTTGCCGGGGTCGTCCTCGATCTTTTCACGCAGACGGCGGACGGTCACGTCCACCGTGCGCATATCGCCGAAATAGTCGTAGTTCCAGACCTTTGTCATGAGGTCCTCGCGCGTAAACACCTTGCCCGGCTCGCGCATGAGGCTGTGCAGAAGATCATATTCCTTCTGCGTCAGCTCCACGGCAGCGCCGCTTTTCGTCACCGCGAACGTCGCGGGATCGAGCGCCAGCGCGCCCGCGCGCAGCACGCGCCCGGCGGGATTTTCGGCATACGTCAGCGCCCGGCGGCGGATGTTCGCCTTCACGCGCGCCAGCAGCTCCCGCATGGAAAACGGCTTTGTGATGTAGTCGTCCGCGCCGACCTCCAAGCCGAAAATTTTGTCCGGCTCTTCCTCGCGCGCGGTCAGCATGATGATCGGCGTGACCTTGCCCGCCTCGCGCAGCGTCTTGCAGATGTCAAAGCCGTTCATTTTCGGCAGCATCACGTCCAGCAGGATGAGGTCGGGGTCGCCGTGCATCGCCAGCTCCAGCCCCGCCTCGCCGTCCAGCGCCTCCAAAACGGCGTAGCCCTCGCGCTTGAGGTTGAATTTGAGAATTTCCACGATCGCGCGCTCGTCCTCCACGATCAGGACGGTTTTTTCCGAATTTTCCATACCAATCTCCTTTATAAACGCCGCAGCGCCTTGGGATAGTGATTTTTGAGCTGCTGCCCGTCGCCCTTTGCCCAGCCGAGCGTGCAGCCTGCATAGCTTAACAACACCCAGCCGCGAAGCGCGCTTTCCAGCGTCTGCCCCGCGAGATAGCGCCGCGCCTGTTCGTCATTGAGCGACATCGACTGCGTCGCGGCATTCAGCCACAGCGCCCAGGCGTGCGCCGGTAAGAAGCGCCCCTTGCGCGCCTGCCCCAGCTCCAGACCCGCGCGCAGCACCTTCAGCCCGCGCAGCTCCGGCAGCGCGTCCGGCACGAGCAGAACGCTCTCACCGAACGCGGCAAAATGCCCCTCCGGCAGCGCCGCGCCGACCTGCGCGCAGAACTCCGTCAGCTCCTTCGGCGCACTCACCGCCGCCTCCGGCGGCAGTTCCGCGCCCGGCGCGTCGCCGCTTTTTTGCAGCACGGCGGCATAGTGCCCCTCGCCGCGCAGCTTATGCGGAAACAGGCGGACGGTGTGTTCCAGCCCCGGCGTGGGATCGGCGACCCACTCCGGGCGGCCGGGCGCGAACCACGGCGCGTCCACCGGCAGGATCGAAAAATCCGCGTGCGCGTGCAAAAACGCGCTGATCGTGCCCTCGTTTTCCTCCGGCGAGAATGTGCACGTCGAATACACCAGTCGCCCGCCGGGCTTCAGCATCGCGGCGGCGGAGTGTAAAATTTCCTGCTGGCGGCGGCTGCACATGAGCACCGTCTCCTCGCTCCAATCGGTCACGGCGGCGGCTTCCTTGCGGAACATCCCCTCGCCGGAGCACGGCGCGTCCACTAAAATACGGTCAAAAAAGCCCGCGAAGCGCTCCGCCAGCCGCGCCGGATGCTCGCTGAGCACCAGCGCGTTGGAAGTGCCCATGCGCTCGATGTTCCCGGCGAGAATTTTCGCGCGCTTGGGGTTAATTTCATTGCACACCAGCAGCCCGCGCTCCGCCATCGCGGCGGCGAGCTGCGTCGATTTTCCACCCGGCGCGGCGCACAGGTCGAGCACGCGCTCACCCGGCTGTGCCCCCAGCAGCTCTGCCGGCGCCATCGCGCTCGGCTCTTGCAGGTAGTACGCACCCGCGTCGTGCAGCGGCGAGAGCCCGGGGCGCGTCAGCGGGTCATAGTAGTGCCCGTCCCGCGTCCACGGCACGTCGGTGAGATGAAAGTCCGCCAGCATCGCAGCAGGCGCGCGCTTGCGCGGATTTTCCCGCAGCCCCGGCGCGAGCGGGCGGTCGTAAGAAGCCAGAAACGCCTCAAATTCCGCCCCCAAAAGCCGCTGCATCCTCTCCGCAAACCCAACCGGCAGCATCCAACCGCCTCCTTCCCCCACGCGGGCAAACTCCCACATAATAATTGATTACATTATACAGCATTTCGCCCCAACCCGCAACCTTGTGAAGCAAAAAACGCCTTCCCAGTGGGAAGGCGCTTTTCTTACATCTCTTGTCTGCCGTTGAGGGCGCGGAGGAGGGTCACTTCGTCGGCGTATTCCAGTTGGCTGCCGACGGGGATGCCGTAGGCGAGGCGCGTGACCTTGACGCCCAGCCCGCGCAGCAGGCGCGAGAGGTACATCGCCGTCGCCTCACCCTCGGTGTCGGGGTTCGTCGCCATGATGATCTCGCGCACCGTGCCGGACTGCACGCGCTCCAGAAGCTCCCGGATGCGAATGTCATCAGGACCGACGTGGCTGAGCGGCGAGATGACGCCGTGCAGCACATGGTAAACGCCGGTATACTCGCGCGCGCGCTCCATGGCGATGACATCCTTCGGCTCGGCGACGACGCAGATGAGGCTCTGGTCACGCTCAGGGTCGGCGCAGATGGGGCACACGTCCTGATCGGTCAGGTTCTGGCAGATGGGGCACAGGTGCACCGTGCGCCGCGCCTGCAAAATCGCCTCGGCAAATTCCTCCGCCTCGTCCTGCGGAAGCCCCAGCATATAAAACGCCAGCCGCTGCGCGGTCTTGCTGCCGATGCCCGGCAGGCGCGCAAACTGCTCGCTCAGCCGCTCCAGCGCGGCGGGGAAGCTGCGCATCAGAACAGCCCGCCCAGGTTCAGACCGCCCGTGAGCTTGCTCATGGACGCCGACTGGTCAGCCTCCGCCTTGCGCATGGCTTCGTTGACCGCCGCCACGACCATGTCCTGGAGCATTTCCACATCGTCGGGATCGACCGCCTCGGGGTCGATGTTCACGCGCAGCAGCTCGCGGCTGCCGTTCACGACTGCCGTGATGACGCCGCCGCCGGCAGTTGCTTCATATTCCTTCTGCTGCATTTCCTCCTGCATTTTCAGCAGGTCCTGCTGCATTTTCTGCGCCTGCTTCATCATCTGCATCTGACTTTTGCCGCCCATGCCCATCGGCATGCCGCCGCGGTATCCACCCTTTGCCATAGTAAATTCTCCTTATTTTAAGTGTAAAAAGTGTTATTTGATTGTGAACAGTTCGGGATGCTCTTCGCCAAAGCGCACGAGCGCGTCCATGGGATCGTGTCCGGCGGCGTCCGTCTGTCCCTTGCGGGCAAAGCGCACCGCCACGGGGCGCTTTAAAATCGCCGAGGCTTTGCTGCGGATGACCTGCGCCACGTCCTCGCGGCGGATCATTTCCAGCACAAAGTCGTTGTCCGCCACGAGCTGCAGCGTGTCGCCCGCGAGCGTCACGCGCACAGGACCGTCCACGCTCAGAAAGCCGCGCTCACGCGGCGAGAGCGACTGCTGAAGCACCGCCGCAAGCTCCGGCCAGAAGCCCGGCGGGGCGTCCTGCGGCGCGGGCGGCTGCTCCTGCACCGGCTCTGCGGGCGCGTCCTGCGGAGTTTCTGTTTCTGCCGGTCTCTCCACCTTCTGCGCGGGAGCAGGGGAGGGCGCGGGCGCGGCGATCACGCCGTTTGCAAGCTGCTCCTCCAGATGCCCGATGCGCGCCGAGAGCGCCTGTGCGTCCAGCGACAGCGACGGGCGGCAGAGCTGCAAGAGGCACAGCTCCGCGTCCACACGGCGGTTCTGGCTGCGGGAAAAGCCGGCGGCGGTCTGCTGCAAAAGTGACACCATCCGCAAAAGCTCCCCGGCGGACAGACGGTCACGGAGCGCCAGCAGCTCCTCATCCGACGCCGCGCCGGAGAGCATCGAAAGCCCCGCCTTGGGCGCGGTCTTGAGCATGAGCAGGTCGCGCGCGACCGAGAGCAGCTCGTCAAACAGCGCCGCGAGGTCTTTGCCGGCGGCGTACAGCTCTGAGAATAAGCTCAGCGCCCGCGGCGCGTCCTGATCGGCGATCGCCGTGAGGATCGCGCCCGCTTGCCGCTGCCCGGCAAGCCCCAAAACGCTGCAAACCAGCGCCGCATCGACCGTGCCCGACGCGGCGCAGGCGCATTGGTCAAACAGGCTCAGACCGTCGCGCAGCGCGCCGTCCGCCAGCCGCGCGAGCAGCCGCGCGGCGTCCGGTTCGATGGAAATATTCTCCTGATAGGCGACGTAATTGATGCGCGACGCTATGTCCTCCGGCAGCAGCCGCCGGAACGCGTAGCGCTGGCAGCGCGAGAGGATGGTCGCCGGGACCTTGTGCAGCTCCGTCGTTGCCAGAATGAACAGCAGATGCTCCGGCGGCTCTTCGATGATCTTGAGCAGGGCGTTGAACGCCTGAAGCGAGAGCATATGCACCTCGTCGATGATATACACGCGCTTGCGCACCTCGCCGGGGGTGTAGATGGCGTCGTCGCGCAGGACACGCACGCTGTCCACGCCGTTATTGGACGCGGCGTCGATCTCCAGCACGTCCATGCAGCGCCCCTCGTCGATGGCGCGGCAGGCGGCGCAGTGGTTGCAGGGGTTGCCGTCCTGCGGGTCAAGGCAGTTGACCGCTTTTGCCAGAATTTTGGCGCAGGAGGTCTTGCCCGTGCCGCGCGTGCCGGTGAAGAGATAGGCGTGGCTGAGTTTGCCCGTCATCACCTGCGCGCGCAGCGTCTCGGTGATGCTCTTTTGACCGACGACGTCCGAAAACGTCTGCGGCCGGTATTTGCGGTACAAAGCCTGATACATCCGCCCACCTCCTTTGAATACGTCACATTATTATACACGATTTTGCGGCAGTTGAAAAGAGAGAAAATGCGGACGTTCTCAGTCGTAATGTAGGGGAGGGGCGGGATAGGTAAGAAGTAATAGTGAATAGTGAAGAAGTATTTATTTGCCGTAGGGGCGGGGTTCTACCCCGCCCACGCAGGATGCACCGGCAGACCCGCACAACGCGTAGGGGTCGATGCCCACATCGACCCGGCAAATTGCAATCGCAAATCTGCACGCACCATCGGCGAATACGCAAACACTCTGTAGGGGCGGACGCCTCTGTCCGCCCGTGGGGCAATGGCAAATTTGTCGCAACGTATCGTAAAAACGGACGTGCCCCGCGCGGGTCGATGTAGGCATCGACCCCTACAAATATGGTACGGATTTGCATAGGTGCATTCGTTTTTATGGGTGCGTACCGCCGGGCGGACAGAGGCGTCCGCCCCTACGGGTGCATACCGTTTTGCATTGGTGCGCATGGATTTGCAATATTGTACCGCGCGGGCGCGGCAAGCCCCGCCCCTACGTTACGACGAATTGGGGAAAATATTGCAAAAAGGGAAGGAGCTCCTGCTCCTTCCCTTATTCTGCGCAAAGCCGGGCTTCGGCGCATGGCAAGACTGTACACCCTTCTCTGAATACGCACTACACCCGTTACCCATACAGCCAGCTCGGAAACGGCTGCCTCGCGGCACACAAGGTGGGCTGCTTAGTGCTGCTTGATTCCTCACCTGACACGGTTCACAGGTCCTCGTTGCGCAAGACCGGATCTTCAACGCCGCTTATATGGGTCAGACGACACAATACGTACCCTCGGTCGGGAATCGGCCCCCGCTGTAGCGGATTGCGGGTCACAGGGCACCGCTATCTCCCCGGTTGGTACAGCCTTGCCATGAGCCGAAGCCCATGGGGTGTCAAATTCAGTCGAGCTTGCTCTCCACAAAATCGACCAGCTCGCCGATGGTGGAGACCTTTTCCTCCATCTCCAGATCGACGCCCAGCTCTTCCTCCAGATCCATGACCATTTCGACCATGTCCAGCGAGTCGATGCCGAGACCTTCAAACGTCGTCTCGCGCGTAATTTCCTCCGCCGGAATATCGAGCTGCGCTGCCAGATAGGATTGGATCTTTTCAAACATGACTAATTTCCTCCGTCCTGACGGTAAATAATATATGTAGGTGATAACATCCTTATCATACGGATTTTTCCGCCGTTGTCAAGAGAAAAATCAGTTCAGGAAATCCCGCAGCTTTTTGCTGCGCGAGGGGTGGCGCAGCTTGCGCAGCGCCTTGGATTCGATCTGGCGGATGCGCTCGCGCGTCACGTCAAATTCCTTGCCCACTTCTTCCAGCGTATGCGGCTTTCCGTCGCGCAGACCAAAGCGCATCCGCAGCACCTCTTCCTCGCGCGGCGTGAGCGTCGAGAGCACGTCCTCCAGCTGCTCGCGCAGCAGCGTGTACGACGCTTCTTCCGACGGCTGCGAGGCTTCGTCGTCCTGAATAAAGTCGCCGAGGTGGCTGTCCTCCTCCTCGCCGATCGGCGTTTCGAGGGAGACCGGCTCCTGCGCGATCTTCAGAATTTCTTCGACCTTGCTCACGTCCATATGCAGCTCCTGCGCGATCTCGTCGGTGGTCGGCTCGCGCCCGAGCTTCTGCACCATGCTGTGCGACGTGCGCAGCACGCGGTTGATCGTCTCCACCATGTGCACCGGGATGCGGATGGTGCGCGCCTGATCGGCGATGGCGCGTGTGATCGCCTGCCGGATCCACCACGTTGCGTAGGTGGAGAATTTATAGCCCTTGGTGTAGTCGAATTTTTCGACCGCCTTCATAAGCCCCAGATTGCCCTCCTGGATGAGGTCCAGCAGGTGCATCCCGCGCCCGACGTAGCGCTTGGCGATCGACACGACCAGCCGCAGATTCGCCTCCGACATCTGCCGCCGCGCGTCCTCGTCGCCCTCGCTCATGCGCTTGGCAAGGTCCATCTCCTGTTCGGGTGTGAGAAGCGGAATTTTGCCGATCTCGCGCAGATACAGGCGGATGGGGTCGTCGAGCTTTGCCTCGCCCTCGTCATAGTGCTCCAGCGCCTCTACCTCGGCGCTGGCGTCGATGCCCTCGGCTTCGATGGCTTCCATTTCGCTGAGCGTGGGGTTGTTCATCTCCGCCGAGCCGATGAGGTCCAGCACGTCCGACACGTCGATCTCCACGCCCGCCGCTTCCAGCACGTCGTAGAACTGTTCGGTCTGTTCTTCGGTCGCGTCCACGCTGTCGAGCGTTTCCACCAGCCGCTTGGAGGCGACCTTGTGGGTCTTTTTCGATTCCTCGAGCAGAGCGGCGAGCTTTGCGCGGTTTTCTTCGCTCAGCTCCATTTTTTGCAGCAGTTCCAGATCCTTTGTCATTCGCGCCACCTAACCTTTCGTTTCTTTCTTGTGCGCCGCCAGCGCCAGCAGCTTTTCGCTGCCGGAGGCGTGCGTTCGGTCGTATTCTTCCGTGATGATGGCGATGTAATCGCGCAGCGCGTCGTCGCTGACGGGCGTGTCCGGCTTTTGGAACACTGCCGACAGGTGCGCCATCTCGCCCGCCTCCAGCTCGCCTGCGAGCGGTGCGAGCGAGGGCGTCTGCCCCTGCGCCCGCTGCGCGCAGAACGCCGCCCAGACGCGCCCGAGTAAGGGCGAGGAAAACTGGTCGGGGCGCAGCGGCACGGCGCTCAGCAGCGCCGGCTCGCGCAGGATGGTGCGTAGCAGCCCCTCCTCCGCCATCGCGGAGCGGAGGTTATCGTAGCGGATGCCCTTGATCTGCGGCTGGAGCGTTCGCGCGGGGGCGAGGTCGATCGCCTCCTGTTTTTTCTTCGCCTGTGCCGCGCGGCGGCGGTAGGCGCGGTCTGCCTCCAGCTTCATCGCGTCGTAGCTCACGCCCGCCGTCTCGGCGGCGCGCCGCCCGTAGACCTCGCGCTCCACAGCAGTCGAGAGCGTGGCGACCAGCTCCGCCGCCTGCTTGAGAAATTCCACGCGCTGCTCGTCCTGCGTCAGGTCAAATTTTCGCCGCAGCGATTCCAGACGGTACTCTGCCTGATTTTCCGACTGGTCGAGCAGTAACGAAAAACGGTCCGCGCCGTATTTTTTGAGAAATTCGTCCGGGTCTTTCGCGCCCTGCATCCGCAGGACCTTGACCTGCAAGCCCGCCTTTTCCAGCATCGGGATGGCGCGCTGCGTGGCGTTCTGCCCCGCCTCGTCGCCGTCGTAGGTCAAAACGACCTGCTGCGTGTACTTTGCCAGAATGTTCGCGTGCTCCTCCGTGAGCGACGTGCCGAGCGAGGCGACGGCACAGTCAAAACCGTACTGGTGCAGCGCGATGGCGTCCATGTAGCCCTCGGTGAGGATGATGCAGGGGTGCTTCGTTTTGCGGGCGATGTTGAGCGCAAACAGATTTTTGCGCTTGTTGAAAATGATCGTTTCGGGGGAGTTTAAGTATTTCGGCGTGGAGTCGTCCATCACGCGCCCGCCAAAGCCGATGACGTTGCCGCGGATGTCGATGATGGGGAACATGAGGCGGTTGCGGAAACGGTCATAGATGCCGCCCTTCTGCGATTTGACCACCAGACCCGCGTCCAGCAGCTCCTGCCGGGTGTAGCCCTTCTGGGTCATCGCGTCCAGCAGCGCGGACCATTCGTTCGGCGAAAAGCCGAGCCCGAAGCGCGCCACGGTCTGCTGCGAGAGCGCACGCTTGGCGATATACGCCCGTGCCTGCTCGCCGCGCGGCGAGAACAGCTCGCTCCTGAAAAACCGCGCCGCGTCCTTGCACAGCGCCCACAGGCGCTCCTGACGGCGGTAGGTGGAGCGGTAGCTCTCGTCCTCCGGGACTTCCAGCCCCGCGCGTTTAGCTAAAAACCGCACGGCATCGGGGTAGTCGAGGGACTCTATTTCCATGATAAAGTTGACCACGCCGCCGCCCTTGTGGCAGCCGAAGCAGTAGTAGATGCCCTTATCGGGCGCGACGGAAAAGGAGCCGGTCTTTTCCGAGTGGAACGGGCAGAGCCCAAACAGATTGCTGCCCTTGCGCGTGAGCGTCACATACTGCCCGACGACGTCCTCGATGGGATTGCGGGCGGTCAGCTCATCAAGAAATGCCGGAGAAAATGCCACGGAAAAACCCCTCCTTTCTGCCGATGTCAAATGGGGGAATCTTGTGTTGCCGCGCGCAGCGCGGCAGCACAAGATCTCACCGTACTTGCCACGCGGTGGGGATGAAAATCTCAGAGAATTTATAGATCGCGTACTTGTCCGTCATCCCGGCGATGTAGTCGCAGACGATGCGGTCCATGCCGTCAAAATCGAGCTGCGGCAGAAAATCCGCCGGGAGCTTGTCGGGATTTTTGCTGTAATACTCAAAGAGCTTGCGGATAATATCCTTCGCCTTGGTTTCTTCCCCCTTGGCGACGGGATTGGTGTAGACCCGCCGGAACATGAACGTGCGCAGCGCGTCCATCGCCTGCGCGACCTCGGGGCGCATTCCGAGCATGCCCGTCTCCTGCGTGTGGTAGATCATGTCGGACACGAGCGTGCCGATGCGCTCGGAGTGCGACGTGCCGAGAATATCCGAAATTTCGCGCGGGATGTCGTTTTCCGTTAAGAGACCTGCGCGCATGGCGTCGTCGATGTCGTGGTTGATGTAGGCAATGCGGTCAGACGTGCGGACGATCTGCCCCTCCAGCGTTTCGGGGATAAAGCTGCCCGTATGCCCCAGGATCGCCATGCGCACCTCATAGGTGAGGTTCAGCCCCATGCCGTCGCGCTCCAGCTTATCCACCACGCGCAGCGACTGCTCATTGTGGCGGAACGGCGCGCCCATCATGTCGGTCAGCGCCTTTTCGCCCGCGTGACCAAACGGCGTATGCCCCAGATCGTGCCCATAGGCAGCCGCCTCGGCAAGGTCGCAGTTGAGCTTAAGACCCCGGCAGATCGTGCGCGCGATGCGTGAGACCTCCAGCGTGTGCGTCATGCGCGTGCGGTAATGGTCGCCCTCCGGGGCGAGAAAGACCTGCGTCTTGTGCATGAGCCGCCGGAAGGATTTGGAGTGCACGATGCGGTCGGCGTCGCGCTGATAGCAGGTGCGCACGTTGTCCTCCTCGCGCGGATACAGCCGCCCCTTCGTCTCCGCCGCCTTCTGCGCCAGCGGCGATAAAACGGCGTATTCCTCCTGCTCCATCTGCTCCCGCAGCGTCATGATGTTCACCTCTGTATTTTTTGATTATGTGTGTGGTCATGCCGTAGGGGCGGGGTTTTACCCCGCCCGCGCGGTACAATGTTGCGGATATGGGCGCGCCAATGCGAACACGCGCGCACCCGTAGGGGCGGACGACCCTGTCCGCCCGGCAGCACGCACCTGCGAACACGGATGCACCGATGCAAATCCGCACCACATTTGTAGGGGTCGATGCCCACATCGACCCGCGCACGCCGCACGTCCGTTTTTTACGATACGTCGCGGCAAATTTGCCGTTGCCCCAATGGGCGGACAGAGGCGTCCGCCCCTACAGGACGTTTTACGTTTTCGCCGAAAATGCGTGCAATTTTGCGATTGCATCCTGCCGGGTCGATGTGGGCATCGACCCCTACGGACATTTTTCGTATTTGCCATCCGTTGTGCAAATTTTCCCGTGCGCACTGCGCGGGCGGGGTAGAACCCCGCCCCTACGCAAACGTAGAGGATGCTATCCATACTATTTATATACCACAAAAATGTGTCAAAACTATGTATCCCTACACGGGCGCGGCGCGGTAGACCTGCCCGCGCACCTTTGGCGTGACCTTGCCCGCCGACAGCTCACGGATGGCGTCGCTCACGGGAGCGGTATTTGCCTGCGGCAGGAGGGCGCGGATGGCGATGTCCGCACCGTAGGTGATGTCCTCGATGACGGCGTTCTGCGCCGCGAGCTTCAGCTTGATCTGCTCCAGAAGCGCGTAGGGGCAGTTGATCTCCACGCAGTCCCACACGCGGTTTGCGGCGATGCCTGCCGCCGTGAGCGCGTCCTTCGCGCCGCGCGCATACGCCCGCGTCAGCCCGCCCGCGCCGAGCAGGATGCCGCCGAAATAGCGCGTGACGACGCACAGCACGTCAAAAATTTTCTCCCGCTCCAAGACCGCCAGCATCGGCTGCCCCGCCGTGCCCTGCGGCTCGCCGTCATCACTGTAGCGCACCGCGCCGCTTTTGAGCCGGTAGCACCAGCAGTGATGGCGCGCGTCGTGGTATTTTTTGCGCACCAGCTCCAGGCAGGCTTTCACATCGTCCTCCGTCTGCACGGGGAAAATATCGCTCACAAAGCGCGACTTTTTTTCGGTAAATTCGCTCGTCGCCGCCCCGGCGATGGTCAGAAATTCTTCCATGTCAGTCCCTCTCGTATTGCCGCAGCCGCCCGTAGAGCACGCTGTCCATGACCGCCTCCACCGCAACGCCCTCCGGCGTATACTCGCACGCGAGCACGCGCGCCTGCGCGTGCAGCGTATCGACCAAGCCCGCCGCGCTGTACGGCAGCAGCAGCCTCGCGCGGTGCAGCCCCTGATCGAGCTTTTTTTCGACCAGGACGCGCAGCGCGTCCAGACCCTCGCCGGTCTTTGCCGAGATGCGGACAATATCCTCGCCGCGCGGCGGCTCTTCCTCCGCGAGGTCGCACTTGTTGTAGCACGAGATGACCGGCACGCCCGGCTTTGCGAGCTGCCCGATCAGCTTTTCCACCACCGCGATGTGCGCCTCGCGCTCCGGGTCGGCGGCGTCGATGACGTGGATGAGCAGGTCCGCGTATTGCAGCTCCTCCAGCGTCGCCTGAAATGCCTCGATGAGGTTGTGCGGGAGCTTGGCGATAAAGCCGACCGTGTCGGACAGCACTGCCTGACAGGTATCCGACACGGTAAACTGCCGCGTTGTGGTGTCGAGCGTGTCAAACAGGCGGTCATTCGCGGCGATGCCGGCGTCAGTCAGGGCGTTTAAAAGCGTCGATTTTCCGGCGTTCGTGTAGCCCACGAGCGCCACGACCGGCGTGGCGTTTTTGACCCGCCGCTCCCGCTGCACGGCGCGCACGCGCCGCACCTCGGTAAGCTCTGCGCGCAGCTTGTCGATGCGCGCGCGGATGTGGCGCTTGTCGGTCTCGAGCTGTGTTTCGCCCGGACCGCGCGTGCCGATGCCGCCGCCGAGCCTGCCCATTTCCTCGTTCCAGACGGTCAGGCGCGGCAGATAATATTGATACTGCGCCAGCTCCACCTGGAGCTTGCCCTCGCGGGTCTTGGCGCGCTGGGCGAAAATATCCAGAATGAGCGCGCTGCGGTCGAGCACGCGCGCGTGCGTGATCTCCTCCAGCGCGCGGATCTGCGACGGGGAGAGGGCGTTGTCAAACACGACCATCGTCGCGCCGCTCTCTTCGATCATCTGCCGCAGTTCTTCCGCCTTGCCCTCGCCCACAAAGCTGTGCGGGTCGGGCGTGGGGCGGTTTTGCAGGAGCTTGCCGACGCACTGCCCGCCCGCTGTTTCCAAAAGCGCCTCCAGCTCGTCAAGAGAGCGCGCCGTGGCGGTCTCTTCGGGCGTAAAGCAGTCGGCGTTCAGCCCCGCCAGCACCGCCTTTTCCGTTGTATGTTCAGAGAATCGTTCCATAGCTTCTGTGTTGTTTCCTCATTTTTCGCGGGTACGAAAAAAGCCCGCACCGAGGCGGTGCGGGCCAGATCGCTTACTTCAGACCATATTTCTTGTTGAAACGGTCCACGCGTCCGCCGGTATCGACGAGCTTCTGCTTGCCGGTATAGAACGGATGGCACTTGGAGCAAATTTCAACCTTGATGTCCTTCTTGGTAGAGCCTGTTTCGATCACAGCACCACACGCGCATCTGATAGTCGTCTGTTCGTATTTGGGATGGATGCCTTCCTTCATGGGTTTCACCTCTCTCATCAGATTTCTGTAAAAAGGCTTGCGCCTTTCCCTTGGTTCAAACGCTCAGATATAGTATCACAGTTTTTTTGCCGATGCAAGAGTTTTTTCAAATTTTTCTGTGATAAACCCTGCCTTTTTGCACCAAAGCGGCGGCAGGCGCGTTTGTTCCTGTGGAAAAAAGTGTGGATAACCCGGCGCAGCGCGTCTCCAGCTCCGCCTGCGCCCCCGCCGGGGCGTGCGCGCCCGCGTTCAGGCATAGGACGGACGACGTCTCTCGGATGCGCCGCAGCAGCCGTCCGCCGCGCGCGCTGAGCGCCAGCACGCGCACGAACTCTGCCGGGCGCGCCAGCTCGTCCGTCGTCAAGCCCAGATAGGCGCACAGCAGCAGCCTTTGCAGGCGCGTGCGCACATAGCGCTTGGATTTTGCGGCGGTGATGACCGCCTCCACGCTGCTCTCTCGCTGCACCGCCTTGTAAACGGCGCTCCACAGCCCCTCCGAGCCGTAGGGGACGTGCTCCCAGTCGCGTTTCGCCATGCCGCGCAGCCGCGCGAGCATCGCCCGCTCGCCCGCCGCCATCGTAAAGCGCTCCGCGCCCGCGTACAGCGCCGCCGCCGCCTCCGGCACGAGCGCGCGCCAATTCCCGTCGGGATATAATGCACGCACCGCCGTGGCGGACGGATTTTCCGCGTCCGCGTCCAGCGCGTGATAGTCCCCGCCGCGCGGCAGCACCAGCGGATGCAGCGCGCTTTTCTGCTGCACGAGCGCCTTGCAGTATTCCGCCGCCAGAATGTCGTTCGGACGCCTCAGCAGCGCGCCGTCGCCGCCGCAGGCGATGAGTGCCCGCTCCCGCGCCGCCGGATAGCTCACGCGCGTCTGCAAAAGCTCGCGCAGCGCCGCTTCATACTCCGCGCTGCACAAAATTTTTGCCGTCCGCAAAAGTTCCGTTTCATCCGCGTGCTCCGCGCCGAAGAAGAAGCCGTCCACTGCGCCGAGCCGCGTCAGAATGTCCACACCGCCCGCGGCGAAGCCCTCCGCCGAGCGCAGGCTGTGCGTCACCGGCAGCTCCAAAACGATGTCCGCCCCGCACTCCACCGCCGCCGCCGCGCGCACGGCGGGGGAGAACACGGCGACCTCGCCGCGCTGGACGAACGCGCCGCTCATCAGGCACACGATGGCGGTGTCCGCGCCGAGACGCTTGCGGAGCTGCGCAAATTGCCGCAGATGTCCGCTGTGAAAGGGGTTATACTCGCAGATCACGCCCGCCGCCGTCATGTTTTGCACCTCGCTGCCGTAAAATATCGGAAAAGCACTTGTTTCCCGCAGATAAATATTGTATTATATCCTTTGTATGAACAGTTTAGCATAAACACGCAAAAAAGCAAACAATAATAGGAGTTGAGAAAAGTATGAATATTCTCGTCATCAACGCCGGCAGCTCGAGCCTGAAGTATCAGCTTATGGACCCGGATACCGGCGTCGTCACCGCCAAGGGTCTGTGCGAGCGCATCGGTCTGGACGGAAGGCTGACCCACAAGGCGCTGTCCAAGGGCACGAAGGTCGAAAAGGACATCCCCATGCCCACCCATAAGGAGGCCATCGAAGCTGTTATGGCGATCCTCGTGGACGGTGAGTACGGCGTCATTCAGTCTGTCGATGAGATCGACGCCGTCGGTCACCGCGTGCTCCACGGCGGCGATAAGTTCGTCGAGAGCTGCATCGTCACCGAGGACTGCAAGCAGGCGATCCGTGACTGCATCCCGCTCGGTCCGCTCCATAACCCCGCCAACCTTATGGGCATCGAGGCGTGTGAAAAGGCGATGCCGGGCAAGCCCCAGGTCGCCGTGTTCGACACTGCGTTCCATATGACCATGCCGCCCAAGGCATACCGCTACGCCATCCCCACCAAGTACTACACCGACGATCATCTGCGCCGCTACGGCTTCCACGGCACGTCGCACCGCTTCGTCTCCAAGCGCTGCATCGAGCTGATGGGCGGCGTGGAAAACGCGCACCGCATCATCGTCTGCCACCTCGGAAACGGCTCGTCCCTGTCCGCCGTGAAGGACGGCAAGTGCCAGGATACCTCCATGGGTCTGAGCCCTCTGGCGGGCGTCCCCATGGGCACGCGTGCCGGCGATATTGACACCTGCGTCGCGCAGTTCATCATGAACAAGTACGGAATGTCCGCCGACGAGTGCCTGACCATGCTCAACAAGAAGTCCGGCGTGCTCGCGCTGTCCGACGGCGTGTCCTCCGACTTCCGCGATCTTGATGCTGCCGCCGCGCAGGGCAATGAAGCCGCGCAGCTCGCGCTCGACAAGTTCGCCTACGAAGTCCGCAAGTACATCGGCGCCTACGCCGCCGCGCTCGGCGGGGTGGACTGCATCGTCTTTACCGCCGGTGTCGGCGAAAACTCCGGCTCGATGCGCGCGTCCATCTGCGACGGGCTGGACTATCTCGGCGTGAAGCTCGACGCGGAAAAGAACAAGCTCCGCGGCGAGGAGGTCGTCATCTCCACGCCCGACTCCAAGGTCAAGGTCTGGGTCATCCCCACCAACGAGGAGCTTATGATCGCGCAGGATACAGCGGCTCTGGCAAAGTAAAAAACAATGCAGAACCGCCCGCTGCCAACCGGCAGCGGGCGGTTTTATAATTTGCACGCAGCCACCAATCAAGCCGTAGGGGCGGGGTTCTACCCCGCCCGCGCGGTACAGTGTCACAAAATTGAATGTATCAATGCGAAAACGGTATGCACCCATAGGGGCGGACGACCCTGTCCGCCCGGCAGCACGCACCTGCAAAAACGAATGCACCCCGGCGAATCCGCGCCACGTTTGTAGGGGTCGATGCCCACATCGACCCGCGTGGCAGGCACGTCCGTTTTTACGAAACGTTGCGGCGAACCCGTGATTGCCCCACGGGCGGACAGAGGCGTCCGCCCCTACAAAACGTTTTACGTTTTTGCCGAAAATGCATACAATTTTGCAATTGCCCACTGCCGGGGAGAGCGCGGCATCGACCCCTACGGACATCGTGTGAGGACGCCGTTCATTGTACGGATTTGTTGGTGCATTCTGCGCGGGCGGGGTGCGTTTTATTCCGCTGTTCGATACAGGATATAATCCCCCTCGCACTCCACGAGCACGCAATCTGCGTCGGGATACGCGTAGACCGCGCAGCCGATGAGCGTGTCATCGCTGCTGTCATCGACCGTGCCGAGCTGCGCGCCTCTGGCTTCGCCGTCGCCGCCCTCACCTGCCAGATGCGCGGGGTCGTTTGCCGGGGCGAGGATGTAATACTGCCCGCCGAACACGATCCAGTCGCCGTCCGGCGCGCCTGCTTCGGCAGCCTGCGCCTTGGCGCTGCTGCCGGTCGCGTCCTCCGCGGGAGCGTCTGCCGCGGGCGCTTCCATCGCGGGCGCTTCCTGCGTGGTGGCGTATTCCTCAAATTCCGCCTCCGGCGCTGCCGATTCGACAAGAATATCCTCGCTGTACGCTCTCGCGTTCTCCTCCGCAGCCGCTGCGGGCGCGGCGGTGTCGGCGCTCTTGCTGCTGCCGAGCCAGCCCGGCAGCACCAGCGCCGCGATGCCCACGAGCAGCACGCAGCACGCCGCGAGCGCCGCAAGCGGTCTCCAGCGCGATGCCTGCCGCGCCGGTGTTTTTTCAGCGCGCGCGATCAGATCGTCCCCGACCTGCCCGACGGCGCGGAACAGCTTTTCACCCTTCATACGGAGATCCCCTCCTGCTGTAAGAATCTGCGCAGCTTTTCCCGTGTGCGCAGCAAGACGGACTTGACGGTGTTCGGCTTCATCGAAAAGCGCAGCGCAATGGCGTCAATGCCGTCCACAAACCAGTACCGGCGCAGAAAAATATTGCATTCGCGCTCGGGAAGCCGGCGCAAAAACGCGTCGATCAGGCGCGCAAGCTCGTGCTCATCCACTGCCTCGTCCACGCCGCCGCGCGAGGCAACGCATTCCGCCAATTCGTCCAGCGCCAGCGGCAAATTCCCGCCGCCGCGCTTGTCCGCGTGCGCCGCCTTGAAGCGGTCAAACGACAGATTGCGCGTGATGCGCCCCAAAAACGCCGATAAAATGCCGGGGCGCTGCGGCGGCATCGCGTTCCACGCGTGCAGCCAGGTGTCGCTGACGCATTCGTCGCTGTCCTCGCGGCTTTTGAGGATGTTCATGGCGATGGCGCGGCAGTACGCGCCGTATTTGGCATCCGTCTGCACGATGGCGTCCTCGCTGCGCGCAAAATACAGGTCGATGATCCCGGAATCGTCCAAATCATCCGCCTCCAATCTTTCTGACGAATTTTATGCGCCCGCGTTGCGCCGGGCGCCCGATTTTTTTCAGTATAGCATGGAATTTGCCTTTTGAAAATGCTATAATTTTTGCAAAAGGAGGTGCGGCGGATGGAGCTGCGCATTTTGGCGGTCGGCGATGTGGTCGGCGCGACGGGCATTTTGTGCCTGAAAAAGAACCTGCGCGCGCTGCGGCGGCGCTACAATATCGACTTTGCCGTCGTAAACGGCGAAAACGCCTCCGGCGTGGGGCTCACGCCGCAGCAGGCGGAGATGATCCTCGACGCCGGGGCGGACGTCATCACGCTCGGCAATCACACCTGGAATCGGCGCGAGATCTGCCCGTTTCTCGACGACAGCCCGTATATCCTGCGCCCGGCGAACTTTCAGCCGCACCTGCCGGGGCGCGGCTGGGGCGTTTTTGAGACAAAGGCGGGGCAGGTCGCGGTGGTGAATCTCATCGGGCGCTGCCATATGGACTTTACGCCGGACAATCCCTTCCGCGTCATTGACCGCGTGCTGGAAAAGGCCGGCGAGCTGCCGGTGCTGCTGGACTTCCACGCCGAGGCGACGAGCGAAAAGCTCGCCATGGGCTATTTTCTCGACGGGCGCGTGAGCGCCATGTGGGGCACGCACACGCACGTCGCCACCGCCGACGAGACGATCCTGCCGAACGGCACGGGCTATCAGACCGACCTCGGCATGACAGGACCGGTCGTGTCGGTCATCGGCGTGCGCCCGGAGCAGTCCATCGCCAACTTCCGGGGCGAGCTGACGGCGCGCTACGAGGTCGCGCCTGGTCCGTGCCGCCTGCATGGGCTGGCGCTCACGATCGACACGAAAACGCGGCGCTGTACGCAGATCGAAAGGGTGGTGGCGGATGGTTAGACTGCTGCACGCGGCGGATCTGCATCTCGATTCGCCGTTTTCCGCGCTCAGCCCCGAGCAGGCGGCGCGCAGGCGTCAGGAGCAGCGCGCGATGCTCACGCAGCTCGCGGAGCTGGCGAATGCGCACGAATGCGACCTGATGCTCCTCGCGGGCGACCTGTTTGACAGTGACAACGCATACCCCGACAGCGTGGACGCGCTGCGCAGGGCGTTTGCGTCCTGCCGCGCCGAGATCGTCATCGCGCCGGGCAACCACGATTTCTGCGCGCCCGGAAGCGCGTACCTGACCGAAAAATGGTCGGAAAATGTACATATTTTCACAAAACAGGAGCTTTCGTATTTTGAGTTCCCGCAGCTCAATTGCCGCGTGTGGGGCGCGGCGTTCACCGCGCCGGACGCGCCCGCGCTGCTGGAGGGCTTCTCCGCCAGGCGCGACGGCTGGCTGGAGCTGATGGCGCTGCACGGCGACGCGCTGAATGCAGGCAGCCCCTATAACGCCGTCTCGCGCGAGCAGATCGCCGCGTCAGGGCTGTGCTATCTTGCGCTGGGGCACATCCACGAGGCGAGCGGGCTTCAGCGCGTCGGGGATACCTATTATGCGTGGTCGGGCTGCCCGATGGGGCGCGGCTTTGACGAGCTGGGGCAGAAGGGCGTGTATCTCGTCACGGCGCAGCCGAGTGCGTGCACGGCAGAATTTCTGCCCATTTCCGGCAGAAAATACGAAATTCTCCGCGTTCCGGCGGAGGACGACGCGCTGGAAGCCATCCGGCAGGTGCTGCCGGCCAGCACGCAGGACGATATTTACCGCATCATCCTGACGGGCGACGCGCCGCAGCCGGATCTCGCGGCGCTGCACCGCGCGCTGGACGGGCGGTTTTTCAGCCTCACGCTGCGCGACGAGACCACGCCCCGCCGCGAGCTGTGGGACGGCTGCGGCGAGGATACGCTGCGGGGGCTGTTTTTGCAGACGCTGCGCGCACAGTATGACGCGGCGCAGTCGCAGGAAGAAAAGGCGCAGATCGCGGATGCCGTGCGGCTCGGTCTTGCGGCAATGGACGGAAGGGAGGCACCGGCGCTTTGAAGATCCTTTCGATGCAGGCGAGCTTCGGCAGGCTGCAAAACGAGCGGCTGGAGCTGCATGACGGGCTGAATGTCGTCACCGCGCCGAACGAGTCCGGCAAATCGACCTGGGCGGCGTTTTTGCTGGCGATGCTCTACGGTGTGGACACCAGCCAGCGCGCGAGCGCCGGGACACTCCCCGCGAAAACAAAGTATAAGCCCTGGAGCGGCGCGCCGATGGAAGGGCGTATGGAGCTGCTGTGGCAGGGCAAAAAGATCACCATCGAGCGCACCGGCAAGGGGCGCACGCCGATGGGCGAGTTCCGCGCGTATGAGACGGACAGCGCCCAGCCGATCGCCGGGATAACGGGCGAAAATTGCGGCGAGTGGCTTCTCGGCGTGGGGCGGAGCGTGTTTGAGCGCAGCGCGTTCGTCGGGCAGAACGCCGCGGGCGTTACGTCCGACGCGGAGCTGGAAAAGCGCCTTTCGTCCCTCGTCACTGCGGGCGACGAGACCGTGAGCGCGACCGATACGGCGGCGCGCCTGCGCGACTGGCGCAACCGCTGCCGCCACAACCGCACGGGGCTGCTGCCGCAGGCGGAGCAGCAGCTTGCGCAGGTGGAGGACCGGCTGGCGCAAATTCATGAGCTCCACAAAAACGACCTGACGCTGCGCGCGCAGGAGGCGGCGCTTTCCGCGCGGCAGGCGGAGTTGGAAAAAATCACACAGGCGCTGCGCGCGCAGGAAGCGGCGCGGGCGATGCAGCAGCGGGATGCTGCGCAGCAGGCGCTGCAAACGGCGCGGGCAGACGCCGAAGCCGCGCGCGAGCGGACGGTGCACATCCCGCCGCGCGAGGTGCTCACGGAGCTTTCGCAGCAGCTCGCGCTGCTCAAAACGCAGGCGGCGCAGCCGCTCCCGCAGCCGGGGGACGCGCCCAGCGCGCCTGCGTGTCCGGCGGCGTTTTCCGGGCTTTCGGAGGCGGAAATTCCCGAACGCGCGCAGGCGGATGCGCATGAGGTCGAGCGGCTTTCCGCCGGAAGACCGCGCCCGGTCGCGCTCCCGCTGGTCATGGGCGCGCTGGCGACGGCGGGGCTGCTGGCGTGCGCGCTCATTTTGAAGGACACCATTCCCGCCATTCTGGCGATCCCACTCTGCTCGCTCACGCTTGCCGTCTGGCTGCCGCTGACGCTGCGCCATAACCGCGCGGTCGCCGAAAACGCGGCAAAGGCGCAGACCATCACCGCCCGCTATGATGGTCGTCCGCGCGAGACGTGGGCGGCGTTCGCGGCGGAGTATTGCGGAAAACTCGCGCTTTACGCGCAGCAGAAGCGGCAGTATGACGCGCTTTGCGCCGAACGGCAGGCGCGGGAGCAGGCGCTTTTGCAGACGCGTGCGCGGCGGCTGGGGCAGGTGTCGATGTTCGCGCCCGACGCGAAAACGGCGGAGCAGGGCGCACAGGCGGTGCAGGACGCGCTGAACTTGCACGACGAAGCGGATGCTGCGCGCCGCGCGGCGGACGTGGCGCAAAGCCGCTATGACGCAGTCTGCGCCGCGCTCGGCGAGCAGAAGCTCGTCCCCGTCCCGGCAGAGGTCGATACGGCAGACTGGACGCTTGCCGCGGCGCAGCAGGCGCTTTTGCAGGTGCAGTCGCAGCGCGCGGCGCTGCGCTCCCGCCTTGACCAGAGTCAGGGACGCGCGGCGGCGCTGGGCGACCCGGCGGCGTTGGAGGCGGAGCGCGAACAGCTCACGGCGCGCATCGCGCAGCTCACAGCGCGCTACGCGGCGCTGGAGCGGGCAGAGGCGGCACTTGCGCAGGCAGACGGCGCGCTCCAGACACGCTTTTCGCCGCAAATTGGAAAACTCGCCGGCGAGCTGCTGGGCGCGATGACGGACGGGCGGTACGACACCGTGCTGCTCGACCGCAAGCTCCGCGCCGAGGCGCGGCAGACGGGCGAGAGCATCACGCGGGAGCTGCTGTACCTCAGCGGCGGCACGGCGGATCAGGTCTACCTCGCCGTGCGCCTTGCGATCTGCCGTCTGGCGCTTGGCGAGGATACGCCGCTCATCCTCGACGACGCGCTGGTGCGCTTTGACGACCGGCGTATGAAAAGCGCCCTCGCCCTTTTACGCGAGGAGGCAAAAACGCGCCAGATCATCCTCTTCACCTGCCAGACAAGAGAGCAGGCGGCGCTGGATGAGATGGAATGATAATGTTCGTCGTAATGTAGGAGGGACTTGCCCCTCCCGCGCAGAACGCACCAACAACACCGCACAACGACCGGCGACAACACAATACGTCGTAGGGGTCGATGCCCACATCGACCCGGCGGTGGGCAATCGCAGAATTGCACGCATTTTCGGCGAAAACGTAAAACGTTCTGTAGGGGCGGACGCCTCTGTCCGCCCGATGGGCAACCGCAAATTTTCCACTGCGTATCGCAAAAACGGTCATGCGTCATACGGGTCGATGTGGGCATCGACCCCTACAAACGTGGCGCGTATTTGCATCGGTGCATTCATTTTTGTGGGTGCGTCCCGCCGGGCGGACAGGGTCGTCCGCCCCTACGGGTGCATTTGTTTCCGCATCGGTGCATACAATTTTGCAATTGCATCCCTCCCCTATGTTACGACGAATTACGAGAAAAGCCTTTCCCATTTCCGGGAAAGGCTTTTTCTTATGCCTTCGGTATTGTCACGGTGATGCTCGTGCCGTGGTTGGGGGTGCTTTGGAGGGCGATCTTACCGTTGTGGTACTGCACGGCGTGCTTGACGATGGACAGCCCCAGCCCTGTGCCGCCGGAGGCTTTGGAGTGGCTTTTATCCACGCGGTAGAAGCGCTCGAACACACGCGCCTGCGCGTCCTGGGGGATGCCGATGCCGGTATCCGCCACGGTGATGCGCGCCTCCTGACCGGATCTTTCCGTGCGCAGCGTGACGCTGCCGCCGTCCACATTATACTGGATGGCGTTATCGCAGAGGTTATACACCGTTTCATACAGCAGCCGCCGCACGCCCTGCACGACGGCGGGCTCGCCCTCGACGCGGAGGGCGACGTTTTTCTGCTTCGCGGCGCTGCCTAAATCGCGCGCAACCTCCTGCGAAAGCGCGTACAGATCGACCGGCTCGCGCGGCAGCTCCACGCCCTCGTCGAGCTGCGACAGGCGGATGATGTCCCCGATGAGCGTGACGAGCCGCTGCGCCTCCTTGCGGATGTGCCCCACAAAGCGCGGCAGATCCTCCGGCTTTACCATGCCGTTTTCAATGAGCTCGGCGCTGCCGATGATGCCCTGAAGCGGCGTTTTCAGCTCGTGGGAGACGTTGGCGGTAAACTCGCGGCGGCTGAGCTCCGCGCGCTCCTGCTCGGTGATGTCAAAGGCGAGGATGACTGTGCCTGCCTCCGCGCCCGCCTCGCCGGTGCGGCTGAGGTCAAACTGCCAGAGCTGCGTGCCGCGCTGGGCGCGGATCTCGCTGTGGCCGTCGCGCAGCGCCGCCTCGATCGCGCCGGTCAGCTCCACGCCGCGGTCCACGGTCAAAAAGTCCTTGCCAACGCACGCCTCGTCCGCGCCGAACAGGCGCAGAGCGGCGGGGTTGATGCTGAGCACGCAGCCGTGGTGGTCGAGGAGCACCAGCCCTTCGCGCATACTGTTCGTGATCTGCGTAAATTCCTGCGTTTCGCGCCGGAGCTGCTCCATCTGCCGCTCAATGAGCTCATGCTGGCGGCTGATGCGCCCCAGAAGCGGCGCAAGCTCCTCATACGCGTCGTTATCGAGCGGATGCTCGAGGTCGAGATTGTTGAGCGGATCGACGATGCGCGCCGAGAGCCGGTGCGCGAGGATATTCGACAGGATCAGCGCCGCGACGGCGACGATGATGACCGGCTGCAAGATGCCCAGCACCAGCACGCCGACCGTCGCGCGGCTGATGGCGATGCGCAGCACCGTGCCGTCGTCCAGAAGCTGCGCGAAATACATCGTTTTTTCCAGCAGCGTGCTGGAATAGCGCGTGCTGCTGCCGGAGCCTGACTGCATCGCCTGCGCGATCTCGGTGCGCTCGGCGTGATTTTCAAGACCTGCGGCGTCCGCCTGCGTGTCGTAGAGCACCGTGCCGTCCGCCGCGACCCACGTCAGGCGGAAGCGGTCGGTGTCCACGGTTTTGAGGTAGTCCGCGCCGTCCGTTTCCACGCCCGCGACTGCCAGCGTCAGCTCATCCTCCATCTGCCGCTCCTGCACGCCGCCGAAGTAGCCGTACAGAACGCCCATGATGAGCACGATGCTCGCCAGCAGCACCGCGCCCGCCACCAGCAGGATGGAGCGGAAAATTCGTTTTGTCATCCCTTTGCCTCCAATCGGTAGCCGACGCCGCGTACCGTTTCGATCATCTCGCCGCACGCGCCGAGCTTTTGCCGCAGCGTGCGGACGTGCATATCCACCGTGCGCGTCTCGCCGAGGTAGTCCGTGCCCCAGACGCGCTCCATGAGCTTTTCGCGCGTGAACGCCACGCCCGGATGCAGCAGCAGCAGGCGCAGCAGCTCAAATTCCTTGAGCGTCAGCTCCACGCGCGCGCCGTTTGCCATCACGATATGGCGCTCCGGGTCGAGCGTGAGCGCTCCCGCGGTGAGAAGCTGCGGCGTTTTTTGCGGCGCACAGCGGCGCAGCACCGCCTTGACGCAGGAGACGAGCTCCATTACGCCGAAGGGCTTTGTGAGATAGTAGTCCGCGCCGAGGTCGAGCCCCTGGATCTTGTCGTATTCCGCACCCTTTGCCGTCGCCATGACGACGGGGATCTGCGAAAATGTGTCCGACGCGCGCATCCGGCGCAAAAGCTCGATGCCGTCCAGCCCCGGCAGCATCACGTCCAGCACCACCAGCTCCGGCGTCTCATTTTGCAGCGCCTGCCAGAAGCTCATGCCGTCCTCAAAGCCCGTTGCCTCAAAGCCGGTCGAGCGCAGGGCGTAGACCTCAATATCGCGGATGCTCGCGTCGTCCTCCACACACCAGATCATGCTGTTCCTCCATGCGCGCCCGTCACGCTGAACAGCGCCCATTCGGCGATGTTCACGGCGTGGTCGCCGATGCGCTCAAAATATTTGGCGATCATCAGAAGATCGAGCGCCGCCTCGCCGCGCTCCGGCACCTCGGCAATGCGCGCGATGAGCGTGCGCTTGACGCCGTCAAACTGCGCGTCCACGGTGTCGTCGTCCGCAACGACCTTCTTTGCCAGCATTATATCACATTTTACATAGGCATCAATGCTTTCCGTGACCATTTTAATGACTGCCTGCGCCATTTCGCGCAGAATATCCAGATCGGCTGCGTCCGTCCCGGTCAAAAACGGGACGATCTCGGCGATGTCCTCCGCCTGATCGCCGATGCGCTCCAGATCGGTGATCATTTTGAGCGCGGCGGAAATTTGGCGCAGGTCGCGCGCCACGGGCTGCTGCTGTAAAAGCAGCCGCAGGCAGAGCGATTCGATGGTGCGCTCCTTCTGGTCGATCTCGGCGTCCACCGGCGCGACGCTCGCGGCGAGCTTCGTATCGCCCGCCTCCAGCGCCTTGACGCTCAGGGCGATGACGCGCTCACACAGCGCGCCCATTTCGATCAGCTCATGGCGGAGCTGCTGCAATTGTTCGTCAAAGCGGCTTCTCATCATCCAAACCTCCCGGTGATGTAATCCTCGGTGCGCTTGTCGCGCGGTGCGGAGAACATTTTCTCCGTCGCGTCATATTCCACCAACTCGCCGAGCAGGAAGAAGGCGGTCGTGTCCGAAATACGCACCGCCTGCTGCATATTATGCGTGACGATGACGATGGTGTACTGTTCGCGCAGCTCCATCGCCAGCTCCTCGATGCGCGAGGTGGAGATGGGGTCGAGCGCGCTCGTCGGCTCGTCCATCAGCAGCACCTGCGGCTCGACCGCCAGCGCCCGCGCGATGCAAAGGCGCTGCTGCTGCCCGCCGGAAAGACCCAGCGCGTTTTTCTTGAGGCGGTCTTTGACCTCGTCCCAGATCGCCGCGCCGCGCAGCGACTGCTCCACGAGCTCGTCCAGCCGCGCGCGGTTTTTGATGCCGTGCGTGCGCGGGCCGTAGGCGACGTTGTCGTAAATGCTCATGGGGAAGGGGTTCGGCTTCTGGAACACCATGCCGATCCTTTTGCGCAGATCGTTCACGTCCACGTCCGGGGCGTAGATGTCCTGCCCCTGATATTCGGCCCGCCCGGTGATGCGCACGCCGGGGATGAGGTCGTTCATGCGGTCGAGCGTTTTGAGAAACGTTGATTTGCCGCAGCCGGACGGACCGATGAGCGCGGTGATGCCGTGCTCCGGGATATCCATCGAAATATTATGCAGCGCCTGATGCGCGCCGTACCACAGGCAAAGGTCTCGCACGGAAAAAATACTGCTCATAAGCTCTTATTCCTTTTTCTTCTTAAAATATCTTGTGCAGCCCTCGGCAGCCAGATTGATCGTCAGCGTCAGCAGCATCAAAATGGCGGCGATGGCGAATGCCGCGTCAAACTCGCCCTGTTCCTTGGCGTAGACATACAGCGCCACGGTCAGCGTCGCGCCCGCGCCGGAGAGCGTGTGCGCAAGGTCGCGCACAACGTGCGCAAAGCCTGCCGTGAAAAGCAGCGCCGCCGACTCGCCCAAAATTCTGCCGACGGACAAAATGCAGCCCGTCACCACGCCGTCCACGCACCCCGGCAGCACCACGGTGCGGATCGTGCGCCACTTGCCCGCGCCCAGCGCGAACGCGCCCTCGCGGTAGCTCTGCGGCACGGTCTTGAGGCTCTCCTGCGTCGTGCGCATGACGGTCAGCAGGTTCATAATGACCAGCGTCAGCGCGCCCGCGAGCAGGGACGTCTGCATCCCCAGCACCTCGCAGAAAAACAGCATACCCACCAAGCCGTAGATGATGGACGGGATGCCCGAAAGCGTCTCGGCGGCGTATTCGATGACCGCCACGAGCTTGTGACTTTTCGCGTATTCGGTGAGGTACACCGCCGCGCCCGCGCCCAGCGGCACGACTAAGATCACCGCCGCGAGGATGATCCAGACCGTGTTCAGAATGTCCGGCAAAATGCCGATCGAGCCGGTCAGATAGCTCGGCGACGTGCTGAGAAATTCCCACGAGACGTGCGGCAGACCCTTTGCCAGCACGAAGATCAGCAGAAACAGCACCAGCGCGCCCGTGAGCGCCGCGCTGAGATACATCAGCCCCTTGAGCCCGGCGTTATACAGCCGCCTTGCGGGGCGCATTTTCTTTTTCATGGTCAGCCCTCCCGGTCACGCTTTAAGAAGAAGTTCAGCGTGGCATTGATGAGCAGGATAAACAGAAACAGCACCAGCGCGATGGAAAACAGCGCCTGCCGCTGTAGGCCCGACGAATACGACATCTCGCTCGCCACCGCCGTGGTGAGGAAGCGCACGCTTCCCATGAGCGTGGGCATATTCGCCGCGTTGCCGGAGACCATCATCACCGCCATTGCTTCGCCGATGGCGCGCCCAACACCCAGCACGACCGCCGCGGCGATGCCGCTTTTTGCAGCCGGGACGCTCACGCGGAAATATGTCTCCACAGGTGTTGCGCCCAGCGCCAGCGATGCGTCCTCATACGCCTGCGGCACGGCTTCGAGCGCCGTGACCGAGACCTTGATGATGGACGGCAGGATCATGATGGCAAGCACGATGATCGCGGCGAGCAGGCTCGCGCCGTCGGGCACATGGAAGAGCTTGCGGATGCCCGGCACGAGCACCAGCATCCCGACCAGACCGTACACCACCGACGGAATGCCGGCAAGCAGGCTCACCGCCGATTGCAGCAGGTCACGCACGCGCCGGGGCGCGAGCTTGGCGATGTACACCGCCGCCAGAAAGCCCACCGGCACGCCGAGGACGATCGCGCCCGCCGTGCCGTACACGCTCGTGAGGATGAACGGCAGGATGCCGTACTGCGGCTCGGCGGCGGTGGACGCCCACGTTTTGCCGAACAGGAATTTTGTCAGCCCAATTTCGCGGATGGCGGGCAGACCGCTGAGGATGAGGTAGACGGTCATGAGCAGCACGCAGCCGACCGTGACCAGACCCAGCAGCAGGAAGATGCCATGCACGACAGTCTCCAGCCGGTTTGCCGCGCGGGTCTTTGAAGCTTGTGCGTTCGATCGTTTCATGATATTCCCTTTCCTAGGGTGCATCTGAAAACTGAAAATGTGACCGGCAGCGAGGAATTTTTGCGCTGAGCAAGACATTTTCTCGCAGGAATACTGTCGTATTTCAAGAGGAGATGACGCGGCGCAGCACAAAAAGGACCGCTGTCCGGGCGCGCTGGCAGTTTTCGGATGCACCCCAACCCTAATGCGCCCGCAGCGCGGCAGAAGCTCCGCCGCGCCGTGGGAAAAGAGGGGATGCGAGTTAAGCTACCGGGACAGCACCGGCGGCGGAGATCAGGCTTGCCGCGTCCGCAGACAGGGCGAAGTCAAAGAACTTCTGCGCCGCGTCGGAGAGCTTCGTGCCGTCCTTGGTGACCAGCACGAACGGACGCTGGACCTTGTAGCTGCCGTCCTTGACGGTCGCTTCGGTCGGGGTCACGCCGTCCACGCTCAAAGCCTTGACGCTGTCCTTGAGCGCGGCGAGGGAGGCGTAGCCGATGGCGTCGGGGTTCTGGGAGACGGTGGTGATGACGTCGCCGGTGGAGGTCAGCTCCTGACGGTACTGACAGGCGTCCTTCGTGCCGGTGATGGACTCAAAGCCGTCGCGCGTGCCGCTGCCCGCTTCACGGCCGATCAGAACGATCTCGGCGTCGTTGCCGCCGACGTCCTTCCAGTTGGTGATCTTGCCGGTGTAGATGTCCGCGATCTGCTCGATCGACAGGTCCGCGACCGGGTTTTCGGGGTTTACGATGATGGCGATGCCGTCGAGCGCGACGGTCGTGCCGACCAGCCCGGAGGCGGTCTCGTCATCCTTCAGCGCGCGGCTGGAAAGACCGATGTCGCAGCGGCCTTCGGACACAGCAGTGATGCCCGAGCCCGAGCCGGTGGGGTTGTAGGTAAAGGTGACGCCGGAGTTGTCCTTCATAAACTGCTCGCCGAG
>CAKUED010000010.1 GCA_934646005.1 uncultured Oscillospiraceae bacterium
CTGGTCGAGATGGAAGTCCGCGAGACTCTGGACTTCTACGGCTTCCCCGGCGACGACACCCCCATCATCCGCGGCTCTGCTCTGAACGCTCTGGCTTCCGAGTCCAATGACCCGGCTGCTCCCGAGTACAAGTGCATCGACGAGCTGATGCAGGCTGTCGATACCTGGATCCCCACGCCTCCGCGTGATGATTCCCTGCCGTTCCTGATGCCTGTTGAGGACGTCTTCACCATCTCCGGCCGTGGCACTGTCGCTACCGGTCGTGTCGAGCGCGGCGTCATCAAGAAGAACGAGCCGGTCGAGATCGTTGGTCTGTCCGACGAGAAGAAGGCTACCGTCGTTACCGACATCGAAATGTTCCACAAGCTGATGGACTACGCTGAGGCTGGCGACAACATCGGCGCTCTGCTCCGCGGCGTGGACAAGAAGTCCATCGAAAGAGGTCA
This sequence comes from uncultured Oscillospiraceae bacterium, assembly GCA_934646005.1. Lineage (GTDB taxonomy): Bacteria > Bacillota > Clostridia > Oscillospirales > Oscillospiraceae > CAG-170. The sequence continues at coordinate 447 of CAKUED010000010.1, forward strand.
GGTTCTGGCGAAGCCCGGTTCCATCCATCCGCACACCAAGTTCACGGGTCAGGTCTACGTCCTGTCCAAGGAAGAAGGCGGCCGTCATACCCCGTTCTTCAACAACTATCGTCCGCAGTTCTACTTCCGTACCACCGACGTCACCGGCATCATCACCCTGCCCGACGGCGTTGAGATGTGCATGCCCGGCGATAACATCGACATGAAGGTCGAGCTGATCACCCCGATCGCCATCGAGAAGAACCTCCGCTTCGCTATCCGCGAAGGTGGTCGTACCGTTGGTTCCGGCGTTGTCATCGCCATCAACGAGGACTAATTTCTCATAAAAAAGAGGATGCTTCGGCATCCTCTTTTTATTTGTGTCAAAACAGGTTTTGACACAAATTCAAGCGAAGCAGGCTTCGCTTGATGGGAATTGCGCCCTGCCGCGCGCATAATTTGTGTGCCTGAGGCACACAAATTCCACACTTGGCAGGACGTGATGTATTTTTGCCGACGTACACGCCGCCGGCAAAAATGACTCCAACTTTATTTTGCGCCTGCGGGCGCAAAACTCTGCGAGGCTTTTTCAGCGTTTAGGTATGCAAAAACCGGCGGGCTGCTTTGGGCAGCCGCCGGTTACGTTTGTTTTTACCATTTACTTTATAGCGTCGCTGTTGTTGAGGACGGTGGTGCTGTAAAGGAACAGCACGTCCTGATCGCTCACGGTGAGGTACTGCGGCAGGCGCTCGGGGGCGAGGTAGCGGATGTCCACGAGCGTGATCGTCTTGTAGCCGGATGCGAGCAGCGGCGCGAGCGAGCTGCCGAAGGAATCGCGGAATACGATCAATTCCCGGTCGATCGCCGCATTGGGATTTTCCAGCCGCAGGAGCGATTTTGAGCCGGAGAGAAACAGCGCATAGGGGTCAGCGCCGTCTGCCTGCGCACCGTCGTAGACCGGCAGCCAGGAATCCGTCTCGTAATCGTAGACGCGGCAGGCATCCAGCGTTTCGCTTGTGAGATAGCGGAGCGCGTCGGGCGCGAGGGGGAGGGCGGATTGCCCGGCGTAGACGCCGTAAAACGGCGCGTCGGCGGTGGCTTCCGTATATTCCGTGTCTGCGAGGTTTACGCCCATTGCATTTGCCAGCGCGCTTGCCACGTCCGGCAGGCATTCCTGCCGCCAGTGTGCGTCGGTCGCGTAGTAGCTGTCCGCTGTGAGGTATGGCGTGAGGTCGATGTGCTGCGCCCACGGCATTTGCTCCGCGACTGTACGGAACAGAGTTTCGTAGTCCATCGCCGGGTAGCCGTTTGCCTCGGCGAGGTAATAGCTCTTGTCGGGCACAACGGCGGCGTAAACGCGTGCGTCCGTCCCGGCGAGGAGCGTGTCGTACAGGTACGAAAAGCGCGAGAGGGCGTAATTGACCGAGTCCTCATGCAGCGGATAGTCGAGCTTTGCCGCCTGCCCCTGTGCCAGATAGATGCCGTGCTGGTCGCTTTGGCGCAGGAGGTAATAGCCTGTGAGCGATTTGAGCGCGCGCAGATCGTCGCGCAGCGGGAACTGATCGAGCGTATAGCGCGCAAAGTGTTCAGCAAATTGTCCGTTCAGCGCCGTCTGCACCGTGAGCTGCGGGCGCTGCGTGAGCGGACGGCGCTCTGCGGTGGACACCGCCGCGTCCGGGCGCAGGATGCCCCAGATGAGAAAGCCGTACAGCAGCCCCGCGGCAAGTGCGAGCGTGAGCAGGTTTTTGAGTTTGTCAGTCATGGAAAACCTCCTCAGAATCGGAAGTAGAGGAACGGGCTGAACGTGCCGTCCACGAGATAGGCGGTGCAGAACACGAGCAGCGCGAGCACGGCGAGCGGTTCAAGCACAGTCAGAACGCGCGCGCCCGCGCGGCTACCCTCCAGCGCACTGCACACGCGTTTTGGCAGCGGCGTTGCGCCGACGGCGGCGATGGCAATCAGGATGGCGTTACTGCGCAGCAGGTACAGCGCCTCTTGGGACGTTGCGGCAAGTCCGCCAGCGCCGAAGAGTGCACCGAGCGTGGCTGCCGCGCCGGATACGCTGTCCGCGTCAAAGAGCACAAAGCTGAGTGTGATGAAAAACAGGACGTAAATGTGCGAAAACACACGCGATTTTTCAAGAACGGGACGCAAAAACTGCTTTTCTGCGATCAAAAGTACCGCAAATAGCAGCCCCCAGAGCAGAAAATTCCACGCCGCGCCGTGCCACAAGCCCGTCGCCGCCCAGACGATGAGAAGATTGCGATACCACTTCACGCGCGACGTGCGGTTGCCGCCGAGGGGGATATAGAGGTAGTCCCGAAACCATGTGCCGAGCGAGATGTGCCAGCGCCGCCAGAACTCCGTGATGCTGGCGGAGATATAGGGGTAGTTGAAGTTTTCGGGGAAGGAGAAGCCGAACAGCCGCCCCAGCCCAATCGCCATATCGCTGTAGCCGGAAAAATCGAAATAGATTTGCAGCAGGAACGACACGGCGTACAGCCATGCAAAGAGCACCGAGGGCTGCGCCGTTGCACGCCACGCCGTGCCGATCGCCGCAAGCGAGTCCGCGAGCAGCACCTTTTTGGCAAGCCCGACGGCAAAGCGCCGCGCGCCGGACGCCGCGCCCGCGAGCGTGATAGTGCGCTGCTCAAGCTGCGCGGCGATGTCGGTATAGCGCACGATCGGTCCGGCGATGAGCTGCGGGAACATGGCGATATACGTCGCAAGGTTTACAAAACTGCGCTGCGCCGGAGCGCGATCGTGCCAGACGTCCAGCACATAGCTGAGGATTTGGAACGTGTAAAAGCTGATGCCTGCCGGGAGCGCCAGCCGCAGCACCGTCACGGGCAGCCCCGTGACGGCGCGGAAGCTCTCCAGAAAGAAGCCGGTGTATTTGAACACGCCGAGCAGCGCAAGGCTCAGCACGACCGACGCCGTGCGCGCAAGCGCCGCGATGCGCCGGGTGCGGTAACGCTCGATGAGCAGCGCGGCGGCATAGCCCTGTGCGATGGAAAGCAGCAGCAGGAGCACATAGTTCGGCTCGCCCCACGCGTAAAACAGCAGGCTGCACAGCAGCAGCGCCGCGTTTTTGAGCCGCCTTGGCGCGAGGAAATAGAGCAGCACGCACCCCGGCAGAAAATAATACAGGAACGGGACGCTGGAAAAGACCATGGCGCTTACATGATGGCTTCGTCCGCGACGATCTGCGTCGCAGGGAAGGCGGCGGTGAGCTTGGCGGTGAAGGTGTTTACCAAATCCTCCGCTCCGAACAGCGCCACGAGGTAGTCGCCCACGATGGCAACGGCGAGCTTATCCGGGAAGCCGCAGAGCCACTGGCGGTTTTGGATATTCGCGCGGGTCGCCTCGGCGATGGCGGCGGCGTCCGCGCCGCTTTTCAGGTGGAACACGCCGCAGGTGAACGTGTTGGCGTTCATCATATGCTGGAGCGACGCGGCGTCATCGACCTGCGCGCCGTCCGCCTCCGGCAGACCAAACACGCGGTCCAGCTCGGACGCGTCAGCGACGGAGTACGCGCCGGGCGCGCCGTCGGTCATGTTTTCCTCAGAAAAATCGCCGCCCGCGGCGGGAAATTTTTCGTCCTCCGAATAGCTGCTCCAGACAGTATCCAGCAGCGCCTTGGCGCTGTCCACGCCAATATCGCCGCTCGCGGCGGGCGATTTGGCGGCGCAGGCGGCGAGCGAGAGCGTCAGGATGATGGTGAGCAGAATGGAAATCGTCTTTTTCATTTTGTGTAACCTCCGAATCATTCGCGGCGCGTTTGCGCCGTCATTCCTGCAGACGAGTTTTTTCGCGCGCGGTTGCAAAAATTCAAAAGTTTTTTGCGTGCGCGCTGCGGGAGAAAATCGGGTGGTTCTGGTGGAAATGAGCGGACAAATATAGTATAATGACCCTGAATAGCAGACCCGCGCCGCTTTGCATAGCATGATGCAGGAGGTGCGCGGATGCTGGGATGGATGATCGGATGCTTTTTTGCCGCGTGCGGCGTGCTGATGCTTTTGTGGTGCGCGGCGGGGCGGCTGTTACAGCCGGTGCTGCGGCAGACGGCGCTGACGCTGCTGCCCGTCCGCGGGGACGCGGGCGCGCTGGAACAGGCGGTGCGCGCGTGGCGGCAGCTCAAGGGCGGCGGACTTTCGACAAGACGGTTGCTGGTGGTGGACTGCGGTCTGACACCAAGCGGCAGGACGCTGGCGGAGCGGCTCTGCGCGCAGGATGAGGACATCACCCTCTGCGCGGCGGAGGCGCTGGAGAAATTCGTGAAACTGGGGACTTACTATGGCGGAACGGCAGACAGAAATGATCCGCGGCACGGTGCAGAGCGTGATCTATCAGAACCCTGAAAACGGCTACGCGGTGCTGCGCCTGCTCACGGAGGCGGGCGAGGTCATCACGCTGGTGGGCACGATCCCGATGACCCTTGCGGGCGAGCGGCTGATCGTGACCGGGCGGTGGGGACATCACGCAAGCTACGGGCGGCAGTTTGAGGCGGAATTTCTGGAGCGGCTGATGCCGGAGACGACGGATGAAATTTTTTCGTATCTGTCCTCCGGCGCGGTCAAGGGCATCGGCGAAAAAACGGCGGCGAAAATTCTGGAGCTGTTCGGCGCGCAGGCGCTCGACGTGCTGGAAAACACGCCCGAGGAGCTTGTGAAGATCGCGGGCATCTCGCGCCGCAAGGCGCTGGAGATCGGCGAGAGCTTCCGCAGGCAGTCGGGCGTGCGGCGCTTAATTGAATTTTTGACGCTGCACCATCTGCCCGCAGAGCTGGCGGTACGCCTGTGGCGTGTATACGGCGAGCTGGCGGCGGACGCGCTGCGCGACGATCCGTATGTGCTGACCGACAGCTATTTCGGTGCGGATTTTGCGTGCGTGGACGCGTTTGCGCTGGAGCTGGACGTGGAGGCGGATGATGAGCGGCGCGTGGAGGCGGGCATTTTATTTGAGCTGCGCTATAATCTCGGCGGCGGGCACACGTTTTTGCCCGCGGACAAGCTGACCGCCGCGACAGCGTCGCTGCTGGGTCTGGAATCGGAGACGATCGAGGCGGGAATGCAGCGCCTTTTGGAGCAGGGGCGGATGGATGAGGATACCGTGGCGGGGCTGCGGGCGTGCTATCTGCCGGAGTTTTACGAGGCGGAGCGGTATGTTGCATCGCGCATCGCGGAAATGGCGCGCGTGCGCATCGAGCCGCCGCGCCGTCTGGCGCAGATATTGGCAGACGTGGAGGAAAAGCACAAGATCGCCTACGCGCAGCAGCAGAAGCAGGCGATCGCTGACGCGGCGGAGTGCCGATTGCTTCTGGTGACGGGCGGACCGGGCACGGGAAAAACGACCGTGATGACGGGCATTTTGGATCTTTTTGACGCGATGGGGCTCAAGACGCAGCTTGCCGCGCCCACGGGACGGGCGGCGAAGCGGCTTTCGGAGGTGACGGGGCGGGATGCCTCCACCATCCACCGGCTGCTGGAGGCGCAGTTTGACCCCGAGACGGGCGCGATGTCGTTTTTCCATGATGAGGACGAGCCGTTAAAGCTCGACGCGATGATCGTGGACGAGGCGTCGATGGTCGATTTGCAGCTCATGGCGTCGCTGCTGCGGGCGCTGCCGCGGGACGCGCGGCTGCTGCTGGTGGGCGACCCCGACCAGCTCCCGGCGGTGGGCGCGGGGAATCTGTTCTCCGACCTCATCCGCAGCGGCATCGTGATGACTGTGCGGCTGACGGAAATTTTCCGACAGGCGCAAAGAAGCCTCATCGTCATGAACGCGCACGCCATCAACCACGGCGAGCTGCCCGTGCTCAACGCGACCGACCGGGACTTTTTCTTCCTGCGGCGCGGGCGCGGCGAGGCGGTGGTGCAGACGATCTGCGAGCTGTGCGCGGCGCGGCTGCCGAAAAATATGGGCATCCAGCCGGCGGACATTCAGGTGCTCTCGCCCACGCGCAAGCACGAAACAGGCACGAAAGAACTCAATCGCGCGCTTCAGGCGGTGCTCAATCCGCCCGTGCCGGGCAAGCGCGAGAAGCAATACGGCGATTTTTGCTACCGCGAGGGCGATCGGGTAATGCAAATCCGCAACAATTATGATATACTATGGAAAAGGGCAGACGGTCTCGGCGCGGGCGCGGGCATTTTCAACGGCGACATCGGGCGCATCCGCGAGATCAACTTCCAGCAGGAGACCGTTGCGGTCGTGTTTGATGACGAGCGCGAGGCAAGCTACGGCTTTGATATGCTGGGCGAGCTCGAGCCCGCGTATGCGATGACCGTGCACAAGAGCCAGGGCAGCGAGTATCGCGCGGTGATCCTGGCGGTGCACAGCGGCTCATCGTATCTGCTCACCCGGAGCGTCCTGTACACGGCGGTAACGCGCGCGCGGGAGCTGCTGATCCTCGTGGGCAGCGACGAAGCCGTCGCCGCCATGGTGCGAAACGACCGCCAGCAGCGCCGCTACAGCGGGCTGAAGCTGCGGCTGGAAAAGGAGTCAGAATGCTGAAAAAGGTTTTTGAGGCGCTGCTCGATCTCATTTATCCGCCGCGCTGCATCATCTGCCAGCGATTCATCGAGCCGAAGGAAAAGCCGGTCTGCCGCGCGTGCCTCGACCGGCTGCCCGATTATGAGGGCGCTGACCCGCAGGTCAAATATGCGCAGCGGTGCGTGGCGACGTTTTTCTACGAAAAGGACCTGCGCGAGGCGTTTTTGCGCTTCAAATTCCAAAACCGCGATTTTTACGGCGATCAGTTCGGCAAATGGATGTGCGTGACCATCCGCGACAAGCTGGAGGGGCGCTATGACTGCATCACCTGGGCGCCGGTCAGCCGCCAGCGCCTGCGCGAGCGCGGCTTTGACCAGTCGGAGCGGCTGTGCATGGTGATCGCCCGCGAGCTGGGGCTGCCGGTGGAGCGGCTGCTGCAAAAAACGCGGCACACGAAACGGCAGTCGGAGCTGAACGACGCGTCCATGCGCGCGGCGAACGCCTCGGGTGCATACAGCGTGGCAGACCCCGCCAAGGTCGCGGGACGGCGGATCTTGCTGATCGACGATATTGTAACGACGGGCGCGACGCTTGCCGAATGCAGCCGCGTGCTGCGTACGGCGGGTGCGGAGTCGGTCGTCTGCGCCGTGCTGGCGGCGGCGCGCAGCGATAAAGAAAGGTGACAATGCGATGAAGATCAAACTATCCAGAGATATTGGCATCGACCTCGGAACGGCGAATATCCTGCTGTATGAGCAGGGAAAGGGCATCGTGCTGCGCGAGCCGTCGGTCGTGGCTGTGGATAAAAATACGGGCAAGGTCCTGCAGGTGGGCGCGGCGGCGCGCAATATGCTCGGCAGAACGCCGGGCAACATCGTGGCGGTGCGCCCGCTGCGCGACGGCGTGATCTCCGACTATGAGATGACGGAGAAAATGCTGGAGCAGTTCCTCAAAAAGATCGGCGGCTTTTCGCTGGTCAAGCCCCGCGTGATCGTGAGCGTGCCGAGCGGCGTGACCGAGGTCGAGGAGCGTGCGGTCATTCAGGCGACGATGGAGGCAGGCGCGCGGCGCGTGTACCTGATCGAAGAGCCGTTCGCGGCGGCGCTGGGCGCGAAGCTGTCCATCAGCGGTCCTGACGGGCACATGGTGGTGGACATCGGCGGCGGCACGACGGATATTGCCGTGCTGAGTTTGAACGGCATCTCCAATTCGTCGTCCATCAAGATCGCGGGCGACACATTTGACGAGGCGACCATCGCCTTTTTGCGCAAGCGCTACGGGCTGCTGGTGGGGCAGAACACCGCCGAGACAGTGAAGATGACCATCGGCTGCGTCAGCGAGCGCCCGGAGGAGACGAGTATGCTCGTGAAGGGGCGCGACCTCAAAACGGGGCTTCCGAAGGAGCAGATGATCTCGTCGAGCGAGCTGATGGAGGCGTACAAGCGCCCCGCGCGGCAGATCGTGGACGAGGTGCTGGCAGTGCTGGAGAGCAGCGCGCCGGAGCTGGTGGCGGATATTGCGCAGAACGGTATCGTAATGACCGGCGGCGGCAGCCTGCTCTACGGCTTTGACCGCCTGATCGAGGAGCGGACGGACATCACCTGCTCCATCGCGGACGACGCCGATTCGTGCGTCGCCTATGGCTGCGGCAAGAGCTTGCAGTGGATCAATTCCATGCAGGAGGGCACGATCAACATCGCCCGCCGGAAGCTGATGAAGGAATAAGGAAACCGCCCGCAGGCACAAGCCTGCGGGCGTTTTTATGTATGTTTGACGTTATTCGTCGTAACGTAGGGGAGGGGCAGGATGGGTAAGAAGTAATAGTGAAGAGTGAATAAGTAATTATTTCGTCGTAATGTAGGGGAGGGGCTTGCCCCTCCCGCGCGGTGCAGCGTTGCCAGTTTTGGTGCACCAATGCAAAGTGGTATGCATCCGTAGGGGCGGACGCCTCTGTCCGCCCGGCAGCACGCACCCACGGACACGAACGTACCAATGCGAAACCGCACAACGTTTGTAGGGGTCGATGCCCACATCGACCCGTCACGACGCACTTGCATAATTGCACAATTTGGGTAAATTGCAAATACCGCCAGATTTGCGTAGGAGAGGGGCGCTGCCCCTCCCGGCGGTAGGCAATTGCAAATATAGAAAATCCCCCGGCGGCATGGTACGAATGCGCCGGGGATATGTGTTTTTGATGGTACATTCTGCGCGGGCGGGGTAGAACCCCGCCCCTACGGCGTGCCGGAAAATGTATCGTTTTTCGATACGTTGCGGAAAATTTGCCGTTGCCTCACGGGCGGACAGAGGCGTCCGCCCCTACAGGGTGTTGTGCGTGGTCGCCGATAGCGTGTGCAATTTTGTGATTGCACACCGCCGGGTCGATGTGGGCATCGACCCCTACGGCATAACTGATGGATCATGCGTTGCCCACTTCCAGCAGCTCCTTCGCCTTTCTTGCAACCACGAGCTCCTCGTTCGTATCCAGCACGATCACGCGGACGGGGGAATCCTCCATGGAGATGTCGCTGCCGGTGACGGCGTGGCGGTTTTTTTCGCCGTCGAGGCGCACACCGAGGAACTCCAGACCGCTCAGCGCCAGCGCGCGGATGGTGGGGCTGTGACGCCCGATACCGCCGCCGAAGACGATGGCGTCCAGCCCGCCCATGGCGGCGGTGTAAGCACCGATATATTTTTTGATGCTGTAGGCGTAGTGCAAAATGGCGTTCAGCGCGTCGTCATTGCCCTCCTCCGCCGCCTGCTCCACATCGCGCAGGTCGCCGGAGACGCCGCTCATGCCGAGAAAGCCGCTTTTCGTTTGCAGCATGGTCTTGATCTCCGGAAGGCTCATGCCGCATTCCTCGGCAAGATAAAAGATGATATACGGGTCAATGTCGCCGCAGCGGTTGTTGTGCATCACGCCGCACTGGAGCGAAATGCCCATGGACGTGTCGATGCTCTGCCCGTTTTTTACGGCGCACAGGCTGCCGCTGCCGCCGAGGTGGCAGCTCACGAGCTTGAGATCCGTGCGGTCGAGCGCGTCCGCGACCCACGCAGACATATACTCGTGCGACGCGCCGTGGAAGCCGTAGCGGTGGATGTCGTATTTGCGCGAAAGCTCGATGGGGATGGAGTACAGGCTCGCCTCGGGCGGCATGGTCTGGTGAAACGCCGTCTCAAACGCGCCGATGAGGGGCGTATCGGGCAGCAGGTCGCGGAACTGGCGGATGGCGGCGATATAGGGCGGATTGTGCGCCGGGGCGACGGCATTGAACGCCGCCATTTTTTGCAGCACGTCTTCCGTAAGGACCTGCACGCCCGACACGCCGCGCGCGTGCACGACCTTGAAGCCGACGCAGGACAGCTCGGAGAGCGTCGCCAGCGCGCCGCCGAGGAGCTGCGTGAGCATCCGCTCGATCGCTTCGCGGTGCGTGGGGAAGGCGGCGGACTCGGACAGCTCGTCGCCGCTTGCGTGGTCCTTGGCGTAAAAGCGCCCGACCGCCTGCCCGACGCGCTCCGCGCCGCCGGAGGCGAGCACGCGCTCACCGCGCGAAAAGTCGAAAAGCTGATATTTGAGCGAGGTGCTGCCGACGTTGCAGATGAGAATTTTCATACGGTCGTTCCTTCCTTTGTGTGCATTCCTGCGCTTAGTATACCAGATTTTCCGCCATTTCACAACGGATTTGTGCCGCTTCCGGCGACGAGGCGGTACAGGCGCGTGAGATACGTCCAGTCGAGCTGGCAGATCGTGCCGCTTGCGGGGAGGTCGCTTTTTTCCTGAAGCCAGCGCACGGCGGCGACGGACGGCGCATCGTGCACGCCCGTGACGGCAAGGCGCGGCATGGCGGGAAAGCTCTGCCGGACGGCAAGCAGCATCGACTGGATGGGGAACAGGTGCATATTCTGCTCGCCAGGGGCGATGCTCTGCTCCGGCTGCCAGGCGATGTCGAGCGCCGCGGCGGGGGCGTAGGACGGAAGCGCGTTGTGATAGGCGTTTACGACATGCAGCCATGTCGTATGGTCGGTGCAGCCGGTCACCGGCAGGCTGTGCAAGCGCTGGAACGCCGCGACGCTGCGGGCGGTCTGCTCGCCGTAGATGCCGTCGGGCGTGAGGGTGGGGATGCCCGGCTCGGCGCGGGCGAGCAGCGCCAGCATCGTTTGCAGGCTGAGAATGGGCGCGCCGATGAAGAGCTCTTCCTGATTCATACCGCGCCCTCCCCGTCCTGTGCGCCGGTGTCCAGCGGCTGCCCGGGGAACTGGACAAAGCGCGTGGTGTCGGCATAGGATGCGTCCGCGTCCGCGCCGTCGGGAAACAGCGCGCCGCTCGAAAAAATGATCTGCTCGATGGAGGCATACTGGCGGTAGAGCGCGTTCCACGTCAATATAGTGACGCTGCCGGTCGCCTCCTGCCCGTCATAGCTCTGGAAGGCGGCGACCGCCTGCTGCGTTTCCTCGCCGTACACGCCCGTCTGCTCCACGACGGGGAGCTGCGGGATGAACTGCCCGATGACGCGCAGCAGATATTGCAGCACGCGCACGGGATCGCCCCGGTCACCGGGAGAAAGATCGCCGGAGAACTCAAAATTGGCGACGGTGTAGTTGAGTCCCTCCGATTGCAGCTCCGCCAGTTTCAAAATGGCGACGTAAATGCGCACGATCTGATACCACGTCGCGCGCCCGACCACACCGTCCACCGTGAGGGAGAAGATGGACTGAAAGGCGCGGACGGCGTTCAGCATCGCCTCGCCGAAGAGGTTGCTGATGGGAATTTTGGGGATGGCGGGATAATTCTGCGAGATGCGGTTGAGCGCGACCTGCAAATAGCCGACATACGGACCGATCGAGCCGATGCGCAGCGGCGTGCCGGGATAGGACTCCGAGCCGGTCTGGACGGGCGCGTTCACGACCAGCTCCACATCGTCGCCGTAGTAATTGCGCAGGATCTCCACGCTGTTCGCGCCCGCCTGTGCCAGCTCCTGCGAGCCCCACTGGCTGAGCCCGCTGCAAGTGGAGGTCGTGCCGTTACAGAATTTCGCCGCCAGCGGCTCAAAAAAGCCCCGCCGCCGGATGTAAGTGCTGAACAGCTCGTCAACGAGCTCGGAGATGTTTTCGTAGATGCTGCGGCCGCTGATGTATTTCTGGTCGTAGGCGGTGGTATTGGTGATGTCAAAATCGTAGCCCCGGCTGCGGTAATACTCGGTGTAGACGCGGTTGAGCGCGTAGGATACGATGGCGAACGTGTTCGCTCGCAGGGCGGAGACGCCCCAGGTGGGGTAGATTTCGCTGGATACGACGTTTTTCACATAGTCCGCGAACGGGACGGTGACGTTGGCGGCGGCGCTGTCCGGCGCGCCGAGGTGGACGGTGATCGTTTCGGGGATGTACGGCGGAACAAAAACCATCGCAAGTCCTCCTAAAGCGTCTGTGCCGGGGTGTCGATGACCTCGGTGCGGTCGTACAGCTCCGGCAGCAGCGCGGTGGGGATGAGCTGGACATCCTGAAACGTCTGGATGCCGGTAAAAATTTGCGCGCCGCGCACCAGCACCCGGTCATAGCCGTTCAGATCCGTGAATACGTCAAGCTGCGCGTAAGGCGCTTTGCCTGCGGAGGAAATATCGGCGGAATCGAGATCGGGCGTTTCGACGGTGAGCGGGTCGGTCATGCCGTCGTAGTTCGTCAGCCGCAGCCCCAGAAGCTCCCGCACGCCGTCGGCATCCGTGCGGTAAAACACCACTGCCGCGCCGCGCAGCGGAATGCGCGCGTTCGAGGTAAACACCCGCGCGATGATCGTGCCCTGACTGGACAAAGGAATGCCTCCTTTCAAAGAGTACTCTCCTCATCATATGAAAAGGCGGCAAAATCGGTGCATGGACGCAAAAAAAACGGGTCTTCCGATCGGAAGACCCGCTTGCGAGTTGTTATTTAGCCGACGTTGACAAGGAATTTTTTCATCGGTTTTTGCAGGAGCAGCAGGATGACCGCGCACAGCGCCAGGTCGATGAGCATATAGCTGCCGTTATACACGAGCGAGTAGAGCCACGGGTTCGTGAAGGTGGTGTTGAACAGCTCCGTGGGGGCGTAGATACGGTACACGGTGACGCCGCTGATGAAGTGCACGAGGAAGCGCGCCGCGCACGCCACGACTGCGCCGATGTACAGACCGCCCTTCATCTTGCGGAAGAACGTTGCAACGAAGAGCACGGAGAACGCCAGCAGGTAGTCCAGGATCATGGACGTCGGGCCCCAGGCATACGCGCCGTCAAAGATGAGCTGAAGCAGACCGTAGGCAAAGCAGGCAAGGAAGCTCTGCTTCCAGCCCCAGCGGTAGCAGTAGATGAACAGCGGCAGCATACCGATGCACACACTGCCGCCCTGCGGCAGTTCCAGCAGCTTCAGGTAGCTCAGCGCGGTCGCCAGAGCGACCATGATCGCGCCTTCGCACAGAGCATGGAGGTTGTTGTTTTTCATGGTTTTTCCTCTTTTCTGAAAAATCAACTCCAACTGCTCAGGGAATATCGTGTGGGAAAACGAAAAGCCGCATTGCAGCCTCGCAATGCGGTCACAGGGAAGTATACTCGCATTCCTACGCCGGCATTACCCGGATCAGGTATCAGGGTTCGGACGAACGTCCATCTCAGCCGATTGTCAAATCAGCACCCCTCGCGGAATCACAGAATCGATCGTCTGCGGCTTTCGCCGGATCTTTCGCCCCAATGCTGCGGTTTGAAACGCTCGAAATACATAGAGTATTCCTTCGCATTTCAAACCTTGCCTTGAGCCAAAATCTCTCGCCGAAAGCTCTTGCCGATACGATTCGTGCTTCCTTTGGAATTGTTGGCTTCATTATAGCCACGATACACGCAAAAGTCAAGGGCAGATTCGTGCTTTTTCGCCTCTTGAACGCGGCGGGGCGGTATGCTATGATGGAGAAAAAGCGGAGGTGCGGCGATGAAGCGATTTGGGCGGCTGAACGGACTGCAAAAGGTGATTTTGATCGCCATCTGCGCGATGGCGCTGGTGTTCTGCGTGCTCTATCCCGTGACGCTGGCGCGGGTGGGCTACGCCTTTCGCGGTGCGATCCTGACCCCGGCGCAGACGGACGCGGGCACGGTATATTCCGGCAGGGTGCACGGCGAGAAGGTCAGCTTTACCGTGGACGCAAGCGGCGCGGCGACGTACCACGGCGGCGGGGCAGTATTCGGACCGTACACCGTGCGTGAGGACGCGAGCGCTGTCCCGGCGGAATTTTTGCGGTACGATACGCCATCGACCGGCGTGGAGCTGCGGCGCGGGGACGAGGCCATTTTCCGCGGCTGCCTGCGCGATAACGGCGAGTATCGGATGCTGTACGATGAAAACGGCAAGCTGGATGATTTGAGCCTGTTCTTCTCGGACGACGAGCAGACGCCCGCCGCCGAAGAGCCGACGGCGCTGGAGGTGCTGGCGCTGCTCATGGATATGCAGCCGGAGCACAAGGGACAGTGGTCAGTGGGCGCGCTGGCGCTTCTGATCTGCGTCATGACGGCGGCATCTATTTTATATGCGGATGAGATGTTCCGCTGGGGCTTATCCTTCCGCGTGCGCGACCCGGAGGCAGCAGAGCCGTCGGACTGGGAGCTGGCGAGCCGGTATTTTACCTGGATCGCGCTGCCGATGCTCGCGCTGGCGATGTTTATAATGGGGTTACGATGAGATGAAACGATGCTTTATTTTTGCGGCGGGGACGTTTTACGGGCTGCGCGAAGCGCCCCGCGCGGACGATGTGACCATCGCGGCGGACGCGGGACTGCACAACTGCCGCAGCGCCGGGATCGAGCCGGAGCTGGTGATCGGCGATTTTGATTCGATGGCACAGCCGCCGCGCGGCGGCTGCGTGGTCGCGCCGGTGGAGAAGGACGACACGGACACGATGCTCGCCGTGCGCGAAGGGCTTGTGCGCGGGTGCGGCGAATTTTACATCTACGGCGGCACGGGCGGGGTGCGGCTGGATCATACGCTGGCGAATTTGCAGACGCTGGCATTTTTGCGCCGCCACGGCGCGCGCGGGTATCTGTACGACCGCGATTTTGTCTACACCGTGCTGGAAAACGAAACGCTCACGCTCCGGCGGCAGGTCGAGTGGGGTCTGGTATCGCTGTTTGCGATGAGCGGCATGCAGCGGGACGTGACGCTGGAGGGACTGCAATACCCGCTGACGCACGCGGACGTTACGGGCGATTTTCCGATCGGCGTGAGCAATCATTTTATCGCGGACACAGCGCGTATCACCTGCGGCAGCGGGCTTTTGCTCGTGGGCTGGCAGCTTCCACCGCTCACAGAAACGCCCGCAGATCGGTCGCAAGCTGTGCCTCCAGCGCGATGAGCTTTTTGGCGATGTCCTTGGAGCGCTCGTCCGCCGCCTGATACTCGTTGAGATAGCGCCCGAGCGATTTGACACCCATATTGCAGCCGTCGGTCATCAGGTCGGCGATGGTGCAGTCAGAGTCGTTCACGGCGAGCTTGAGGTTCGTTTTGACCCACGACATCCCGCGCACCATCGGGTTCGCGGGCTTGCCTTCGTCCTCAAAGCGGTCGAGCTGCGCACGAATTTCCGCGCCGAGGCGCTCGTGCGCCTGCTTGCAGTCGGAGAGCGCATTGCGCAGCGGCGCGTGCGCCACGCGCGGCAGCACGTCGCCGATGGCAGCCACGCCCATGTGTATCCCGGCGTCGCACTCCCGCAGCAGCCGGACGGTATCCTGTTCGATCATGGGGCATTCCTCCAAAAATAAGTTTGAGCTAGTTTGCCCCGAAAATAAGAAAAAAACAGCGTGGTCCGTTCGGACCACGCTGTTTTTATGACAGCTCAGATGTTACATGTCAAAAGGTTCCATGCCGAGGACGGGGTGACCGACCTCGGAGAGGAACGCGAGCAGCTCTTCGGGGTCGCCGCTCGGGCAGTTGGTCTCGTCTGCGACCATGTCGGCAAAGTTTTCGATGCCGTACAGATCCTTGGCGGTCTCGTTGAGCTTGTCGCGGATCTGATCCTTCAGGTCCTTCGGCAGCCAGACCAGACGGGCAACGCCGCCCTCCGCCTTGAGGAACTTATGCGACGCGATGTAGTGCTTGCCATGCCCCATGAAGCCCGGCGTCTGCACGCCGCCGCCGGTCATGGACGCCATTTCGGAGAACGTCATGCCGAGCGGGGTCATGCCCGCGAACTCACGGCAGGTGATGACAACACCCATCGAGCACGGCTCGATGCCGCAGATGCACTCGAAGCAGCCGCAGGAGGTCATCGGGTCTTCCAGCAGGGAGTAGAGCGTGACGTGCTCCAGCGCGCCGTGCGAATACTCGGCGACGGCTTCGTCCACGTCCTCGTAGCGGCCGACGCGCTCGTCGAGGCAGCGCTCCTTGGTGACGACCTGGCACGGACCCTGCGGGTCGAGCTCGTTGGTCGCCTTGGCATCCAGCCACGACACAGCGCCGCAGAGGCCCAGACGTTCTGGCGTGACGATGCAGACATGGCTCGGCGAGAACGCCTGGCACATGATGCAGGAATAGAACACGGGCACGGATTCGTCGGTCATGGACTTAAGCCGCTCGTCGCGCTTGTCGAACACTTCGTTCGCCTGCTTGCGCAGCTCGGCGTTCGCCTCGTCGCCGACGACGATGCGGACCTGGCACTTATCGACCACGGTGTCAAACTCGGACTTGATCTTGGCGTAGAGCACTTCGCCGATGTGGCGGAAGCGGAAGCCTGCCTCGAAGTCTGCCTTGCTGACACGCACGCGGATCATATCGCGCTGACCGGTGTGCATGAGACCTTCCACGCAGTTGAGGAAGGAGTGGATCTTACGCTCAAAGACCGGCTCAAAGTCGGGCTGCATATTCTTGCCCGCGACCTCGACGGTGTAGCTGAGGGAAATCTTGCTGCCAGCCTCGAACTCGTCCATCTCAGGACCGACGACCTCGATCTTGTGATCCTCGACCTCGGAGGCGTCCTTCGTGAGGACCAGCTCAAAGCAGTCCTTGCGCGAGCCGTCGATCTCGATCTGCATATCGCCCTTGCGGATGATCTCGCCCTCGAAGGCGGAGGAGAAGGAGACGGGGATGTCGATCTTGGTGATCTTGAGCTTGATGCCGCGCGCCTCGATGGAGGTGTCGATCCAGTCCTTGGTGTCATCGTAGATGATGAGGGACTTCGGCACTGCCCACATATCCTCGTGGTCGTTGGTGATGACCGGGAAGCCGAGCTTGATCGCGCCCGCGCCGCAGGCGACGGTGATGTCGTTGACGGGCTTATAGGCGTTGACGAACGCGTTGATGCGCTCGAAGGTGTACTTGTGGAAGCCTTCCACATCGCCGGGCTGGATCGCGCCGAAGATCATCGCCGCGCGCACGACAAGGGAGATGACGTGACCGACCGACCAGATGTCCTCGCCGACGGGAACGACACGGACCGGGAAGCCCATGGAAACGCCCGCCTCGACCGCCTGCTCGATGATGCCGCCGATCAGGAATACGAAAATGCCGCGGGACTGATAGCCCTTGATGGTCTCGACCGCTTCCTCGGTGGAGGGGGCAGGCCCGATCATCACGACGAAGCCGGGGATGTCGCCGGTGACGAGCGGAACGCCCAGCTCACGCACCTCGGCGTCGGTGAAGTGACCGTGATAGCTCGTGCCCTCATAGGGCGCGTCGGTTTTCACATACTTGCACGCCTCGATCATCTCGGCGGCGATGGCAGTGCCCACGCCGGACTGGAAGATGGAGTTCGTGCGCGGCTCGCGCAGCATCATTGCCTTGACGTCCGCCAGCGCATCCTGGAGCTCGCCGACGTTCGTGACCTTCTTGCCGATGTAGGCATAGATGCAGGCGAGGAAGTAGGCGGTGGAGGGCATGGTCAGCGGCGCGTCGCGCCCGACCTCTGCCGCGATCTTATTGACTTCCGCTTCGGCTTTGGCGAACATTTCGTCCGAGCCGCGGAACACTCTTTCAAATAACGTCTTCATATGTTCAGGTTCATTCCTTTCAGATTCTCAGATTCATGCCTGGGAGTCGAGCCTTGCCTTGATGGCGCGGATGGCGTCCAGCGCGGCGGGGCTTTGATCGTAGGGAGAAAGTCCTTTGCGGTCGGCATCGATCACGTCCGCGTCGTAGGGGATAAAGCCGAGGAGATTTTCCTCCGGCACGCGGCTGCGGACGAACGCGCGGTCGGAATCGTCGCGGATCTTGTTGGCGACGACCGAGACGCGGTGAATGCCGAGGTCGGCGGCTAGCTTTTTGACCTTTTCATAGGTCTGCACGCTGCGCGCGCCGGGCTCGATGACCACGATGAACTGATCGACCATGCTCGCTGTGCCGCGCCCCAGATGCTCCAGCCCTGCCTCCATGTCCATGATGACAACGTCATCCTTGCGGAACACGAGGCTGGAGAGCAGCGCCTTGAGCATGACGTGCTCGGGGCAGACGCAGCCGCTGCCGCCGGTATCCACGGTGCCCATCACGAGGAGCTTGACGCCGTTTATTTCCTTTGCCAGCTTATCCGGCAGGTCAGAGACCTCGGGATTGAGCTTGTAGAAGGAATTGAGGTCGTTCGCGCCGGTGCGCTCCTTGGCGAGCTGCTTCATTTTGGACACGGGGATGATGGAATTGACCTCATCCTCGGTAAGACCGAGCGCCAGACCCAGATTCGCGTCGGGATCGACGTCGGCGGCGAGGACGGTGCGCCCCTCATCGGCGTACAGCCGCGCGAGTGTGGAGGAGAGCGTCGTTTTGCCGACGCCGCCCTTTCCTGTGATCGCCAGTTTCATGATATGTAAGCCTTTCTGCGCAGGACGGCGGCGTCAGATGCCCAGCGCGGCGCGCTTGGCTTCGATGGATTCGATCATGCGGTCGCCCAGCTTTTCGATGTCGGTCTCAACGACGAAGTTCGCCTCGACCCACTCCTTGCAGCCGGTCTGCCCCTGCAGGAGCTCCGTGATCTCGCTCGAACCCTTGGAGTAGGGATCGACGCCGAGGTAGGTCTCAATGCCGGTGGCGACGACATAGTTGCCGATGGAAACTGCCTTTTCAGACATCCATTCCGGCGCGCAGCCGCACAGCGGGATCTGAGAAATGTTGATGCCCCAATCCTTGGCAATATCGGACGCGAGGATCATCATACGGGAGATGTCCACGCACGAGCCCATATGCAGGATGGGAGGAATGCCGACGAGCTTGCACACGCGCTTGAGACCCTCGCCGCAGTATTCGGCGGCGTCGAGGTCCATCAGACCAGCCTTGGCGGCAGCCTGCGCGGAGCAGCCGGAGACGATGACGATGATGTCGTTTTTCAGGAGCTTTTTCATCAGCTCGATGTGCGCGGTATCGGGGCGGACCTTGGGGTTGTTGCAGCCGACCATGGCGACCGCGCCGCGCAGAACGCCGGACTTGACAACATCGACCAGCGGCTTCGTCGTGCCGGTGAGGTCCACATGGGAGTTCGTGACGCCGTCCAGGCACTTTTTGATCGCTTCGACGGAGTAGCCCACGCGCGCCTTGGTCTTGAGCTGCGGGATGTTGACAAGATCCTGATTGCGGTTTTTGAAGTTCTCGATCGCCATCTTCACGATCGCCTTGGCGTTTTCAGCCGCGGTGTCCTCATGGAACTCGATGAAATCGGAGTCCGGCATCCGGGCGATGGGGGAGGTGGTGATGAACTTGGTGTGGAAGCACTTGGAGAGCGGGCCGAGCGCCGGGAAGATGCACTGCACGTCCACGACGATGGCTTCGCAAGCGCCGGTGAGCACGACGTTTTCCTGCTGGAGGAAGTTGCCCGCCATGGGGATGCCCTGACGCATGGCGACTTCGTTGCCGGTGCAGCAGACGCCGCAGATATTGATGCCCTTCGCGCCGTTTTCCTTGGCGAGCGCGATGAGCTCGGGATCCTGCGCATAGAACACGATCATTTCAGACAGCGACGGATCGTGACCGTGGACAACGATGTTGACCATGTCCTTTTCCATCACGCCGATGTTCGCGGTGGTGTCAACGGGCTTCGGCGTGCCGAACAGCACGTCGGAGAACTCTGTGCCCATCATCGAGCCGCCCCAGCCGTCGGACAGACCGGCGCGCAGCGACTGCTTGATAAGCGCTTCGGGCAGAGAGGAGCAGCCCATATGCGTCATATGCATGGACTGAGAGACCTCGCGGTCGATGGCGCGCGGCTCGATGCCGGCTTTGTGCCACAGCTCCTGCGTATGCTCCGGCGCGCGCTTGAGATAGCGCTGCACGCCGAAGGGCTTGCCATATTCCATCAGACCCGTTTCGGCGACCTCATGCGCCAGATCGTACAGGTCCTTGCCCTCGGTCTCGATGCCCCACTCGGCAGCGATCCGCTTGAGCTTTTCAGGGTCTTTGACCTGATACGCGCCGCCGTCTTTTGCCTGGTAGAGCGTATGGCAGATCTGGCGGCCGTGGTCAGAGTGCGTTGCCGCGCCGCCTGCGGTGAAGCGCAGGTAGTTACGGCCGACGATGCCGTGTACGTCGCAGCCGCAGATGCCGCGCGGCGCTTTGGGCGTGATGCGGCACGGACCCATCGAGCAGATACGGCAGCAAGTGCCGGCTTCGCCGAATCCGCAGTGCGGGGTCTGGTTCTTGACGCGCTGCTGCCAGGAGTCTGCGCCGACCTTCTTGCCGGTCTCCAGCAAGGTGTTCGTCGCTTCCTCCATCTGTTCAATCGTGATTAAGCGATCCCAATCCATCAGTGATTTCTCCTCCTAAAATTGTTCGTTCGGGTGGACGGGAGTCTGCGGCAGCAAACCCCCGCGCGGGGATAGACAGTTTACCTCATTGTATCAAGTGCGGCGGGGAAAGTCAACCGTGATTCGGCACGTTCCGCCCCCTTGCGGCGCTTTTCTGCGAAAGAAAAAAACTGCCGGAAACGGGCAACGTTTCCGGCAGTTAAAAATATCATTGTTTGATCGCCTCGTGCGGGGTATGGACTACAAGATGCGGGTAGGTCATTTCAACGCCTGCCGCCTTAAATTCGCGCCAGACGGCATCTAACAGGTCGGCGCGGACATCATAATAGTGCGCGGGCGTGGTCCACACGCGCAGCGCGTAGGCGACGGCGCTGTCGCGGTAGTCCTCCACGCGGGCGTAGACCGGCTCGCCGGGCAGCACGTCCTTGACCTCCGCCGCCCGGCGCAGCGCGGCGCAGACGGTCTGCGGGTCGGCGTCGTAGCTGGCGGTGACGGTGAGGTCCACACGGCGCTTGCCGCCGCCGGTGCAGTTGCAGATGCGGGAGGCGGTGACCTTGCTGTTCGGCAGGTACAAAATTTGCCCGTCGTAGCACAGAAGGCGCGTGTGGAACAGACCGATCAGCTCCACCGTGCCGCCGCGCCCGTCGATCTCCACATAATCGCCCACGCGGAAGGGCTTGCTCGTGAGCAGCAGCACCGCGGCGGCGATGTTCGCAAGCAGGTCCTGAACCGACAGCGAAATGGCAAGACCCGCAACACTGAGGATCGCCAGCAGCGAGGACGTATCCACGCCCAGCGTGCCCGCGAGGAGCATGACGGCAATGAAGATCATCACACCGCGCGTGACGGCGAGGATGAGCTTATGCAGCCGCGTCTCGATATGCGAGCGGGCGAGCAGGCGCTTTGCCGCGCTCTGCACCAGACGGATGAGCGCCGCGCAGACGAGCAGGAGCACGACCGCGGTCAAAATGCGTGTCAGAGACAGGGAATTTATGAATTTCGTCAGACTGGACTGCGCCTCGGCGGCGGACTGCACCGCGTCACTGCCGAGAACGCCGGAAAGCGCGTCGTTCATGCCTGCTCCTCCGGCTGCGCGGCGGGCTCGGCTTCGTCAGATGCTTCCGTTTCGCCCGTCAGGCGCTTGGCGTCGGCGTTGACGTATGCCATCAGCTCATCGCCGGTGATGGTCTCCTTTTGCAGGAGGAAGAGCGCGATCTCGTCCAGCAGCGAGCGGTGCTCACGCAGGATGTCCTTCGATTTCTGGTAGCACTGCGCAAGCAGCGACTGGATCTCGCTGTCCGCCGCGGAGGCGGTGGAGTCGGCGCAGTTCATCATCGTGCTGCCGTCCAGATACGGGTTCGAGACGGTGGACAGCGCCATCAGACCGAACTTTTCGCTCATGCCGTACTGCGTGACCATCTTGCGGGCAAGCTCCGTGGCACGCTCGATGTCGTTGGACGCGCCGGTGGTCTGGATGCCGAACACTAGCTGCTCCGCCGCGCGCCCGCCGAGCAGCGTTTGCAGCTCGACCAGCAGCTCCTCGCGGGAGCTGAGGAATTTTTCCTCCTCCGGCATCTGCATGGTGTAGCCCAGCGCGCCGGAGGTATGCGGGACGATGGTGATCTTGGAGACGGGCTGCGTGTGCTTTTGCAGCGCCGCGACGAGCGCGTGCCCGACCTCGTGGTAGGAGACGATGCGCTTTTCGGTGTCAGTAAGGACCGTGCCCTTTTTCTCCGTACCGGCGATGACCGTTTCAAACGAGACGAGAAGGTCCTGCTGGTTGACTGCCTTGCGCCCCTGCCGCACGGCGCGCAGCGCCGCTTCGTTCACAAGGTTCGCAAGGTCCGCGCCGACCGCGCCGGCGGTCGCCTGCGCGATCTTGTGCAGATCCACGTCCTCGGCGAGCTTGATGTTTTTGGTGTGCACGCGCAGTGTCTGGTAGCGCCCCTGCAGATTCGGGCGGTCCACGATGATGCGGCGGTCAAAGCGCCCGGCGCGCAGCAGAGCTTTGTCGAGAATTTCGGGGCGGTTTGTCGCGGCGAGGATGACCACGCCCTTGGACGAGTCAAAGCCGTCGATCTCGGCAAGGAGCTGGTTGAGTGTCTGCTCACGCTCGTCGTTGCCGCCGAATTTGGAGTCACGCGTGCGCCCGATGGCGTCGATCTCGTCAATGAAGATGATGGCGGGGGCGACCTTGTTCGCCTCCTGGAACAGGCTTCTCACGCGGCTTGCGCCCACGCCGACGAACATCTCCACAAAGTCAGAGCCGGAGATGGAGAAGAACGGCACGTTCGCCTCGCCCGCGACGGCTTTTGCCAACAGCGTTTTGCCCGTGCCGGGCGAGCCGACGAGCAGCGCGCCCTTGGGGAGCTTTGCACCGATGGCGGTGTATTTCTGCGGGTTGTGCAGGAAGTCGATGATCTCGACGAGCGATTCCTTCGCCTCGTCCTGACCGGCGACGTCGGCAAACGTCACGCCCGTTTGGCGCTCCATATAGACCTTTGCCTTGTTTTCGCCGATCCCGCCGAGACCGCCCATGCCGCCCATCCGCTTGGACATACTGCGCATGAGCAGGCTGAAGAGCAGATACATGAACGCCACCGGCAGCACCCAGGTGAGGATGAACGAGACGATGGGGCTTGCCTGCTCCACGATCTCGCGGTCAAATTTGACGCCGCGCGCCGTGAGCTGCGATACAAGCTCGGCAGTGTCCATATTCGGGATGAGCCCAGTATAGTAGACGCGCTGCTGCGCCTTTGCCTTGGCGGCTTCTTCCTTTGTGAGAATTTCCAGCCGATCGTCGGTCATAAATTCGACCTCGGAGACCTTGTCCTCGTCCAGCAGGGTGAGGAACTCATCATAGGTGATCTCCACCAGATAGGATTTTGAGAGGCTGGTGTAGAGCGTATTGATGAGCAGCGTGCCGATCAGCGCGGCGATGACCAGAAATAAGATCCTGCGCCCGGAATTGCCGCTTCCGTCGGCGTCGCCGCGGTTATTGTTATTTTGCTTTTTGGGGGAGTTGCTCACGAAAAGCACCTTCTTTCCATGGGTTAGCGCATCTTGATATGCCGCGATTTTATCACATCAGCCAAGGATTTACAAGAACGCCAAATGAAACGGGCGGTAAATTTTCTGTGAATTTAAGAACCGGGGGCAGTTGTTTCCTTCGACAAGGTCTGTTATAATATGCTCGACATTATGGGTATCTGCGCGTTTGCGCAGGAAGAACGGAGAGACGAACGATGGCTGAGAGAAAACGCACCGACGACCGCAGGCGCTCCGATGACCGCCGCCGCGCCCCGCGCGCGCCGGAAAATGAGAACGCGGAAAATATTCTGGAGGGGCGCAACGCGCTCTCCGAGGCGCTTTCCAGCGGGCGGACGGTCGATAAGGTATTCATCGCCGAGGGCAGCACCGACCGCGCGCTGGCGCGGCTGGCGGCGCTGGCAAAACGGGCGGGCGCGGTGGTCGTGGAGACCGACCGGCGCAAGCTCGACCAGATGTCGGCAACGGGCGCGCATCAGGGCGTGATCGCGCAGGTGGCGGCGCATGACTACGCGACCATCGACGATATGTTTGCCCGCGCGGAATCCTCCGGCAGACCGCCGCTCATTGTGCTCTGCGACGAGCTGTCCGACCCGCATAACCTCGGCGCGATCATCCGCACGGCGGAGTGCGCCGGAGCGCACGGCGTCATCATCCCCAAGCGCCGCAGCGTGGGGCTGACGGCGGTCGTGGGAAAGACCTCGGCGGGCGCGCTGGAATATATGCCGGTGGCGCGCGTTGCCAATCTGACGGCGGCGATCGACGAGCTGAAAAGCCGCGGCGTGTGGGTATTCGGCACGGCGGCGGACGGCGACACGGCGCTTTATAAAGCAGACCTCAAAAACGCGGCGGCGATCGTCATCGGCAACGAGGGCAGCGGCATGAGCCGTCTGGTCGCGGAGCGGTGCGATTTTAAGGTCAGTATTCCCATGATGGGCAGTATTTCATCCCTGAACGCCTCGGCGGCTGCTGCTATCTTACTTTATGAGGCAGTTCGGCAAAGACAGGCATAATAGTTTTTTGGTGACCACATGAAAGATGATTCGCAGGATCTGAGAGACGAACAAGTTCATATCGCCCCGGATGCTGCGCAGGAGGAGCCTGAGCGCTTCTCGCTGGAGGATATTCTGGACGAATTTGGCGGCTGGAGCAAGCGCGAGCCGCAGCCGGAGGAAAAGCCCGCGCAGGAGGACATCGCGTGGGGCGAGCCTTCGGCGGACGCGAAGGACACGGACGCGAAGGACGCGGACGTGAGGGAAGCGCCCGCGCCGGACGAAGCAAAGCCCGAGGACGCGCCGCCGCAGACGGCAACGCAGGACACGGTGCGCTTTACGCCCATCCGCGACGAGGACGTGCCGCCCAAGCCCGAGGTCTGGCGCTATGAGGGCGAGCCGCTGCCGGAGAGCGCGGCGGACGCGCAGAGCGCCGAGGAGCGCCGCGAGGCGCGGCGGGAGGAACAGCTTCGCCGCCGACGGGAGCAGCGCATTGCCCGCGAACAGACGCGGCAGAAGCACGCGGCAAATCGCCGTCTGCGCCGTCAGGAGCGCCCGGACGCGGTGTATGCCACGATCGAGGACGCGCTGGCGGCATACAGCCGCCGCTCCACGCAGCGGCTGCGGCTGATCGGGTCGTTTTTGCTGTGCCTTGCGTCGGCGGTCCTGCTGCTGGCGAATATCCGCATCGGCGGCATCGACCTGTCGGGCTACAGCGTGGCGTTTTCGCTGGCAATGCTGGCGATCATGCTGGGGCAGATGCTGCTGGCGTATGATGTGTTCGTGCAGGGCATTTTGCAGGCGCTGCGGCTGCGGTTCGATCATTTGAGCCTGCTCGTGCTGCTGACGCTGCTGGCGGCGGTCGATGCGTTTTTCGCGCTCGCACAGAGCAGACTTCCGCTGTGTACGATCGTTTCGGTGCAGATCTTGCTTGCACAGTGGGGGAGAGTTCTGCTCCTTCAGGCAAAATATCGCTCGGCGCGCGCGGTCTGCGCGATGCAGGACTCTGTGGCGGTCGTGCGGGAGGAAAAGGCGTGGCACGGCAAGGACTGCATTTTCCGCAGCACCGCGCAGAAGGACGAATTTGCGCGGCAGCTCGAAATGCCGGACGCGGCGCGGCGCGTGATGCGCGTGTACGCGCCGGTGGCGGCGGTGCTGACGCTGGCGCTGGCAGTCTTGTGCAGCCTGCGCGGGTGGCAGAATCCGCTCTGGTGCTGGACGGCGCTGCTCACGGCGGCGTACCCCGCGGGCGCGCTCATCAGCTTCCCGCGCCCGTTCGCGCTGGTGGCAAAGCGATTGCAGCGCGGCGGCGCGGCAGTCGCGGGCTGGCACGGTGCGCGAAACCTCAGCGGCGAGTGCGGGCTGGTCGTGGAGGATGCAGACCTGTTCCCGCAGGCGAATGTCACGCTCAACGGCATGAAAATTTACTCCGACCGCGGTGTGGGCTACATCGCGGGCTACGCCACGGCGGTGGTGGAGACGGCTGGCAGTGGGCTTGTGCCGCTGTTTCAGGAGATCTTGCAGAGCCAGAACGGGCGGCGCTTTACCGTGGACACGTTCCGCCGCTATGAGGGCGGCGGGCTCGGCGCGGAAATTCGCGGCGACGTGGTGCTGATGGGGTCGCTGGCGTTCATGCGGCTCATGCGCGTGCAGATGCCGCCGGATGTGAATGTGAAGCAGGCGGTGTATCTGTCGGTCAACGGGGAGCTTGCGGCGGTGTTCGCACTGCACTATGCCCCGGCGTCCAAGGTCAGCAGCGCGCTCACGGCGGCGGTGCGCAGCAAGGGACTCACGCCCGTGCTCGCCACGCGCGACTTTATGATCACGCCGCAGTTTCTGCGCTACCGCTACAAGCTCCCGCCGGAGCGGGTGGAATTTCCGACGGTGGAGGAGCGCGCGCGGCTGTCGTCGCCCGACGCGGTGCGCGAGCCGAAGCAGGGGGCGCTGCTGTCGCAGGGGAGCTTTTTGAGCTTTGTCTCGGCGGTCACGGCGGCGCGCAGCCTGCGCGGCACGGTCATCGGCAGCCTTGCCATCAGTCTGGTGGGCGGCATTCTGGGGCTGCTGATGGTGTTTTTGCTCGCGTTCATCGGCTCGGTCGCAACTGCGTCGTGCTGGAATCTGGCAATTTACATGGTTTTGTGGATGATCCCGCAGCTTTTGCTCACCGCAATGGCGGGCAGAAGCCTGTAAATTCCTGCCGCACTTGTGATATTGGACAACCGCGGAGCGGGGATGCAATATTTTCTCGTCATTTTGCGAGATTATGTTTGCATTCCTGCTCTGTTTCGTTTATAATGAGTATTAAGCGTCGGCGTGAATCTGAAACGCCGAAGGGCAGATGCGCACGTCAGCGGTCTGCCGGTCAGAAAGGAGTAAAACATATGGGCTATACTGCCAACGACATTCGCAACGTCTGCCTGCTCGGTCACGGCGGCGACGGTAAGTCTGCGCTCTGTGAGAGTATGCTGTTCATGACCAAGGCGATCACCCGCCTCGGCAAGCGTGCGGACGGCACAACGGTTTCCGACTTTGACGATGAGGAGAAGAAGAGACAGTATTCGATCTCCACGTCCGTCATTCCCGTGGAATATAACAAGTGCAAGATCAACGTGCTCGATAACCCCGGCTACTTTGATTTTGCCGGTCAGATCGTGCAGTCTCTGCGCGTAGCGGACGCGGGCATCATCTGCGTCACCGCCAAGAGCGGCATCGGCGTCGGCACGGAAAAGGGCTGGAAGTCCCTCGCCAAGGCAAAGCTGCCGGCGATGTTCTATGTGTCCAAGCTCGATGAGGAGCACGCAAACTTCTTTAACGTCCTCGATTCCCTGCGCGAAATGTTCGGCGCGTCCGTCATCCCGTTCACGTTCCCCATCCTGAACGGCGAGCAGGCAGTCGGCGTGGTCGATCTGATCGCCAAGAAGGCATACGACGCCAGCGGCAAGGAGATCGCCCTGCCCGCCGACGCCGAGGAAAAGATCGAAGAGTACATGGCAGAGCTCAATGAGCAGGTCGCCGAGACCGACGAAGCGCTCATGGAGAAGTTCTTCATGGAAGAGCCGTTCACGCCCGAAGAACTGACCACCGGCATCAAGGCAGGCATCCGTGACCGCAGCGTCACGCCGGTGTTCTGCGGCTGCGCGATGAGCGGTCTTGGCACGATGAACCTGCTCGAGAACCTCGTCAAGTACGCCCCCAACCCGCTGGAAGGCAAGCCCATGACGGCTGTCGAGGACGACAAGGAAGTCGAATTTAAGCTCGACCCGAACGGCAGCCCCATGGCGTTCGTGTTCCATACCATGGCGGACCAGTACGGCAAGAACTCCTACTTCAAGGTCATCTCCGGTGACGTGGAAGACACCATGAGCGTTGTCAACGCCCGCACCGGCGACACCGAAAAGCTCGGCAATATGTTCTTCCCGAAGGGCAAGGACAACACCAAGACCTCCAAGGTCTGCTGCGGCGACATCGGTGTGTTCACGAAGCTCGCCTCTGTCAAGACCGGCGATACGCTGGGTCTGGCTGGCAAGACCGTGACCATCAAGGGCATGGAGTATGACGAGCCGATGTACAAGATGGCTGTCTACGCCAAGATCAAGGGCACGGAAGATAAGATCGCCAATGGCCTGGTCAAGCTGAACGAGGAGGATGCGTCCTTCAAGTACGGCAACGATCCCGAAACAAAGGAGCTCATCATCTCCGGCGCGGGCGATATGCAGCTGTCCGTCCTGATGGCGAAGCTGCAGAGCAAGTACAAGGTCGAAGCGATCCTCAAGCCCGCCAAGATCGCGTACCGCGAGACCATCAAGAAAAAGGTCGAGATCCACGGCCGCCACAAGAAGCAGTCCGGCGGCCACGGTCAGTTCGGCGATGTGTATATCCGCTTTGAGCCGCAGTCCGAGTCCGAGGAAATGGTGTTTGCCGACGAGACCGTCGGCGGCTGCGTGCCGAAGAACTTCATCCCGTCGGTCGAAAAGGGTCTGCGCAACTGCGTCGGCAAGGGCGTGCTCGCCGGTTACCCGGTCGTGTTCCTGAAGGCGACGCTGTACTTCGGCTCTTACCACCCGGTCGATTCGTCCGATATGGCGTTCCAGACCGCCGCGGGCATCGCCTATAAGGAAGGTCTGCCCACCGCCGGTCCGACGCTCCTTGAGCCGATCGGCGAACTGAAGGTGCTCGTGCCCGATTCCAACATGGGCGACATCATCGGTGACCTCAACAAGCGCCGCGGCCGCGTGATGGGCATGAACCCCGATCCCGAAAATCCCGGCTACCAGATCGTTGAGGCGGAAGTGCCCGTCGGCGAAATGAGCAGCTACACCATCGACCTGCGCGCCATGACCCAGGGTCGCGGCAGCTACACGCTCAACTTCGTCCGCTACGAGGAAGTCCCGCAGATGAACCAGGCAAAGATCATCGAGGACGCCAAGAAGGACGCGGAAGAGGAATAATTCCGAAACATATAAAAGCGCCGCTGCAACCGCAGCGGCGCTTTTGCG
Organism: uncultured Oscillospiraceae bacterium; assembly: GCA_934646005.1. Taxonomy (GTDB): domain Bacteria; phylum Bacillota; class Clostridia; order Oscillospirales; family Oscillospiraceae; genus CAG-170. Next base: position 29,181 of record CAKUED010000010.1, read on the forward strand.
CGCGTTTTTGAGGAGAAAAGCCTTCCCCATGTGGGGAAGGTGGCTCGCGCAGCGAGACGGATGAGGAGAAGGGCAGTGCGTTTTGAAATGTTGCCATATTTTGCCTGCACCATCAAATTGTACCCCCCGTAGACTCCCTTGTGTAAAGGGAGCTGTCAGCCGAAGGCTGACTGAAGGATTGCGCAGCAGGCATTTGCAAACCCACACGCACCATCGGCGACCTCGTAGAATCTATCAAATCTGCGTAGGGGAGGGGTTCTGCCCCTCCCGCGTCGGATGCACCAACAAATCCGCACGACGAACGGCAACAACGTAAAATGTCCGTAGGGGTCGATGCCGCGCTCTCCCCGGCAGGACGCGATCGCAAAATTGCACGATGTTCGGCGAAAACGCAAAATGTCCTGTAGGGGCGGACGCCTCTGTCCGCCCGTGGGGCAATGGCAAATTTGCCGCGACGTTTCATAAAACGGTCGTGTGACGGACGGGTCGATGTGGGCATCGACCCCTACAGACGGTGTGCGGGTTCGTAATTGTGCATTCGATTTTGCGGGTGCGAACCGCCGGGCGGACAGGGTCGTCCGCCCCTACAGAACATTGTACAGATTCGCCGATGGTATGTGTGGGTTTGCAATTGCCTGCCGTGCGGGCGGGACAAGCCCCGCCCCTATGTTATGACGAAACGCGTTACTTCTTAAAAATAAGAACCCTTCCCCTCATCAGCCGGCTTCGCCGACAGCTATCCCTACCCTCTTTGCCCTTCGGGCATTTCCCCCTGATAGGGGGAATCTGCCCCCCGAGGGGAAGCCTTGGGGTCGCAAAAAAGCCGCCCCGCGTTGTGCGGGGCGGATACACTTTATTTCAGACCTTCGTAATCGGCGCGGTGGTAGACGATGGCGTTGGGGAGTGTGCGCCCCTTGGAGAGGGAGAGGTTCGCGCAGCGGGTGATGTACTCGCCGTCGTACCACATGATGGTGCTCGCGCCGCCGTCCAGCGCGATCGCCTGCTCGCAATTGTGGAGCTGCAGGATCTCTGCGCAGACGTTGATGTCTGTGCCGAGAATGCCGGCGGCGGGGTTACGCCCCTCGATGGCGAGCATCAGCACCTCGTACTTATCGGACTGCCCGATGGCGGTGCGCGGATTCAGCTCGACCCACCAGTTGGACACCAGACTCTCGCCGTCCACGATCATGGCGGGCTCAAACTCCACGGCGTCGGTGCAGTCCTCGCTCACGGGATCGTCGATGCTGCGGATGTACATGAGGTTGTCCTTGTGCAGCTCCAGACGCACAAAGCTGTGCCAGTCCACGTTGCGGCTCGGGCGGCCCTGCGCCGCAACGCCGTTGCACATCGCGTAACCCGCGAGGATACCGCCGTTGCCCGCGCCCTGATTGCCCATGGAGTCTTCGTCGATGAAGCCGCTGCCGGTCATGGCGAGCAGACCGCCCGTGCGCTGGGCGATGTCGCCGACGTTCTGACCGTAGCGCCCGATGCCGACCGACCATTCCATGGAGAGCTGCGCCGGATTTTTGCCGACCGCCAGCACGCCGCGGTATTTATCGCCCTGCACGCGGATGAGCAGAATGCCGTTGGCGGAGTCGATGGCGAGCACCTGCTCGTCAAACACGGTGCGGATCGTCGTGCCGTCGTCGTCAAGACCCGCCTCGTTGATATAAATGTTGTCCCAGCCGTTTGCCAGCGTGTCGGGGTGCTCGGCGAGGTAGGCGTCCATCGAATCCTGATCCAGCTCCCAGTAGAGCTCGTAGAACGCGTCGCGGTAGAGTGCCTCGCGCTCCTCCTCGGTCATCTCATCGACGTGCTGAATATCGGCGTCCAGATCCCGGACGTTGGGCTTGACCACGACCTCGTCGTCATTCTTTTTCTCCCACGAGGAGGTCTTGCCGGAGGCCTGCTGCGAGATGGCGGTGTTGTGGTCGATGACCTCCTGCACCACATCCTTCGGCAGAAGCGCCGTTGCCAGCCAGCGGTGGCGCATGGTGGACAGCGCGGTGTTGATGTACACGGTGCGCCAGTGGCTCACGAACTCGTTCGTCGTGTAGGCGCAGAAGAAATACAGCCCCTCCAGAACCAGCAGGACCGTCAACCAGATCGCCAGCGTTTTGAGCGGCTTTTTGACCTTTTCCTTTTTCGGTTTCCGCTTCCGCCCGGCGACGTGCGCCGCGTTTTTGGCGTTTCCAAACAATGTGATACTCAAATTCAGATCTCCTAAAAATCGAGTGGTTTGCAAACATACACTGGGCATTCTACCACATTCGACACAAAGAATCAAATCTTTCTGAAAATCTTCATAAAAATTTCGGAAATCGACGCACGCGGCGCATGAAAAAGGCTTCCCGAAACGGGAAGCCTTTTGACGTCAGATCACATAGTTATCCGCCAATGGGGTATCCAATAGATCGGCGAGGGTGATGGAGGAGAAGTAGCTGCGGGTGAGGGCGTAGTATTTTTCCCAGACGGGGAGGGTGCGGCATTCGGCGGCGCGCTGGCAGACGTCAGCGTCCTTTTGCAGGCATGAGACGGGCGCCATATCGCCCTCGGCGACCTGCAAAATCTCCCACAGCGTATACTGTTCCGGCGCGCGCGTGAGCTTATAGCCGCCGCCGATGCCGTGCGTGCTGTCCACCAGTCCGGCAGTCTTGAGCAGCGGCATGATCTTGCCGATGTATTTGAGCGAAATGTCCTGCCGCTGCGCCATGTCCTTCATGGGAATGTAATCACCGCTGCGGTGCTCCGCCAGATCGAGCAGGATGCGGATGGAATAGCGCCCGCGTGTGGAGATCATACGATCGCCTCCTTTTCTTTATAATACACCACTTCGGTAGGTAAATCAAGTTTATTGACAAAAAACCGGCGGATGTTCCGCATCCGCCGGTTTTGGTGCTGTCTGTGATATTAAAGGAAGCGGTCGAGCAGTATTTCAACGTGGTCGTGCAGACGACCGACAGCGTTCAGATAGCCCGCCAGCGCGTGATAGGCGCTGTCGCTGGGGCGCGTGTGCGCGGGGTATTTTCCGGCGCGGTACTGCGCGATGACCGCTTCGTAGCGCTCGGCGGCGTTTGCCACGGAGTCCTCCCACGAGATATAAATGCGGTCCTGCGCCGTCTGCCCGACGCGGCGCATCTGCTCCGGCGCACGCAGAAGCTCGGTGAGCTTGCCGGCAAGAGAGGCGGCGTTTTCCTCGATGAAAAATCCGCTCACGCCGTCCTCCACGTCCTCCGCCGCGCAGCTTCCGCGCACGAGCACGCTGCCGAGCGCGCACGCCGCCGCCTCGCGCACGACGAGCCCGTTCGTGTCGAACGTGGACGGGAAGAGGAAGAGATCGGCGCGGCAGTACCACGCACGGATGACGTTGCGGTCGTACTTCGGCGCGTCAAAAAAGACGCAGTCGTCCAGCCCCAGCTCGTGGGAATAGGCGATGATCTCGTTGCGGTCGCCGCCGCTGCCGACGAACATCATGCGGAAATCCTGATGTGCGGCTTTGAGCTGCGCGAGCGCGTCGAGGATGATGCGCAGGCCCTTGTACCACATCATCCGCCCGACGAACAGGAACACCGGCACGTCCTGCGGCAGGTCGTAGGGCTTTGTGACCTCGGCGATGAGCGCATCGTCCACACGCCCCTTGGGGAAATCGACGCCGTTCGGCATGACGCGCCACGCGCCCTCGTAGCCGAGCGATTCCAGATTTTTGCCCGCGCCATGGCTGACCGTCCAGACTTCGTCACAGGCGGAGATATTATCGACGAGCACACGCTTTGCCTCGTCCTGTAAGAGCTTGCCGCGGACGGCGTTGGCGATGTCGATGTCGAATTTTGTGTGATACGTCAGCACGAGCGGCGCGCCGCTCTGCTCGCGCAGCGAGCGCGAGAGCATCGCGGACGTGATGGGGCAGTGGCAGTGGATGAGGTCAAACCGCTCCTGCTCCAGCCGCTCAAGCGTCTGCGCGGAAAAGGGGAAGCCCGCGCGGTAGCCGACAAGACGCGTGAGATCGATGCTGGGATAGCGCACGACCTCAAACGGGAACTGCGAATCGTCCGCATCCGGCACGGCGGGCGTGACGACGCTGACATGGTCGCCGCGCGCGTGCAGGATACCGGCGTAGTTCACAACGGCGTTGGACACGCCGTCGATCACCGGCGGGAAGGAATCGTTGACAAGGCAGATGCTGCGTTTGGGCATGGGATACCTCCTTGGGGGTCAGGGGAGTTGGAACGTGCGGGCAGAGTCGTTCGGGCAGCCATTTCCGGTGAATGCCATGACGCGGAACTCCTTTGCACCGTTTATATTAAAGTGGACGCTGCCGCCGTATTCACCTTCGCCCGTCGTATTGTCCGACGCGGCGGGAGCAATGTATTCGTAGTCCAAGAACCGCCCGTTCTCGTCAAATTTAGCGGCGGCGAAGCCGACAGCTTTGTTTTTCGTAATGAGATGCAGCGAGGCAAAATCGTCCTTCGCGTCATACCAATACATTCTGACAAAATCGCCGTCAAAATATTTGCGGGCGGCGTTCTGGACCGCGTCGTTGCCGCTGCCAAAGTCGATCGCCTGCCAGCCGGGGACTGTCCCGGCGAAGGCGACGTAGTCGAGCGTCCCCAGTCCCGCAAAGGCGTTTTCAGGGACGGACGTCAGGTTAGCGGGCAGGTGGATGCTGGTGATGCGCGTGCCTGCGGGCAGATCCTGCCACGGCGCGGAGGTGATGGCGCTGCCACCGCCCTCAATATACAGCGCGCCGTCGGGCGCAAGCTCCCATGTGATGTCTGTACCGCACACGCCCGGCTGCAAGCGTGACATGGCGACCAGCGTGCAGTTTGTGGCGGCGGTGATGGTGTAGGTCTTGTTTGCGTCCAGCGTGTAGAGCTTTGCGCCGGAGTTGGCAATGCCGTCGTTGCTCGTGCCGAACCAGATGCCGCTCGTCTGCATTTCGATGGCGTCCGCCCAGTCCTCTCCGGCAAAGCCGAAAACACCATTGGACTGATTCAGGCACACCGCCGTCCAGAAATCGATCGTCAGGGAAATGGCATTCGTTTGCAGCAGATCGGCGGCAACGTCCATCGCGTTGCCGTCATAGCGAACCTGCTTGCCGTCTTCACCGACCAGATCGACACACGCATTGTATACTTTCTGGTAAAAATCACTGCCGAGTTCCTTGTCCTTCGCATGCTCGCCCTGCTTCCAGCGCGTGCGCAGGTACTGCCCAAAGAGATAGCTGTTGGCGTAATTGTTGAGCGAGCCGGTCCATGTGGTGAGCGACGAGCCGGGCTTGTAGTCGCTGCCGTTAAAACGGCGGATGCGGCTGGCGGTCGAATCGCTGCCGCAGATCAGATGCTCCGCCGCCATGGAAAACGCCTCGTTCAGGAATGTATCCATATAATACAGATCGTCCGTCTTGCCCTGCTCGCAGTGATGCAGCGATGAGGAGAAGTTCAGCATATGCTGGAACTCGTGGAAGAGCGTCGAATAACAGTTCTCGACCCTTTTCATCAGCGTATCCGGCGTGCCGCCCATCACGGGGTATGTATCAATGCGGATGCAGTCTATGCCGTTGTAGGGATAGGCGCTGCTCTCTCCAAAGATCACGCCGCCGATCGAAGGACGGTTCTCACTGTCGCGCCCGATCATGTCCTTCATGTCAAAAAAACCAGCGGTGTACGAACCGCTGAAGGTCTTGCCTGGCTCGTAGTTCTCGTCGATGTCGTAGCACATGATGGCGACCTTACCGTCGCCGTCGGCGTCCACAAAATCGCCGCCGAAGGTGGCTTTCATCGTCGGGAATTTTTCGTCAAAATACCCGCCGATCTGCGCCGCCTGCGCCGAACCGAGCCGGACGGCTTCCTCGTCGGACGTTGTGCCCCAGACGGTGCAGTGTGTGCCGACGTACAGGCAGACCATGTCCAGATCGCGCTCCCGCTCGCTGCCGTTGATCGCGCCCTTGAGCGTGAGCGTATCATTGACCGCACGGGTCGTGTCGGCTCGCGCATAGAGCGCCTCACCGTTCTGCGCCGCGCTCCCATCGTCCCGACCGATCATCACAGGCAGATCGGGCTGAAGCTCGCTCCACTGCGGCTCATCCGCGGTCAGCTCGTCCTGCGCGTATTGTGCGTTCTGCGGCGCGGGCGCAGCGGTCTGGATGGTAAAGCTGCCGGTGCGGTTCTTCGACCAGATCCAGTCGTTGACCACGAGCAGCTTTTCCGTATTCTGGATCGTGTAGGTTTCGCCCTCGCCAAGCTCGCTGAAGAACCACGGCGTGAGCTCGTCGTATGCCCTCGCGCCGGCGCTCACGCTCAGCGCACCGAGCAGCAGCACGGCGGACAGGGCAATGCTCAGAATTTTTGCAAATCGTTTCATGCTGTTTTCTCCTTCTTCGTGCGCGAAAAATACAATATTATAAATGTAGTATACCGTGCCTGCGCGCCGATTGCAACCCACAAAAACGGGCAGAAAGAACCGAAAATCGCGGTTGCATTTTCCAGAGCGACCCGTTATAATGAAACTAACATGGCACAGGTGTGCCCATTTGAGTGACCGCTGACCAAATCATCTGCGGTTACCCGAGAGGAGGGCAGCATGAAAAAAAGGATCACAGCGGGCATTTTGGCACTCGCGCTGCTGCTGGCATTTGCCCCGGCGGCGCTCGCGGCAACGTCGCCGCTGCTGCGCGTCAGCGCGCCGGAGGAGTTCCCGGCGGTGGGCAAGACCTTCACCGTCACGGCAGAGCTGTCCGGCAACCCCGGCATGACCGCGCTGGAGTGTACGCTTGCTTTTGACGCCGCGCGCGTCGAATGCACGGGCGTGACCACCGGCAGCGTGCTCGGCGGAATGCTGACGGCAACCAACGAAAGCTACTCCGCAAACAGCGCCAAGGTCGTGGCGGCGTCCGCCTCGGCGGTGACGGGCAACGGCACGGTGGCGACGTTCACCTTCCGCGTCCTGTCTGACGGCGACGCGAACTTCCGCCTGACGGACATCGTCTTTGGCGACCGCGATTGCAGCGAGATCGCCTGCCGCACCGAGACCGCCGCAGGCAGGGACAACACCGGCGAGAGCAGTGAGACCGGCGCGGGCGAGACCCCGGCGGCAGCCGCGTCCGGCACAACGTTCTCCGACGTCCCGGCGAGCTTCTGGGGCTACAGCGCCATCGAGCGCGCCGCGGGCGTGGGTCTCGCGGGCGGCTTCCCGGACGGGACGTTCCGCCCCAACGCGGCGGTCAGCCGCGCACAGTTCGTCCAGATGCTCTGGAATCTGGCGGGCAAGCCCAAGGCATCCGCTGCCGCCGTCTTTACGGACGTTCCGGCGGACGCGTGGTATCTCCCGGCGCTGAGCTGGGCGGTCGAGGCAGGCTGCGCCGGCGGCGTGGGCGGCGGTCGGTTCGACCCGAACGGCAGCGTCACGCGCCAGCAGGCGGCGGCGATGCTCTTCCGCTACGCGGGCGGGCAGTCGGGCGGCGAGGCGCTGTTCACCGGCATCTATGACGCGCAGTATTCCGACAGCGCCGCCATTGCCGCCTGGGCAAAGCCCGCGATGTATTGGGCGGTATTTCATGAAGTGATCTCCGGCGTGGGCGCGGACCGTATCGCACCGACCGCCCCCGCCACGCGCGCGCAGGTGGCTGCGATCCTCCTGCGCTATCTCGACCAGAATACAGGGGAGGAAGAAGCATGAGAAAGGGCATAAGAAGAGCGCTGCTGCTCGCGCTGGTGCTGGCGCTGCTGTGCATCGGCGCACTGGCGGCGGACAAGGCGACGCTCACGCAAGACGCGACGCAGGCGGCTGCCTACACCGTAAAGCTGCTGGATGCCGACGGCAAGGAAGTCACGCCGGTCGATGGCAAGTACGAGGGCGTTGAAAAGTTCCAACTGAACTACGAAAACGCGACGGGCGAACAGCTCGTGATGCTGCTGCTGGACAGCGCCGTGCCGACCGAAAACAACATTTACTACATTGACCAGAAATCCGGCAGCGGCAGCTTTACCATCTACCCCAAGCAGATGATGAGCGGCACATACCATCTGATGGTTGCCAACACGAGCTGCAACAAGGCGGCTGAGATCGTGTATGAAGCGGATTACATTCTGGGTGACGCGAACGGTGACGGTAAAGTTACCGCGTCTGACGCTACTTCGGTTCTGCGCCACGCTGCAAAGATCGAGTATATTACGGTGGCGAATCTGCTAAAAGCGGCAGACGTGAACAAGGACGGCGATGTCACAACAGCGGACGCAACAAAGCTGCTGAGATTCATCGCAAAAATTGACACAGAGCTCTGAAACACCTTTGTAAATAAACCTGATAAAACGGGAGGCGGTTGACGAAATGAAACGTGTATTGGCATTTATCCTTGCGCTTGTGATGACCATGTCGTTGTTCACGGTTTGTGGCTTCGCGGCTGGTTCGACAGGCAACTCGGATATGGAAGTGAATCCCCCGGAGGGGAAAACGATGACAGACCTTGTCGTGGGTGACACGGTAACGGTCGTACTTAAAAATAAGGCAATGACTGTTTCGTCGTTTGCGTGCGGCGTTGCCTTTGACAAAGAGCGGTTCACCTGTGAATCCATTGTGGGCACGGGCAAGAATCCGAACAAGTATTATCTGACGGATGAGTATGATGAGACGGTCGCGAACACGGCAGCGTCCAAAACGACTGAATCCAACAACACCGGCACAGTGGGCTTTACCTGGGGCGGTACGGAAGACACCAACTACGTCGCCGGTACGATCGCAACGATCACCTTCACCGTCAAGGGGATCGGCACGGCAACGCCCTTCACCCTCTATGAGGACAGCGACGGCGCTAACGGCATGAAGAGCGATTCCATTATGCAAGTCGAGGCAAAAGCCTATGCTGAGCTTAGCGGTTTCGTTGGCTTTAACCTTGAAAAGCCGCGCAAGGGCGGCACGCCGCAGACCAACGTGAACAACACGAGCGTTACCGGCACAGTCTACTATACCGGCACGGTCACATGGTCACCCGATCACACGACGTTCGCGCCCGGTACTGAGTATACCGCAAACGTTACGCTCACACCGAGCGCGGGCTATAAGTTCGTTCCCAGTGGTACGAACGCAACGAAGATCAGCTATCCTGACGGGACTGTGAGCAACCTGACGGTTGCCGCTGACGGTAGTTCGCTGACCTTTACCGTTCCGTTCGCGGCAACGGAAAAAGCAGACAAGCTGGGCGGCACGGTCACGATCGACGGTGCGACCGATGGCAAGGCAAAATTCGGCGATACGCTGACTGCAACACCCAATCTGAACTACGGCAACGAAACTCCGGGCACGCTGGGCTATCGGTGGATGCGCGACGACAAAGGCATTGCCAACGCGAGCAGCAATACCTATACCACTGTGGAAGCGGACGTCGGTCATACTATTTCGGTCGAGGTCTGGAACTCCAACAACACCGGCAGCGTGACCAGCGCCGCCGTGACCATTGAAAAGGCGGACTATGCGGGCGCAGCGCCTGCCGCGCCGACAGTCGATGGGGACGACCTTCTTGCGGTGACGGATAGATCCATCACACTGACCTACACTACCGAGGGCGAATACGAATTTGCCTGCGTTGCGAAGGACGGAAACGTTGCGAACGCCACATGGCAGACCGACAAGACCTTTGGAAATTTGCAGCCCAACACGGAGTATGACTTCTACGCCCGCGTTAGGGCGACGAACACGACCAACGCCTCTGCCCCCTCGGCAAAGGTGACTGCGAGAACAGCCAAGTCTACCGCTCCTGCGGAGTTCACGGAGAACACACTCCTGAAGGGGATCAAAGCGTACTCCGGCGAGTACGACGGCGCTGAACATGATGCGTTCACGGTCAGCCTGCCCGAAGGATGGTCTGTGCAGTATGCGCGAGCGAATGCAGATGGCGTTGTCTGGACGGATAGCGTATCGAAGGTACGCAATGTAGCGGACTCTGCTGCGTATATCGTTAAGTTCACGCACGATGACTATAACCCGGTCGTGCCCACCCAGCAATTTGAAGTGAAGGTCACCCCGAAGGACATCAGCCGGAAGGACGGCGTGACCATCGTGACTCCCAGCTACGATAAGCCGACCTACACCGGCGAAAAGGTCAGCCCGAAGAACCTCAAGCTCTACTGGGCAACGGGTAAGGAACTGACCGTGGGCACGGACGTTACAATTGATGACTCCGCCTTCGAGAATATCAACCGCCCGAACGGTACGATCACCGTGACGGCTGTTGAAGGCGGCAATTACAAAGGCTCTTGCAATGTCTATTTTAGCATCCAGCCCAAGACCATCACGCCGACGATCGCAGCGATCCCAGCTCAGACGTATACGGGCGGCAAGCTGACCCCGTACTTCAGCGTTCGCACCGAAAGCGGCTCTGCCATGACTGTGGGCAAGGATTACACTGTGTCCTACGCGAACAACGAGGATGCTGGCACAGCGACCGTGACGCTCCATCCCATTTCTGAGACCGAGGGCACGAGCAACTACACATTTACGGACAACATCTACACCGCGAACTTCACGATCAATAAAGCGGCGTTCCCCAACAGCACGATAGCCTCTATGAACGTGCGCAGCAACGAAGCAAAAACAGGTGTGCAGTATAAACTGCCCACGCTGATGAACGTGACAGGCGCAACGTATGGTGCTGTCACCACCGAAGGCGATTTGATTACCAACGCCACTCTGGGTGCGAATGACACGCTGACCTTCGACACCAGCGCGAAGCCGGATGGCACTGTGGGCAAGATCAAGGTCACGATCACGGAAGGAAAGAACTACCTTGGCGATACCTTTGTGCTGACCGTCACCGCGAAGGACAAAGAGGACGCGGACGTGTCGATCACGGACGACACGGTGACCGGCACTGTGACCTACGGCAGGACCTTCACCGCAACGGCTTCCGCTGCGAATCCGGGCACGGCTGCCGGGAGCTGGACGTGGGAATCCTCTGACCCCAGCATTTTGGAGATCGTCAGCGGTCAGGGGACAAACAAGGTCGAGGTCAAGGCTGTAAAGGCGAGCACCACCGGCGCGACCCTGACGGCAAAGTATTCCAGCGAGACCCATGAGGATACTGCTACGACGAATGCCTATACGGTCGCTCAGCAGCCCATCGCGGTTGCGTACATCGATCTGAAGGATCGTGAATATGACGGTACGCTGGTGGTCTATCCCGCAGACATTGATACGAGCAAGATGTCGATCGGCGGCAAATTTGCAGGGGATGATGTTTCCGTAATCGTGACCGGCGGCAGTTACGATGAGAAAAATGTCGGTTCGCGCACGGCGGAGCTGGATCTCGAGCTGCACGGTGCAGCAAAGGACAACTATTATCTCCCCGTTCCGACCTACACGGTCGAGAATGCAAAGATCACCCCGAAGGATGTCACCATCATCGGCGCGACCGTGGCTCCCAGCAAGGAATACGACGGTACGACCAACGCTGACATCACCAGCACCAGCTATACGGTAGTCGGTGCGGTCACTGGCGACAAGGTGAGTGTCGATGCCGCGAACGCAAAGGCGAGCTATGAGAGCAAGGACGTTGGCACGGGCAAGCCCGTCAGGTTCAGCGGCTTCTCGCTGACGGGCGACGACGCGAAGAACTACAAGCTGACCGCCCAGCCCACCACCACGGCGGACATCACAAGGAGAACGCTCACGGTCACGGGCATCACGGTCGCCGACAAGACCTATGACGCCACGACTGACGCACAGATCACGAACATTACCTATGACGGCATCGTGCCCGGCGAACAGGTCTACGCGAGAATACTTGCCAGCTTTGACGATGCGAACGCGGGCACAGATAAGACCGTAACGTTCAACGTCGATAGTCTTGCGGGCAAGGACGCCCGGAACTATCAGCTTTACACCAGCACCCTGCCTGTGGTGACGGCGACGATCCGCAAGGCACAGCTCGTCGGCGCGCCGGCGTTTGGCAAGATCACGAAGGCTGGCACGAAGCTGTCCGAGGTCACCTACGACCTCAGCGGCATCAAGGGCGTGAACGGTGAGGACGTATCGCCCGCGTTCAGCTGGACTGACGCTGCCGACACGGTCATTGAGGCGAACAAGAGCTACAGCTGGACGATCAGCACGACGAACACGAACTACGAATCTCCGCTGACCGGCTCGACCGTGCTGTATCCTGTTTCCACGAGCTACAGCGAGCAGGTCAAGAAGCAGTCCGAGGAGTTCGAGGCGAAAAAGCGCGGCGAGCTGCCCGAGGACGAGTTGGACTTCCGCGATGTGTATGAGGACGATTACTTCTTTGACGCCGTGCAGTGGGCTGCCGAAAACGGCATCACCGGCGGCGTGGGCAACGACCGCTTCGGTCCGAACCTCGATTGCAGCCGCGGGCAGACGATGACGTTCCTGTGGCGCGCGAGCGGCGAACCCGAACCCGATTCCTTCAGCACCGACCTCACCGACGTCGCTGCCGACAGCTACTACTATGAGGCTGTTCTGTGGGCAATGCAGGAGGGCGTCACCACCGGCGCGGGCGCGGGCCGCTTCGCTCCCGACGCGACCGTCACGCGCGGTCAGTTCGTGACGTTCCTGTACCGTCTGGCGAACGCGTCCAGCGACGGTGTGCATCCGTTCGCGGACGTTCCGGCTGGCTCGTACTACGAAAAGGCGATCGCCTGGGCATTTGCCGAGGGCATCACCAGAGGCACGAGCGGCACGACGTTCAGCCCCGACGCGCCCTGCACCAGAGCGCAGATCATCACCTTCCTGTACAGATACTTTAACAGGTAAGGACGGGTAAAATTTCGCCCCCGCCCGGCTCACCGGGCGGGGGTATTTTGCAAGTCAGGAGAGAATCGTGAAAAACGCGAAGCTGAGAAAAAACGCAAAATACTGCGCAATGCAGGCGATCTACTGGATGCTTGCCTGCATCTGCGTCGCCTACGCGGGCGTGTTTCTGCCCGCGCGGGGCTATTCCAACGCCGAATACGGCATCATCATGGCGGTGGGCTATGTGCTGGGGATGCTGCTCCAGCCGCTGGTCTCCAGCCTGACCGACCGCACCACGCGCCTGACAGCGACGCAGATGCTCGCCATCACGACGCTGGCGGTCGCGCTGCCGGTGACGGGGCTGGCGGTATTCAAAACGCGCGGGATCGCGCTGACTGTGAGCTATGTGTGCTTCCTCGCGTTCCAGCTCGTGCTGCAGCCGCTTGTAAATGCCTACTGCTTCTACCTGCAAACGCCGGAAGCGCCGATCCGCTTCGGCATCGCGCGCGGTTTTGGCTCGCTTGGCTGGGCGGGGCTGTCGGCGGTGATGGGCGGGATGGTCACGCGGCTGGGCGACCATATCCTGCCCTACGCGGCGCTCATTGTGCTGGCGCTGATGCTGGTGCTGCTGTATCTGTGCCATCTGGAGGGACCGTCGCTCCTGCAGCAGTCAAAAACGCGCGGCGGCGCCGTCATGCGCTCCGAGCTGACGCTGCGAAGCCTGTTTGGAAAATACCACGGCTTTTTGTTCCTGCTGATCGGCAATATGTTCATATTCTTCGGGCATTCGCAGATCGATAATTTCCCGTATCAGGTGCTGACGAATGTCGGCGGCAACAGCACAACGCTGGGGCTGTTCATCGCGTATACCGCCCTGCTGGAGATCCCGTTCATGTTCCTGTCTGACCGCGTCTGCGAAAAGCTGACGTATCAGCGTGTGCTGCGCCTGTCCGCTGCGTTTTTTGTGGTCAAGGCGGCGCTGCTGTTTGCAATGCGGTCACTCGCGGGTGTGTTCATCTCGAACTCGTTCCAGATCGTGTCGTTCGCGCTGTTTGTTCCGGCGGCGGTCATCTACGCCGGGAATGTTGCGGGGGCGCAGGATGCCAACAAGGCGCAGTCGCTCGTGACTGCCACGACCACCGCCGGCAACATCCTCACCAGCGCCGTGGGAGGTCTCCTCATCGACGGCATCGGCGTGTACGGAATGCTGGGCGTCGGTGTGGTGGTGACGCTCATCGGCGCGCTGTTCGTCATCTGCGGCATCGGCAAAAAAGCACTGAAGGTAGTGTAAAAATTCTGAGGACTCGTTTGAGTCCTCAGATTATCTTTATATAAAATAGCCTCGCAGAGTTTCGCCGCCGCAGCGGCGAAAATGATGTAAATCGTTTTGTCCGGCGGCGTGTACGTCGGACAAAACACACTACGCACTGCGGAGTGTAGAATTTTTGCGCTTGCGCAAAAACTATGCGCGCAGCAGGGCGCAAACCTCTCAAACGAAAACCCAGCGAAGCGGTTTTCATTTGAATGCAAAAGCGGGAGAATCCTTTTGGATTCTCCCGCTTTTGCAACATCAGTCGCCGCCATTGCAGCGCCTGTGGACTTTATTTTGCCTTCGCTTCCGCTTCCTGCTCATCCTCAAGCTCTGTCACGAACTCGAGCATCTTCGCCTCGTCCTCGCGGCAGGTGGTGAACAGCTCCAGGCTGTCGCCTGCTTCGCTGAGGAGCTGACCGAGCGCGATATACTGGCTCAGCGAGCTTTTCAGGTTCAGAACGTCGCCCTCCGGGGACTTCAGCAGCACGTCGTGTTCGCAGCTAGCGATCGCCTTGCGGAATGCGTCAACTTCCTTGATGTTTTTCAGCTTCATAATGATTGCCTCCCATGCAATTTTTTCTTTGATTTCTGATTACGCCCGTATTGTAAAGAGTTTTTGCCGGAAATGCAAGACCAAAACTATACGAACTGAACAAAAATATGCTGCGAGTTTTGGACAAATTGCACAACCGGCGCGCGGATGGGGGACGCCGACTGAAAATCGCTGCATCCAGTATACAGGAAAAATCGCCGCCTGTCCAGCGGGTTGCGGCAATTCACAACTTTTTTCCATGCGACTATGCAAATAAATCGTTTTGTGCTATACTATCTGGTATTCAAAGCGACCGCCCGCGCGTACGGGCTGCCCCGAAACGGAGGAAACTGGTATGCAGAAGCAGCAGACCGTGGTGTTCAAGGTCGGCACCTCGACCCTGACGCATGAAAACGGCAAAACGAACATCCGCCGGCTGGAGGAGCTGGTGATGACGCTCTCGGATCTTGCGAACGCCGGCATCCGCGTGGTGCTGGTCACGTCCGGCGCGATCGGCGTGGGCGTGGGCAAGCTCGGTCTGCCGGAGCGACCTCGCGATACTGCCGGAAAGCAGGCGGCGGCGACCGTTGGGCAGTGCGAGCTGATGTTCATGTATGACAAAATGTTCTCGCAGTACGGGCACACGGTCGGGCAGCTCCTCATCACGCGTGAGGACGTGGACGACCCCAAGCGGCACGACAATCTTGTCGCGGCGTTCTCGCGGCTGTTTGAATTTGGCGCGATCCCGGTCATCAACGAAAATGACGCCGTGGCGGTCGAGGAGATCGTGTACGGCGATAACGATTCGCTGTCGGCGGTGGTGGCGACGCTCATCCACGCGGACAAGCTGGTGATCCTGACGGAGACAGACGGGCTGTACACCGCCGACCCGACGGTCGATCCTGCGGCGTACCGCATTGCGGAGGTGCCGGAGATCACGGATGAGATCCTTGCCTGCGCCTCGTCGCACGGGACAAAGCTCGGCACAGGCGGCATGACAACCAAGGTGCACGCCGCGCAGATCGCAACGGCGGCTGGTATTGATACATACGTTATCTGCGGGCGCGACACGCACAATATTTACAGGCTCATGGACGGCGAGCGCGTGGGCACGCATTTTTGCGCAAGGAGGAACGGATGATGCTGGAAGAGTACGGCAAACGGGCAAAGGCGGCGGCGCGGGCGCTTGCGTGCGCGACGACCGAGGAAAAAAACGACGCGCTTTTAAAAATCGCGGCGGCAATTGAGGAAAACGCCCCCGTCATCCTGACGGCGAACGCGGACGATCTTACGAATGGGCGCGCAAGCGGGCTTTCGGATGCGCTGCTGGATCGGCTGGCGCTGAATGAGGCGCGCATCGCGGGCATCGCGGACAGCCTGCGGCAGGTCGCGCAGCTCCCCGACCCGGTGGGGCGCGTGCTGGAAGAGACAACGCGCCCGAATGGGCTGCGGCTGCGTAAGATCGCCGTGCCCATCGGCGTGATCGCGGTCATTTACGAGGCGCGCCCGAACGTGACGGCGGACTCGGCGGGGCTGTGCCTGAAATCGGGCAACGCCGTGCTGCTGCGCGGCGGCAAGGAAGCCATCCACTCCAACATCGCGCTGGCGCAGGTCATGCGCGCGGCGCTGGAAAGTACAGCGATCCCGGCGGACGCCATCCAGCTCGTGACCGACACGACGCATGAGAGCGCGCAGGCGCTCATGCATCTGAACGGCTATGTGGACGTGCTCATCCCGCGCGGCAGCAAGCGGCTCATTCAGGCGGTGGTGCAGCAGGCGACCGTCCCGGTCATCGAGACGGGCGCGGGCGTGTGCCATGTGTATGTGGACAAGGCGGCGAGGGTGGAGATGGCGGCGGAGATCATTGAAAACGCCAAGACGAGCCGCCCGTCGGTCTGCAACGCGGCGGAATGTATGCTCATCCACCGCGACATTGCGGCAAAGGCGCTGCCGGTGATCGCGGAGCGGCTGCGCGGGAAGCACACCGTCATCCGCGGCGACGCGCGTGTGCAGGAGATCTTGAACGGTGCGTGCGAGGCGGCGACGCAGGACGACTGGGGCAGGGAGTACGGCGATTATATCATCGCCGCGCGCGTGGTCGATTCCATCGACGAGGCGATCGACTACATCTATCAGTATTCCACCGGGCACTCGGAGTGCATCGTGACGGACGACGCGGACGCGGCGGCGGAGTTTATGCGCCGGGTGGACGCGGCGGCGGTGTATCACAACGCCTCCACGCGCTTTACCGACGGCGGCGAGTTCGGGCTCGGCGCGGAGATCGGCATCTCCACGCAGAAGCTCCACGCGCGCGGTCCGCTCGGTCTGCGGGAGCTGACAAGCATGAAATATGAGATTTTCGGCAGCGGACAGGTCCGCTGAGGAGGGTACTATGACCTACGGATTTATCGGGCTGGGCAATATGGCGTCCGCCATCCTGCGCGGCATGGCAAAGGCGGGCGTGTTCGCGGAAAACGCGCTGGTCGGCTACAATCCCAGCGCCGCCAAGGTGCAGGCGTTGCAGGCGGAGATGCCGCTGCGCGCGTGCGCGTCGGCGCGGGAGGTCGCGGAGGCGGCGGATGTGGTCGTACTGGCGGTCAAGCCGCAGGTGCTGCCGGATGTGCTGCCGGAAATCAAGCCGGTGGTGACGGCGGACAAGCTCGTCGTGTCCATCGCGGCGGGCAAGCCGACGGCGTATTATGAAGGGCAGCTCACGGGCGGCGTGCCGGTCGTGCGTGTGATGCCGAACATCGCGGCGCGCGTGGGCGCGTCGGCAAGCGCCGTCTGCGGCGGCAAAAACGCGCAGGAGGCGCATTTGGAGCTGGTGCGGGCGATGTTCCGCACGGTCGGCGCGGTCTACGACCTGCCGGAGAAGCACTTTCCGGCGTTTGGCGCGCTGGGCGGCGCGTCGGGCGCGTTCGTATTTTTGTACATCGACGCGCTGGCGTCCGCGGGCGTGAAGGCGGGGCTGCCGCGCGCGCTGGCGCAGCAGATCGCGGAACAGACCGTGCTCGGCAGCGCGCAGCTTTCGCAGCAGTCGGCGGAGCACCCCATCGCGCTGATGGATCAGGTCTGCTCGCCCGGCGGCACGACCATCGAGGGCGTGCACACCCTCAAGCGCCTCGGCTTCGAGACGGCGGTGCAGCAGGCGATCGACGCGATCATTGAGAAGGACAAGCGTCTGGCACAGTAATTTTACAGCATAAAAACACCCGTTGGGGTTTCCCCAACGGGTGTTTTCTATACGATTTAGAGGTATTTGTTTACCCAGTCAATATAGGGTTTGAGGTTAATTTTGGGGCGGCAGTCGAAGGCGATGTACGGCTCGACGAATGTGCCGCTGGCGGTCTGGCGTTCGCGGCGGGTCGCCACGAGATCCTCGATGATCTTCTCCTGCGAGACATAGGCGCGGATGGCGTCGTCGATGTGGTCCTCCACGTCGGGGCTGGCGACGAGAATGCGGTTGGCGCGCAGCGCGCTGTCCCGCCCGTGTACCATCGCGTCCTCGGGGTCAAAATCCGCCCAGACAGAATACTGGAGCGTGGAGCGCACGGCGTGCGGTGTGCCGTGATCGACCAGCGCGGCGTCGCCCGCTTGCGGCACGTCAAAGCTCGCCATCATGTACGTCGCCAGATGGTCGATGTGCTCATGGTAGTGGTTGGGGATCATGACGCGCGTGACCTTTTTTTCGCGCAAAAAGCGCAGCATCCGCGGCATATCGCCGGGCTTGCCGTCCGCCTTTTCCCAGCCGATGTGCCCATAGGCGGAAAAATCGGGGAAATTCATGCGCAGGATGTGGTCGGCGGGCACGCCAAGGCGGGCGTAGCAGTCGAACGTTTCGCGCGTGCGCACCTCTTCAATCGTCGCCTTTTCTTCCACAGTGCTGTAGCCCGCGTCGCCGCGGCAGAAGATCACCACATACACTTCCGCGCCCGCCTCCTGCGCTGCGAGCATTGCGTAGCCCGCGCCCAGGATCGCGTCATCGTCGTGCGGGCTCATGACCGCCAGCACCTCGTCCTTGCCAAAGCCGGGGAACAGCACGCTGATGTCCTTGGAAACAGCCTTTGTGTCGGTATTGCAGTAAGTAAATTTCATAAGTACACCTCTTAATAGCCCGCGCCAACCAGATGCTGGAGGCGAATGGGCAGGTCGTTGAACACCTCCACATGGCGGCCGAACTTGCCCAGCGTTTTTTCGACGAGCACATAGTCAAATTCGGGGATGATGACGTCGTTCCAGGTGCTGCCGAAGCCGCGCGCGGCGACGTCCAGCATCATGACGATCTGGTTGCCAAGCGGCTCGTCGGAGTCCAGCGTGATCGCGCCGTAAAATTCCTGACACTCGGTGTAGCCGGAGTTGTGCGTGCCGGTGTAGGGCTTGAGCATGGCAAGGTCGATGGGCTTGCCGATGCGGCGGCTGACCTCGTCGCGGCGGCTCTCAAAATAGTCCACCAGCGCCTGCTCCTGAAGTCGCGCGGGGAGGTTATTTTCGGCGACGTGGATGTACGCGTCCAGACCGACCTTGTACGCCTCGTCCACAAAGTCCAGCCAGTATTTCTGCGCCTCGGTGAGCTGCCCATTCGGGCCGGTGCATACGACGCTGCACCGCTCGCAGGCGGTCAGACCGTCCATCGCGGGTCCCACGCCCAGATGCACAAAATCGCCCTCGCGGATGACGTGGTTGAGCGCCTTGCCGACGATGGAGCGGTTATCCTCGCCGCTCGTGACCATGACGTCAAAGCCCTGTTCCTCCACGCCCAGCTCACTGGCAACGGCGTAGCCCCACTGCGCGACCTGCGTCTGGAGCATGCCTGGCTTCATCACGGCGAGCATCGCCTCGATCATCACGTCGGAGACCTTCGCCGCCTGCCGGGTGAGCGCCATTTCGATGTCGGACTTTTCGTATTTGATCTTGAAGTAGAGCTCCTGCGCGTCGCGCAGATTCCCTTTGCCGACGTAGTCCTCAAACCACTCGTACACGCTCAGCGGCATGACCGCGCGCGGCGTGAGCAGTGCCAGCGCCCTGGGTTTGCCGCCGCAGATGTCCTCGACCACGTCCTCGATGCGGTCAGCCTCCACGGGGTATTCCTCGTCCGCCAGCTTCAGCATTTCCACGCGCCCGACGCGGCAGCCGGAGCGCGGCGAGAGCTGCTCGGCGACGTAGCAGCCCTCCAGACCCGCCAGAATGGCAAAGCCGTTTTTGCCGACGATGCCCGCCACAGGCTCAACGGAGATGTTGGTGTTGCCGCCGAGATACGGCACGTCGCCGTGGTAGTGCTCGTCGGAATAGACGATGCCGCCGTCATAGCCCGCCGCGGCGAGCGCCTGATAAACAGCCTTCTGGCGGCGTCTAAATTCCTCCGTGCCGACGCGCAGCGTCTTGTCGATCTTCGGCGCGCAGGCGAGGATGTCGGCGACGATGTTCGCCTGCTTGTTCCATTCGTGAATGTTGAACATAGTACCCTCCTTTTGTGGAAAATGGTCTGTGTATTTTTACAAATACCATTTTAGCGCAGCCCGCGGGGGACTTCATTGGTCAATTGCTACCGGGATATGGTGGATTCCGACCTATGAGCGTTTCAAAAAAGTGTTTTTGAAACGCTCTCAAACGAAAACCGCTTCGCTGGGTTTCCGTTTGAACGGGCTTGCAGCCTGCTGCGCGCATAATTTTTGCGCGAGCGCAAAAATTCCACACTTGCAGGCTGAGCAGAATTTTTGCCGACGTACACGCCGCCGGCAAAAATGATCTGCATTTTATTTTGCGCCTGCGGGCGCAAAACTCTGCGAGGCTTTTGAATAACGATCGTGAGAACTGCGGCGGAAGACGCTCATTTCTGGTGTGTGCGGCGGTAGTCGCCGGGGAGCATCCCGGTGTGCTTTTTGAACACGGTGTAGAAAAATTTTACGTCGCCGAAGCCGCACGCGAGAGCGATGTCGGCAACGGTGCGCTGCGTGCTCGAGAGCAGCTCGCACACGCGGCGGATGCGCACCTTCTGGATGCGGGCGGTGATGGTCTCACCGGTCGCTTCGCGGAAAATGCGCCCCAGATAGTCGGGGTTCAGGTGCACCTCATCCGCCAGTGCCTGCACGGTCAGCTCCTCGCCGCAGCGCTGCTCGATGCTGGCGATGACGCTCTGCACCGCCTGCTTTTTACCTGGCGCGCCGCGCTTTTTTTCGGCGGCGTCCGACAGGCGGATCGCCGTGATGATGACCTGCAAAAGATACGCGCGGATGATCTCCATGTAGCCGGGGTACTGGTTGCGGTATTCGTAATACATCTTGTGAAAGAGCTCGCTGAACGTGGTGTACAGGTCGCCGGAGACGCCGAAGCTCGCGTCCTTGCCGCGCCGCGCGCCAAGCAGCGAGCGGAACATGAACGAGCCGCTCAGCGCCTCGATGGCGCGGCTTCCGGCAAGGGACAGATCGAAAAATTCCGGCGTGAACATCAGATCGTACACCACGAACGGCTCTGCCGTGCGGCGGCTGGGGCAGAATTTGTGCGTCGTGCCGACGTTAATAAGAAACAGGTCGCCCTGCCGCGCGGGGGCGGACTTGTCCTCCACAACGTGCGTCGCCGCGCCGGAGAGGACATAGACGACCTCGATATACTCATGCCGGTGGGCAACGCCCACAAAATCCGGGAAATCCGTGGAGACCTGCATATGAAAATGCTCTCCCGGCTTAAAAAACTGCTCGGCGGTCATCACCGGCACATCCATGTGCGCGCCCTCCTGTTCGGTGTTTCTGCTTTTGATTATACTAAGCGGCGACGAAATGGCAAGGATTTTGTGGCATATCCCGACTTTTTTTGCTTTTGCATCCTGCACACCTGCTGTGCGGCATCCTAAATCCATTTTATTTCACTTGCGGATATGCGCGAAATGATATATAATCACTGTGAAAAAAGGGCGCACAACGCCGGAAATGGAGCGAAGCGGACATGAATACGCAGCATTTACAGTACGTTGTAGAGATCGAACGCACGCGGTCGATCTCACAGGCGGCGGAAAACCTGTTCATCGGGCAGCCGAATCTCAGCCGTATCCTGCACGATCTGGAAAAGACGCTGGGCTTCCGCATTTTTGAGCGGACGAGCCGCGGCGTGCGCCCCACGGAGCGCGGAGCAAAATTCCTGCTGCACGCGCGGGGCGTTCTGCGCGAGATGGAATATATCGAGGCGCTCGGACCGCGCCACGCCGTGCGCAGCCGCCTGCGCGTGTGTCTGCCGCGCTCGGCACGGCTGTTCGATCTGGCAGGGGAGTACCTTGCCTCGCTGGCGTCCCCGGGTGAGCTGGAAGTGACCATCCGCGAGTGCCACGCGCGGCAGGCGCTGCAAATGCTGACCGTGGGCGAGGCGGAATTGGGCGTTTTGCGCTTCCGCTCGGAATATCTGGACTATTTTGACGAGCAGACGGCGGAGCGGGAGTTCAGCTTTCAGGTGCTGGGGCGGTTTAAATATGAGCTGGTGCTGCCGCGTGACCACCCGCTGGCGCGGCGCGAGGAGATCCACATGGAGGACCTGACGGAGTACCCGCAGATCATCCACGGCGACGCGCAGCGCCCGCGCGTGCGCACCGAAGATACGGCATGCCGCACGATCTACACCGTGGACCGCATGGCGCAGCTCCAGCTTTTGCAGACCATCTGGGGCGTGTACACGTGGCTTCCGCCGATGCCGGAGCAGTACCTCCAGCGGTGGGGTCTCATTCAGAAGCCGTGCGAGGACAATACGGTGGTGTATCAGGACGCTCTCGTTTACAATCCGCAGTACGCGATGACCGAGATCGAGGCGGGCTTTGTGCAGTATGTGATCCGCGAGTATCGCAAATAAGCATTCCTATATGAAAAGTGATATACGTTCTGAGAGAAAAGCATTTCTGTTTTTCTCCCGGATTCGATATAATCGGGAGCAGGGGGGACGAATGCCCCGGCATTCGTCAAAGTTTCCAACTCGCGAATTAAATTATTATGATAAAGGATGGTACAGGGTATGAGTAAGATTTCTGTGATCGGCGCGGGCAGTGTGGGCGCGACTATTGCAAACGACCTGATGATCCAGGGCACGGCTTCCGAGATCGTTCTGGTGGACATCAACAAGCAGAAGGCATTCGGCGAGGCGCTGGATATTTATCAGGGCGCGCCGTTCTGCTCTCCCGCCATTGTGCGCTCGGGCGACTATGCCGCGACCGCCGGCTCTGACATCGTGGTCATCACGTCGGGTATGCCGCGCAAGGCAGGTCAGTCCCGTCTGGACCTCGCGCAGGCAAACGTCAATATCATCAAGGACATCGCGCCGCAGGTCGTGAAGGCCGCGCCGAACGCGAAATATGTCATCGTCTCGAACCCCGTGGACGTGCTGACCTATGTGTTCCACAAGGTCTCCGGGCTGCCTGAGAACCAGATCATCGGCTCCGGCACGATCCTCGACACCAGCCGCCTGCAGTCCGAGCTGGCGAAGATCTTCCGCATCAGCCCCAAGAACGTGCACGCGCACGTCTACGGCGAGCATGGCGATTCCTCGTTCGTGCCCTGGTCGCTGGTACACATCGCCAACAACCATGTGGACGCCTACAAGGAAAGCTCCCCGGATAAGGACCGCATCGACTGGCATCAGCAGTACGCCGAGATCGAAGAGTTCGTCCGTACCTCGGGCGGTCAGGTCATCAAGGCGAAGGGCGCAACGTTCTATGCCGTCGCGATGTCCGTGTGCCACCTGTGCAAGTGCCTGCTGAACACCGCCGGCACGGCGCTGACGATCTCCACGCTGATGCACGGAGAATACGGTGTGAGCGATGTGTGTCTGTCCACGCTGGCGCTGGTCGATAACACCGGCGTGCGCGGCAAGATCCTCAACAAGCTCACCGACGAGGAGGTCGCCAGACTCCAGAACAGCGCAAACAAGCTCAAGGAAGTCATCGCGCAGATCAACATTTAACGAATACCATACAGCCCGCGCCGGAAAAACCGGCGCGGGCGCAGGATGTATCAGGGCGTCACATCGCGCGGCGGACTGCCGGATGTGACGTTTTTCCTGAGTGACCGACAAATTACACTATCGGAGGGAACAGTTTTATGGAATACCGCATGGAGCATGATTCAATGGGCGAGGTCCGCGTCCCGGCGGACCGCTACTGGGCGGCGCAGACCCAGCGCAGCCACGAGAATTTCCCCATCGGCGTGGGTATCGAGATCATGCCGCGTGAGATCACACACGCCTTCGGCATCCTGAAAAAGGCGGCGGCGATCGCCAACCACGCGCTGCGCCCCGAAAAGATGACGGACGAAAAGCTGGCGGCGATCTCGCAGGCGTGCGACGAGGTCATTTCGGGCAGCCTGAACGACCATTTCCCGCTGGTGGTGTGGCAGACCGGCTCGGGCACGCAGTCGAACATGAACGCCAACGAGGTCATTGCCAACCGTGGCAATGAGATCGCGGGCAAAAAGCTCCTGCACCCGAATGACGACATCAATATGTCCCAGTCGTCGAACGACACCTTCCCCACGGCGATGCACATCGCTGCCGTCGCCGCCATCGAGGACAAGCTCTTCCCGGCGATCGACAAGCTGGTGGCGACGCTGCTGCGTCTGGAAGAAGAAAACCGCGGCATCGTAAAATCCGGGCGCACGCATTTGCAGGACGCCACGCCCATCGAGTTCTCGCAGGAGATCTCCGGCTGGCGCAGCAGTCTGGAAAAGGACCGCAAAATGCTCGAGCTCGCGCTCCCGCCGCTGAAAGAGCTGGCACTGGGCGGCACGGCGGTCGGCACGGGTCTGAACGCGCCGAAGGGCTTTGACATCAAGGTCGCCGAGGCAGTCTCCGAGCTGACCGGCAAGGACTTCATCACCGCGCCGAATAAATTCCACGCCCTCACGAGCAAGGACGAGCTCGTTTTTGCGCACGGCGCGGTCAAGGCGCTGGCGGCGGACATGATGAAGATCGCAAACGACGTGCGCTGGCTGGCATCCGGCCCGCGCGACGGTCTGGGCGAAATTTTCATCCCCGAAAACGAACCCGGCTCGTCCATCATGCCCGGCAAGGTCAACCCCACGCAGTGCGAGGCGGTCACGATGGTCGCCGTGCAGGTCATGGGCAACGATGTGGCGGTGGGTCTTGCCGCGTCGCAGGGCAACTTTGAGCTGAACGTGTTCATGCCCGTCTGCATCTACAACTTCCTGCAATCCGCGCGGCTGCTGGCGGAGTCGATCGTGTCCTTTAACGATCACTGCGCCGTGGGCATCACCGCCAACCGCGAAAAGATGCACCACAATCTCTACAATTCGCTCATGCTGGTCACGGCGCTCAACCCCTACATCGGCTATGAAAACGCCGCCAAGACCGCAAAGAAGGCATATAAGGAAAACATCTCGCTGAAGGAAGCGTGCGTGGCGCTCGGCTTCCTGACGGCGGAAAAATTCGACGAAGTGTTCCATCCCGAACAGATGGTCTGAGGTGAGGTTTATGACATTCAGTTATTTTCCGGGCTGCACGCTGAAAACAAAGGGCAAGCAGCTCGACCTGTACGGCAGAAAAGCCGCGCAGGCGCTGGGATTTGAGCTGTGCGAGCTGCCGGACTGGCAGTGCTGCGGCGCGGTGTATCCCATGGCGAAGGACGAAATTGCGACCCGCCTGTCGTCTGTGCGGGCGCTTGCCGCCGCGCGCGACGCCGGGCAGGAGCTGGTGACGCTGTGCTCGGCGTGCCATCACGTCATCAAGCGCGTGAACGGCGATCTGCAGCGCGACGAGACCATTGCCTCGCGCGTGCAGAATTACTTACAGCTCGACGTGCCGTACACGGGCGAGACGACGGTGCTGCACTATCTGGAGGTCCTGCGTGACCGCGTCGGCTTTGACGAGCTGGCGAAAAAGGTCACAAATCCGCTCACGGGGCGCAGGATCGGCGCGTATTACGGCTGTCTGCTGCTCCGCCCCGGCAAGGAAATGGGTTTTGACGACCCCGAAAATCCGACCATTCTGGAGGATTTTATCCGCGCCATCGGCGCAGAGCCTGTCGTGTGGGCGCGGCGCAACGAGTGCTGCGGCGGCTACACCGTGGTCGAGGGCAGGGAGTTCGCCAAAAAGCAGGTGGACAAGCTCATGGAAAACGCCAAAGCGTGCGGCGCACAGGAGCTCATCACCGCCTGCCCGCTTTGTATGTACAATCTCACCGCGAACGCGGAGGCGGGGCTGCCGGTGCATTACTTTACCGAGCTGCTTGCCGAGGCGCTGGGCGTGAAGGAGGATGCCGAATGAACAGGGACTATCTGATCGAGGATGTAAAGCGCATCGCCGGCGTCAATCCGAGAAAGTGCATGAAGTGCGGCAAGTGCTCCGGCGCGTGCCCGGCGTATGACGAGATGGACTACCATCCGCATCAGTTCGTGGATATGGTCGAAACAGGACGCATCGAAGAGCTGATGAACTCGCGCGGCATTTACCGCTGCCTGAGCTGCTTTGCGTGTGTGGAGCGCTGCCCGCGCAGTGTTGAGCCTGCCGCGCTCATCGAAGCCGTGCGCGACGCCGTCGTGCGTCAGCAGGGCGCGGATCACCTGAAGGCGGAACGCATCCCCGAAATCCTGGACGAGGACATCCCGCAGCAGGCGATCACCAGCGCATTCCGTAAATATAAAAAGTAAGGGGGGAGAGCAATGCAGAGGATCGGTGTGTTTGTCTGCCACTGCGGTACGAATATCGCCGCAACGGTGGACGTCAAAAAAGTCGCGGAAACTCTTGGGCATGAGCCCGGCGTTGTTTTCTCGACCGAGTATCAGTATATGTGCTCGCAGAGCGGGCAGGATCTCATCAAAAACGCCATTCACGAGCACAAGCTCACAGGCGTGGTCGTGTGCTCCTGCTCCCCGCGTATGCACGAGCAGACGTTCCGCAAGACCTGCGCGTCGGCGGGGCTGAACGGCTACATGGTGGAGATCGCCAACATCCGCGAGCAGTGCTCCTGGATCCATAAGGATAAAGAGGAAGCCACGGAAAAGGCGGTCATCCTCGGCAGAGCCGCCATCGCCAAGGTGCATCTGAACGCGCCGCTCACGGCGGGCGAGAGCCCCGTGACGAAGCGCGCGCTCGTCATCGGCGGCGGCATCGCCGGCATCCAGACGGCGCTGGACATCGCCGACGCCGGCTTTGAGGTGGACATCGTGGAAAAGAAGCCCACCATCGGCGGCAAAATGACCCAGATCGACAAGACGTTCCCCACGCTCGACTGCGCGGCGTGCATCCTCACGCCGAAAATGGTCGAGGCGGCGCAGAACGAAAAGATCAAGATCTACGCCTATTCCGAGGTCGAGGCGGTCAAGGGCTTTGTCGGAAACTTCCATGTGACCATCCGCAAAAAGGCGCGGTATGTGAAAGAGGACGTCTGCACCGGCTGCGGTCTTTGCACCGAAAAGTGCCCGCAGAAAAAAGTCCCGAACGATTTTAACCTCGGGCTCGACACCCGCCGCGCCATCTACATCCCGTTTGCGCAGGCCGTGCCGAAGATCGCCACCATCGACGCAGACTACTGCACCATGCTCAAGACCGGCAAGTGCGGCGTGTGCTCCAAGGTGTGCACCGCGGGCGCGATCGACTACAAGCAGCAGGATACGCTGGTGGAGCAGGAGTACGGCGCGATCGTGGTCGCTACCGGCTTTAACCCCATCAAGCTCGATAAGTTCGATGAGTTTGCGTACTCGCAGAGCCCGGACGTGGTGTCCAGTCTCGAATTTGAGCGCCTGATGAACGCTGCCGGTCCGACCGGCGGCACGCTGCTGCGCCCGTCCGACGGCACGCACCCGAAAACGCTGGTGTTCGTGCAGTGCGTCGGCTCGCGCTGCGACGGCGCGGAGAAGGGCAAGCCCTACTGCTCGAAGATCTGCTGTATGTACACGGCGAAGCACGCCATGCTCTGCCGCGAAAAATACCCCGACACGGATGTGTATGTGTTCTACATCGACGTGCGCACCCCCGGCAAGAACTTTGACGAGTTCTACCGCCGCGCGGTCGAGGAATACGGCGTGCACTACATCAAGGGCATGGTCGGCAAGGTCGTGCCGGAAAACGGCAAGCTGAAGGTGCAGGCGTCCGACCTCATCGGCGGGCGGCAGCTCCACATCGACGCGGACATGGTCGTGCTCGCGGCGGCGATCGAGCCGGACGAGACGGCAAGACCCCTTGCCACGATGCTCACCGCGTCCATGGATACGAACGACTTCTTTACCGAAGCGCACCCGAAGCTGCGCCCGGTGGAAAGCCCCACGGCGGGCATCTTCCTCTCCGGCGCGTGCCAGGGACCGAAGGACATCCCCGAAACGGTCGCGCAGGCGGGCGCGGCGGCGTCCAAGGTCATCGGGCTGCTTGCCAAGGACCATCTGACGTGCAACCCGTGCGTTGCGCAGCCGGACGAGATGATGTGCAACGGCTGCTCCAACTGCGAAAAGGTGTGCCCCTACGGCGCAATTACTTATATCGACAAGGAATTTAGAGGTCCGAACCGCACGACGCTCCTCCGCCGCGTGGCGCAGGTCAACCCGGCGGTGTGCCAGGGCTGCGGCGCGTGCACGGTGGCGTGTATGTCCGGCGCGATGGATCTCAAGGGCTTCTCCAACAAGCAGATCATGGCGGAGGTGGATGCGATATGCAGGTAAATGAAAGCTGGAAACCCACCATCGTTGCATTTTGCTGCAACTGGTGCTCGTATGCGGGCGCGGATCTGTCGGGCACGAACCGGCTGAACTATCCGGCGAACGTCAAGATCATCCGCATCCCGTGCTCCTGCCGTCTGAACCCGATGTTCATCCTGCGCGCGTTCCAGCGCGGCGCGGACGGCGTGATCCTGTGCGGCTGCCACCCCGGCGACTGCCACTACACCACCGGCAACTACTATGCCCGCCGCCGCATGACGCTGCTGTTCTCGATGCTCGACTTCCTCGGCATCGAAAAGGAGCGCACGCGCGTGGAGTGGGTGTCCGCCGCGGAGGGCGCAAAATTTGCCGCCACGATGAACGATTTTGTGGCGACGATCACCAAACTCGGCGAAAACCGCAGATTGGAGGACCTGAGATGCAAGGAGTAAAGGAAAAGGCATTGGCGCTGCTCCAGAGCGGGACGGTCGATCGCGTGCTCGGCTGGAAGGCGGGCGAGTTCTTCTACGACCTGACCCCGGCGGTGTTCACATCTGCCGAAGAAATTGAAAAGGATTTCGTCTGGAGCGCATTCTCGGCAGCCAATCTCTCAAAATACCTCATTCAGGAGTCCCGCAAGGGCGGCAAGGTCGCGGCGTTTTTGAAGCCGTGTGACAGCTACTCCTTTGTGCAGCTTCTGAAGGAGCACCGCATCTGGCGTGACCACGTTTACGTTGTGGGCGTGCAGTGTGACGGGATGTGTGACATCGACAAGATCCGCGCCGCGGGCTGCAAGGGCGTCACGGCGGTCGCGGAGGACGGCGATGCGCTTCGCGTCACGACGCTCACGGGCGAAAAGACCGTAAACAAGCAGGATGTGCTGCTTGGGCGCTGCACGGTGTGCAAGTCCAAGAAGCTCGTGGAATTTGACGAGCTGCTCGGCGAGCAGGGCGAGGAGCTGGATTCTGCCCGCTTTGACGAGGTGGCAAAGCTCGAAGCCATGACCCCCGAAGAGCGCTATGCGTTCTGGCGCGGCGAGCTTTCGCGCTGCATCCGCTGCAACGCCTGCCGCAACGTCTGCCCCGCGTGCTCGTGCGAAAAGTGTGTGTTTGATAACCACGACCTCGGTACGGATAATAAGGCGGCGGCGGACAGCTTTGAGGAGAATTTCTTCCACATCATCCGCGCGTTCCATGTGGCGGCGCGCTGCACCGACTGCGGCGAGTGCTCGCGGGTCTGCCCGCAGCATATCCCGCTGCATCTGCTCAACCGCAAGTTCATTAAGGACATCAACGACCTGTACGGCGTTTATCAGGCTGGCGCGGATATGGATACGAAGCCGCCGCTGATGAACTTTACCAAGGACGACTGTGAGCCGTCCGTCGTATACGAACGGGGAGGTGCAAAGGCATGAAAAAGCTCCCGATCGCAAAGCTGCCGGAGCTGTTCGCGGCGATCAGCGGCGAAAAGACCCTGTACATCCCGGCGCAGGACGCCTCCGGCGTCAGCAAATTTGCCGTCTGGCAGGAGGGCATGACGCTCTCGCCCGCGCTCAATACCGTGCGCAGCGCGAAGGATCTGTTCTTCCCGCAGGTGGAAAACCTCATGGGCTTTAAGGTCACGGGCAAGCAGATCGAGGTGCTGGAAAACCGCGACGTGACCGCGCCGTTCGTGCTGTTCGGCGTGCGCGCGTGCGACTGCCGCAGCTTTGACGTGCTCGACCGCGTGTTCCTCGCAGAGCCGGTGGATACCTACTATCAGACCCGCCGCGAAAACGGCACGATCGTGACCATGGCGTGCACCG
Source organism: uncultured Oscillospiraceae bacterium (assembly GCA_934646005.1). Lineage (GTDB taxonomy): Bacteria > Bacillota > Clostridia > Oscillospirales > Oscillospiraceae > CAG-170. The sequence continues at coordinate 59,180 of CAKUED010000010.1, forward strand.
AGCCGGAGGAAACGTGCTTCTGCGGTGCGTTCGGCATTGACGCGGCAGACCCGGCGGGCGACGTGACGTGCTGGATGGATGCCGAAAATCTCTACTGGCGCGCCAACACCGAAAAGGGCGAGGCACTGACAAAGAGCCTGAGCTGCCTGACTGACGGCGGCGACGACGCGGTCGCAGAGCAGCAGGCGCAGACGCGCGCGGTGATGAGCAAGCTGCCGCTGCACGATCTGGATCTGTCGAGCTTCGGCGCGGGCAAAACGAAGGCGCTCTTTGACCGCCCGGAATGGAAGCAGCTCTCTGAAAGCTGCCTTGGCTGCGGAACGTGCACGTTCGTGTGCCCGACCTGCCAGTGCTACGACATTCAGGAGTTCAATACCGGCAAGACCGTCAAGCGTTTCCGCTGCTGGGATAGCTGTATGTATTCCGACTTTACGAAAATGTCCGCCGGTCAGCCGCGCCCGACACAGCTCGAGCGCTTCCGCCAGCGCTTTATGCACAAGCTGGTGTATTACCCGGAAAATAACGACGGGCTGTATAGCTGCGTGGGCTGCGGGCGCTGCCTGCAAAAGTGCCCCATCCACATGAACATTGCCAAAGTCATCCGAACACTGGGGGAGGAAGCAAAATGAGAAAAGATCCCTTGATCCCCAACATCGGCGTGGTCACGAAAATTCGCGTGGACACGCCCGACGTCAAGACCTTCCGCGTGGTGGGACTTGACGGCAAAAAGCCGTTTGAGCACATCCCGGGGCAATGCGCGATGCTCTCTATCCCCGGTGTGGGCGAGGCGCTGTTTTCCATCACGTCGTCGCCGACGGAAGAGGAATTTGTGGAGTTTTCCATCAAAAAATGCGGCTGCGTAACGCAGTGGCTGCACCAGATGGAGGAGGGGCAGCAGATCACGCTGCGAGGACCCTACGGCAACGGCTTCCCCGTGGACACGGCGTTCGCGGGCAAGGACCTGCTGTTCATCGCCGGCGGCATCGGTCTTGCGCCGCTGCACTCCGTTATCAACTACTGCCGCCACTACCGTGACCGCTACGGTAAGATCGACATCGTCTACGGCTCGCGCTCCAAGGAGGATCTGGTCGATTTCCAGGAGATCCTGGACGTGTGGTGCAAGGAGGATGGCATCAACGTCCACCTGACCATCGACCGCGAGCAGCCGGACTGGGACGGGCACGTCGGCTTTGTGCCGAACTATGTGAAGGAGCTGGGCTTTACCACGGATAAGACCGTTGTGATGTGCGGTCCTCCCATCATGATCAAGTTCACCCTCGCGGGGCTGATGGAGCTGGGCTTTGCCCGCACGCAGGTGTACACCACGATGGAGCTGAAGATGAAATGCGCGCTCGGCAAGTGCGGACGCTGCAACATCGGCAGCAAATACGTCTGCAAGGACGGCCCGGTGTTCCGCTTTGACCAGCTCGACGAGCTGCCCAATGAATATTAAGGAGAAACAGCGATGGAAACTATGGTAAATGTTTTTCTGTTCGGCAAAAAGTATGAAGTTCCCGCCAGCCTGACCATCATGGAAGCGATGGAATATGCCGGCTATCAGCTCGTGCGCGGCTGCGGCTGCCGCAACGGTTTCTGCGGCGCGTGCGCCACGATCTACCGCATCGCGGGCGACCGGGAGCTCAAGGCGTGCCTCGCGTGCTCCACGCGAGTGGAGAACAATATGTATGTGGCGACGCTGCCGTTCTTCCCGCTGGTAAAAGAGGTCTACGACATTGAAAAGGTCCGCCCGGATGAGCGCATCATGATGCAGCTCTATCCCGAGATTTATTCCTGTGTCGGCTGCAACGCCTGCACCAAGGCGTGCACGCAGGGGCTGAACGTAATGCAGTACATCGCCTACGCCCAGCGCGGCGAATACGAAAAGTGCGCGGAGGAGTCGTTTGACTGCGTGATGTGCGGCGTCTGCTCATCGCGCTGCCCGGCAGGCATCTCGCACCCGCAGGTCGCGATGCTCGCCCGCCGTCTCAACGGCAAATATCTCGCCCCGCACTGTGACCACCTGACCGAGCGTGTGCAGGAAATTCGGGACGGCAAGTTCGAAAAGCTCATTGAGGACCTGATGGGCAAGCCCATCGACGAGATCAAGGAGCTTTACAACCACCGCGAGATCGAAAAGTAAGGAGGGAACGTCATGTATACTGATCCGAAAATGCTCGAATCCATCCGCAAGGTCGAAGCGGCCCGCGCGGAAAACATCAAGCTCGATCCCCGCAGAATGACGGCGGAGGAAAAAGACGTTCTGCTCAAAACGTACCATCCCGACTACCGCGAGAATCAGTTCACCGTGCTGGACTTTGGTCCGAACAAGGGCGAAAAAGTCCCCACAGAGCTGGCGGCGCTGCTCGAGGGCACGTCCCGCATTCTGAATAAAGAGATCGACCTGTCCTGCCCGGACTATGACACGGACGTGCTCATCATCGGCGCGGGCGGCGCGGGCTGCTCGGCGGCGATCGAAGCCGACAAGGCGGGCGTCAAGACCATGATCGTGACGAAGCTGCGCATGGGCGACGCGAACACGATGATGGCAGAGGGCGGCATTCAGGCGGCGGACAAGCCGAACGATTCTCCCGCCCAGCACTTCCTGGACGCCTACGGCGGCGGACATTTCGCCGCGCAGAAGGACCTTCTTTACAAGCTCGTCACCGAAGCGCCGGAAGCCATCGAATGGCTCTCCGAACTCGGCGTGGAGTTTGACAAAGCGCCCGACGGCACGATGATCACCACCCACGGCGGCGGCACGTCCCGCAAGCGGATGCACGCGGCAAAGGACTATTCCGGCGCGGAGATCATGCGCACGCTGCGCGATGAGGTGCTCAACCGTCAGATCCCCGTGGTGGACTTCACCTCCGCCATCGAGCTTGTGAAGGACGAAAACGGTCACTGCGCGGGTGCGATCCTTATGAACATGGAGACGAAGGAGCTGTACGTTGCGCGCGCCAAGACCGTCATTCTTGCCACCGGCGGCGCGGGGCGGCTGCACTATCAGGGCTTCCCGACCTCGAACCACTACGGCGCGACGGCGGACGGGCTCATCCTCGGCTACCGCGCGGGCGCGAAGCTGCTGTATGCCGATACGCTTCAGTACCATCCCACGGGCGCGGCGTTCCCGGCGCAGATCTACGGCGCACTGGTGACGGAAAAGGTGCGCTCGGTCGGCGCGATGCTTGTGAACTGTGACGGCGAAGTGTTCATGAACCCGCTGGAGACGCGCGACGTTGCCGCCGCGTCCATCATCCGCGAGTGCTCCGCCCGCAATAAGGGCATCCAGACGCCGCTTGGCGACGCGGTGTGGCTGGACACGCCGATGATCGAGCTGAAAAACAGCGCGGGCACGATCGAAAAGCGTATCCCCGCCATGATGCGGATGTTCGGCAAGCACGGCATCGACATCCGTACCGAGCCGATCCTCGTCTATCCGACGCTGCACTATCAGAACGGCGGTCTGCACATCACCTCCGACGGGCAGACAGACGTTGAAAACCTGTTCGCCGCCGGCGAGGTCGTGGGCGGTATCCACGGGCGCAACCGTCTGATGGGCAACAGTCTGCTCGACGTCATCGTCTTTGGGCGCAACGCGGGCGTGCACGCCTCCGAAAAGGCAAAGAGCGTGACGGTCGGCAAGCTGACGCTCAGCCATCTCGAAGCGTTTGAGGCAGAGCGTGCCGTGAGCGGCAAGGCGGCGGAAAAGCTGTCGCCGCAGCTCCTGCCGGATTATGCCCGCAGAGAAGAGCCCACCCTGGCAAAGTAAGAATTAGAGAGATTTAAGGGGAAATACGTCATGTCATTTTCAATGAACGCCGCCAACTTCCTGATGCTGTCGGTCTTTGCGATCGCGGCAGTCGGGTATATTCTGGGGCGCATCACCATCAAGGGGATCAGCCTCGGCACGGCAGGCGTGTTTGTTATCGCACTCATCTACGGCGCATTTTTCGGATTGCACTTCAACTCCAAGTTCGTGCTCGAGGAGGTCAACTATGCCTCACAGGCGCTGAAGATCGTGGAAAATCTGGGGCTTGTGTTCTTTGTCACGTCCGTCGGCTTCATCGCCGGTCCGAACTTCTTTAAGAACATGAAGCACAACTTCAAGTCCTATGTGCTGCTGGGCTTTGTCATCATCTTCTCCGGCGGCATCGCGGCTACGCTCTGCCTGCTCGTTGCCCGCGCGCTGGAGAGCGGCACGCCGGGCTATGACCCGCAGCAGCTCACCGCCATCGTTACCGGGCTTCTGTCGGGCGCGCTGACGTCCACCCCGGCGTTCTCGGCGACGAAGGAGGCTGTCGCAGCACAGTATCAGGACGCCGTCACGGTCGGCTACGGTATCGCGTACCTGTTCGGCGTCATCGGTGTGGTGCTGTTCGTGCAGCTCATGCCGCGCATCGTCCATGCCGATATGGCGGAGGAGGTGCGCAAGATCACCCATGTGGAAACGGGCGATGTGGAGAAGTTCAAGGGAAAGCTCCTGGAGTTTGACGACTTTGGCTTTACGCCGTTCGCGCTTGCCGCGGTGCTGGGCATTCTGGTCGGGTCAGTCAAGCTGTTCGGCTTCTTCTCGCTCACGACGACGGGCGGCACGCTGCTCATCTCTCTGGTGTTCGGGCACTTCGGTCATGTCGGTCGTGCCGACCTGATGCCAAGCAAAAAGGTGCTCGAGACGTTCCGCGAGCTGGGGCTGATGGTCTTTCTGATCGGCGCGGGCGTGTCCGGCGGCATGAGCTTTGTACGCTACTTTAAGCCGATCTACTTCGTCTACGGCATCGTGATGACGCTGCTGCCGATGATCCTCGGCTATCTCGTGGCGCGCTATGTGCTGAAGCTGAACCTGCTGAACATCCTCGGTTCGATCACGGGCGGCATGACGTCCACCCCGGCGCTCGGCACGCTCATCCATGTGGCGGGCACGAGCAACGTCGCCTCCGCCTACGCGGCGACGTACCCCATCGCGCTCATCGCGGTGGTGCTGGTGACGCAGTTCCTGGTGACAGTATTTTGAGTAAAAAATCGCCTGCCGGATTTCCGGCAGGCGATTTTTCTGACTTATTTCGATGCTCTCCATGGATTCTCCGGCAGCGGGTCGGTCGGATCCCAGCCGCTTCTGGCGTCACTCAGGTCGATCTGCGGGGCGGCGGGGATCTGCGTGGGCAGCTCCAGATCGTCCACCAGCTCCACAGGCGTGCCGATGGGGATGTTGTCGTAGATCCACTTGGCAGCCTCCACCGTCAGGCGGATGCAGCCCATGGACGCGCACGTGCCGAGGAGGTTATATTCATCCGCCTCCAGATCGTCGGGATTCGGCGTGTAATACGGCACGGAGTGGAAGAGGATCTCGTGCGTGATGCGGGTGATGTACTGCCCGTAGACATAATTCCAGTTGGATTTTGCCGAGCCGTAGAGCGTGTGCCAGCGGATTTTCTCGCCCGCGTAATATGTGCCGTAGGGCGTTGCGTAGCCGGTGGAGCAGAGGAACACATTCTGCACCAGCGAGTATGTACCGTCCTCCGCCTGCGCCCAGACCACCACGGTGTTCTGCTTGTGCCCGATGGAAATGCGGTACGGCTGCGCCAGCGTTTTGAGGCGCGCGTAATGCGCTGCGTCGTAATTTTCGATCTCCAGCGCCGCGTCATACGTCCACGTCTCCCCGCCGCTGGTCAGCTCCGCCGTGATCGTTGTGGAGGACGGCATGGTTTCGGAAAAACAGACCGTGATGCGGCACACGGCGTAAGCACCCTTCTGCGCCAGCAGCATCTGCGGCTGCGAGATGGGCACGCCGTCGCGATACCAGCGCAGCGTACACAGCCGCGCCACGCCGTCCGGCAGATCGGGGAAGCGCAGCACGGCGGACGCCGTGGGCTCCTGCGGCGAAGCCGTACCAACGGTGAGCGTGGCAGGCAGCGTATACCCCCGCGCGCCCTGCGCGCTCACAGGCAGGCACAGCGCCGCGAGCAGCAGGCAGACAGTCAACAGAGAAATGATCCGTTTCATAGGCACTCCTGATCGGGAAACTAGTTTTCACTTGCTACATTATACTGCATTATGTCGGAAAAAGGCAACAGTGGATTTTTGCGCTCCGGGTGTGCTATACTGATGCTACCAAGAAAAAAGGGGGATGATGGAATGTATCCCAAACGAAAGCCAAAATCGGACCGCGAGCGCTTTTTGGAGGCGTTTACAAAAAAGGTCGGCGCTGCGCCGGACGTCTATGTGCGCCGCAAGCTCGCCGCGGGTGTGGACGAAGGGCAGCTTCGGCAGATGTATGATCTGCTGGCGGTGGAGATCGCCCGGCGCGTGCACTGCACCGCCATCCGCTACGCGGAGCTGAACACCGACGCGCAGCGCGCCTCCGCGCGCATGATCCGCCGCGCGTCGCAGGAGAAAATTCCGCGCTGCGCACGCTGCGGGGCGCAGATGGTCCTGCGCACGGCGCAGAAGGGCGCGCGCAAGGGGCAGCGCTTCTGGGGCTGCTCCAATTACCCGGTGTGCCGGTTTACGATGGAGTACGGCGAAAAATGAAACAGAATTATAAGCTGACCATCGCCTACGACGGCTCGCGCTACTACGGCTGGGAGCACCAGCCGGACAAGCCCACCGTCCAGGGTAAGCTCGAAGATGTGCTCACGCGCATGACGGGCGTGCCGGTCGATGTGATCGGCGCGGGGCGGACGGACGCGGGCGTACACGCCAAGGCGATGACGGCGAACGCCGTGCTGGACACGGAGCTTTCGCCGGAGGACATCCGCGACTACATGAACCGCTACCTGCCGGACGATATTTGCGTGCGCGAGGTGCGTGCCGCGTCTGAGCGCTTCCACGCGCGCTACAAGGCGGTGGGCAAGACGTATTGCTATACCTGCTACACCGGCGCGCTCAAGCCGGTCTTTGACCGCAAGTATGTCCTGACGCTCGACTGCGCGCCGGACGTTGCCGCCATGCAGCGCGCCGCGGCGCTGCTCGTGGGCGAGCACGACTTCAAGAGCTTCTGCGGCAATCCGAAAATGAAAAAATCCACCGTCCGACTGGTGGATTCCATCGAGATCGTGCAGAAGCGCGACTATCTGTACCTCAATTTTCACGGCACGGGCTTTTTGCAGAACATGGTGCGCATTCTGGTGGGCACGCTGCTGGAGGTCGGCTACGGCAAGCGCCCGGCAGAGGAAATGCCCGAAATTCTGGAAGCAAAAGACCGCACCCGGGCGGGCTATACCGTGCCCCCACAGGGGCTGTGTTTGGTGAAGGTGGATTATTAGACGCACCCATGGCTTCCCCTTGGGGGGAAGCTGTCGCCGTAGGCGACTGATGAGGGGAAGGGTTCTTGTTTTTGAGCTGCTGCGCGTTTTTGAGCCGAAACGTGGCAGCATTTCAGAACGTACAGCCCTTCTCCTCATCCGTCAGCCTTCGGCTGCCACCTTCCCCTCAAGGGGAAGGCTTTTAGGTGCGGTGCAAATCACAGCGTCACGACTTCGCACACAGTCAGCGTCCGTCCATCAATATGAAACCGCACGTCGGACCCTGCAAAATTAAACCCGTAGCGGCGGGTGGGGTCGTGCTGATAGCCGGGGATCGGTCCGCAGGCGAGCGCCTGACGCAGACCGGCGCGTTTCTCGCTCGGTATTTTTTCTTCCAGCTCCGGCGGAAAGACGACCGTCAGAGGCTCGGCATCGCGTTTGCCGTCAAAGGCGTCCACCGCGTCGGGGTGGCTGTCGGCGTAGGGAAGATACGGCTTAATGTCGTAGATCGGCGTGTCGTCCACAAGGTCCGCGCCCGCCACGCGCAGCACAGGTCCGTTTTTTGCGCCCCAGTCGATGCCCAGCAGCCGCACGCTGGAGAGCCCGATGGGATTCGGGCGGAACGGCGAGCGCGTTGCAAACACGCCCACGCGCGTTTTGCCGCCGAGCTTGGGCGGCAGCACCGTCGCCGACCAGCCATCGCGCACCGCGCGGTCAAACTGCCACAGCAGCCAGATGTGCGAAAAGCCGTCCAGCCCGCGCAGCGCGTCGGGATTGCGGTACGGCGGCTCGAACACGATGGTCGCCTCCAGCGCGCCGGCAAGACCGCTCTGGCGCGGCACGCCGAATTTGGTCGGGAAATCCGTATGGATGCGGGCAATGATCTTCATGGCAGACGCTCCTGTTTGGTAGTAGCAGTATTTTACCACACCGGCGAAAAAATGCAAATTTCGTTTTGCGATTTGCGCAAAAAAGAGTACAATAACAGCAGAAACACAAAGTAAGGGAAGGATACACATGCACGACGAATTGACGGCAGTCGATATTCAGAAAATGCAGGAGGAGCTGGACTACCGCCGCATCACGCTGCGTCCGCAGCTTATTGAGGATGTTAAGACCGCGCGGGAATTTGGCGATCTGAGCGAAAATTTTGAATATAAGTCCGCGAAGCGCGAAAAAAACCGCAATGACAGCCGCATCCGCTATCTCGAGCGCATGATCAAAACGGCGAACGTCATCGAGGTCAACACCAAAGACGGCGAGGCGGGGCTGTTTGACCGCGTGGAAATTTACATTGAAGAGGACGACGAGACGCAGACCATCCAGCTTGTGACGACGCTGCGCCAGAACGCGCTGGAGGGACGTATCAGCAAGGAATCGCCCGTCGGGCGCGCTGTGCTGGGGCATCGCGTCGGTGACCGCGTGGAGGTCGAGACCGACAGCGGCTATTGCTATTTCATCCAAATTCGTAAGATCGAAAAGGGCACGGATGACGCGTCCTTACCGATAAGTAGTTATTAAGTATTGCGGCGGCTCGTTTGAGCCGCCGCGATTTTTATCGGTAAAAATACAAAAACAGCCCGATTTGCAGCGCCAGCAGCAGGGGAACGGTGATGTAAAATTTCGGCTTGCGCGTTTTGTGGTGCGCCAGCACCATGCCCAGCAGCGCCCCGCCCGCGCCGCCGAGCGCGGCAAGCGTGAGCAGCGTCGCCTCCGGGATGCGGCGGCGGTGACGGACAGCAAAATATTTATCCGCGCACATAAATCCGAGCGCGAGCGCATTGATTAGAATCAGGTAGACAGGCATGACAACATTCCTTTCGGGAGGGGTTTCGATGAAAAAAGCAGTGTTTTTGGCGTGCGCGTTCGGCATTCTGCTCTGCGGCTGCGCGGCGGCAGAGCCCGCGTGGGAGACGGTGGACGACACCATCGTGCTGGACGCCGGGAGCTATCTGGACAGCGCCTACACGATGCTCTTTGACGTGCCCGCCGACGCGCAGGAGGACGCACTGTGCTCCGGCGACGGGCGCACGGTGTACACGAACGCGGCGGGGGACTATGAGATCGTGGGACAGACGATGCTCTGCGCCGACGCGGACACGGCGGTGCGCCGCCTGAGCGGCTTTTCGCCGGACAATCTGGACGTGATCGAGACGACGCGCTTCGGGCTGCCGGAGTACCGCTTTGCGTGGTACACGAGCGGCGACGAGGGCGGCAGCCTCTGCCGCGCCGACGTGCTGCTGGACGGGACGGTCTGCTATGCGCTGACGTTCTCCGCCCGCGAGCGCTGCGGCAGCACCTATGATAGCACAGCGGAGCAGGTTTTTGCCACCCTTTCGCTGTTTGAGGACGAAGGTTTTTAGAAGTGTGCAAACAGATGCAGAAATTGCTTGACAAACGCGATGTGGATTGCTATAATAACTCCTGCATTTGGGTCTGTAGCTCAGCTGGGAGCGCAAGCGGTACGGTTTTAGCTATCGTGTTGTATCTCATGCGGGAGCCACGCGGTTCACCCTCAAAAAGTTCATAAAAATGGGCCTGTAGCTCAGCTGGGAGAGCGTTCGGTTCGCATCCGAGAGGTCGAGAGTTCGAGTCTCTTCAGGTCCACCAAATACGGGATAATCCGATAAAATTCGGATTATCCCGAACTTTTTTATGCGGTATGCGAACGCAGCGGTTGCAAAATGACTGGCTCCCCATTTTTGACGGAAAAGTTCTGAAATTCCTCAAAAGACACGTTGAAGTCAATCTCAATATTGTAGTCGCGGCTGACGCGAACGGCTTTGACGAATTGCGCAACGATCATTTTCTTTGCCTCAAAGGAGCAGGTGTCGAACAGATCTGCCCATGTGAGCAGTCGGTCGTATTCCTGCCGCAGATTCTCCGCCGAAGCCAGCAGCGACTCATATTCTGTCTGTGCCGCGTCTATGCGGGTCTGCGCCAGGGCAATCATCGTTTCTGTTTCTTTCACCAGTGCGTTCAGAAGCTCCACGCTGAGATTGCTCTGACCGCGAATGACTTTCAGCGTTTCCGCCTTATAATCGGAGAGGTCTTTCTGCTTCTCTGCCAGATGCGCATTGGCCTGATCGAGCTTGATTCTTGCAAGCTCGATTTCTTTTTTATGCTGGTGATTCAGAATCTCGGATTCCGGCGCGGCAGCGATCTCTGCAAACTTCATGCGGATCACTTTCTCCACGATACCGTCAAGCTTTGTGACGCCGTAGCTGGATTGCCCGTCGCATTCGCCGGGATGCCGGACGTTGTAATGGCACTGGTATCGCATTCGCGGTTCGTATTTCACTGTGCCATCCGCGCGATACACGCGCCTGCCGCTGGTCGTCAGCGTCAGCCGGTTTCCGCAGTGGGCACAGAAAGTATTCCCGACCAGTAGGGATTTTCCCTTGCAGTTCAGCGGCACGTTGCCATGCGGGAGCGTCCGCTGGCGCATGATCTCCTGTGCCTTGGAAAAGGTGGAAACGTCGATGATGCGCAGCTCGTCAATGTAGCCGGACTGTGACTCGCCGTTTTTGATGATACCGATATAGGCAATGTTCTTGATAATTCGGTTGACGGTTGTGTTCGGAAAACCTTTTCCGTCGCGGCTTTTGATGCCCTGCTCATGCAGATAGTGAGAAAGGCGCTGTGCACCATATGCTGAGCGCAATAACATGACCATCGTTGGAACGTATATTGACCGGGCGTTATCTGCAAAAACAGCAGATCGACCGGAGTTCCAGCGCATGATCAAGGACAGCGCAAAAGAGCTGTTTGAGATCGTACTTGTATGGAAGCTTGACCGCTTTTCCCGTGATCGTTACGACAGCGCCCACTACAAACACATTCTGAAAAAGAACGGTGTGAAGGTTGTTTCTGCGAAAGAGCATATCTCCGAAGGCCCGGAAGGCATCTGTTTGGTATTCCTTTTGGCATAGCAAAACACCCCACTTGTTAGATAGTATATCATACTGTCTAACAAATGGGGTGCAGTTCACTGTTCGGGAGGGGCTTTCTGCGTATTAGCCTAACGCGACATCCAGCACCATCATGGCACTGAAGCCGACGGCGAAGAAGACTGTGCCGATGTTGGAGTGGCTGCCCTGCGACATTTCGGGGATCAGCTCCTCCACCACGACGTACAGCATCGCGCCGGCGGCGAAGCTCAGCAGGTACGGCAGCGCCGGGATGACGAGCTGCGCGGCGAGGATGGTGAGCACCGCGCCAATCGGCTCGACCACGCCGGACAGGACGCCGTTTATGAACGCTTTGGACTTTTTCATCCCGCCCGCGCGCAGCGGCAGCGAGATGATCGCGCCCTCGGGGAAGTTCTGGATGGCGATGCCGAGTGACAGCGCCAGCGCGCCCGCCGCCGAGATCTGTGCGCCGCCGGACAGGAAGCCCGCGTACACAACGCCCACTGCCATCCCCTCGGGGATGTTGTGGAGCGTGACCGCCAGCAGCATCATGGTCGTGCGCTGCAAATGGCTTTTCGGACCTTCCGTCTGCCCGCTTCTTGCGTGCAGGTGGGGGATGATGTGATCCAGCGCCAGCAGGAACAGCACGCCGATCCAGAAGCCGAGAAAAGCGGGCAGAAACGCCAGCACGCCGAGGTGCGCCGACTGCTCGATGGCGGGGATGAGCAGACTCCAAACGCTTGCCGCCACCATCACACCGGCGGCGAAGCCGGTGAGCGAGCGCTGCACCTTGTCACCGGGCGCGTTTTTGAGGAAGAACACGCACGCCGCGCCGAACGTTGTGCCGAGAAACGGGATGAGAATGCCGTAAAACGTCTGTAGCTGCATCAGGACTCCTTTTCATCCGGGAGCAGGTTCGTCATGCTCTTGAGACTGATGGCGAGCGTAGAGGCGTTATGCAGCAGCGCGGAGGTCGTGGGCGGCAGGATGCCCGCCACGCCCAGCACGATGAGCCCGAAGTTGAAGCCCACGATGGAGCGGTAATTGCGGTGGATACGCGCCATGAGCGCGCGGCTGATCTTTCGCAGCGTGACGAGCTCGAACAGGTCCTCCGACGCGATGGTAATATCCGCGATCTCGCGCGCGATGGCGGCGCCGGTGGAGATGGCGATGCCCGCGTCCGCTTCGGACAGGGCGGGGGAGTCGTTCACGCCGTCGCCGATCATGATGACCGTATGCCCGGCGGCGCGCTCGCAGCGGATGTATGCCGCCTTGTCCTCCGGCAGGACCTCGGCATAGAACTCGTCCACGCCGACCTCCTGTGCCACGCACGCGGCGGTCTTGCGGTTATCGCCCGTCATCATGACGACCTTGCGGATGCCGCATTCATGCAGCGCGCGGATGGCATCCTTTGCCTCGGCGCGCAGCGGGTCGTTGATGCAGATGACGGCGGCGAGCTTGCCCGCGATGCACAGATACAGGTGTGAATCCTGCGCGGGCAGAGCGTCGAATTTCTCCATCTCGTCCTGCGGGATGGTGCAGCCTTCGTCCTCAAACACGAAGTGCGCGCTGCCGATGATGACCTTGTGCCCCTCGACCATGCTGGAAATGCCGTGCGCCACGATGTACTGCACCTGCGAGTGGTATTCCTCGTGCGACAGCCCGCGGCGCTTGGCCTCCTCGACCACGGCGGCCGCCATGGAGTGGGGGTAGTGCTCTTCGAGACACGCGGCGAGACGGAGCATTTCCTCCGCGTCGCGCCCGCCGAACGGGACGACGCAGGAGACCGCCGGGACGGCGTAGGTCAGCGTGCCGGTCTTGTCAAAGACGACGGTGTCGGCGTTCGACACAGCCTCCAAGAAGCGCCCGCCCTTGACGGAGATATGGTGGTGGCTCGATTCGCGCATGGCGGAGAGCACGGCGATGGGCATGGCGAGCTTGAGCGCGCACGAGAAATCGACCATCAGCACCGCCAGCATTTTGGTGACGTTGCGCGTGAGCGCGTAGGTGAGCACCGTGCCGCCCAGCGTGTACGGCACGAGCCGGTCGGCAAGGCGAGCCGCCTTATCCTCGGCGGTGGATTTGAGCTTTTCGGATTCCTCGATCATGCGCACGATGCGGTCATAGCGGCCGCTGCCCAGCGCTTTTTGCACCTCCACGACGCATTCGCCTTCTTCGGCGACCGTGCCCGCGTAGACAAGGCTGCCGGGGCGCTTGGCGACGGGGAGGGATTCGCCGGTGATGGACGTCTGATTGACCGCTGCTTCGCCGTCCACGACCTTGCCGTCGAGCGGGATGAGACCGCCGGTGCGGACGATCATGAGGTCGCCGGGCTTCACGTCGGCAATGGGGACGAGCAGCTCCGTTTCGCCGCTGCGCACCCAGACGTGATCGACATTCAGAGACATCGCGCCGGCAAGATCGGCGACGGACTTTTTGTGTGTCCACTCTTCGAGAATCTCGCCAAGGCGCAGCATGAACATGACTGAGCCTGCCGTCTGGAAGTCGCCGCGGACCATCGAGACGGTGACGGCGGTGGCGTCCAGCACGGCGACGGACAGCCTGCCGCGCAGCAGCGCGGACAGACCGTGGCGGATGTACTTGACCGAGCGGATGAGCGCCAGCGCCGTGGTGATGGGCGCGGGCAGGAACAGGCGCGAGAATGCGCGGCGGCAGACCGTAAAGACGAGCTTATCCTCGTATTCGCGGTTGAGTGCGCGGGCGGTGTGATCCGGCACGAGCGCGAGCGCCTGCTCGGATGTGAACGAGAAGGATGCGAGCGCCGCAACTACGCCGTCACGGCTGCCGGTGTAGGCGATGACTGCGTCCTGTGTGCGGTCATACACCTTGACGCTCTGCACACCGGGGACGGCGCGCAGATAATACTCCAGAATATCCGCCTCGCGCAGCGACATGGCGCGGTACGCAAGGTGCACCCGCAGCCGCCCGGGCGTCTGGTGGAGAATGAGACATTTCATAGACTTGCTTGAACCTCCAAAAAGTGAGGAGAGCCGCAGTCCGCGGCTCTCCTCAGAACATACCTGTTATTCCGCGTCCGCAGAAGTGTTTTCGATGACCTCCGGTGCAGCCTCTGCCGCGCGGCGCTCATTGATCGCCTTGGCGTCGGCGTAGATGTCCTCCGCGCCCTCGCGTACGTTGGTGACGGTCTTCATCACGCAGTCCTTCGCGCGGATGGCGGCGGCGGTGGTGTGCGCGTAGACGGATTTTGCCTCCTTGCTGCTGAGGATCTTCAGCCCCGCAGTGCCGAACAGAACGCCTGCTGCAAACAAACCGAGATGTTTCATATAATACCTCCTGTGATGGCGCCGTTTGCAGAGAAACGGCTGAAATTAAATACGTCTAACTGTGTCAGCATTATAGCACGGCAAATTCGAGATTGCAAGATTTTCGGAACAAAAATACGCTGCAAAACGACGAAAAATCGCCTTATTTTACCGCCCGTTTTTTATATCCGCAGTCGCAGTACGGCCCGCCGGAGGCGAGGGTGTACTCGCGCACAAAGTCCGACGTGCCGCCAGCTTGTTATCCTCCGCCAGCGCGGAGATGAAGTTGTAGCTGCCGTCCGCGCCGAGCCAGATGGTGTCGCCGGTGAGATAGCGGTTTTCGGTCTCACCGACGTACAGCGTCACGCCGCGGAACAGCCCCGGACTGTCAGACTCCACCGCGCCGACGTTGTCGGTGTCCTGATGGGTGATGAGGATGTGGCGGATGCTCGCCGGGTCGATGCCCAGCCAGCCCATTTTTTCGGCAAGGCGGTCGTAATTATAGCCCGCGTCGATCATGATGGTCGTGCCGCCCCTGCGGTAAAAGAAAATATTCGCCACCCACTCGCGCACGCACGCGACGTGCTCGTCGATCCAGCCGGTGTTCAGCGGCTTGAAAATCTCCTTGCCGCGGTACATCTTGCTCATTTCCTTTTTCTGAAACTCCGCCGCCTTTTTGGACAGTCGCACTGCCTCCTCTGGACGCGTTAGATATATCTAACTACTGGGGAGCTGAAAGGCTGCGCGGGGCAGCCATTCAGCAGTTCTATTTTGACACATGATTCGGCAATTTTCAAGTGGAAAATCGAATTTTGTGCGATTTAGAGCGTTTTTGCGAACTCGCTAAGGGCGGCGAGACCGCCCATCAGCGAGGGCTTGTCGCAGGCGTAGCCGATGCGCATACTCTGCGGCTGCTCAAAGCAGTCGCCGGGGGTGACGAACGCGCCGGTCTCGTCGTAGAGGCGCTTGCAGAACTCGTAGGACGGGATGGGGAAGTCGTAATACACGAGCGCCGTTGTGCCCGCCTGCGGCTTGGTGTAGTAAAAATGCGGCTGCGCGGCGATCCAACTGTCCAGAATTTGCAGATTTTCGCGCACGAGCGCGCGGTTGCGGGTGAGCATGACATCGGCGTGCTTCAGCGCGAGGGACGCGACAGCGTCGTCAAGCACGCCGCAGCTAATGAGGTTATAGTCGCGGTGCGACAGGAAGGCGGTGAGCGCCGCCTGATCGTGCGTGGCGATCCAGCCCATGCGCAGCCCCGCGAGCGAAAAGACTTTGGACATACTGCTGACCGAGATGCCCTTTTCGTAGAGATCGACGATCGACGGCGACCATCCGTCCTTCTGCGTCAGGTGGCGGTAGACCTCGTCGCAGAGGATGTACGCGTCCACGCTGCGGGCGATGTCCACGATCGCGCGCAGCAGCTCCTCGCTCATAAGCGCGCCGGTGGGGTTGTTGGGGTTATTGATGCAGATGAGCTTGGTGTCCGGCGTGATGAGGCGGCGCAGCTCATCGAGGTCGGGCAGATAGTCGTTTTCCTGCCGCAGGCGCAGGATGTCCACCTGCGCGCCGAGCGCTTCGGGGATGGAGTAGAGCTGCTGATAGGTGGGCATGATGCTGACCACGCGGTCACGCGGGGAGACGAGCGAGCAGAACACATGATAATTTGCGCCCGCTGCGCCGTGCGTGGGCACGATCTCGTCCGGCCGGAGCGTTTTGTAGAGCTTGCAGATGCCGCCGCGCAGCGCGTCGCTGCCGACGATGTCGCCGTAGGTCAGGCGGCGGGCGAAGAGTTCGGCAAAGAAGCGGGACTTATCCTCGCCGGTCAGGGCGAAGAGCGTATCGAGCGAAACGGAGTCACAGCACGTTTCGGCGATGTTATAGCGCGCGCCGGTCTCGTAGGCATTCATCCATTCTTCCACGGCAAAGGGCTTGATGTACATAAATTCGACCTCCAGAAAAAGAATAAAGCACCCAGGGTCAGAGCTTATCCGGCTTTCGCCGGAATACCTGCGCCCTGATCCTGAATGCTTGCGTAACCGCTGAATCAGCGGCTATCTGACCCCTCATCCGGTGACGAGGGAAGCGTTTATTGCGTTGGGTCTATGATAATCACTTTTGCGAAAATGTCAAGACTTTTTGTGCGAGCAGGCGTCACAGCCGGAGCAGCCGCAGCCGCACCCGCCGCGCTTTTTGCGCCGGACCGCGCCGCGCACGGCAAATGCGAGCAGCGCGAGGAGCGCCAGAACGATCAGAATATCCCAAATATTCATCCGAACAGCTCCACCGCCATTCCGATCAGGCGCACGATATACGCCGCGACCCACGCCAGCGCGCACTGCCACAGCGCGAGCCCGACCGCCCATTTTGCGCCCAGCTCCCGCCGGACGGACGCGACCGCCGCGATGCAGGGCGTATAGAGCAGGCTGAACACCAGCAGCGCCGCGGCGGACAGCGGCGTGAGCAGCGCCGTGATGCTGCCGCCGAGCAGGACCTCCAGCGTGGACACGACGCTCTCTTTGGCGAGGAAGCCGCTGATGAGCGCGGTGCAGATGCGCCAGTCGCCAAGCCCCAGCGGGGCAAATATGGGCACGAGCACGCCCGCGATCAGGGCGAGGATGCTGCTGTCGGGGTTCGCGACCAGGTCGAGCCGCAGGTCAAAGCTCTGCAAGAACCAGACGACGACCGTGGCGATGAGGATGATGGAAAACGCGCGCTGGAGGAAATCCTTCGCTTTTTCCCACAGAAGCTGCGTCACGTTTTTAAGGCTCGGCAAACGGTAGTTCGGCAGCTCCATCACAAACGGGATCGGCTCGCCGCGGAAGATCGTATCCTTATAGAGCAGCGCCGCCAGAATGCCGATGACGATGCCGAGAAAATATATGCCCGTGATAATGAGCCCGCCGCGCCCGGGGAAGAAGGCACTGACAAAGAAGGAATAGATCGGCAGCTTTGCTGTGCAGCTCATAAAGGGCGTGAGCAGGATGGTCATTTTGCGGTCGCGCGTGCTGGTGAGTGTGCGCGTCGCCATCACGGCGGGCACGGTGCAGCCGAAGCCGATGAGCATGGGCACGATGCTTTTGCCGGACAGACCGATCTTGCGCAGGAGCTTGTCCATCACGAACGCAACGCGGGCGATGTAGCCGCTGTCCTCCATCAGGGACAGGAAGAGGAACAGCGTGACGATGATGGGCAGAAAGCTCAGCACGCTCCCGACGCCTGTAAAAATGCCGTCGATCATGAGCGAGTGGATGGCGGGGTTGACGTTTGCGGCGGTGAGCGCGGCGTCCACCGCGGCGGAAAGCGCGTCGATGCCTGCCGCCAGCAGCGATTGCAGCCCCGCGCCGATGACGTTGAACGTCAGGTAAAACACCAGCAGCATAATGCCGATAAAGCAGGGGATGGCGGTAAATTTGCCGGTGAGCACGCGGTCGATTTTTTCGCTGCGGATACGCTCGCGGCTCTCGCGCGGCTTGACCACCGTCTGCTCGCACAGGCGCTCGATGAAGTCAAAGCGCATATCCGCGATGGCGGCGCTGCGGTCAAGCCCGCGCTCCTGCTCCATCTGGCAGACGATGTGCTCCAGCATCTCGCGCTCGTTTTCCTCCAAACCCAGCGCGTCCAGCACGAGCGGGTCGCCCTCGATGGCTTTGGTGGCGGCGAAGCGGACGGGGATATTCGCGCGCGCGGCGTGATCCTCGATGAGGTGGCTCACGGCGTGGATGCAGCGGTGCACCGCACCGCCGTGGTCGTCTTTATCACAGAAGTCCTGCCGCAGCGGGCGCTCCTGATATTTTGCGATGTGGACCGCGTGGCGTACCAGCTCGTCCACGCCCTCGTTTTTTGCCGCCGAGATGGGCACGACCGGCACGCCGAGCATTGCCTCCATGGCGTTGACATTGATCGAGCCCTGATTACCCAGCAGCTCGTCCATCATGTTGAGCGCGAGCACCATCGGCACGTCCATCTCCAGAAGCTGCATGGTGAGGTAGAGATTGCGCTCAATGTTCGTGGCGTCCACGATGTTGATGATCGCCGTCGGTTTGCTGTTCAGGACGAAATTGCGCGAAACGATCTCCTCGCTGCTGTACGGCGACATGGAGTAGATGCCCGGCAGGTCCGTGACGAGCGTGCCCGGGTAGCCGTGGATCGCGCCGTCCTTGCGGTCAACGGTCACGCCGGGGAAATTGCCGACGTGCTGGCGCGAGCCGGTGAGCTGGTTAAAAAGCGTCGTTTTGCCGCAGTTCTGATTGCCGACAAGCGCATACGTCAGCGTCGTGCCCTCCGGCAGCGGGTGCTCCTCCGCCTTGCTGTGAAAGCGCCCCTCCTCGCCGAGACCGGGGTGGTCGGCGTCCTGCGTGCGCTCTGAGCCTGCATGACTGCGGCTGCGGCGCGCGATCGGCTCGATCTCGATCTGCTCCGCCTCGGCAAGACGGAGCGTCAGCTCATAGCCGTGGATCTGCAGCTCCATGGGGTCGCCCATCGGCGCGAGCTTGACGAGCGTGACCTCCGCGCCGGGGATCATGCCCATGTCGAGAAAATGCTGGCGCAGTGCGCCCGCGCCGCCCACGCGGCGGATGACGGCACTTTTGCCGGTGGTCAGTTCCTTCAGGGTCATATGTAAGAGCCTCCTGTTACAGGGATTCGGTGGTTTGCCGGGAAAAGCCGCAGGCGCGCAGAATATCCGCGCTCGTCAGGCGCTGCGGCGCGGCGGGGGGATCGGAAGCGTGGGTGCAGACGGCAAGGCAATAGCCGTCAAATTGCTGCGTGCTGCCGAAAAACGCACCGTCCGGCGTTTGGACGCTCTGCCCGCGCAGAAGGGGGAGAGCGTCAAGCGACTGCAATGGCAGCGTCAGCCCGCGCCCACAGGCCTTGAGCAGCGCCTCCTTCAGCGTCCAGAGCGTGAAAAATCGGGCGTCGTAGTCTGTGCCGTCTGCCAGCCAGCGCTGTTCGTCCGGCGTGAATACGCGTGCGGCGACGCGCTCCGGCGCGGGGCGTATCTGCTCTAAATCAGCGCCGACGTCGCTATCCGACACCGCGAGCAGGGCATAGCCGCCGCTGTGTGAGAGACTGAAAAACACGCCCGGTGCGCACGGCTTACCATATTGCCCGGCACGCAGCGCGCCCTCACGCAGGCGCAGCACGCCCGCCGTCAGCGCCCCGGCGGCAAGACAGAGCGCCGCCGCGTCCGGCGGCATTTTTTCCGCCCGCCGCACGCGCGCGGGAAACCGGCGCTCACAAAACGCCATCGGCAGCGCGCGCGCCTCATTTGCGGAGAGAAGATAGAGCTGCGTCATACGGACCTCCTGACTTTTTCTGTATTGTACTATGGTACGACCGAAAGTGCAATAAAAATCCGCGCCGTATCCGAAGATACGGCGCGGCGAATAGATTTTTGATCTGCGAATTAGTGGGAGAGGAAGAACATCAGCGTGAAGAGGATGCCGATGACCCAGGTGCCGGCGTTGATCTCCTTGATCTTGCCGGTGAAGATCTTGATGAAGATGTAGGCGATCAGACCGAACGCGATGCCGTAGGAGATGTTGTAAGTCAGCGGCATGAACGCGATGGTGAGGAACGCCGGGATGGCAGTAGCAGGATCGCCCCATTCGATGTCCTTGACGTTTGACATCATCAGAACGCCGACATAGATCAGAGCCGCGGCGCAGGCGTAGGTCGGGATGAGCTGCGCGACAGGCGCGAGGAACATGGCGATGAAGAACAGAGCCGCAGTCGCCATGGAGGCAAGACCCGTGCGGCCGCCTTCGGCAACGCCGGAGGAGGACTCGACGAAGGTGGTAACGGTGGACGTGCCGCAGACAGCGCCGCAGCAGGTAGCGATGGCGTCAGCCAGCATCGCCTTGTCCATGTTGGGGACGTTGCCTTCCGGGGTGAGCATATTGCCGGTCGCGCAGGCGCCGTACAGCGTGCCCAGGGTATCGAACATATCGACCATGCAGAATGCAAGCATGGAGGTGAGGAACGTCACGATGAAGTTGGTGCTGCCGTTGGCGGCAATGTAAGCGGAGAAGTCAAAGCCTTCGGTAAAGACCTTGCCGAACGCCATCGAGCCGAAGTCCTTGAACGCGCCGAAGAAGTCGGAGGACAGGTTGGGCGCGACGGAGGTCTCATAGAAGCCGGGGACGGTGATAAAGCCGATGATGTAGTACAGGATCGCGCCGCCGAGCATACCCCAGAGGACAGCGCCCTTGACCTTCTTCTTGGACAGAGCGCCGATGACGAACACCGCGATGAGGGTGATGAGGACCGGGAAAATTTCTGCCCAGGTCACGCCGCCGGTGAAGACGTTGAAGGATCTGAGGTTCACGAGCGTTGCGCCGTCATCCACAACGATACCGGCGTTCTGCATGCCGATGAAGGCGATGAACAGACCGATACCGGCGGAGATCGCCGTTTTGACAGCCTTGGGGATGGCGTCGAAGATCATCTTGCGCAGACCCGTGACGGTCAGCAGGACGAACACGATGCCGTCAACCAGGACGAGCACGAGCGCGTTTGCGTAGCTCATGCCGAAGCCGAAGCAGACGGTGTAGACGAAGAAAGCGTTCAGACCCATGCCGGACGCCTGCGCCAGCGGGAGGTTCGACAGCAGACCGATGAGGACCGTGCCGATGACCGCCGAGATGGCAGTTGCGATATAGATCGCGCCGTAGCTGACGACGCCGAGATCAGCGAACATCCCGGCGTTGACCATGAGGATGTACGCCATCGCCATGAAGGTGGTGATACCGGCCATGATCTCTGTGCGGACCGTTGTGCCGTGCTCCTTCAGGTGAAACCGTTTTTCCATTGTGATTTCTCCTTTTTTTCTCAGTTTTCGCCCTGCATATAAAATTTGTCAGGACGCCTAAAAGAATGATAGCACAAGCGGTTCGCGTCCCGCAAGAGCGCGGAAGGTGGCAAAAGCGGCAAAGTGAGCACCGCTTTTTTGTGCAAAACGACCAAGAAGAATTATTCGTGCCGGAATGAAGGCGGAACATGGAGAAAATGCTGCGATTTTGGAACTATTACGCTTTCGACATTGTCGAATCTTTATGGAAAACGCACGAAAATACGGAACGGACGGGCAGATTTTTTGTTACTGCCCGGAAAGCGACTGCTGATTGATCCAGCGGTTACGAAAGGACATCCTCCATGCGCGCACGCACGCGCGCGCCGATCTGCGCGGTGGTCTGCTCGCGGCAGTCCTGCGCGGGGATGAGTTCGAGGATGTCCAGATACACGTCGCTGCGGCGGCGGAACATCCGGCGCAGCACCGTGCGCGTGCCGCGCAGCGTGCACACGACGATGGGCACGTCCGCCTTCTGCGCGATCTTGAACACGCCGTTGCGGAACGGCAGCAGCGGCTCAGTGGTCTTGTTCGTTGCACCCTCGGGAAAGGCGGCGACGTTTGTAACGCCGTCTTGCAGGTATTGCACGGCTCTCACAATGGCGCGCAGCGACGCGCGGTCGTGCTCGCGGTCGATGGACAGGCACAGCAGCCCCCGCATCAGCCCGGAAACGACGGGGATGGCTTCGTTTTCCTTTTTAGAGAGAAACGCCAGCGGGACGCGCGGCAGGGCGCGGTAAAAAATGATCGGGTCGATGGCGCACAGGTGGTTCGAGACCAGCAGGAAGCGCCCGCCTCTCGGCAGCTTTTCGCTGCCTGTGACGTGTACGCGCACGCCGCCGAGGAACAGCGCCAGGTACGCAAACTGCACGGTCAGGAAATGACACCACGCGCTGGGGCGTGCGCGTTCGCGGCGGCTCACACAGGCGGCACTGAGGCTCATCAGCAGCAAAAACGCCAGCGTCAGCGCGAAAAACGCCGCGACGGCGCACAGCGGCAGCCGCCAGAGAATATCCCAGTCCGCGAACCACCCGCACCGCCACGAAAGCGTTGCGGCGAGCAGCGGACTGAGGATTAAAAACACAGGGACGATCACAGGCTCACCAGCTTTTTGAAAATTCACAAGCATCAACTGACGCAAGCATTATAGACCACTTTTTTGAAAATGCAAAGAAAAATTCGGGCGGACGATTTTTTCGTCCGCCCGATTGCTATTATTTCGCTTTTTCCTCGTAAAAGCGCAGGTTTTCGCGCAGGCGCGCGTCCTGCGGGGCGAGGGCGCACGCGGCGCGCCCATGCTCCAGCGCACGGTCGTAAAGACCGAGATAGTACGCCCCAAGCGCCGCCAGATCGTGCGGCAGCGTGCCCCAGGCGTCGGCACTGTTTACATAACTCTGGCTGCGCTCGCAGATGGCAAGGGCGGTCTCAGCGAAATACAGCGCGCCGCTCCACACATTCTCCCGGAGGGCGAGCTGTGCGCTTTCGACCCAGGGCTCGCGCAGGTGCGGCGCTTCCGCCGCCGCGCGCAGCAGCCAGACTTTGGCATCGTCAGTACGTCCCAGCTCCAGCGCCGCGCGGGCAAGACCGCGCATGGCGGCGCTGCGCTCCTCGCGCCATGTCGCGCCCGGCGCGGCGAGATGACGCAGGAGCGTTCGCTCGGCGTCCTGCCAGCGGCGGCGGAACAGATATTCGCGTCCCAGATAGTAGAGGTCACGCGGATCGTCCGGCGACTCGCGCACGGCAAGTTCTAAAAGGGGCAGATACTGCGCGCGGGACTTTTCTTCGTCGGGACGGTGGTCGAGCTGCACGCCGGGGGCGTCCCGGACGCGCAGCGGCGCGCTGCCGGTGTATTCCAGCACCTCGTGCACCGGGTGCGTCCAGTGAAAATCATGCCGCGCGTGCGCCTTGGTGATCCAGAACACACAGCCCTCCGCGCCGTCCGGCTGAAAGCTGGCGGTGAAGCGGTAGCGGAGCTGGTGCGTGCCGGGGGTGAACGCCGCCTCCATCGCCGCGCGCCAGCCGGGACGGAATACCTCGTCAAGATCGGTGCAGACGCACAGGTCCGCGTCCTCCGGCACAAGCGCGAGCGCGTGGTTTCGGGCGGAATCAAACCGCCATGGGCTGATGATCTCCTGCGTGACGCGCGCGCCGAGCTGGCGCAGAAGCTCCGGCGTGCCGTCGGTCGAGCCGGTGTCGAGCACGAAGACGCCGTCCGCCTCCCGCATGGAGCGCATCCAGCGGGCGGCGAATTTGTGCTCGTTTTTGCAGATGGCGTAGACGCAGAGCTTCACGGCGCTCAGCTCGAGAGCAGCCCCGCCGCGCGCAGCACCGCGAGCAGATTGTTGACGGTGGCGATAACATCCGCCAGCGTGGCAGTCGTAGCAAGGTCGGCGACGGCTTGCGCCGGTGTGACCGTGCCGGTCGGACCTGTTGGACCAGTCGGACCAGTCGCGCCCGTTGCGCCGGTCTCGCCGGTAGGTCCTGTCGGACCAGTCGCACCAGTCGCGCCGGTATCGCCGGTAGGACCAGTCGGACCAGTCGCGCCAGTCGCGCCGGTATCGCCGGTAGGACCAGTCGGACCAGTCGCGCCCGCTGCGCCGGTCTCACCTGTCGGACCTGTAGGTCCAGTCGCACCCGTTGCGCCGGTCTCACCTGTCGGACCTGTAGGTCCAGTTGCGCCCGTCGGTCCTGTCGGGCCTGTGACGCCGGTGGCAGGTCCTGTCGGTCCGGTGGGTCCCGTCGGTCCTGTTGGACCGGTCGGTCCGGCGATCATAGGCGGCAGGGGCTGAAATGTGCCGGGCGGGTAGGGCGGTCCGCCGTCCGGGCAGCAGCAAGAAAAATGACCGCAAAACATAAAAACCTCCGAAAAACGATCAGTTGCGGGGAATTTCCCGCACACCAATCTATGCCGCCGGGAGCGCTTTGGTGCGTTTTTTCGCGCGGTTGCACGCGGGCGGGAAACTCTGCGCGCCGCGCGGGGGTAAGGTTGAAGGGCAAAGCCCGAAATTCATCACAAAAGGGGGAGGAAGTATGGATACGGTCGCATCCGTATGCGCGCTGACGGTGTCGCTGGCGGCGGCGGTGGGCGTGTTCGTGCGCATTTTTTCGTCGATCACCGCCATCCGCAAGGGGCAGCAATGCCTGCTGCGGCAGCAGATGCTGGAGGTGTATTACAAGTGCCGAGAGTCGCGCACGATCCGGCAGTACCGCTACGAAAATTTTGCCATGAGCTATCACGCCTACAAGGCGCTCGGCGGCAACAGCTTCATCGACCACATCAAGCAGGAGGTGGACGGCTGGGAGGTCGTGCCGTGATCCGCCAAAAGCGCCGCTGGCGCAAGGGCGAGATGGCGCGCACGATCGTGCTGTACTGCCTGCGGGTGCTGACGCTGGTACTCATCTGGGCGGTAGCGGTCAAAACGTATGCGGTCATCAAATGGGGCGCGGCAGATGTCAGCGACGTGCTCGTCTACGCGGGCGGCGCATTCGGCGTGGAGCTGATCTCGCTGGCATTCAAACGTGTTTTTGCAAAAAAGAATGAGGAGGAATCGTAATGGAGATCATCAAAAAACGGCTGGGGAATCTTTTGAGCGTCAAGTCGCTGGTGACGCTGGCGCTGACGGGGGTGTTTGCGTATATGGCGGTCGGCGGGACGATTTCGCAGGATTTTATGACCATTTACGCGGTCATCATTGCGTTTTATTTTGGCACGCAATCGCAAAAGACCCAGGACGCGATGGACTGGGGTGCGGGCGATGGTCAGAATTAAGGAACAGCTTGCCTGCCGGTCGAATTACGGCGGCAGGCGGACGAACAAAATTGAGTGGATCGTCATGCATTATACGGGCAACGATGGGGATTCGGACGAGAGTAATGCACGGTATTTTCAAAACCCGCTGAACCCGGTCGCGTCGGCGCACTATTTTGTGGACGACGACTCGATCACGCGCTCTGTGCCCGATGAGTTCGTGGCGTATCACTGCGGCGCGCAGAGCTACAAACACGCACACTGCCGCAACGCGAACTCCATCGGAGTCGAGCTGTGCGACGCGCGGCGCGACGGCGCGGTCATGGCGACGGAGAAGACGCTCCAGAACGCGGCGGAGCTGGTGTACTGGCTGTGCAGGCAGTACGAGATCCCGTATGACCATATCATCACGCATTACATGGTGACCGGCAAGCTGTGCCCCGCGTATTGGGTGCACGGCGACGGGCTGATCAGGTTTAGAAAACAGGTCGAGGAGGTGGGCGAGGTGGTCGAACAGGCGAAGATGATCGTGGACGGCAAAAGCGTCCCCGTGGAGCGCATTCTCAAAAACGGGACGAACTACATTAAAATACGCGACGTCGCCAAAGCGCTGAATTTGGAAGTGGGATTTCAGGGCAACATCGCCGTATTAAGCAGAAAAGCGTAAACAAACGCCCCGCCGAAACAAATCGGCGGGGCGTTGCTTTTTTACGAGCGGGGCGGTATAATCGGAAAAAACGGCGGGAGGTGAGCGCGATGCGGTACGACGCGCACATTCATATGCTGCTGGACGGCGAGGACTGGCGCGCGGCGATCGCGCGGCACAAAGCTGCGCCGGACGAGGACTACATCCGCGTGGTGCTCGCGCGCTACCGGGCGCTGGGCTATACGCATCTGCGCGACGGCGGCGACCGCTGGGGCGTGTGTACCTGCGCGGCGCGGCTGGCGGGGGAGTATGGCATCGTCTATAAAACGCCCGCGTTCCCCATCCACAAGGCGGGCTGCTACGGCAGCTTCATCGGGCGCGGGTACGAAGATCTTTCGGAATACGGCACGCTGGTGGAGCGCGCGGCGCGCGAAGGTGCGGATTTTATCAAGATCATGCTCTCCGGGATCATGGATTTTGACCGCTTCGGCGTCATCACCGGCGAGCCGTATGCGCCGGACGAGATTCGGGAACTCATCCGCATTGCGCACGCGGCGGGCTTTCGCGTGATGGCGCACGCCAACGGCGCGCGCACGGTACAGGCGGCGGCGGAAGCGGGCGTGGACTCGGTGGAGCACGGGGCGTATCTCGACGAGGCGGCGCTGCGCGCCATGGCGGAGCACGGCACGCTCTGGACGCCGACGATCGTGACGATCGGGAATCTGATCGGCTGCGGGCGCTACCCGGACGAGGTTCTGAAACCGCTGTTCCGGCTGCACGCGGAGAATATCCGGCGCGCGGCAATGCTCGGTGTGCCCATTGCCGTCGGCAGCGACGCGGGCGCGTACCGCGTTCTGCACGCACAGGGCGCGGCGGATGAGCGGCACTATTTAGAGGACATCCTCGGAGAGGATTCCGAAGCGCTGCGGCGCGGCGAGCGGTTTTTTGATGCTTGGTTTACATAAAATAAACGGATGCTGTAAAAATGCAGCGTCCGTTTTTCGCTAGAAACAAAAAAAGCGGGCGCTGCGTTTGCAGCACCCGTTTATTTTGCCATCAGATCGCGCGCTCAACCTTATTGGAACGCAGGCATCTCGTACAGACGTACACATGGCGCGGAGAACCGTCAACGATCGCCTTCACGCGCTTGACGTTGGGCTTCCAGCTCCGGTTTGCCCGACGATGAGAGTGGGAGACCTTGATACCGAACGTAACGCCCTTGCCGCAAATATCGCACTTTGCCATCAACTGCACCTCCTTGCCACTGGAAAATCCATAAAATCAGCAGTCCCGTGGACGCCGAACAATATAGTAACAGATGTTTCCACAAAAAGCAAGCATAAATTCGAGAAAATTCTGAAAATTTCTTTTTGCGCCCCCAAGCGGCGCGTTTGACGGTTGCGAAACAGCGGACGGCATGGTATCATAAGGTCATCGGACGCGCCGAGCGCGCGATTTTTTAGAGGTGAACGCTATGCCCAACACATACTCGGTTTTACTCTCTGAGCTGGTGGAGGAATTTAATCTGGAGCTGTTCCATCAGTCCTCCGACTATGAAAAGATCCATGTGATGGTGGATGACATCAGCCGTCCGGGTCTGCATCTGGCGGGCTTCTTTGAGCATTTTGAGCCGATGCGCGTGTACGTCTGTGGGACGGTGGAGTCGGCGTATCTGCAAAAGCTGTCCAGTCAGGAGCGGCTCATTATTTTTGACCACTTCCTGTCGTACAAAATTCCGGCGCTTATTTTTGCGCGCGGCATCCCGGCGCTGCCGGAGTGCCTGGAGATGGCGAAAAAGCACGACGTGACCGTGCTCAGCAGCAAGGATACAACATCCTATATCGTCTCGAACCTCATCACCTACCTCAAGGGCGCGCTTGCCCCGCGCGTGACGCGCCACGGCGTGCTGGTGGAAATTTACGGCGAGGGCGTGCTCATCATGGGCGAGAGCGGCATCGGCAAGAGTGAAACGGCTGTGGAGCTCCTGAAGCGCGGACACCGCCTGATCGCGGACGACGCGGTGGAGCTCAAAAAGATCTCGTCGCACGAGCTGCTTGGCTCGCCGCCGGCGGTGCTCAAGCATTATGTGGAGCTGCGCGGTGTGGGCGTTATCAACGTGGCGCGGCTGTTCGGCATGGGCGCGGTCAAGGACTGCGCGAACGTCGATCTGATCGTGAACATGGTCCCCTGGCGCGACGGAGAGGAATATGACCGGCTGGGTCTGGAAACGCATTACACGGAAATTCTGGATGTGAAGATCCCGTCCATCACCGTGCCGATCACGCCGGGGCGCAACCTTGCCGTGATCCTGGAAACGGCGGCGATGAACAACCGCCAGAAATACATGGGCTTCAACGCGGCAAAGGAATTTACCGAGCAGATGAATCGGTTTTTTGCCTCGAAGGACGACGGATACAGATAAATACAGTCTGCCGACGGCGGACGCTGCGTTTGCGGCGTCCGCTGTTTTTTGCGTGCCGCGGGAAAATTTGGAACGCGCGAACGGTATCAAATCCGCCCCTTGGGAAATACTGCACAGAAAGGGGGAGTTTGATGCAGGGAAAGGTCGAGATCTGCGGGGTCAACACGGCGAAGCTCAAAACGCTGACGAACGACGAGATGATGCGTCTCATCGACGCCGCGCAGCAGGGCGACGAGCAGGCGCGCCGGAAGCTGGTGGAGGGCAATCTCAAGCTGGTGCTGTCGGTCATCCAGCGGTTTCTGGGGCGGGGCGAGAACCCGGACGATCTGTTTCAGGTCGGGTGCATCGGGCTGCTCAAAGCCATCGCCAACTTTGACACAAGCAAAAACGTGCGCTTTTCCACCTACGGCGTGCCGATGATCGCGGGCGAGCTGCGGCGCTATCTGCGCGATTACAGCCCCATCCGCATCAGCCGCTCCATGCGCGACACGGCATATAAGGTGCTCCAGTGCAAGGAGCAGCTCACGAACGAGCACGGGCGCGAGCCGACGCAGCAGCAGATCGCGGACAAGTTAGGGCTTGCGCTGGAGGAGGTCACGAACGCGCTGGACGCGATGACCGCGCCGGTGTCGCTCTATGAGCCGGTCTACTCCGACGGCGGCGACCCGCTGACGGTGATGGAGCAGGTGCGCGACCGAAAGAATACCGACGAGCGCTGGATCGAGTCCATCGCCCTGCGCGAGGCGATCCGGGGACTGTCCGACCGCGAAAAGCGCATTCTCGCGCTGCGCTTTTACAGCGGCAAGACGCAGATGGAGGTCGCGGGCGAGGTCGGCATCTCGCAGGCGCAGGTCTCGCGGCTGGAGAAAAACGCGCTGGGGTCGCTCCGCCGCGCCATCAGCGTCAATTAACGCGCCGCTGGGCGCGTACATACCGCGCCGGATCGCCGCATATAAAATATAGAATATGATTGAGAGGTGGGGGGAGCGGATGGTCAACCGATTTTCCGAGCTGCGCAACAAGGAGGTCATCCACATCTGCGAGGGCTGCCGGCTGGGGTACATGAACGATCTGCTGATCGACCTCGACTGCGGGCAGGTGCGCGCCATCATCGTGCCCGGTCCGTGCAAGTTTCTGGGGCTGTTCGGGCGGGAGGATGACTATGTGATCCCCTGGGGCTGCATCCGCCGCATCGGCGAGGATATTCTGCTGGTGGACGGCCCGCTGGCGGAGTGGAAAACACCGCGCAAAAGAAAACGACTTTTTTGAAAAAACTGCCGGTTTTTTGTGAAAAAACACTTGCATCGCGGCGGGTTTTCAAGTATAATACCTAGGCGCTGTGCGAAAGCGCGGCGACAATACCAAACCACACACCCGATGATCCTCTGTTCGGTGTCCGCAAGGATGGGCGGGGGAGATGATGCGGGTGGCGGTCAAAACAAAAGGAGAATATCAAAATGGCAGTCGTATCCATGAAGCAGCTTCTGGAAGCTGGCGTCCACTTCGGTCACCAGACCCGTCGCTGGAACCCCAAAATGGCAACCTACATCTACACCGAGCGCAACGGTATCTACATCATTGACCTGCAGAAGACCGTGAAGAAGCTGGAGGAGGCTTACGCATTCGTGCGCGAGCTGGCAGCGAACGGTCAGAACATCCTGTTCGTCGGCACGAAGAAGCAGGCGCAGGACGCGATCAAGGAAGAGGCCGAGCGTGTCGGTCAGTACTATGTGAACGCCCGCTGGCTCGGCGGTATGCTCACGAACTTCCGCACCATGCGCACCCGTATCGACCGTCTGGCTCAGCTCAAGAAGATGGAAGAGGACGGCACGTTCGCGATGCTTCCGAAGAAGGAAGTCATCAAGCATCAGGGCGAGATCGCCAAGCTCGAGAAGTACCTCGGCGGCGTGAAGGAAATGAAGAAGCTGCCCGGCGCGCTGTTCATCGTTGACCCCCGCAAGGAGCGCAACGCCATCGCCGAGGCCCGCAAGCTGCACATCCCCATCGTTGCGATCGTCGATACCAACTGCGACCCGGACGAGGTCGATTATGTGATCCCCGGCAACGATGACGCCATCCGCGCCATCCGCCTCATCGCCGCCACCATGGCAAACGCCGTTGTGGAAGGTCGTCAGGGCGAGGAGAACACCGAAGCACCCGCCGCGGAAGCTGCTGCGCCCGAGGCTGCTCAGGCTGAATAATCTGTCTCAATAAGTGCCCGCCTGTTTGCGCGGGCACTTTTCAAAAGAAAAACGATACAGGAGGAACTTACAATGGCATTTACTGCTGCTGATGTCAAGAAACTGCGTGAAATGACCAACGTCGGTATGATGGACTGCAAGAAGGCGCTCGTGGAGACCGACGGCGATATGGATAAGGCGGTCGAATGGCTGCGTGAAAAGGGTCTGGCGAAGGCTGCCAAGAAGGCAAGCCGCATCGCTGCCGAAGGTATGGCGTATGCCGAGGTTTGCAGCGAGTGCGGCGTGGGCGCCGTGGTCGAGGTGAACTGTGAGACCGACTTCTGCGCGAAGTCCGCTCCGTTTGTGGAGTTCGTGAAGGACATCTGCAAGGTCGTTATGACCGACGCTCCCGCCGACGTTGCGGCTCTGACCGAGTGCAAGTATCCCGGCTCTGACCTGAAGGTCTCCGAGATCCTGCCCGAAAAGGTCATGTCCATCGGCGAAAACCTGCAGATCCGCCGCTTTGTGCGCTTTGACAAGAACACGTCCGTGTCCTACGTCCATGCGGGCGGCAAGATCGGCGTGCTGGTGAACCTCGCGGTCGAGGGCGGCATCGACGCCACCACCATCGGCAAGGACATCGCCATGCAGATCGCGGCCCTGAACCCCCGCTTCTGGGACAAGAGCGACGTCACCGACGATGTGATCGAGGAAGAGAAGAAGATCCTTGTTGCCCAGATGGACAACGACCCCAAGATGGCTTCCAAGCCGCAGCAGGTCAAGGAAAAGATCGCCGCCGGCAAGCTCAACAAGTTCTACGAAGAGAACTGCCTGCTCCAGCAGCCGTTCGTCAAGGATGGCAGCGTCTCCGTCGAGCAGTACATGAACGCCGCTGCCAAGGAGCTTGGCGGCAAGGTCACGTTCGTGGACGCCGTCCGCTTTGAAAAGGGCGAGGGCATCGAGAAGAAGCAGGAGGACTTCGCCGCAGAAGTCGCCGCGCAGATGAACATGGGCAAGTAAGATAAAGTCAAATAAATTTGACTTTATCTCAAGCGAAAACCGCTTCGCTGAGTTTTCGTTTGAAAAGGCTTGCACTCTGCCGCGTGCATAATTTTTGCGCAGAGCGCAAAAATTCCACTACGGCGCTTCGCGCTGCATAAGTTCGACTGAGCCAAGAGCGCTGCGCAAGGCTTGCGCTCTTGGAGTCTCACTTAACTTGCAGAGCGTAAAGTATTTTTGCCGACGCGCATGTTGCCGGCAAAAATGATCCGAATCATTTTTCGCCGTGCGCGGCGAAAACTCTGCGAGGCTTTTATATGAGCAAAAGGGGACGATATTTGTCGTCCCCTTTTCTGCGCAGTATTTTCTTGTTGCATTCTGCGGAAATCGTGGGTATAATAAACCTACAAAATTGATAGGGGGTCATTTTTATGGCTGCGAAAATTGAAAAAACCACCATCATCGGCGATGTTCTGGACATCGCGCCGCAGACTGCGCCGCTGTTCATGTCCATCGGGATGCACTGCCTGGGCTGCCCCGCCTCCCGCGGCGAGACCGTGGAAGAAGCGTGCGCCGTGCACGGCGTGGACGCTGACGCGTTCCTGGAGCAGGTCAACAAGTTTATTGAAGCCAGCGAAGAAGCAGGGCTTTAAGACAGACCGAAAAAGGAGGCAGATGCCTCCTTTTTTCATGGAGTGAGGAAACGGGTATGAAGCTACCGCTTTCAAACCGGCTGCGGGCGTGCGCGCAGATGGTCGCGCCGGGCAGCCGCGTGGCGGACATCGGGACGGATCACGGGTATCTGCCGATCTGGCTGCTGCACAACGGCATCGCGTCACACGTCATCGCCTGCGACCTGCGCGAGCAGCCGCTCGCATCCGCGCGGCAGAACGCCGCACGCTTCGGCACGGAGGGCATCGAGTTCCGCCTGTCGGACGGGCTGGCAGAGATCGCGCCGGACGAGGCGGATACCATCGTGTGCGCCGGAATGGGCGGCGACCTGATCGCCATGATTTTAGATGCCGCGCCGTGGCTGCGCGATGAGCGCTATACGCTCATTTTGCAGCCGCAGAGCGCCGCGCCCGCGCTGCGGCGGTATCTGACGCAAAGCGGCTTCGGCATCCGCGAGGAGGCACTTTTGCAGGAGGGGCGGTTTTATTACACCGTCCTGCGGGCGCGTTTTGGCGGCGCGCAGCCGCTCAGCCCCGGGCAGGAGCATCTGCCGCCGCAGCTTTTAGCCTGCGGCAGTCCGCTGCTGCCGGAGTACGCCGCGCGCGTGGAATCGCTCCTGCGCACGACGGTGGAGGGACTCTCGGGCGCGCAGACGCAGCGCCCGGAAAAGCGCGCGTACTATGAACAGGCGCTGCGCGAGGTGGAAACGATCAGGAGGTCGCTATGATAAAGGTTTGTGACGTTCTCGCGGCGCTGTTTGACGCTGCGCCGGAGTATATGAAAATGGAATGGGACAACGTGGGGCTGCTCTGCGGGCGGCGCACGGCGGCTGTGAGGCGCGTCATGGTGGCGCTCGACCCGATGCCGGATGTGTTCGCCGAAGCAAAGGCACGCGGCTGTGAGCTGATCGTGACGCACCATCCGCTCATCTTCCAGCCCGTGCGGGCGGTGAATGACGCGAGCTACGAGGGCGAGAACCTGCTCTGGCTCATTGAAAACGGCATCGCCGCCATCAACCTGCACACGAATCTCGATTGCGCGCCGGGCGGCGTCAACGACATTCTGGCGCGGACGCTCGGACTTTCGGACATTTCCGTGCTCGATCCTATGGGGCAGGACGCACAGGGCCGCGACTACGGGCTCATCCGCGTGGGGACCGTCGCGCCGTGCGCGCTGCGGGACTTTGCCGCGCACGTCAAGGCGGTGCTTTCGTGCCCCGGTGTGCGCTTTGCGGACGGCGGAAAAACGGTCCACAAGGTCGCGGTCGGCGGCGGGAGCTGCGGCAGCGAGCTGGAGGCAGTCCTCGCCGCGGGGTGCGACACGTTCGTGACCGCCGACCTCAAATACAACCACTTTGAGGAGGCAAAATACCGCGGGCTGAACCTTATCGATGCCGGACATTTTGAAACAGAAAACCCCGTCTGCACCCATCTCGCGGACATCCTGCGCGCGGCATTCCCGGAGCTGGAGGTCTATATCTCCCGGACGCACCGGGATGAGACGCAATTTCTTACAAACGGTTGATTTTGTGTACAGACCTGTGATAAAATAACAAAAACTCACCGCAGAAGGGAAGATACATTTTATGTCGGGACATTCCAAGTGGCATAACATCCAGAAAACCAAGGGCGCGCAGGACGCCAAGCGCGCGGCGGCGTTTACGAAAATTTCCAAGGAAATGATCGTCGCGGTCAAGGAGGGCGGCGGCGTCGCCGACCCGGCGTATAACTCGCGTCTGGCGACCGTCATTACCAAGGCGAAGGCGGCGAATATGCCGAATGACAACATCAAGCGCGTGCTCGAAAAGGCGGCAGCCGCCGGTACGGGCGATGCGTATGAATCCATCACCTATGAAGGACACGGTCCGTGCGGCGTGGCGGTGATCGTGGAAACGATGACCGATAACCGCAACCGCACCGCGGGCAGCGTCCGCCACCATTTCGATAAATTCGGCGGCAGCCTCGGCACGAACGGCTGCGTGAGCTGGTCGTTTGACAAGAAGGGCGTCATCGTTATCGACAACGAGGACGGTGAGCTGGACGAGGACACCGTCATGATGGACGCGCTGGACGCCGGTGCGGCGGATTTCCAGCCGGAAGAGGGCTGCTACACCGTCTACACCGACCCGGCGGACTTCAACGCCGTTGCCAAGGCGCTGGAGGACAAGGGCTATACGTTCGAGTCCGCG
This sequence comes from uncultured Oscillospiraceae bacterium, assembly GCA_934646005.1. Taxonomy (GTDB): domain Bacteria; phylum Bacillota; class Clostridia; order Oscillospirales; family Oscillospiraceae; genus CAG-170. The sequence goes on from CAKUED010000010.1 coordinate 93,321, forward strand.
CAGATCGAAATGGTCCCGCAGACCTACCAGAAGCTCGAAAAGCCCGAGGACATCGCCAACATGGAAAAAATGCTCGACCTCTTTGAAGAGGACGACGATGTGCAGAACGTCTGGCACAACTGGGATCAGGATTGAAAGAAGAAACGACCGCCCCGGAACGTTCCGTTCCGGGGCGGCTTTTCGTGCAAAATCGAACGCACCCGTGTAGGGGCGGACGACTCTGTCCGCCCTGCAGAACGCGCCCGCAAAAATGGACGTACCAATGCGACCCCTACGCAATTTTGAGAATTGCAACGCAACAGGCTGCGAATGTCAATAAAACTATGAAACGACCGCCCCGGAACGAGCTGTGTTCCGGGGCGGGTTTTGGTTATTCAGCGTGCTGCTTTGCGTTTGCAGAGGTGGATGACGAGACCGACCACGAAGCCGAGGGCGGCGGGAAGCAGCCAGCCAAGGTTGTCGCCGAACAGCGGCAGGCAGGACTTTGCAAAGCCGATGGGCACATCCAGACGCAGCGCCTGCTGCACGCCCTTCGGGAGCGTTTTCATGCAGTCGAAAATGGCGGCGAACCAGGTGCCGACCATCGTGGCGATGTACACGGCGCGGTCGTGGCGGAAGAGCTTGCCTACGAACGCCAGCACGATGAGCGCAATGGCGGGCGGATAGATGAGCATGAGCATGGGGATGGAATACTCGATGATGGCGCTGAGCCCCACGTTGGACACGGCGAACGAGAACACGGTGAAGATGACTGCCCAGACGGGGTAGGTGATCTTGCCCTTCGTCATTTTGGTAAACGTCTCCGAGCAGGAGGTGACAAGCCCGATGGAGGTCTTGAGGCAGGCGAACGTGATGGTGATGGCGAGGATGATCTGCCCGGCGCTGCCGAAATAATGCCCTGCGATCTGCGTGAGGGCAATGCCGCCGTTTTCGGACGTTTCAAACAGCCCGCGCGACTGCGCGCCCATGAGGATGGTGAGCACATAGATGACCGCCATCAGAATGCCGGTCAGAATGCCGGAGGAGAGCACGTCGCGCGCGACGATGTCGTCATTCTCCACACCCATGCGGCGGATAACGTCAATGACCACGATGCCGAACGCAAGACCTGCGATGGCGTCCATCGTGCCGTAGCCTTCAATGAACGACGCGGCGAACGCGCCGGTGCGGTAGTTCTCCGCCGGTTCAACGGACGAGACGGACGCGCCGGGATTGACAAGCGCCGCGATGACGAGCACGGCGAGGAAAACGAGGAACAGGGGGTTGATGATCTTGCCGATCCAGACGGTGATCTTGCCCGGACGCAGCGAGAAAAACAGCACGAATGCGAAGAACACCGCCGAGAAGAGCAGCAGCGCGAGCCCTTCACGCTCCGCGCTCACCAGCGGCGCGAGCCCGGTCGTAAACGACACCGTTGCGCAGCGGGGGATGGCAAAGAGCGGCCCGATGGTGAGGTAGAGAATGCAGGTGAAGAAAATGCCGTAGCCCTTGCCGACCTTGCCGGAGAGCGTTTGCAGCCCATCAGAATGCGTGATGCCGATGGCGGCGACGCCGAAGATGGGGATACCGACGGCGGTGATGATAAAGCCGATGATCGCGGGCAGGACGTTGCTGCCTGCCATCTGACCGAGATGGACGGGGAAGATGAGGTTGCCCGCGCCGAAGAACATTCCGAACAGCGTGCCCGCCACGAGGATCTTCTGGCGGAGGTTGAGTTTTTTGTTTGCCATGGTTTTGTCTCCTTTTTCTTTCTGACCACTATTCTAGCGGAAGTGCTTGCAAAATGGAAGTACTTAATTATAATAGATATATGACAAACTGTCATATAAAGAGCGGAACACCCGGAGGAACGGCAAGATGGACAGTAAAAAACTTGAAATTCTGGTGACAGCAGTGGACCTCGGCAGCTTTACGAAGGCGTCGGAGGTCGTGGGCTATACGCAGTCGGGGCTGACGCATCTGGTGGACAGTCTGGAACGCGAGATCGGGCTGACGCTCGTCCGGCGCGACCGGCGGGGCATCTCGCTCACGCGCGAGGGCGAGGCGCTGATGCCGTCCATCCGCGAGTTTCTGCGCGCGCACGCGCGGCTGGAAAACCGCATTGCCGACGTGACGGCGCACCGCGCGGAGACGATCCGCATCGCCGCCTACGCCAGCATTGCCATGCACTGGATGCCGGAGATCCTCTACCGCTTCCGGCGCGTCTGCCCGGACATCGTGGTCGATCTGCGGATGGTGGACCACGCGCTCGAACCGTTTGAGCTGCTGGAAAAATGGCAGACGGACGTCATTTTCGGCGCGAAGCAGAGCGGCTTTGCGTGCGACTGGACGCCGCTGTGTGACGATCAGATGTACGCTATCCTGCCGCCGGACTATCCCACAGAGGGCGGCAGCTTCCCGATCGAGGAATTTACGGGGCGGGAATTTCTCATGCCCTACGGACGGTTTGATGTGGACGTGCTGGCGGCATTTGCGCAGCACGGCGTAAAGCCCGTCATTCGCCCGTGCCGCGTGGACGACGAGACGGTCATCCGCATGGTGAGCAAGGGGCTCGGTATGACGATGATGGCGGAGATGATGCTCCGCGGACGCACGGAGGGCGTGAAGGCCCTGCCCATCGCGCCGCGCACCTGCCGCGAGCTCGGCATGGGTCTCCAGCCGCGCGACGACCAGCCGGAGAGCATCCTCTGCCTGCGCGACTGCGTGCTGGAATTTATCCAGGAGCTATAAAGATTGAGCATTTCAAAAATTACATTTTTGAAATGCTCTCAAACGAAAACCGCTTCGCTGGGTTTTCGTTTGAACAGGCTTGCACTGCGCTGCGCACATAAATTTTGCGCGTAGCGCAAAATTACTACACTCCGCTCCGTGGGCAGAATTTTTGCCGACGTACACGCTGCCGGCAAAAAATGATTTGAATCGCTTTTGCGCCTGCGGGCGCAAAACTCTGCGAGGCTTTTTGACAAACCGAGCGCGCCCGGGTGTTTTAAAACATCCGGGCGCGATTTTAGTCGGGCATGACGGTATTCCGTAATTGCGCGTAGAAGATGCTGTGCTGGAGCAGCGGCGCGGCGGTGGGGAGGGATTCCAGCTGCGTGCAGAAGATCAGCAGCTCCTGCCCCGCGCCGAAGGTATCGGACACGAAGCGCAGCGCGTTTTCCAGATGCGCGCCCGCGGTCTGCTTTGCGGCGGCAGCCGCGTCACGGCGGGCTGCTGCCACGGCTTCGAGCGCGCGCAGGTCGGCGGCGTTGTCCAGCAGCGGATGCAGACACGCGCTCAGACGGCGCTCCGCCGCCTCTTCCTCCGGCGGGAGGACGGCGCTCTCCTTGCGAATTTGCACGGCGCGCTCGCGGCGGGCGAGATTTTCCCGCGCCGCTTCGGCGGGATTCGATTCCGATCGCAGCGCGGACAGGAAACTCGCAAGGCTCTGCGCCAGCGCCGCGTCCGCGTGCCAGGCCGCAAACTCGCGCCCCAGCGCGTGCAGCAGAAATTCCACCGCTGCCAGCCGCCCGTCAAAGCGCAGCGCGCGCAGCGGTTCGGCGGCATCGGCGCGCTCGCCTCGCAGGACGGCGGGGAGGTCCAGTCGGTCGCAGCAGGCGGCATACAGCCGGAAGAACGCGGCAAACGACGCGGCGATCTCGTCGTGCTGCAAATATTCGCCGAACAGCGCGTCCTCCACCGGCAGGGCGAGGCGATCGCAGCTCGTGAGCATTTCCGAAAGATCCTCCCACCCGCGCGCCGTGACAAAGCCGCGCCCGTGCGCGTGCGGCTGGACGCAGTAAAAATGCGCCGGGTTCAGCTCCAGATACGCGAGGATCGCGGGGTGCAGCCCGCGCGCGTGGGCATAGGCGCGCCAGATGGGGTAATTTTCTTCGACGGTCAGCAGCCGCACGCGGTCCATCGTGGCGGTGTCAAACAGCCGCGCGGACTCGTTATACTGCGGCGGATTGCCCGCGCTGACGATCATCCAGCCCTCCGGCAGGCGGTGCGTGCCGAACTGCTTGGTCTGCAAAAGCTGGAGCATTGCGGGCATGAGCGTTTCGGACACGCAGTTGATCTCATCCAGAAACAAAATGCCCGTCCGGCAGCCCGTTTTTTCCATCTGATCGTACACGGCGGCGAGAATTTCGCTCATGGTGTATTCCGTTGCCAGACACGGCTTGCCGCTGTACTGCTTTTCGCAGATGCGCGGCAGACCCAGTGCGCTCTGGCGCGTGTGGTGCGTCATGGTGTACGCGACCAGCCCCACGCCCAGCTCCGCCGCAAGCTGCGCAAGCACCGCCGTTTTGCCGACGCCCGGCGGGCCCATCAGCAGCAGCGGGCGCTGCCGCGCGATGGGGATACAGAGCTGCCCGTCGGGCGTGCGCTCGGTGTAGGCGCGAAATGCGCGGCGCAGCTCTTCCTTTGCCTTGGCTATATCCATGCTTCGTCCCTCCCGGGCTTTTCGGCATCCAGCACGAGCGTGCGCGCCCAGCGCGGGATGTTGATGTCGTCATAGCGGTATTGCAGCATTACAAATGCAACGGGGTAGTCCGGCGCACGCTCCGGGAACACGCCGTAGCCGTCCGTAAAATACAGCACGCCGCCAAGCCGCGCCAGCTCGCCGCGCGCGACGAGCTCGTCAATGTGCCGGAACGCGGGGCGAAAGTCCGTTCCGCCGCCGCCGTACAGCTCCAGATGCGCCAGATACCACTGAAATTCCTCTAAATTCGTGACCAGCGTGTCCTGCTGGACGGCGCAGTCGCATTGCAGGATGTGCAGTCGGAAGCGCTCAAAAAACAGGTGCTCTTCGAGCAAGATCGTCCGCACGGCGCTGAGAAACCACGCCGTCATGCCGCGCGAGCAGGAGGCGGAGGTGTCCAGCACGATGACGAGCTCGCGGAGCTTCCGCTCCTCGGAGTATTCCAGCGGCTCGATGAGCGGCACGCCGCCGTAATGCTCCAAGCCGTAGGCGTACCACGCATAGGAAAAATCCACATCGCTCACATGGCGGTTTTCGTGCAGGACGGAAAATTCCCACAGCAGCGCGGCAAAGCGCGCGTGATTATCCGGCAGCTCCGGCAGCGCGAGGCGCTGCCCCGTCGTACCCGCGCCGATCTTTGGCTTTTCGGGCTGGCTGTATGGGCGCAGAGCCGCTCCCTGTCGCCGCCAGAGCGCGGCGCGCTCGGCTTCGCTGTTGCCGTCCGTGCCGCCGGTTTGCCCGGCGAGGGCGCGTTGCTGCGCGGCGTGCCAATAGGTGTGGCTGTCGCGCCGGGTGCAGGCGATGAGCGCTTTACGCGGGACGGGAAAATCGGGCGTGAGCTGTTTGCAGATCGCCGGGGCGGAGCTGACCGTTTCCGGCGCAAGAGCGTAATACGCCCGCCCAAGCGCACCCTCCAGCGGCAGATCCAGCAGGCGGCAGCGCAAAAACTCGGCGCACAGGTCGCACGCGAGCGCCCATGCTTCCGCGTCCTGCGGCGCGCGCAGCCACGGATGCCCGAGCATCGCGTGCAGCACGCTGTGCAGCAGAACGTCGTCCGCCGCCGCGTCTGTGCGTGCCTGTTCCAGAAACAGCGCCGGGGCGAAAAATGCCCGCCCATCCGTGCCGGGAGCGTTCCCCACACACCAGTCGAGCAGCCCCAGCGGCAGCGCCAGCATGGGCAGCCGCCGGTAAAGCCGCCCGCGCAGGTGCTGATAGAGCTGTGCATTCCCCATGCCTGCCGCCACCTTTCGTTCGTTCTGCCGTCCAGTATACCACGCCCGCCGGCATCTGGAAAGGGCAAAAAACAGCCGCAGTTCGGTTGGAACTGCGGCTTTGCGCTTATTTGCGGATGAAGAGAATGCCCAGCGTGTGCGGGCCGCAGTGGCACGAGACGGTGCAGCCGGCGTTTGTTTCGATGACCTCGCTAAACGCGCCGTATTTCGCGGCGGCGTCCTTTGCCGCCTGTACCACGGTCGGCTGCGCGGCGGGGTGGGTGATGAACGCCAGCTCCGGGCGGATGTCGTCGCGTCCCTCCAGCCGCTCCTGCACATACTGTGCGAACGCGTGCTCGGACGTGCCGCGGTACTTTTTGCACACGCCCATTTTGCCGTCTTTGACCTCGATGCACGGCTTGAGCTTGAGCATATTCGCGCCCAGCGCGGCAACGGCGGAGCAGCGCCCGCCCTTATACAGATAGTCCAGCCGCTCTACGAGGAAGCTCGCCTCCACCTTGGGAACGAGCGCACGCACCTGCGCGGCGATCTGCTCGCCGGTGAGCCCCTGCTCCGCCAGCCGCGCCGCGGCGATGACGAGCAGCCCCTGCCCGGTGCTGAGGTTTTCGGAGTCGATGACGATGACGTTCGGGAACGCCTGCGCCGCGAGGCACGCGTTCTGATAGCAGGCGGAAAAGCCTGAGCCGATGGTGATCTGCAATACGGTATCGTAGTCGGGCGCGAAGCGCGCGAACATCTGCGTGTATTCATATTCGCTCACGGCGGCGGTGCTGCACAGCTTGCCGCCTGCGTCCACATGCGCGAAAATATCGGCGGGCGTGATGTCCACGCCGTCATGGAACTGCTTGCCGTCCTTGATAACGACCAGCGGAGTGAGGGTAATGTCATATCGCCGCAGCAGCGCCGGGGTGAGGTCGCAGGTGCTGTCAGCCAGAATTTTGACTCGTGCCATATGGTGCTCCTTTAGTAACAATTTGGTCTCGCTCAGTGTACCACCATTTCACCGCCACGGCAATGGGAAAATGGAGAAAATGTCAGGAAGAGCACACAAAAAGCCTTCCCCGTACGGGGAAGGCGGCTCGCGCAGCGAGACGGATGAGGAGAAGGGTGGTACGTTTTGAGATGTGGCGCGTTTGCACTAGGCAAAGGCTTCCCTTGGTGACCAAGGTAGCGAAGCGGCGGCGTGGTACTGAATGACAGCCCGGTGGGCTGTCAGACCCACGCCGTGACCGAGCCGCAGCGAGACGCTGTCGCCGAAGGCGACTGAAGGGATCAGAACGTTGCAGGTTTGCAGAGCGCCCTCCCGCGGTAGTACGGCAGAACGTACACCTTCTCATCCCTTCCGGGTTCGCTGCGCTCACCCACCTCCCCTTGGTCACCAAGGGGAGGCTTTGACGCGTTCGTTTTCGCATCGGCGCGTGCAAAATTTGTTCTTGCATCCTGCGC
>CAKUED010000011.1 GCA_934646005.1 uncultured Oscillospiraceae bacterium
ATGCTCCAGCATGACCGCCAGCTCAAGTTCATGGCGGCAAATCTTGAAAAGAAAATTCGTCAGGAGCTGGAAAAGCTGCTGAAAAATGACCGCGAAAAGTACGAAAAGGTCTATGCCGCGTTCGGGCTTCAGCTCAAATACGGCGTGGTCGCGCAGTACGGCGAAAAGAAGGATGTACTGCAGGACCTGCTGCTGTTCTGGTCGCAGAAGGAAAACAAGCTCGTCTCCCTCAAGGAGTACACCGACGCGATGCCGGAAGGGCAGCCGCATATCTACTACGCCAGCGGCGAGAGTCGCGAGCGCCTTGCCCAGCTCCCGCAGCTTGAGCAGCTGAAAGCGAAGGGCTACGACGTGCTGCTGCTGACCGACGAGGTCGATGAGTTCGTTGTGCAGACCTTGCAGAAATACGCCGACCACGACTTCCTCAGCGCCACGGCGAAGGACCTCGGTCTTGCCAGCGAGGAGGAGAAGAAGGCGGTCGAGGAGAAGGCGGAGCAGGCGAAGCCGACGCTCGAGTTTGTGAAGGAAACGCTCGGCGACAAGGTCTCGCAGGTGCGCCTGAGCACGAATCTCGGCAGCCATCCTGTCTGCATCGTGCCCGCCGAAGGCATGAGCTTTGAGATGGAGAAGTACTTTAAGCGGCTGAACCCGGACATGGGCATGAAGGCGGAGCGCATTCTGGAGCTGAACGCCGACCATCCCGTGTTTGCTGCCCTGCAGCTCGCCACGGCGCAAGACCCGGAAAAGGCGAAAAAATACGCCCACATCCTCTACACACAGGCGCTGCTGATGGCAGACCTCCCGGTGGACGACCCGTCCAATTACACCGACCTCGTCTGCGAGCTGATGCAGTAAACACTATTATAAAAATACGCACCGCCGCTTGGCGGTGCGTATTTTTTACCTTACAGCGGGCTTCTTCCGCAAAAAGCCTGCCCAGATGAGCAGTCCCGCGATGAGCCAGAAGTAGACCATCATATAGGGCTCTTCAAAAATATTTTCGCCGTAGCAGTGCACCAGCACGCCGATGAGACCGGCGAACATTCCGGCGCAGAGGGGATACATCGGCTTTTCCTCGGTTTTGCGGCATTTTGCCGTGCGGTAGAGCGAGTGCAGCGCCGCCGCGATCATGCCCAGCATCATCAAAATGAACGATGCCAGCCCCAGCCAGCCCATTTCCACAAGAATTTTGAGATAGTAGTTATCCATGTAGAAATAGTCCACACCGTCGAGTACCTGATTCTGCATCGCCACCGCGCCGCCGAACATGCCAAGCCCAAAGCCCGTGGCGGGGTTGACGCTCGCCAGATGCGAAAGACCGTTTTCCCAGCGTCCGGCGCGCCCGCCGTTCGTATTCGCGGCGACGAAATCGTCGGTGAACAAAAATCCGATGCGCGTGCGCACGAACGGGACGAGCACCAGCACGCAGGCAGCAGCCAGCAGCAGCCAGAAAAGCCTGCGATCGACCAGCAGGATGAACGTCACGATCGCCGCCGCCATGGCGACCCACGCGCCGCGCGACATGGTAAACAGGCACGCCACGCACATCACGAGCGCCGCCAGCCATGCGCACGCCTGCACCGCCGGACGCTTGGTGTGATACGCCAGCGCGACGGTCATCGGCACGAACAGCACCATGAAATCGCCCATGATGTTTGGGCTGCCGAAGATGGAGTACACACGCGTGCGCACAGCGGTCTCCGCCGCGGCGACCCAGTTGGAGGGCATCGGCACGCCGACGATATACTGATAAATGCCATGCAGCGCCAGCACGAACGCCACCGCGCAGAGCGTGATATACACCCGCATAAAGTCGCGGTCATTTTGCACCAGACGCGTAATGAGGAAGAACCAGAGGATATATTGCACCGTCGCGCGGTAGCCGGAGAGCTGGATGGCGGGGTAGGGGTCCACGATGCTCATGAGCACCAGCCCGACCACGATAAACACCGCCACCGGCAGGTCGAGAGGATTTGCGCCGATGGCAAGCGGCTGCCTGCGCCCTGTGCGCTGCCAGATGATCCAGAACAGGCAGAACAGGATCAGCAGCTCGTCCCATACAGACGCGAGCAGCGCGATTTGCAGTACGTCGCGCAGCAGCCAGTCAATGCAGACGTAGCAGCCCAAAATCGTCAAAATCAGCCCCTGCATCCCGTCCGAGAATGCCCAGCCGATGATGCGGCTTTTGGAGAGCGCGCGGCAAAGTCCGCGCCAAATGTGACCGATAAGGCTTGCCTCCCACCAGCGGCGCGGCGCGCTCCACCCGGCAAGGCGGGTATTGACCTGCGTACACAGCCGTGCGGCGTTGGAGTTTGCCACATACGCGTCCGGCGCGCCGAGACGGCGAACGAAAAACGCCCGCGTACCGCTTGCGCGCCAACAGCGCGAGACCGCGCCGAAAATGGCGCTGCCGCCCGCCGTGCGGTGCAGCCACGTACCGATCGCCAGCAGAATGCGCACGACCACGCTGCCTTCCAGCATCCCGGTCATTGACTGACCTCCATGCCGCTGATGATGCCTGTCATTTCAAATTCACTTGTTTTCACGATATACTCGTAGCCTACACGGACCTCCTGCGAGCCGACCTTGTACACATAGCCAGCGTAGGTCGCGTCCGCCTGAACGGTCACATAGAGCGTAAAATGCTCCGCGTCCGTCTGCACGGCGGTGGCGGACAGGATGTAGGCATCCACCAGCTTGCCGCTGTTCGTGAGCTGCGCACCCTCCTGTGCGGCGGCAAAGTCACACACGTCCCGCGGCACGTCCTCAAACAGGACGGTATATTGCAGCGTGTGCTTTTCGCTTGTTGCGGCCTCCGCCGCCCTGCTGCCGCCGAGCTTCCAGACGGCGACAAAAACGACTGCCAGAATGAGCACGATCACGAGCAGGTCGATCAGGTTGAGCTTCCCGAACAGCCGCCCTTTTTCGTCGATGATCTTCATGGATTGCCTCCCAGATTCGTTTTGGATTGATTCCGGCGCGATTATGCGGTATAATGACGCCATACAAAGCACATTTTAACGGATTTTACTCCAGGTTACAAGTCTGACTTTATGAAACAGGGGAAACGGGCATGAAAATTATCACCCTCATCTCCGGCGGCGACGTCGGCGGCGCGAAAACGCACGTCCTGTCGCTGCTGGAAGGGCTGGGCAAAACGCAGACCGTGCGGCTCGTCTGCTTTACCGACGGACCGTTTGCCGACGAGGCGCGTGAGCTTGGCATCGACACCGAAATTTTATCCGGCGGCATTCGGCAGACCATCCGCGCGCTCACGGAGGAAATTCGCCGCGAGGGCTTTGAGATCGTCCACTGCCACGGCTCACGAGCGAATATGACGGGCGCGATTTTGCGCCGGAAAATTCATGTGCCTATCGTGACGACGGTGCACAGCGACTACCGGCTGGACTACCTCGGAAGGCCCTTCCACCGGCTGACCTACGGCACGATCAACACCATTGCGCTGCGGCTGTTTGATTATCATATCGGCGTATCCGACGCGATGGCGCAGCTTCTCATCTCGCGCGGCTTTGACCCGCAGACGATGTTCTCCATTTATAACGGCGTCGATTTTACGCCCCGCGTGCCCGCGAAAACGCGGGAGGAATACTGCGCGGCACTGGGGCTGAGCCTGCCCAAAAACGCTGTGGTATACGGCATCGCGGCGCGGCTATCGGCGGTGAAGGACATCGGCACGCTCATCCGCGCGTTCGGCAAAAGCGCGGCGGCGGCAAACAATATCCGCCTCATCATCGCGGGCGACGGCGAACAGCGCGCCGAGCTGGAAACGCTTGCGAAGGACGCCTGCCCGCCGGGAAGCTATGTGTTCGCGGGCTGGGAGTCCGATATGGACAGCTTTTATAACGCGCTGGATGTGAACACGCTCACGTCGCTGTCCGAAACGTTCCCGTATGCGCTTACCGAGGGCGCGCGGATGCACTGCGCGACCATCGCGTCGAACGTGGGCGGCGTGCCGTATCTGATCGAAAACGGTGTGACGGGGCTGCTGTTTGAGCCGCGCGACGTGGATGCGCTCAGCGCGCACATCACCTCCCTCGCGCAAAACGCCGCGCTGCGCCGCCAGCTTGCCGAGAGCCTATACGAGCGCGCGTCCGAAAAATTCTCCATTGACGCCACCATCGCGCACCAGCTCGAGATCTACGAGACCATCCTCCGCCGCGCGCGCACCGGCAAGCGGAAGCGCGCCGGTGTGATGATCTGCGGTGCGTATGGCAAGGGCAACGCCGGGGACGACGCGATCCTGAAAGCGATCCTGCGCCAGATGCGCGCCATTGACTGCGATATGCCCATCTGTGTGCTCTCGCACAACCCCATGCAGACGCGCCTGCGCTATCATGTGGATTCCGTGCACGTCTTTGATCCCTTCGCGTTTTATCCCCGGATGTGCCGCACCAAGCTCTATATTAACGGCGGCGGCAGCCTCATTCAGGATCAGACGAGCACGCGGTCGCTGCAATATTACCTCGCCAGCATCCGCCTTGCCAAACTCGCGGGCTGCCGCGTGCTGATGTACGGCTGCGGTATCGGTCCTGTGAACGTCCCGGCAAACCGCCGCGCCGCCGCGCGCGTGATGAACCGCTGCGTGGACGCCATCACGCTGCGTGAGGACCTGTCCGCGCAGGAGCTTCAGGCGATGGGCGTGACGCGCCCGAAGGTGTATGTCACCGCCGACCCGGCGCTGCTGCTCACGCCCGGAAGTGAGCGCGCGGTGGACAGCTTCCTGCTCGGCAATGGGCTTGACCCGGCAGGGCAGTACGCACTGTTTGTCCTGCGTCCGTGGCAGGGCTTTGACGAAAAATTCCCGGCGCTGGTCGATGCTGCAAATTATGTAAACCAGAAATACGGACTCACGCCCGTCTTTTTCTGCCTCGAGCCGGAGCGTGATCTGCCGCCCTCGCGCCGTGTTTCGGAGGCGCTGCACTGCAGGAACTTCATCCTGTCCACCCCGCAGGACGAGCAGTATATCATCGGCATGATGCAGAAAATGCAGCTGGTCGTGTCGATGCGCCTGCATACGCTCATTTTCGCGTCCAGCGTCGGGACGCCGCTCGTGGCGCTGTCGTATGACCCGAAGGTCACGGGCTTTATGCACTACATCGGGCAGAAGCACTGCATCGATTTTGCAGATGTGACGACCAAAGCGTTGCGTGCGCAGATCGACGCGGCGCTCACGCAGAGCGAGCCGTACAGCGTGGCGCATCTGCACGCGCTGGCGCAGGAAAACGCCGCCGTCGCGCGGCAGCTTTTGGAGGAAACGACATGAAAAAGATCATCTGTCTTGCCACCTCACCGTGGTATCCTATCCCCACGCGCAAGCAGCAGGTGATGAGCCGCCTGCCGGACGCGGAGATCCTCTACTTTGACCCGGCGGTCAGCCTCATCGCGCCGTTTAAGGACAAGTCCGCGTGGAAGCAGCTCACAAAGTATCACAAACAGGGCGACAAGCCGCAGGAGAATATCACCGTGTACAGCCTGCCGCCCGTGCTGCCGTTTTTCTACAAGAGCCGCTTCATCAACAAGCTCAACCAGCGCCGCGCGGCGGCGTTTATCCGCAAAAAAATGAAGCAGCACGGCTTTGAGGATGCCGTTCTCTGGGTCTACTCGCCCGTCTGCTGCGATTGCGTGGATCATATCCCGCACGCTGCGCTCGTCTATGACTGCGTGGACCGCCACTCCGCCTACGGCGGGCTGATGAACCCGGAACTGGTGGACGCGATGGAGCTGGAGCTGGCGGGCAAGTGCAGCCGCGTGTTCGCCACCGCCGAGCCGCTGGCAAAGCGGTTGACGGCGGCGAATGAAAAGACCGCCTTCATCCCCAACGGCGCGAATTACGAGCGCTTTGTGCAGGCGAACACCGAGCAGCCCGTGCCAATCGACCTCAAGGACATCCCGCACCCGATCTTCGGCTTTGTCGGCGCGCTCCAGCCGTGCGTGGAGTACGGCTATGTGGAGACCGCCGCCAGGGCGCACCCGGATTGGAGCTTTGTGTTCATCGGCGGAGAAAAGCCGGGGGCAAAGCTCGACGTGCTGCGCACGCTGCAAAACGTGCATTTTCTGGGGCTCAAGCCCAACGAGCTGCTGCCGCAGTATCTGGCACATTTTGACGCGTGCCTGAATCTGTTTGCCGACAACGCCCTCAGCCGGGACGTCAGCCCCCTCAAATTCTACGAATACCTCGCCACCGGCAGACCCATCGTCTCCACGCCGCAGCCGGAGCAGGTGATGCAGTATGCGCCGCTCATTCAGGTCGCCACAAATCCTGAGGAATTTTCGGTCAAATGCGCCGAGAGTTTACTCGACGATCTGCCGGAGCGCCGCGCCGCCCGTATGACTGCCGGTCGCAGCTGCTCGTGGGACGCGCGCGTGGCGCAGATGTGCAAATATTTACGAGACGACAAAATTTTCTGACCTTCGCCACACCGCGGCAGCCGCCGCGGTGTGATTTTTTTTCGCGCCGTGTTTTCTTTTTGGGGCGTGTGTGATATAGTAGTAATAACTATCCGCACGGAGGCGTTTATGACACAGGATCATGCTCTTTTTGACGCGCTGAGCGCGGCGTGCCCCGATGTGCGCGTGCTGGCGGACGAGGCGCTGGCGCGGCATACGTCGTTTCGCATCGGCGGACCGGCGCAGTGCTTTGCGCAGCCGAAAACCGCCGAAGAACTGGCGGCGCTTCTGCGCGCGTGCCAGACGCTTGGCGTGCAGCCGCGTGTGCTCGGCGCGGGGACGAACGTGCTTGCGCCCGACGCGGGAACGGACGGCGTTGTGCTGTGTACAAAAGACGCGCTGACGGGGCTTTCGCATGAAGGCAGCACCATCCGCGCCATGGCGGGGCAGACGCTTGCGCAGGCGGCGGTGTACGCGCGCGATCTGGGGCTGTCTGGCTTGGAATTTGCCCATGGCATCCCCGGCACGGTCGGCGGCGGTGTGTATATGAACGCGGGCGCTTACGGCGGCGAGCTCGCGCAGGTCTGCCGCCGCGTGGGCGTGATGACAATCGACGGCGAGACGCGCGAACTTTGCGAAGACGAGCTGAAATTCGGCTACCGCACGAGCATTTTTGAGACACTGGGTGCGATCATTCTCTGGGCAGAGTTCACGCTCACGCCCGCAGACCCGGACGCCATCCGCGCGCGGATGCAGGAGCTGATGCAAAAGCGACGCGCCAGCCAGCCGCTTGATCTTCCGTCGGCGGGCAGCGCGTTTAAGCGCCCGCAGACGGGCTATGCCGCGCAGATGATCGACGAGGCGGGGCTTCGCGGCTATCGCTGCGGCGGCGCTGCCGTTTCGGAAAAGCACGCGGGCTTTATCGTAAATCTCGGCGGCGCGACGGCGCGGGATGTGCGGGCGGTCATTCAGGGCGTACAGCAGACGGTTCTCACGCGCACCGGCGTGCGGCTTGAGCCGGAAATTCGTATCTGGTAGGTGAGGGATATGCAGTTTATCATTGTTTCCGGGCTTTCCGGCGCGGGAAAGAGTAAAGCGGCGGCGAGTCTGGAGGATCTGGGCTTTTATTGTGTGGACAATATGCCCGCGGAAATGATCCCGCAGTTTGCGCAGCTCTGCCTTGCGACCAAGGGGCGCTATGAAAAGGTCGCGCTCGTGACCGACGTGCGCGGCAGCCTGACGTTTGACACGCTCTTCCGCGCGCTCGACGCGCTGGATGAGATGAAGCTGCACTATTCCATTTTGTTTATGGAAGCCACGACCGACGTGCTCATCAAGCGCTTTAAGGAGACGCGCCGGCTGCACCCGCTCATGCGCGACGGTACGCCGCTTTTGCAGGCGGTCGAGCGCGAGCGCGCGCTGCTTGAGCCCATCCGCAACCGCGCGGGCGTGGTCATCGACACGTCCGTGCTCTCCACCGGGAAACTGCGCGGGCTGCTCATCGACCTTGTGGACGGCGGCGTGCATGAGCGCGCGATGAATGTACGCGTCATTTCCTTTGGCTTTAAGCATGGGCTGCCGCTGGAATCCGACCTCGTGTTCGACGTGCGCTTTCTTCCCAATCCCTATTACATCCCCGAGCTGCGCGATCAGACCGGGCTGGACGAGCCTGTGCGCAGCTTCGTGTTCCAATACCAGCAGACGCGCGACTACATAGAAAAGCTCCAGGAGCTGCTTGCCATGACGCTGCCGCAGTATCTGGAGGAGGGCAAAACAAATCTCGTCATCTCCGTCGGCTGCACGGGCGGGCATCACCGCTCCGTCGCCGTGGCGCAGGCGATCGCTGACTTTACCGCCAAGCGCGGCTACACGACTTCGGTCAGTCACAGAGATATAGGACGCATTTGATAGATAGAAAGGAGACGCGTATGTCGTTTTCCTCCAACTGCAAAGCGGAGCTGTGCCGCATTCCCATCACGCGGCGCTCCGCCGCCGTTGCCGAGAGCTACGGCGTGCTGCTCTACTGCAATACCTTCTCGCCGCACCTTATCCGCATTGTGACGGAGTCCGAGGATTTTGCGGCACGCCTGCCGCGGCTGTTCAAAAAAGCGTTCGGCGTGGAATTTGACACGCTGCCCGACGGCGCGTCCGGCGGCAAGCAGATCTTTTTAATTGAATCGCAGGAGAAGATCGCGCATATCTTCTCCGCCTTTGGCGTGAGCGCCAAAAGCAGCGTCACGCTGCACGTCAACTTCGGCGTGCTGGAGGAGGACGCCGACCGCTTCGCGTTCTTGCGCGGCGCGTTTTTAGCGGGCGGCTCGGTCACAGACCCCGCAAAGCGCTACCATCTGGAGCTCATCACGTCGCACCACAAGGTGAGCCTGGAGGCGTGCGCGCTGCTGCTGGACGTTGGATTTTACCCCAAGGCGCTCTCGCGCGGCGGCAGCGGCATTCTGTACTTTAAGCAGAGCGACTCCATCGCCGATTTTCTCACCGCCATCGGCGCGCCGGTATGCGCCATGGGCATTTTGCAGGCGAAGGTCGAAAAGGATATGCGAAACGGGGTCAACCGCCGCTGCAACTGCGAAACAGCAAACCTCACCAAGGTCGTGGACGCGTCGATCGAGCAGGTCGCCGCGATCCGCAAGCTCAAAAAGTCGGGGCAGTTTCAGCAGCTTCCCGAAAAGCTGCGCCGCACGGCGGAGCTGCGGCTGAAAAACCCGGAGGCGACGCTTGCAGAGCTTGCCGAGCAGTCTGACCCGCCCGTTTCCAAGTCCGCCATGAACCACCGTATGCGCAAGCTCGTGGAGCTTGCCGGAACGCAATAGGGGAGTACGCCATGGGATTTGTCCACCTCCATGTTCATACCGAGTTCAGCCTGCTTGACGGCGCGTGCCGCATCCGCGACCTCATCCCGCGCGTGCAGGAGCTGGGGCAGCCGGCCATCGCCATCACCGACCACGGCAATATGTACGGCGTGATCGACTTTTACAAGGCGGCAAAGGCGGCGGGCGTCAAGCCCATCATCGGCTGCGAGGTCTACGTCGCGCCGCGCATGCGCTTCGACAAGGTCCATTCGCTCGACCGCGAGAGCTATCATCTGGTGCTCCTGTGTGAAAACGAGACGGGCTATCATAACCTCTGCTACATGGTCTCGCAGGCGTATGTGGAGGGGTTTTATAACCGCCCGCGCGTCGATCTGGAGCTGCTGCGGTCGCACCACGAGGGGCTGATCGCGCTCTCGGCGTGCCTTGCCGGGCGTGTGCCGCAGTGCATTCTGCACGACGATTACAAGGCGGCGAAGGCATCCGCGCTGGAATACGCCGCAATTTTCGGCGAGGGCAATTTCTATTTGGAGCTTCAGGATCACGGGCTTGCCGAGCAGCGCGCCGTGAACCCGCAGATTTTGCGCCTTGCGCGCGAGACGGGTCTGCCGCTCGTTGTGACGAATGACGCGCACTACCTCACAAAAGCGGACTCGCGCACGCAGGATGTGCTCATGTGTATCCAGATGGGCAAGACCGTGGATGACCCGGACCGTATGCGCTTTGGCAGCGAGGAATTTTACCTCAAATCCGAGGACGAGATGCGCAGCCTGTTCCTGAATGAGGACGAGGCGTTCCAGAATACCGTCCGCATTGCCGAGCGGTGTAATGTGGAGTTCACGTTCGGCAAATACCATCTGCCGGAATTTAAGCTCCCGCCGGGCTATGACAGCCTGACGTACCTCAAAGAGCTCTGTGCCGAGGGCTTTGCCGCCCGCTACCCGGACGCGCAGCCGGAGTATAAAAAACAACTGGAATATGAGATCGACATGATCGAAAAAATGGGCTTTACGGACTATTTTCTCATCGTGTCGGATTTTGTGCGCTTTGCAAAGGACGCAGGGATTCCTGTCGGACCGGGACGCGGCAGCGCCGCCGGATCAATGGTGGCGTACACGCTCTACATCACCGACATCGACCCCATGCAGTACAGCCTCTATTTTGAGCGCTTCCTGAACCCGGAGCGTATCTCCATGCCCGATATTGACATGGACTTCGGCGACACGCGCCGGGGCGAGGTCGTGGACTATGTGCGCCGCAAGTACGGCGAGGATCATGTTGCGCAGATCGTCACGTTCGGTACGATGGCGGCGCGCGGCGCGATCCGCGACGTGGGAAGAGCCCTGGATTTTTCCTACGCCGAGACCGACGTGGTGGCAAAGCTCGTGCCGAACACGCTGCACATCACGCTGGACGAGGCACTGAGGGTCTCGCCGCAGCTCAAAGAGATGTACGACGGCGATGAGCGCGTCAAAACGCTCATCGACACCGCGCGCGCCCTCGAAGGGATGCCGCGCAATACCTCTACGCACGCGGCGGGCGTTGTCATCACGCGCGAGCCGGTGTATCACTACGTCCCGCTCAGTACAAATGACGATACCATCGTCACGCAGTACACGATGACCACGCTCGAGGAGCTGGGGCTTCTTAAGATGGACTTTCTGGGGCTGCGCAACCTCACGGTCATCGAAAACGCCGTGCAGGACATCCGCAAGCGTGAGCCGGATTTCGATATGCGCACCATTCCGAACGACGACGCGGCGACGTTCGCCATGCTCTCCGAGGGCAGGACCGCGGGCGTGTTCCAGCTCGAATCGTCCGGCATCACCGGCGTGTGCGTGAGCATGAAGCCGCAGTCTATTGAAGATGTGACCGCTATTGTAGCGCTCTACCGTCCCGGTCCGATGGACTCCATCCCGCGCTTTATCAAAAACAAGCTCAATCCGCAGACCATCCGCTATAAGCACCCGCTGCTCCAGCCGATCCTTGCCGTCACCTACGGCTGCATCGTCTATCAGGAGCAGGTCATCGAAATTTTCCGCAAGCTCGGCGGCTTCAGCCTCGGGCAGTCGGATAACGTCCGCCGCGCCATCTCCAAAAAGAAGCAGGCGGTCATTATGGCGGAGCGCAAGGCGTTCGTCTACGGCGACGCGACGCGCAATATCTGCGGCGCGATCGTAAACGGCGTGCCGGAGCAGACCGCAAACGATATTTACGACGAGATCATCGACTTTGCGAACTACGCCTTCAATAAGGCGCACGCCGTCTGCTACGCCAAGGTCAGCTATGACACGGCGTACCTCAAGTGCCACTATCCCAAGGAGTATCTCGCGGCGCTCATGACGTCGGTGCTCGACAGCTCCGTGAAAATTTCGGAGTATATCATCGAATGTAAGGCGTGCGATATTCCCGTCCTCCCACCCGATCTTAACGAATCGAACGACTACTTTACCGTTACGCCCGGCGGCATCCGCTTTGGTCTGGCGGCGATCAAAAACATCGGGCGCGGCTTTATCCAGAAGGTCATGGCGGAGCGCGAGGAAAGCGGTACGTTCCGCAGCCTTGAGGATTTCTGCCGCCGGATGTGCGGCACGGATCTTAACAAGCGCGCGCTCGAAAATCTCATCAAATCCGGCGCGTGCGACTGCTTTGGGCTGCACCGCTCGCAGATGCTGCAAATTTTTGAGACGGTGCTCGATTCCGTCACCGCCAGCCGCCGCAAAAATGTGGAGGGGCAGCTCGATCTGTTCGGGGGCTTTTTGGAGGAATCGTCCGACCCGCTGCCGCCGGTGCATATCCCGGAGCTGCCGGAGCTGCCGCGTCAGGAGCTGATGCAGCTTGAAAAGGAGACGACGGGGCTGTATCTCTCGGGTCACCCGATGGATGAGTACCGCCCGCTGCTCGCCTCCGTACACGCCGCACCCATCGGGCAGATCATGGAGAGCTTTACCGAAGAGGGCGGCGCGTTCCGCGATGAGCAGAGCGTCACCGTCGCCGGGATCGTGCAGACGGTCAAGATGAAAACCACCAAGAATAATTCCGTGATGGCGTATGTCCGTCTGGAGGACGACACGGGCGCGATCGAGCTGCTGGTCTTTTCCAACGCACTGGGGCAGTTCGGCAGCTATCTGCATGAAAACGCCGCCGTCGTGGTACAGGGGCGTATCTCCGTGCGCGACGATAAAGACCCGCAGATCGTGCTCAATTCCGCCCGCCCGCTGGCGGAGCTGGAAGCCGATCCGCTGCCGCCGCAGCGCCCCGCGCAGCCTGCGCGTCCGCTGCCGGACTTCCGCACGCTCTATCTGCGCGTGCCGTCGCAGTCCGCGCCGGAGGCGCGCAAAACGCTCGCCATCCTCAAAATGTTTCCCGGGAAAAGCCGCACCGTCGTCTTTTACGCCGACACGCGCACACAAATGGGCGGCGCGTGCCAGCCGGAGGATGTGATGCTGGATGAGCTGCGCAGCCTTCTGGGGGCTGACAGCGTGGTTCTTAAATAATCTGTGAAAAATCCGCGCGCCCGCTACACAGCCGCCTAAGTTTATGCTATAATTTAGAATTGAAATATGGATCAGGGATCTTAAAACATGGTTCGCCGGACACACGGCAGAAGATAAAGGGGTATTGCAATGAAAAAAGTTCTGATTTTGGAGGACGAGGTCAGCATCCGCAGCTTCGTCGTCATCAATCTGCGCCGCGCGGGCTATGAGGTGCTGGAAGCGGGCACGGGCGCGGAGGCGCTGGAAAAGCTCCGCCAGAACCCGGACGTCGGCGTCGCCATTCTGGACATCATGCTGCCGGACATCGACGGCTTTGAGGTCTGCCGCAATATCCGCGCCACCGATAAAAAAATCGGCATCATCATGCTCACCGCCCGCAGTCAGGAGATGGATAAGATCACGGGTCTGATGACCGGCGCGGACGATTATATGACCAAGCCCTTCAGCCCTGCGGAGCTCACGGCGCGCATCGACGCGCTCTACCGCCGCATCGGAAACGACCCCGCTGCCGACAGCGTGGAGCTGTGCCACGGTCCGTTCGTGCTCAATACGCGCAACCGCACGCTCGACAAGGAGGGCAGGCGCATCAAGCTCACGCAGGTGGAATACGCCATCATGAAGCTGTTCATGCAGAACCCCGGCAGGGCGCTCTCGCGCGAGGATATTCTCGCCGCCGTCTGGGGGCGCGATTATGACGGCGAGCTGAAGATCGTGGACGTGAACATCCGCAGGCTGCGCATCAAGATCGAGGACGACACCGCGAACCCCACCTACATCACCACCGTCTGGGGCTACGGCTACAAGTGGGGCGCGTGAGTAAATTGTCATGAAAAAACCGCAGTTTCGCAAGCCGGAGCTTCGGCTCAAGAAGATCACGGGGCTTGAAAAGCGCTGGCTTCTCAACAACGTCAGCATCATGGTCGTGCTGGTGCTGCTGTGCGTGCTGATCGTCACGCTCTCCATGGCGTCGTACTACTACACCTCCGTCCGCGCGAGCCTGGAGACAAAAGCCAAAACGACCGGCAGCTTTTTTGCCGGCTATTCCGACCGCGACTATTCCGAATTTTACCAGACCTGTATCCGCCTGTCGCAGACGTATGACGAGGGGGAGGGTGTGGAGCTGCAATTCATCAGCCCCGCCGGGGAGCTTTTGGCATCCTCCGACGGGCAGCGCCCCGGCGCGATGGTCAGCAGCACGGATGTGACCGAGGCGCTGCAAAACGGGCGCACCGCATCCTTCAGCGGTGCGGACGGGCAGACCGGGCAGCGCGTGATGGCGGTGTCGAGTCCGCTGCTCTACGCCGACGGTGCGGTCGTGGGCGTGCTGCGGTACATCGCGAGTCTGGAGACCGTTGACCGGCAGGTCATGCGCATCGCGGCGCTCGCGGTGCTGGTGGGGCTGGTGTTCGTGGCGCTCATCTTTTTTGTGAGCAGCTATTTTATCCGCTCCATTCTCGATCCGCTCTCGCAGATCACCGCCACCGCCAAGCGCATCGCCGCCGGGTCTTACGGTGTGCAGATCCCCAAGCGCTATGACGATGAGATCGGCGAGCTTGCCGACACCATCAACGATATGTCGCTCAAGATCAGCCGTTCGGAAAAAACACAATCCGAGTTTATCTCGTCCGTTTCGCACGAGCTGCGCACGCCGCTCACCGCCATCTCCGGCTGGAGTGAAACGCTTCTGTCCGCCGAAAATCTTGACCCGGAGGTCCGGCGCGGCGTGCTCATCATCCTGCGCGAGGCGCGCAGGCTCACCGGCATGGTCGAGGAGCTGCTGGAATTTACGCGGATGCAGAACGGTCGCTTTACCCTCCGGGTCGAAAAATCCGACATTCTGGCGGAATTTGAGGACACCGTGTTCATGTACGGCAGCCGCCTGCGGCAGGAGGGCATCACGCTCAACTACACCCCGCCTGACGCGTCCATCGGTGAGATCCCGTGCGACGTGGCGCGTATGCGGCAGGTGTTCCTGAATGTGCTCGATAACGCCGCCAAACACGGCGGCGACGGCAAAAAGATCGACGCGTCGATCGCAAAAGAGGACAGCAGCGTCGTCATCCGTATCCGCGACTACGGCGTTGGCATCCCCGAAGAGGAGCTGCCGCACGTCAAGATGAAATTTTACAAGGGCAGCTCCAAAGCGCGCGGCAGCGGCATCGGGCTTGCCGTGTGCGAGGAGATCGTCACCATGCACGGCGGCAGCCTGACGCTGGAAAACGCCGCGGGCGGCGGAACGCTCGTCACCATTTCCATTCCCGCCGGGGAAGAATAAGAGGTTTCTATGTCTGAATGCAAAAATCCTGCCTGTCAGGAACAGTTCAAAACGCTCATCGGCGGTCAGGCACTCATTGAGGGCATCCTCATGCAGGGTCCTGAAAAACGCGCCATCGTCCTGCGCACGCCCGAAGGGCTCAAGCGCAAGGAAGAGCCGGTCAATAAGCACACCGGCTTTCTCGCGCTGCCGCTTATCCGGGGCGTTGTGAATTTTCTCTCGTCCATGGTAAGCGGCGTGCGCGCGCTGATGTATTCAGCGGAAAATCTGCCGGAGGACGAGCAGGAAGAGCCGACCAAATTTGAAAAGTGGTTTGAGAAGAAATTCGGCTCGGAAAAGCTGGAAAAGGCGGTCGTCACGATCTCGGTCGTGCTGGGCGTGGCGCTGTCCATCGGACTGTTTATTCTGCTTCCCACGCTCCTTGGCGGTATTTTTGACCGCTGGCTGCATTCGCCGCTCGCGCGCTGCATCATTGAGGGCGTGCTGCGCATCATCATTTTCCTGGGCTATCTCATCCTCATCTCCAAGACCAAGGATATGAAGCGCGTGTTTTCGTATCACGGCGCGGAGCATAAATCCATCCGCTGCTATGAGGCGAGATTGCCGCTCACAGTCGAAAACGTGCGTATCCAGACGCGCTTTCACCCCCGCTGCGGCACGAGCTTCCTGTTCGTGGTCGTGATCCTGTCCATCCTTATTTTCTCGCTCGTGAGCGTCATCCTGCCCACGGAGAATATGCTCCTGCGGCTGCTGCTGCGGCTGGCGCTGCTGCCGGTGGTGGTGTCGATCAGCTATGAGTTTAACCGCCTCGTCGGGCGGCATGACAACTGGCTCACGCACATTCTCACCGCGCCCGGAATGTGGATGCAGCGCTTTACCACCAACGAGCCGGATGACTCCATGATCGAGGTCGCCATCGAGGCGCTCACCATGGTCATCCCCACACAGGAAGGCGCGGACCGATGGTAAAGACCTACGGCGATCTGTTCCTCGCCGCGCGCCGCGCGCTCATCGCCTCGCAGGGCGAAAACGCCGCGCCGTATGCGCGCCTGCTTCTTTCGCAGCTCAGCGGCAAAACGCAGGCAAAGCTCATCGCCGACCATAGCGACCCCGCGCCGGAAGCGCTGGAAGAGCAGCTTGCCGCCGCGCTCGCGCGGCTCGATGCCGGCGAGCCGCTGGCGTATTTGCTCGGCAGGTGGAGCTTTTACGGCATGGAGCTCATCGTCACGCCGGACGTGCTCATCCCGCGCGACGATACCATGGCGGTCACGGATCTTGCGATTTTACACCTGCGGCAGCTCGCGCCGCCGCAGCGCGTGCTGGACCTGTGTACCGGCAGCGGCTGCATCGGGCTTGCCATCGCAAACCATGTCCCCACGGCGCGCGTGTCGCTGTGCGACGTGTCGCCCGCGGCGCTGCGCGTGGCGCGGCAGAATACCGCGCAGCAAAAGCTCGCCGGGCGCGTGCACTGTCTGCTCGGCGACGCGCGGCAGAAAGCGCCCGAATTTTGGGGAAAATTCTCACTCATCGTCTCCAACCCGCCGTATGTCACGCGCGAGGAGATGACGCAGCTCGACGCATCCGTCAAGGACTACGAGCCGCATCTGGCGCTGGACGGCGGCGCGGACGGGCTGGATTTTTACCGCCTGATTTTGCGCAATTTTACATCCGCGCTCCAGCCGGGCGGCTATCTCTGCCTGGAGTTTGGCATGGGGCAGGAGCACGCCGTCGGCGAGCTTCTGCGCGCACACGGCTACGACACGCTCCGCTTTGTGCGCGACCTGCGCGGCGTTATTCGCGCGGTCTCGGCGCGTCTGCCGGAAATCAAAACAAACGTTTGACTTTCGCGTTTTTTCATGGTATAATACAGAAAAACAGGAAAAGAGGGCATTCGCATGGAACGAAAGAAACCGTCTACCGATCCCGCCGCTCTGGGTGAAAAGCGCAAGGCGCTCGATACGGCGCTGCAGCAGATTGAAAAGAACTTCGGCAAGGGCGCGGTCATGCGTCTGGGTGACAAGCCGGAGCTGGTCGTGGACGCCATTCCCACCGGCTCGCTGGCGCTGGACGCCGCGCTCGGCATCGGCGGCGTGCCCAAGGGGCGTATCATTGAGATATACGGACCTGAATCCTCCGGCAAAACGACGCTTGCGCTGCACATCGTCGCGCAGGCGCAAAAGCGCGGCGGCGAGGTCGCGTTTGTGGACGCCGAGCACGCGCTCGACCCTGATTACGCCGCTGCCATCGGCGTGGACATCGACTCCATGCTTGTCTCGCAGCCGGATACTGGCGAACAGGCGCTGGAGATCACCGACGCGCTCGTGCGCTCCGGCGCGATCGACGTCGTGGTCGTGGACTCCGTCGCGGCGCTCACGCCCCGCGCGGAAATTGAAGGCGAAATGGGCGATACGTTCGTCGGCTTGCAGGCGCGGCTGATGTCACAGGCGCTGCGCAAGCTCGCAGGCAACATTTCCAAAACGAACTGCGTCGTCATCTTCATCAACCAGCTTCGTATGAAGATCGGCGTGATGTACGGCAACCCCGAAACGACCACCGGCGGCAACGCGCTCAAGTTCTACGCCTCGGTGCGGATCGACATCCGCCGTATCGAAGCCATCAAAAACGGCACGGAGATCGTCGGCAACCGCACCCGCGCCAAGATCGTCAAAAACAAGGTCGCGCCTCCGTTCAAAGAGGCGGTGTTCGACATCATGTACGGCGAGGGCATCTCCAAGTGGGGGGAGCTTGTCGATATGGCGGCGCAGCTGGACATCATCCAGAAGAGCGGAAGCTGGTTCTCCATCGGAGACGAGCGCATCGGTCAGGGGCGCGACAATGCAAAGAAGTACCTCATCGACCATCCCGACGTTGCCGACCGCATTGAGCAGGAGGTCCGCGCGAATATGTGGAAGCTCCAGGGCAGCCGCGCCAAGCGTCCCGCTGCGCCCGCAAGCGCGCCCGTAAGCGTCTCGGCGGACGATTTTAACGATGAAAATTGAGTCACTAGCGCCGTCCGCGCAGCCGGATGGTCCGCTGGTGTGCACGCTGGAAACAGGGGAGCGGCTGAAAGTTCCGCCGTTTCTGGCTGCGGATCTTAACTTATACGCCGGGCGGGAGCTGTCGGAGGACGAGCTTTCCGCCCTGCGCGCCGCCATTGCCCGCGCGCGCACGCGGCAGCGCGCCGTGCGCATTTTGTCCTCGACCGCCATCTCGCGCGCGGCGCTGGAAAAGCGCCTGACCGACAAGGGCGCTGTGCCGGAGGACGCGCAGGACACGGTGCAGTGGCTGGATGAGCTGCATTTGCTGGACGATGCCGCCGTGGCGGAGCAGGTCGTGCAGTCCGCTGTCCGCAAGGGCTACGGTCGCCGCCGCATTGAACAAATTCTCTACGAAAAGCGCATCCCGCGCGAATACTGGCAGGACGCGCTCGCCGCCATCCCGGACATGGACGGCGCGTTGGATAGCTTTCTTCACCGCGCGCTGGACGGAAAAGCCGTGGATGATAAGCTCCTCAAGCGCACGACTGACGCGCTGCTGCGCCGCGGGCACAGTTGGAGCGACATTCGCGCCGCGCTCGCGCGCTACCGCGCGGATCTTGAACTCTCCGGATCGGAGGAACTGGAATGAACGAAACGATTGGAATGGTCAGCCTCGGCTGCGCCAAAAACCAGGTGGACGCCGAGCAGATGCTCTATCTCCTGCGGCAGGCAGGCTACGCCGTCAGCGCAGAGCCGGACAACTGCGACGTGGTGATCGTCAACACCTGCGGCTTTATCGACTCGGCAAAATCCGAGGCGATCGACAACATCCTTGCCATCGCACAGCGAAAAGCCGCCGGAACGGTCGGCAAAATTCTCGTCACGGGCTGCCTTGCCCAGCGCTACCAGCAGCAAATTCTCGACGAGCTGCCCGAGGTGGACGGCATTCTCGGTACGGGCTCATATTATGACGTGGTCTTCGCCGTGCGGCAGCTTCTCTCCGGCGGCGGCGTGTCCGAATTTGACAGCATCAACGAGAGCATCCCCGAATGCGGGCGCATTCTCACCACGCCGCGCTACTACGCATATCTTAAAATTGCTGAGGGCTGCGACAATCACTGCGCCTTCTGCGTCATCCCGTCGCTGCGCGGCAAATACCGCAGCCGCCCGATGGAGGCGCTGCTGAAAGAAGCGCGCGAACTTGCCGCGTCCGGCGTCAAAGAGCTGATCGTCGTGGCGCAGGACACCAGCCGCTACGGGCTGGATCTCTACGGCGAGCGCAGTCTGGCGGAGCTGCTGACGGAGCTGTGCAAGCTTGACGGCATCGTCTGGGTGCGTGTGCACTATCTTTACCCGGATGAGATGTCCGACGAGCTGATCGACGTCCTCGCGTCCGAGCCGAAGATCGTCAAATATCTGGATATTCCCATCCAGCACATCAACGACGGCATCCTCAAAAAGATGAACCGCCGCGGCAGCGGCAAATACCTCAAGGAGCTGCTGGCAAAGCTCCGCGCGCGCATCCCGGGTCTTGTCCTGCGCACGAGCCTCATCGCGGGGCTTCCCGGCGAGGGCGAGGCGGAATTTGAGGAGCTGTGCGAATTTTTACGGCAGGCGCGCATGGAGCGCGTCGGCGCGTTCGTATTCTCGCCGGAGGAGGGCACGCGCGCGGCAAAGATGGAGTATCCGCCGGAGGAGGTCGCGCAGCACCGCGCCGACGTCATCACAGAGCTTCAGTCCCGTATTATGGACGACTACAACGCCTCGCGCATCGGCACGTCCATGCAGGTGCTCTGCGAGGGCTACGACGAAGAAAACGAGGCGTATTTCGGCAGAACGTATGCCGATTCGCCCGATATTGACGGCAAGATCTGGTTCTCGTCCGACCGGGACGTCGAGCCGGGGCAGTTCGTCACCGTGACCGTCACGGATACCTGTGACGGCGAACTCATTGGAGACATGGAGGAAACAGACAAATGACAACAGCCAGCAAGATCACGCTCGTGCGCGTGGTGCTCATCCCCGTATTCATGGTTTTTCTCATCCTCAGCGCCGATAACCCCGCGCTGCGCTGGGTCGCGCTCGGCGTGTTCGCGCTGGCGAGCCTGAGCGATTTTATCGACGGTCAGATCGCCCGCCGCTGCAATCAGGTCACGGATTTCGGAAAATTCCTCGATCCGCTGGCGGATAAGCTGCTGGTCACGTCGTGCCTCATCATTTTTGTCGGGCAGGGGAGAATGCTCGACTGGATCGTGTTCATCGTGGTCGCGCGTGAGTTTGCCATTTCGGGTCTGCGCATGGTCGCCGCCAACAACGGCAAGGTCATTGCCGCCGGTTGGAGTGGCAAGATCAAGACCGCCAGCACCATGGTCGGCTTGCTTCTGATGATGGCGCTGCCCGGCAAGCCGACGCTCGACCTCGTTGTGAGCATCGTCATTCTTGTTACCACGATCTACTCGGGCGTGGAATATTTTGTGAAGAACTGGCATATCCTGCTCCCGAAGAACTGAGGCAAAGGCTTGACAGCCTCCCGCGCGCGTGATATGATGTGCGCGATAAAAAACTGCATATCGCGTTGACCGAAAAGAGTACCCTGCCGGACGCGTCAGAGAGTCCCCGCCGCCGGCTGCAAGCGGAGATCGCCGTAACGCAGGGGAAGTGCATTCGCGAGCGAGGGGAGACCCCGTGTAAGCCGCGTCAAGGCTAAAGTAAGAAATCAGAGTGGAACCGCGAGTTTTTACCCGCCTCTTGATACGATCAGGAGGCGGGTTTCTGTTTTTATCCCAGGAGGAATCCATGCAACTGTTAGAAGATATTCGCGCCTATCAGCGCAACGATCCTGCCGCGCGCAGCGCGATGGAGATCTTGCTTCTGTATAACGGGCTGCACGCCACCATCGACTACCGCATCGCCCACTGGCTGCTGCGCCATCACTGCCGCTTTTTAGCCCGCGCGGTGTCGCAGTGGTCAAAGCTCTGGACGGGCATCGAAATTCACCCCGGCGCGCAGATCGGCAAGCGCCTTGTCATCGACCACGGCACGGGCATCGTCATCGGCGAGACCGCCGAGATCGGCGACGACTGCCTGCTCTATCAGGGCGTGACGCTCGGCGGCACGGGCAAGGATGTCGGCAAGCGCCACCCCACGCTTGGCAACAACGTCATGGTCGGCGCGGGCGCAAAGGTGCTCGGTCCGATCCACGTCGGCAACAACGCCCGCATTGCGGCAAACGCCGTGGTGCTGCGCGAAGTGCCCGATAACGCCACCGTCGTGGGCGTACCGGGGCACGTTGTGCGTCTGTGCGGTGAAAAGCTCGACCATATCCACACGCCCGACCCCGTCATGCTGGAACTCGAAATGCTCAAGCAGCGCCTCTCCCGGCTGGAAGCCAGGCTGGAGGATGCGCAGAGCGACACAGAACGATCGGATACCTGAGGAGGAAATTTTATGTACCTGTACAACTCGGCAAGCCATAAAAAAGAGGAATTTATCCCGAACCACCCCGACATCGTCAAGATGTACACCTGCGGACCGACGGTCTATCACTTTGCCCATATCGGCAATCTCCGCAGCTACATCATGGAGGATGTGCTGGAAAAATACCTGCGCTACAGCGGCTATAACGTCAAGCGCGTCATGAACATCACCGACGTCGGTCACCTGACGAGCGACGCCGACGAGGGTGAGGACAAAATGCTCAAGGGCGCGAAGCGCGAGCACAAGTCCGTCATGGACATCGCAAAGTTCTACACCGACGCGTTCTTTGCCGACTGCCAAAAGCTCAACATCAAGCGCCCGGATGTCGTTGAGCCCGCGACGAACTGCATTGATGAATATATCAAGATCATCACCAAGCTCATGGATACCGGCTACGCCTATTTTGCCGGCGGCAACGTCTATTTTGACACGTCCAAGCTCGCCCGGTACTACGTCTTTAACGACCACGACGCGGAAGATCTTGCCGTGGGCGTGCGCGAGGGCGTGGAAGAGGACACGAACAAGCGCAACAAGAACGATTTTGTTCTCTGGTTCACGAAGTCGAAATTTGAAGATCAGGCGCTCAAGTGGGACTCTCCGTGGGGCGTGGGCTATCCGGGCTGGCACATCGAGTGCTCCGGCATTTCCATCAAGCACCTCGGCGAGGATCTTGACATTCACTGCGGCGGCATCGACAACGCCTTCCCGCACCATACGAACGAGATCGCGCAGTCCGAGAGCTACCTCGGGCATCCGTGGTGCAAATACTGGATGCACGTCCTGCACCTGAATACGTCGAGCGGCAAAATGTCCAAATCCAAGGGCGAGTTCCTGACCGTCTCGCTGCTGGAGGAGAAGGGCTATGATCCGCTGGCATACCGCCTGTTCTGCCTGCAAAGCCACTACCGCAAGAGCCTTGTGTTCTCATGGGAAAACCTTGACAACGCGGCGGGCACTTACCAGAAGCTGCTCACGAAAATTTCCGCGCTGAAGCCGTCTGACGAGCCGATCGACGAAGCCGCCGTCGCCGCGCTGCGCGAAAAGTTCAACAAGGCGCTCGGCAACGACCTCAACACGTCCCTCGCCGTCACGGCGCTCTACGATGTGCTGAAGTATCAGACGAACGACGCAACAAAGCTCTTTGTTTTGGACGATTTTGACCGCGTTCTGAGCCTCGATCTTCTCAAAAAAGCCGAGAAAATTCGCAAAACGAATGCTTCCGTGCAGCCGTCCGCCGCGTCGTTTACCGTCGTCTCCGAGTCCGGCGAGCAGGATGCAGCCGTGGAGCAGCAGATCCGCGACCGCTATGAGGCGAAAAAGGCAAAGGATTTTGCCAAGGCCGACGCCATCCGTGACGCGCTCAAGGCGCAGGGCATCGAGATCACCGACGTCCCCGGCGGCGCAAAGTGGAGAAAAGTTTAATTGCTATCTACAGAAAATGTCCCGCAGTTTCAAATGAAACTGCGGGGCATTTGCAATATTCTGTTGTTTACTGCTCTTCACGTTCGCGCAGTCCGGCGACCGCCGAAATGGGCAGCGAGAAGCAGATCGCACCCGGTTTTGTGCCCGGGCCTGTCTGTTCGTTGATGGCGCGCATGATGGCGGCTTTTTCGTCCGCGTGCGCCACGATGTACACCACGTCCTTTTCCTGCGCAAGGCTCACGCCGAAAAACGTCTCGCTTTTCGCGCGCCCCGTGCCCTTCGCGTGCAGGACCGTGCCGCCGCCCGCGCCCGCGCTGCGCGCGGCCTCCATCACATAGTCGGAATATCCTTCATTCAAGATCACAACGATCAGTTCGTGTGCAAATTCCATGCTCGGTTTTCCTCCGATCTCAGCATTTTCGGTCAGATACGTCAGCGTTTTGCTGCCCGCCACGCTCTTGAGCGGCACAGACATCATCACGCCGTTGCCGGGGATGTCGATCATCAGCTTCCGCTTGGCGAGCTTGAATGCCTGCCGCGCCTGCTCGCCGGTGGCGATGGCGCTGACGACCGCCTTCTGCGTCGCGTCCAGCCCGTAGATGGACAGATGCTCGGATTTTGCCGTGCCCATGCCGAGCTTGGTCAGAACAAGGGGAATGCCGGTCTGCTTATAGATACCGTTCAGTGTTTCGGCATCGTCCCGGTCGGTGATCGCAATTACATAATACAGCTCCATCACACAGCCTCCCACAGTTCGATGATCTCGTTTTCGCCG
Source organism: uncultured Oscillospiraceae bacterium (assembly GCA_934646005.1). Lineage (GTDB taxonomy): Bacteria > Bacillota > Clostridia > Oscillospirales > Oscillospiraceae > CAG-170. The sequence goes on from CAKUED010000011.1 coordinate 23,658, forward strand.
AACGCCAGCTCCGGCTGCGCCTCCGTCCTGGCGCGGGACTTGAGCACAAAAATGCCGCCCATGATCTGCACCGTGATGAGCGGCATCATCGCAACGAGCGCAACGATGCCGAATGCGTCGGTCATCACATTGCCGCCTGCCGCCGTGCACGCGCCCATCGCCAGCGGCAGCATGAACGTCGCCGTGAGCGGTCCTGACGCAACGCCGCCGGAGTCAAACGCAATGGCGGTAAATGTCGGCGGGACGAAGAAGGTCAGCGCCAGCGCGATGAGATAGCCGGGCACGACGAAGTACAGGATCGGCGCGCCGGTGAGCACGCGGACCATCGCCAGCCCGTTTGCCAGCGCCACGGCGATGGACAGGCTCATGCCCATCGCCTTCGCCGAGATCGCGCCGGAGGTCAGCTCTTCGACCTGTTTGTTGAGGATGTACACAGCCGGTTCTGCATCAATGATGAACCAGCCCATGAGCATCGCCAGCGGCACGAGCAGCCACGAAAGCCCCTGTTCGACCATTGCGCCGCCGAGCACATAGCCAAGCGGGGAGAAGCCGACATTCACACCCGTGAGGAACAGCACAAGCCCCGCGAAGGTATAGAGCATACCGATGAGGATCTTCACAAACGGCAGCTTGCGCAGCCGCAGCGCAAAGACCTGGAACAGCAGAAAAAACACAAAGATCGGCAGCAGCGCCATGGCGATCTCCGCGAGATAATGCGGCAGCGCGTGCAGATAATCCGCGCCGAGCTGTACGCTTGTTTCGATCCGCGAGACCGCAATTTCCGCGCCCGCGGCAGTATCGGGGCGGTAGATGATGCCGAGCAGCATCACCGCCAGCACAGGACCGATGGAGCACAGCGCCACGAGACCGAAGCTGTCAGACTTCGCGTTTTCGTCGCTTCGGATGGACGCGACGCCAACGCCGAGCGCCATGATAAACGGCACGGTCATCGGACCCGTCGTCACGCCGCCGGAGTCAAACGCGACCGAGAGCATCCCGCGCTCGGACAAAAATGCGCCGAGAAATACGAGCGCGTAGCAAATGATGAGCAGCCGCCGCAGTGAAATGCGGAACAAAATGCGCACCATGCACAAAACGAGGAACAGCCCCACGCCGACCGAGACCGTCAGGATCAGTGCGGTCTTATCAAGCGCCGGAACGTTCGCCGCAAGCACCTGCAGATCGGGCTCTGCCATGGTGATGGCGATGCCGAGCAGCAGGCTCACGACCAAAATGAACCAGAGCTTTTTGGATTTTGTCATGCGAGCACCGATGAGATTGCCGATGCGCGTCATCGACACCTCCGCCCCCAGCGTGAACATCCCCATGCCGAGAATCAGCAGGGCAGAGCCGAACAAAAACGACAGCATCAGCCCGACATCCACCGGCACGAGCACGAGACAGAGCCCTGCCACGATCGCCGAGACCGGCAGGACCGATGCCGCCGCTTCCTTGAGTTTTTCTACGAATACCTTTTGGCGCAAACCACTTCTTCCTTTCCAGTTTCTTTCCTCCATTTTACCAGAAAACCGGCAAAAGCGCCAGTAAAACTATGAAAACAATTCGTGAACTTTCCGCCGCCGCGCGAGTTGAAAGCACGCGCGGTTTGTGATAGACTATAGGCTGTGAAGAAAGGGGTTTTCTCCATGAAATTGATGATTTTGGACGGCAACAGCGTCATAAACCGCGCGTTTTACGGCGTGCGCCTGCTCACGACCAAAGAAGGGCTGTTCACAAACGCCATCTACGGCTTTCTGAATATTCTGGAAAAGCTCCGCAATGAGGAGCGCCCGGACGCGCTGTGCGTCGCCTTTGACTTAAAAGCGCCCACGTTCCGCCATCTGCGCTACGACGGTTACAAGGCAACGCGCCACCCCATGCCGGAGGAGCTGGCGATGCAGATGCCGCTCATGAAGGATGTGCTGTGCGCGATGAATATCCCCATCTACGCCTGCGAGGGCTGGGAGGCGGACGATGTGATCGGCACGGTGGGCAGGAGGTGCGGCGCGGCGGGCTGGGACTGCGTGATCGTCACCGGCGACCGCGACAGCTTACAGCTCATCGACGAACACGTCTGTGTAAAGCTCGTAGCCACGCGCGGCGGGCAGACGGCGGCAACGCTGTATGACGAGCAGGTCTTCCGCGACGAATACGGCTTTGCGCCGCTGCGCCTCATCGACCTCAAGAGCCTGATGGGCGACAGCTCGGATAATATTCCGGGCGTTGCGGGCGTGGGACAGAAAACCGCGACGTCGCTGCTGCTGGAATACGGCACGCTGGACGGCGTGTATGAACATCTCGACGACATCCGCGAATCCGTGCGCAAAAAGCTCATTGCGGACCGCGAGAACGCCTATCTTTCCTACGAGCTGGCGACCATCCGCTGCGAAGCGCCCATCGACTTTACGCCAGAGGGCAATCTCATCCAGCCGCCCGACGAGGGCGCGCTGTACGAGCTGTTTCTGCGGCTGGAATTTACGCGCCTCATCGCGCGCTATGGGCTGCACGCGCCGCAGAAAAAAGCGCCGGAGGAGCGAGTTGCGGGCGCGTGCACGAGCGAGCGCGTGACAGACGCCGCGCGGGCGCGGGCGCTGGCGGCAGAGTTTGCAAATCGGGATTATGTCAACGTTATCGCCAACAGTGATTTGACTGAAATCGCCGTTACGATCGGGGAGAATGGCTATTACTTTACCGGCAGCGCAGCGGCAGACAAAGAATTTATGTCAACCGTATTCGGCGCGACGGTCAAAAAGGTGACGCACGACTGCAAGCCCCTTCAGCGCGCGCTTTTAGAGCGCGGGCTGCCCGCCGACGGATTTATTTTTGACACCGCACTGGCGGCGTATATTTTAGACGCCACGCAGGGGAAGTATGACCTTGACCGGCTGGCAACGGAATATCTCGCCTGCACGATCGCACGCCCGGACGCGGCTGAGTGCGGCGAGGACGCGGCAGCGCTCGGCGCGCGGCTTTCCGAGTGTGCCGCCGTGGAGGCGCTTTACGGCGTGCTGCACGAAAAGCTGCTGGAAAATGGCATGGAGCGGCTGTATTTTGACATCGAGCTGCCGCTGTGCGCCGTGCTCGCGCGGATGGAGGCGGCGGGCGTACTCGTCGATCAGTTCGCGCTCATCGCGTTCGGTAATCAGCTCGAGACCGGCATTGCGCAGGCGCAGAACGCTATTTTCGCCTACGCCGGGGAGGAATTTAACATCAACTCCACGCAGGCGCTGGGGCACATTTTATTTGAAAAGCTCGCGCTGCCGCCGGTCAAAAAGACCAAGCGCGGCTATTCGACCGACGCCGAGGTGCTGGAAAAGCTGCGCGCGAAGCACCCGATCGTCGCGTCCATTCTCGATTATCGCACGCTTACCAAGCTCAAATCAACGTATGCCGACGGGCTGGTCAAGCAAATCGCGGACGACGGGCGCATCCACACGACGTTCCAAAATATGATCACCGCCACGGGGCGGCTGTCGTCCACTGAGCCGAATTTGCAGAACATCCCCGTGCGCACCGACCTCGGCAGTCAAATTCGCCGGATGTTCGTGCCGCGTGAGGGCTGCGTGTTTGTGGACGCGGACTACAGCCAGATCGAGCTGCGCGTGCTGGCGCATGTGGCGCAGGACGCGCGGATGCAGGAGGCGTTCCGCACCGGGCAGGACATCCACACAGCAACGGCGGCGCAGGTATTCGGCGTGCGCCCGGAGGACGTGACACCGCTCATGCGCCGGCACGCGAAGGCGGTCAACTTCGGCATCGTGTACGGCATTTCGGAGTTCTCGCTGGCGGAGGACATCGGCGTCAGCCGCCGGGAGGCAAAGGACTATATCGACGCGTATCTGGAGAATTTCTCGGGTGTGCGCGCGTATATGCACGACATCGTTGCGCAGGCGAAGCACGACGGCTATGTGACGACGCTCTTCGGTCGCCGCCGGATGCTGCCGGAGCTTAAGAGCAGCAACTATAATATCCGCTCGTTCGGCGAGCGCGTGGCGCTCAACACGCCCATTCAGGGCACGGCGGCAGACATTATTAAAATCGCCATGCTGCGCGTAGACGCGGCACTGCGCGAGCAGGCGCGCGAGGCGCGGCTGCTGCTTCAGGTGCACGACGAGCTGATCGTCGAGTGCCCGATGGAGGAAGCAGCGCTTGTCACGCGCCTGATGACGGAGCAGATGGAAAACGCCGTGGAGCTGACCGTCCCGCTGGTGGCGGAGGCGAAAACGGGCGCGAGCTGGTATGAGGCAAAATGAGAAACTTTGAAATTACGCGCATGACGGCGGCGGACGTGGCGGACGTCGCGGCACTGGAAGCGGTCTGTTTTTCCGACCCGTGGAGCGAAGCGTCCGTCGCGTCGGAGCTGGATAATCCGCTCAGCCTGTGGCTGGTGGCGCGGGACGCGGCGGGGCTGCTGGGCTATGTGGGCAGCCAAAGCGTGCCGGATGAAGCGGACATGATGAATCTTGCCGTCCGCCCCGACGCGCGGCGGCAGGGCGTGGCGCAGGCGCTTTTGCAGGCGCTGGAAGCGGCGCTGCGCGAAAATGGCATCCGTTCGCTGACTCTGGAGGTCCGCGCGGGGAACGAATCCGCCATCCGACTGTATACGCAGGCGGGCTTCCGGCAGGTCGGGCTGCGAAAAAATTACTACTTTCATCCCAAAGAGGACGCGCTGATCCTCAAAAAGGAGTGGGAATTATGAACATTCTGGCAGTTGAATCCTCCTGCGACGAAACGGCGGTCGCCATCGTGCGCGACGGGCGCGAAATTCTCGCGGACTGCATCCACTCGCAGGTGGCGCTGCACCGGCTGTACGGCGGCGTTGTGCCGGAGATCGCGTCGCGCAAGCACATCGAGTCGATCTACGCGCTGGCAGATGAAGCGCTCGTGCAGGCGAACCTCACGCGCGCGGATCTGGACGCGGTGGCGGTGACGTATGCGCCGGGGCTCATCGGCGCGGTGCTGGTGGGCGTGAATTTTGCCAAGGCGGCGGCGCTCGCGCTGGGGCTGCCGCTCGTGCCGGTGCACCATATCCGCGGGCATATCGCGGCAAATTATCTGGCGTACCCGGAGCTCGAGCCGCCGTTCGTGTGCCTCGTCGTATCCGGCGGGCACAGCCTGATCGTGGACGTGCGGGACTACACGACCTTCAAAATTCTCGGCACGACGCGCGACGACGCGGCGGGGGAGTGCTTCGACAAGGTGGCGCGTGTGCTCGGGATGCCATATCCCGGCGGGGCGGCGCTGGACAAGGCTGCACAGGCGGGCGATGATGAAAAATATCCGCTGCCGGTGGGTCATGTAGCGGGGCGTGAGCTGGATATGTCGTTTTCGGGATTAAAGACAGCGGCGATCAACCTCATCCACAACGCCGAGCAGAAGGGCGAGATGATCGACGTGCCGTCGCTGTGCGCATCATTTTCACGCGCGGTCAGTCAGACACTCGTGCCGCGCACGATGCAGGCGCTGCGGCAGACGGGCTATCAAAAGCTCGCCATCGCGGGCGGTGTGGCGGCAAATTCGCGCATCCGGCGCGATTTTGAGGCGGAATGCCGCAAATGCGGCGCGGCGCTGTATACGCCGCCGCTGTCGCTTTGCGGCGACAACGGCGCAATGATCGGCGCACAGGGCTACTACGAATTTCTCGCGGGCACACGCGCGGGTCAGGATCTGAACGCCTACGCCACGCGCTCTATTGAACTCGGCTGAGGACCGCTTGTCCAACTTTTCCGCGCAAAAACCGGGCGGCGGTAATCCTTCAGGAAATTGCGTTATGTAAACGAATTTCAGGCACTCATGCGTGAAAGTATTCCGTTTGCGGATTTGTTATTTTTCTCCTATTTTGGGCGAATCGCAGGCAGGACAGGCGGCACAGGCTGTTGACAAATCTGTTGACAGTGTGAATAACTTCCGCCGCCGCGCGGTTTCGTTATGATTACGGTGAACGCGCGAACCGTTTTTCGCAAAATGCTGCACCAAACAATTTCGGAAGTTTTCGGATAGCGCCGCCGCTCGGCGCATAGGCTTTTCCGAGGTGATGGCGGTGCGGTATGGCAGAAATCGGGTTCTGGCGGTGCTGCTGGGCGCGTGCCTTGTGTATGCGTGCGTGCTCGGCGTGCTGCGCGGCGGCGCGCGCGAGGCGCTTGGCAGCGCACAGGATGTGTGCGTGGTCATCGACGCGGGGCACGGCGGCGAGGACGGCGGCGCGGTGAGCGCGGACGGCGTTTTGGAGAGCGAGATCAATTTGCAGATCGCGCTGCGGACGCGCGACCTGCTGACGTTTTGCGGCGTGCGGACGAGGATGATCCGCGAGACGGATACGTCGGTCTATACGCCGGGCAGCGGCTCGGTCGCGGAAAAGAAGCGCTCGGACCTTCAAAACCGCGTGCGCGCGGTGAACCAGACGCCGGGGGCGCTGCTGCTGAGCATCCACCAGAATTTTTTCCCGCAGACGAAATATCACGGCGCGCAGGTCTTTTACGCGCCGACGGAGGGGAGCGACGTGCTTGCCGCGCGGGTGCAGGAGCTGCTGCGCAGTGCCGTCGAGCCGGAAAACGGGCGCAAATGCAAGCCCGCGGAGTCGGTATACCTAATGCAGAACATTGCCTGCACGGGCATTTTGGTCGAGTGCGGGTTTTTATCCAACGCGCAGGAGGCGGCGCGGCTACAGGAGGACGGCTGGCAGAAAAAGCTCACGGCCGCCATCTGCGGCGCGCTGTACGGCTATCTTGCGGAAGAGGGGAATGCAAATGAAGTCTAAAACGGTTTTTTACTGCAAAAACTGCGGCAACGAAACGCCGCGCTGGCAGGGACAGTGCCCCGCGTGCGGCGCGTGGAACTCCATTGTCGAATTTGAGGACAAACCGGCGGCAAAGACCGCCGCGGCGCGCACGACCGGGCGCAGCCGCCCGCGCAGGCTCTCGGAGGTGGACGGCAGCGAGGAAATTCGCTTTTCCACCGGCATGAAGGAGCTGGACCGCGTGCTCGGCGGCGGCGCGGTGACGGGCTCGCTCGTGCTGGTCGGCGGCGCGCCGGGCATCGGCAAATCGACGCTGCTGCTGCAAATTTGCGCGGAGCTCGGCAGGACGCAGAGCGTTTTATATGTATCGGGCGAAGAGAGCGAGCAGCAGATCAAGCTGCGCGCGGCGCGGCTGGGCGTGCAGACCGAGAACCTGCTCGTCTACGCCGAGACGGACATCGGCGCAGTGCTGGAGACCGTGCGCGAGCTTCAGCCGGATATTGTCATCGCCGACTCGATCCAGACGCTCTACGACCCCGAAAATACGTCCGCACCCGGCACGATCTCGCAGGTCAAGGCGTGCACGATGGCGCTGATGGACCTTGCCAAGGGCAGCGGCAAGACGGTGTTCGTCGTGGGGCACGTCAATAAAGAGGGCGCAATTGCAGGACCGAAGGTGCTCGAGCACATGGTGGACTGCGTTTTGTATTTTGAAGGCGAGCGCGCGGGCAGCTACCGCATTCTGCGCGCTGCGAAGAACCGCTTTGGCTCGACGAATGAGATCGGCGTGTTTGAGATGGGGGAGCAGGGGCTGATCGAAGTGCCGAATCCCTCGGCGATGCTCCTTTCAGGTCGCCCGAAGGGCGCGCCGGGGACGTGCGTCGCCTGCACGATCGAGGGCACGCGCCCGGTGCTTGCCGAGGTGCAGGCGCTCGTCGCGCGGAGCGTTCTGAACGTGCCGCGCCGCACGACGGAGGGCTTTGACTACAACCGCGCGAATCTGCTGCTGGCGGTGCTGGAAAAGCGCGGAGGCTTGAATCTCGGCTCGTGCGACGCGTACATCAACATCATCGGCGGGCTGCGGCTGGACGAGCCGGCGGCGGATCTGGCAATGGTGCTGGCGGTCGCGTCCAGCTTCCGAGACACGGCGCTGGACGACGGTCTGGCGGCGATCGGCGAGGTGGGACTGACTGGCGAGGTGCGCGCCGTGACGGCGCTGGAGCAGAGACTTGCCGAAGCTGCGCGCAACGGCTTTACGCGCGCCATCATCCCGCGCCACGGAACGCAGAACGTGCGCACGCCGGAGGGCATGGAGCTTTACCGCGTGCGCAATATCCGCGAAGCGATCGAATTTACACTCTAAGGAGAAAATATCATGGAAGTACGAAAGCTGCTGGAAGCGCTGCACATCGCCGAGCGCCTGAAGGATGTGCCGCGCCACTGCACGACCTCGCAGGGGCGCACGGAGGACGTCGCGGAGCATAGCTGGCGCATCGCGCTGATGGCGTATTTTGTGCACGACGAGTTCCCGGACGTGGACATCGACAAGGTCATTCGGATGTGCCTGATCCACGATCTCGGTGAGGCGTTCACGGGCGATATTCCGACGTTCCGCAAAACGGAAGCGGACGAGCAGCACGAAGAAGACGTGCTGTTCTCGTGGGTGGCGCAGCTTCCCGAGCCGTATGCGTCGGAAATGCGGGCGCTGTATGAAGAGATGGCGGCGCTGGAAACGCCGGAGGCGAAGCTCTACAAGGCGCTGGACAAGCTGGAAGCGGTCATTCAGCACAACGAATCGCCGATCTCGACGTGGCTGCCGATGGAATATGAGCTGAATCTGAACTACGGCGCGGACGCGGCGGCGTTTTCGCCGTACCTTACGGAGCTGCGCGCGGCGATGCGCCGCGACACGGAAGAAAAAATCGCGGGGAAATAAAATATGGAGCTGTTCAACCAAATTCTGCTGATGCTGGGCACGGTGTCGTTCGCCGCGTCCGGCGCGCTGCTTGCCATCCGCAAGGGGATGGACATTTTCGGCGTGGCGATGATGGGCACGGTCACGGCGGTGGGCGGCGGCATCCTGCGGGATGTGACGCTTGGCAGCACGCCGCCTGCGATCTTCTCGACGCCGGAGTTTATTCTGGCGGCGATCGGCGTGTCGCTGCTGCTGTTTCTGCCGCGGCTGCGCCGCGCGATCGTGGATAACCACCGAGGGTTTGAAATTTTCATGCTGCTGGCGGATTCCATCGGGCTTGGTATGTTCACGGTGCACGGTGTGCAGACGGCGCTGCTGGCGGGAGCGGATTCACTTCTGCTGGTGCTGTTTGTGTCGGTGCTCACCGGCGTGGGCGGCGGCGTGCTGCGGGATCTTCTCTCCGGCGAGCGTCCGTACATCTTTATGAAGCACTTTTACGCCTGCGCCTCGATCATCGGCGCGCTGGTGACGTATTTTCTCTGGGACGTGCTTGGCGGCGGCTACGCAATGGCGACCGGCTTTGTGCTGATCCTGGCAATGCGCCTGCTGGCGGCGCGGTATCACTGGAGCCTGCCGCGCGCATAAATAATTTGATTTAGGTCTTGCAATTTTCTGGGTGAATGGTATAATATATCCAGCGATACTTTTTGCGATTTTTTCGCACAGGGGTTGACAGGAATGTATAGCTTGCCATCTACTGAAAGCAGAGCAAGTAAAACTCTGCTCTTTTGTGCTGCCCGCGCCTGTCAGATTTTTGCATGTTTTTTGGTAATAAAGACGCCTTTCCGCTGATTTTTCAGAGGAAGGACGTCTTTTTGCACGTTTTTCCGGCAATTTAACGGAGTCTGCCGCGGGGAGCCGCGGAACACATATTTCTACAGGAGGAATCCTTATGAAACGCAGAGTTTTATCCACCATCATCGCGCTGCTTCTGGTCGCGGCGCTGCTGCCGATGTCGGTTTTGGCAGCGGGCTACACCGACACAGACGGTCACTGGGCTGAAAGCTCGATCGAGCGCTGGTCGGACGCCGGCGTCGTGCAGGGCACGGGCGACGCGTTCGCGCCCGACAGCGACCTGACGTGCGCGCAGCTGGCCACCATTCTGGCGAAGCTGCTGCGCCTGCCCGCCGCGGACGACGCGGGCTTCACCGACAACACGGCGGACGCGTGGTACTACGACGCCATCAACCGCTGCGCGGCGGCCGGCATCCTGAACGGCTACGCCGACGGCACGGTGCGCCCGAACGAGACCATTAGCCGCGCCCGCGCGATGGTCATGCTGGCGCGTGCGCTGGGCATCGAGGCCGCCGGCACGTCCGTGCTGAACGGCTATGCTGACGCCGTGAACGTCCCGGACTGGGCGCGCGGCTACGTCGCGGCGCTGATCCGCGCGGGCATCGTGAGCGGCGTGAGCGGCAGCCGCCTTGCCGCGCTCGCGAACATCACGCGTGCACAGTTCGTGACCATCCTCGACCGTGCGATCGCCATCTACGCCGATGAGGACGGCGCGACGGTCAAGGCCGACGATGTCGACGGCATCATCGTGGTCGTCGCCGAGGACGTGCAGATCAAGGACGCGCCTGCCGGCACCAAGGTCGTCGCCGTCGCGAGCGCGAAGAGCCTGAAGGTCAACGGCAAGAGCGTGGACGCCAACGACATCCACATCGTCCCCGAGACCGTGGAGCGCCCGAAGTCTGTCGGCCATGCGCATTCGCATGAGTACAAATACACCGACAACGGCGACGGCACCCACACCGGCAGGTGCTATGCCAACGACAGCACGCTGGCTCCCGAAGCCCATAACCACGATGGCGAGAACGGTGCGTGCTCCATTTGCGGTGCAAAGCAGACAACTAAGTCCGTCGCGTCCGTGAAAGCAGCCGACGGCTATACTTATTATACTTCTCTCGACGATGCCATCAATGCAGGCGGCGAGGTGACACTGCTGACGAACCTTGTGGTTGATACACAGACCATTGTTGACAAGGAGGTTATGCTTGATCTTGCAGGTCACACATTGACATCGAATAGCCAACCATGGGTTAAGGACAATGGTGTTCTCACGATTACCGATAGCAGGGATAATGGTGAAATTGTTCTTTCTTCGGCAGGCATCATGCTCAACGAGGGCAAGCTCGTTCTGAATAAGGGCAAAATTCATGCGTTGACAAATTCCGATGTTGTTTTCATTATGGGTACCGGTAGCTTTACCATGCATGGTGGTATGTTGCTTGCAGATGCGGGTGCTTGCATTGACGCGTCTTATGGTAGTGGCGAGTCCAAGATTGACATTACTGGTGGTACGGTAACGACTAACGACACGGGAACAAATGCGATTTATATTGCGAGCAGGTTTGGGCAGGGAAAGGTTATTGCCTCTATTAGTGGAGGCACGTTCACGACTGGTGGTCAACCCGCAGTCTGTGTTGATGACCAGAATTCCACGCTCGCCATCACCGGCGGCGCGTTCAGCAGCGACCCGAGCGACTATGTGGCCAGTGGCTATGGCGTTAAGAACGAAAACGGAGTATATACCGTCACGGAGCCTGTCGCTGCAATTAACAATATAAAATATGCGACGCTTGCTGCGGCAATCAATGCGGCACAGAGCGGCGATACCGTAATGCTGCTGAGAGATGCGATCGGCTCCGGCATCAGCACGCCTGACCAGGGCACGCACAGAGAAAGTCTCACGATCGACTTCGGCGGCCACACCTACACAATGGAAAACCCGGCAGTCGGCAGCACGGGCACCGAAACGCAGGCGATGCACTGGGGTCGCACCCTTGGCAAGATCACGCTGAAGAACGGAACATTCGACGTAGCACAGGGGGCAACGGACGTTGCGATGGCAATGCAGAACTACATTAACCTTGATGCTGAGGATATGGTGCTCGATTTTACCAACATCACGGTTACCCACTATGCCGAAAATGAATTTGCATCTGGTTCTAAATGGGCAAAGTATAACGGCAAGGAATGCCCGATGTTTAACAACAATGACGAGAATACGGAGATCAAATTGACCCGCTGCACTGTCACCCTCCCGGACGACAGCACACTTGGCGGAAATATCAGTGGTACGCTGACGCTTGTGAATTCCACATTCAATGGATACCTCTGCTTTAACAGTACGGATGGCAGAATTACTGTTGATAGCGGCTCGTCGATCAAAGGCGATCAGGTGCGCTCCTACTTTGATGGTGAATTGCACATTGTCTGCAACAACGGTACTTGGACAGCCACTGCGGCATAGGGATGATTGTGTCAGCCTTCAAGCGCCCGCGCGATTTCGCGCGGGCGCTTTGTCTATGCTGCGCACCCTGTAGGGGCGTGCGTCAGAACAAGAAAAGGGGAGAGGCTCTTGCCTCTCCCAATCTTTTAATACTCTACTTCTTTATCCGCAGGCAGTTCAAGAAGCTCCGGATTTTCCAGGAGCTTTCGGAGCAGGCGGATGGACTTGGCATAATAATAGCCGTCCGCCAGGCGTTCGTCGATGGTGATGCCCAGATCGACCGTCTCGCGCATGGAGATCGTGCCGTCGTCTGCGAAAAAGGGCGACTTTTTCCTCTCACCGATCAGGCAGAAGAGGGAGCAAGTGCCCCAATTCGTCAGGTGATGGTAACCGCTGCGCAGCTTGATCGAGCCGACGTTCGACAGCACCGCCGAGCAGTAATAGGGGTCAGTCTCGATGATGCTGGCAGGGATCCAGCCGTGCACGTCCAGCCGCGTGAGGATCCAGACGAGGAACTTGCCGAGGAAGCGCGGCATCTTATTAAAGAAGTCCATGCTGTCGGTGGAGCTGTCCACCTTTTTGAGGTCCTTGCAGTCGAGGATCTGGTGGCGGAGCTGCTCATGGAGCGTATCGAGCGTGCTGTCATCCGTCGCATGGATGACCGCCAGCGACTCCGCCGCCGTGTCGGAAAACTGCTTTTTGACCACAAAGGACGCCGTGACCTCGTTGCGCTGGTAGAAATTCTTGTTGGCGATGAAGCGGTTGAGCTTCGGGCGCAGCGTGATGGTCTTGATGAGGGCTGCCACAATGAGGTGGAACATCGTGTAGGGGAACTCTGCTTCGCTCTCGTTGCGCTTTTTGAGATACGCATTGAGGTTCGTCAGATCAATCGTCTCCGCGATGTACGCTTCGTTGTCGCAGCGGTTGGGGTAGATGAGGGGCGTGATGAAGTGCATCCCGTCCAGATCGCGCAGCAACGTGCCGTCTTTTCGGTCGCCCCAGCGACGTTTCTTCTTTTCCATATTCTTTTCACACACCTTCGTCAGAAATTGACACGGGTATTATAGCAAAGCATGGCGCATTAGTCAAATTTTATACAGCGATCCGCCTCGCATGTTCCCACGCCGTGGGCAGTTTGGCGGTTTTTGGCTTTTTCCGGCGAACACTATACAAATTGTACAAAACAAACTATGTCATTTTTACGGATTTGTCAAAATTTCAACGTTGACAAATTTGCTTTATCCAATTATAATGATGAAAAATTCAGAAAGGAAGTCGCCAAGATGTTCAGTTTCCGTTATGCTTCTCAGAATACGGCTGCATCCGATGCACGCGCCTGTGCACCGGCGGCTTCCGCTACGCGTATGACCTCCGCTGACAACTGCATCCTGAGCCTTCTGGGTACCGCCATGATCGCGGTATCCATTTTTATTATGGTACTGCTGCGCGGGCTGGTTCTGGTAGCCGTTCTGATGATTATGAGCCTGCTGGTATGGAACGTACTGGCAGGGGAACAAGTGAAGAAAAATTTATTTGCAGGAAGCATGAAAAATACGCCGAATGGACCGGCGTGTATTTCATAAAAGACGTCCGATCGGGCGGCTTTGCGGATCGCAAGGCCGTCTATATTTTTTGATTTCATGCTGAGCCTTCAGCTTGAAAAATATACAAAGTGAGGTAAAATGAAAATGAAAACAACCATGAAGGTCATGTCCTTTGTGCTGGTCGTTGCCATGCTCTTTGCCATGATGGCAGGCTGCGCTTCCGGCGATAAGGCTACCCCCGCAACCAGCACCGACGCTGCTCAGACTGAGCAGCCCGCAGCCACCGATGACGCTGCTGCTGCCGACAGCGAGACCGCTGCTCCGGCTGCCAGCGAAGGCACGATCAATGTCGCGTTCATCGGCAACACCACCGGCGACTATGCACAGTACGGCATCCCCGTCCGCAACGCCGTCAAGCTCTACTTTGACCAGCTCAACGCCAACGGCGGCATCAATGGCAAGCAGGTCAACCTGATGGAGTATGACGACAAGGGCGACGGCGTGGAGGCTGTCAACGCCTTCAACCTCGCCATGGACAAGGGCATCACCGCTGTTGTCGGCTCGGTCCTGACCGGCGCGACCATCGCTCTGGCTGACGCCACCTACGAGGTCAATATGCCGCAGATCACCGCTTCCGCAACGGCTGCGGGCGTCACGGTCATTGACCCGGACGATCCCTCCAGTGAGATCCGCTCCAACGTGTTCCGCGCCTGCTTCATCGACCCGTATCAGGGCGAAAAGATGGCTGACTACGCCGTGAACGTGCTGGGCGCCAAGACGGCCGCCGTGTTCTATGAGACCGGCAGCGACTACTCCGAGGGCCTGATGAACGCGTTCGTTGAGAAGGCGGAAGCGCTTGGTCTGGAGGTTGTCGCATCCGAGGCATTCGCCACCGGCGACAAGGACTTCAAGGCGCAGATGACCAACATCGCAAGCAAGAACCCCGACGTCGTGTTCTGCCCGATCTACTACGGTGAAGCCGGTCTTGCTGTCACCGCTGCCCGTCAGGCAGGCTGCACCGCAACGTTCATGGGCGGCGACGGTTTCGGCTCTGTGAAGGATTACGCCTCTGCGGAGGACCTGGAAGGCACGGTCTACTGCTCCGGCTATGCTCCCGGCACGGAGGACGTTGCGCAGTTCGAAAAGGACTACTGCGAGACCTTCGGTGTTGAGGCAGTCCCGAATATGTTCGCGCCTCTGGCTTACGACGCTGCCATGATCATGACCTACGGTCTGCAGGCAGCTGAGGACGCCGGTCTTGAGGCCGGCACGGAAGAGTACAAGCAGGCTGTCATCGACGCCATCAAGACCATGAACGGCGTCAAGGGCGTGACCGGCACATATTCCTTCGACGAGTACAACAACCCCATCAAGTCCGCCGCCATCATCGAGCTGACCAACGGCGACGAGGTCTTTAAGGAGATGTACTAATTTTAGGAAGCATTCCTGCACGGTTGCTGACTTTATTTCACTTTTTCCGGCGCGAGGAGGGGAGAACGCCTTCCCTCCCCGCTGCCGCGGAAAAAGCACAGGAGAACGTCAGATGGATGCCCCCAAGCCTTGGGAACAGCCATCTGACGTCCGCAAATTTTAGATAGCGCCGCATTGCGGTTTTATCAGAGAGAAAACAGAAAGGTGTGAGGCAGTTGTCCTTAATCATCTCCCAGCTCTTCAACGGTCTGCAGACCGGCTCGGTCTACGCGCTGGTCGCGCTTGGTTACAGCATGGTCTACGGTATCATCCTGCTGCTGAACTTTGCCCACGGCGACATCATCATGGTCGGCGCTTACACGGCGTTTTACGCCATGACGGCATTCCATCTGCACCCGATCGTATCGGCTCTGCTGGCAGTCGTCGTCAGTACGCTGCTGGGCGTGGTGATCGAAAAGGTCGCCTACACGCCGCTGCGCTCCGCGCCGCGTCTGAGCCTGCTCATCACGGCGATCGGTATTTCGTTTTTGCTCGAAAACGGCGCGCAGCTTCTCTTCGGCGCGGACACCAAGAGCATGGACGTGATCGTCCCCGGCAATGTGACCATCGGCAGCACCACAGTCAGCTATGCGGCGATCTTGACCATCGCAGTCGCGGTCGTGTCGATGGCAGTCCTGACGTTCCTCGTTCAAAAAACCCGCCTCGGCAAGGCGATGCGCGCGGTATCGGAGGATATGGGCGCGGCGCAGCTCATGGGCATCAGCCTCAATAAGACCATCTCCTTTACGTTCGCCATCGGCTCGGCGCTCGCCGGCATCGGCTCGGTGCTGTACCTGTGCGCCTACCCGCAGGCGTCGCCCACGATGGGCTCGATGCTCGGTCTGAAGGCGTTCGTCGCGGCGGTGCTCGGCGGCATCGGCTCGATCCCCGGCGCAATGATCGGCGGCTTCGCCATCGGTCTGCTGGAGGCGATCGTGGCGGCTGTCGGGCTGTCCGTCTGGAAGGACGGCGTTGTGTTTGCGATCCTGATCGTTGTGCTGCTCGTGAAGCCGACCGGCATCATGGGGCACAAGGTCACGGAAAAGGTGTAAGGAGGGAATCAGGATGACTAAGAAAAAAGCCCCGACCCTCTCGCGCGAAGCGCGCCAGCTCACTCCCATCCGCATCCCCATGCCGCTGCGGTATCTCATCAATGCCGTGCTCGTGTTCGCCCTCTGGTTCGTGCTGAACAGCATGATCGGCGCGGGCACGATCACGAACTACTGGTCCGGCATTCTCATCACCATTGGCATCAACATCATCCTCGCGGTCTCCCTGAACGTTGCCACCGGCTACCTTGGGCAGCTTCCGCTGGGTCACGCCGGCTTTATGGCGGTCGGCGCTTATACGGGCGGCATTTTTATGCGCGCCACGCCGGCGGCGGACCTTCTCAAGGCAGGCGATACTGCGGGCGCGCTGCCGTATGTGCTCATCGCGCTCGTGCTCAGCGCCATCGTGGCAGGTCTGTTCGGGCTCATCATCGGCATCCCGGCGCTGCGTCTGCGCGGCGACTACCTTGCCATTATCACGCTTGGCTTCGGCGAGATCATCCGCGTGATCCTGACGAATATCGACTCCGTGCTCGGCTTTAAGTTCACCTACGGTGCGGCAGGTCTCAAGCGTATCCCGAAGTTCTCCAGCTTCACGCTGGTGTTTGTGTGCGTGGTCATCACCTGCCTGGTCATCCATATGGTGATGAAATCCCGGCACGGCCGTGCGATCCTCTCCATCCGTGAAAACGAGATCGCGTCGGAGAGCAGCGGCATTCCCACAACGTACTACAAGACGTTTGCGTTCGTTCTGTCCGCCGTGTTTGCCGGCATCGCGGGCTGCCTGTACGCGGGCTACCTCGGCTCGCTGTATCCCTCGACCTTCAAGTTCATGAAGTCCATCGAGATCCTCGTGATGGTGGTGCTCGGCGGCATGGGCTCGATGCTTGGCTCGGTGCTGTCGGCAAGTGTGCTGACGGTCCTGCCGGAGCTGCTGCGCTCGGTCGATGACTACCGCATGGTGGCGTATTCTCTGGCGCTGGTCGTGATGATGATCTTCCGCCCGAAGGGACTCATGGGCAGCTACGATTTCTCGATGTCGCGCTGCATCGAAAAGGCGCTGAACTTCCTGTTCCGCCCGAAGCTGCGCAAAAAGAAAGCAAAAAAGACTGAAAAGGGGGCTGGGAAGGATGAATAAGCACAAAGAACCGACCCGGCTCGTCCCGGTCCCGTCTACGAACATCATCCCGGAGCGCGACATTACGCTGCCGCCGATCCTGGAGGCGCGTCACCTCGGCATCGACTTCGGCGGTCTGTCCGCCGTCAGCGATTTTAACTTCGCCATCGGCAGAACGGAGATCGCCGGTCTGATCGGTCCGAACGGCGCAGGCAAAACCACTGTGTTTAACCTCCTGACCAAGGTCTATCAGCCGACGCGCGGCATGATCATGCTCGACGGCATTGATACCGCGGGCAAGACCATTGAGCAGGTCAGCCGCATGGGCATCGCCCGTACCTTCCAGAACATCCGTCTGTTTAAGGATATGACGGTGATGGAAAACGTGCTGGTGGGTCTGCACAACGAGACGAAATACAACACCGCCACCGCAATTTTCCGCCTGCCGCAGTACTGGCGGCGCGAGCGCGTGGCACGCGAGCGTGCGCTGGAGCTGCTGAGCATCTTTGATATGCAGGATCTGGCGGATCACAAGGCTGGGTCGCTGCCGTATGGCGCGCAGCGCCGGTTGGAGATCGTCCGCGCGCTGGCGACAAATCCGTGCCTGCTGCTGCTAGACGAACCAGCTGCCGGCATGAACCCCTCGGAGACGAGCGAGCTGATGGAAAACATCGTCCGCATCCGTGATATGTTCGGCATCGCCATCATGCTCATCGAGCACGATATGAATCTGGTCATGGGCATCTGCGAGGGCATCTGCGTGCTGAACTTCGGCAAGATCATCGCCAAGGGCACGCCCGCGCAGATCCAGTCGAACCCGGCTGTCATCGAGGCGTACCTCGGCAAAAAGAAAGGGGAGTGACGGCTTTGCTGCTGAATGTGAAAAACATCAACGTGTACTACGGCGCGATCCACGCGATCAAGGACGTTTCCCTGGAGGTCAATGGAGGCGAAGTCGTGACGCTCATCGGCGCGAACGGCGCGGGCAAGAGCACGGTGCTGAACACCATCTCGGGTCTGCTGCACAGCCGCACGGGCTCTATTGAGTTCATGGGCTCGAGCATCGCCGGTATGGCGCCGAACAAGATCGTGCAGCACGGTCTGGCTCAGTGCCCGGAGGGGCGCCGCATTTTCCTGCACATGACCGTGGAGGAGAATCTGGAGATGGGCGCGTACACGCACCCGAACGACATGGCAGAGAATATGGCGCGTGTGTACGATCAGTTCCCGCGCCTGAAGGAGCGCCGCAAGCAGATCGGCGGCACGCTCTCCGGCGGTGAGCAGCAGATGCTTGCCATGGGGCGTGCGCTGATGAGCGAGCCGAAGCTCCTGATGCTTGACGAGCCGTCGATGGGTCTTGCGCCGCTGCTGGTGGAGCAGATCTTCGACATCATCCGCGAGCTTCATAAGGCAGGCTCGACGATCCTGCTGGTGGAGCAGAACGCGCAGATGGCGCTTCAGGTCGCCGACCGCGCCTACGTCCTCGAATCCGGGCGCATCGCCCTCAGCGGTTCGGGCAAGGAGCTCATCGAAAGTGACTCTATTAGAAAAGCCTATCTTGGCGGCTAAAAAAAGGCAAAATGCAGACCCTTACGGGTCTGCATTTTTTATAAATTTTTACAAAAAACTGCTTTTCAAGCGGAACGTTTTGCGGTATGATAGGGGAGACATTGGGAAAGGAGAACGAGTTATGGAAGAGCTCAGAAAAAAATCAGGCTATATCTGCGACATGGACGGCGTCATCTATCACGGCAACCGTCTGCTGCCGGGCGTCAAGGAATTTGTCGCGTGGCTGTATGAAAACAACAAGCACTTTCTGTTTCTGACCAATTCGTCGGAGCGCTCGCCAAAGGAGCTTCAGCAGAAGCTCGGACGGATGGGGCTCGATGTGTCGGAGGAGCATTTCTATACCAGTGCGCAGGCGACCGCCCGCTTTATCAGCTCCCAGGCGCCGGGGTGCAGCGCGTATGTCATCGGCGGCGCAGGGCTCATTATGGCGCTGCACGACGAGGGCATCACGATGAACGACGTCGATCCCGATTACGTTGTGATTGGGGAGGGGAATACCTACAATTACGAAAATATCCTCAAGGCGGTGCGGCTCGTCATGAAGGGCGCAAAGCTCATCGGCACGAACAGCGACCTGACCGGTCCGTCAGAACAGGGCATTATTCCCGCCTGCCGCGCGATGATCTCGCCGATCGAGATGACGACAGGGCACCAGGCGTATTTCATCGGCAAGCCGAACCCGCTGATGATGCGCACAGGTCTGCGCATTCTGGGCGTGCACTCGGAGGACGCCGCGATGATCGGCGACCGCATGGATACCGACATGGTGGCGGGCATCGAATCGGGTCTTGACACGGTGCTGGTGCTCTCCGGCGTGACCGACCGCAGCGAGATCAAAAAGTTCCCGTACCGCCCGCGGCTGGTCCTGAACGGCGTTGGCGACATCGCCAGCGGCATCGTGCCGAATTTCTCGGAAAAATAAAAAACATGCAGGAAAAGTAGGGAAGTATCCCTATTTTTCTTCGTCATTGTTCAGTTTCAGATGGGAGATCGGGTTCGCTTCGGCGGCGATCTTCAGCTCTGTGTTTTCGATGTGCGTGTAAATTTCTGTCGTGTTGAGGTGCTCGTGACCGAGCACCTCTTGCAGAGTTTTGACGTCCACGCCGTGCGAGAGCATGAGCGTCGCCGCCGTGTGGCGCAGCTTATGCGCTGAGAACTGCGTGGCGTCCAGCCCGGACGCGAGCAGGTGCTTTTTGACCAGCCGGTGCACCGCCGTGACGCTGATGCGGTTTTTGTCGCGCGAACCGAACAGTGCGCGGTTGTCGGTCAGGACGATCTGGCTGCGCTCGATCAGGTAGTCGTCCAGCGCCCTGCGGCAGGCGCTGCCCATGTAGACGATACGCTCCTTGTTACCCTTGCCGACCACGCGGATACGGTCGTCATAAACGTCCGTCAAATTAAGACCCACGAGCTCAGAGCGCCGGATGCCGCAGCTCAGAAACAGCATCAAAATGGCAAAATCGCGCGTCTGATTCGGTCCACGCACGGCGGATAGTAATTTGGATGATTCTTCCAGAGACAGGTATTTCGGCAGTGCGCGCCGCACGCGCGGAAATTCGATGTCCTTCACGGGATTCTCGGTGATCTGCTTGGTGCTGACCGTCAGATAATTATAGAAGGATTTGATTGCCGAGAGCTTGCGCGCCCGCGCCGCCGCGCCGATCCCGGCATCCTGCGGCGCTTGCTCCGACGTGCGGTCGTTCGCAAGATACGACAGAAAATCAAAAATTTCCGCAGACGTGACCCTGCGCACAAAGTCCAGATCAACGTCGCCGATCGGAATGTCGTCCAGCGGGGTGCTGTACGGCATCTGGCAGCGCATGAGCTTGATAAAGCGCAAAAACATCCGCAGATCGAGATAATATTCCGAGACGGTCCGTTTGGATTGACCCTTGATCGTCTCATGATAAGATAAAAACTCCCGCAAAACCTGCGGACAGTCCTGTATGCGTTCCATTGCCATCGCTCCTTTAAAGAACGATGATTTCATTGCTTAAATATTATGTTCGGAATTGGGGAAGGGGCTGTACAACAGCCTTTTAATTAGCCCTTTCACAACGCAACAAAATAAAAATTTTGTTGCGTTCACGCGCAAAATTTGCTATCAAGAGACCATCAAGACGATCATAATCGCTAGACGGCTTCACAGCGCTTCCATCTGAACAATAGCATTTATTCGTCAATGTCATCATCGCATTCTTATTATACTGACTATACCGTGTTTGTCAAATCACTCTATATTTAATTATCGTTGTTTTTAAGAACGCCGTGCTTTATCTTTGGAGCTTATAATCGACACACGCAGCTTGCGCATTCACAAATATATTACAAACACATTTTCAGCAAATTAAATCACTTTCATTTCCAGATTTTTCTTTTTCATTCCCCCGCCGCAAAATTTTTGAAAAATTCACAGATTTGTGCTTTACAGTTTGCGGCGCGGGTACTACAATATTCAAAAAACAGGAAGGAGCTTGTTTTATGGCTCAGGATACGAAAGTCAAACGGATCGGCGTGCTGACCTCGGGCGGCGACGCGCCGGGTATGAATGCGGCGATCCGCTCTGTGGTGCGTGCCGCCACCTTCCGCGGGATCGAGTGCATCGGCATTCGCCGCGGCTACAACGGTCTGATCTCCGGCGACTTCATTCAGCTGAACGCCGAGAGCGTCGCGCACATCATCAACCGCGGCGGCACGATGCTCTACACCGCGCGCAGCGAGGAGTTCCGCACGCTGGAGGGTCAGCAAAAGGCTGCCGCCACCTGTAAGCTGCTGGGGCTGGACGGCATCGTCGCCATCGGCGGCGACGGCTCGTTCCGCGGTCTTGTGGAGCTGAGCAAGCAGGGCGTGAGCGTGGTGGGCGTTCCGGCGACGATCGACAACGACATCGTCTGCACCGACTACACCATCGGCTACGATACCGCCGCCAACACCGCCGTGGAGGCGATCGACCGCCTGCGTGACACGATGCAGTCGCACGAGCGCTGCTCTGTTGTGGAGGTCATGGGGCGCAACGCCGGGCATCTGGCGCTATACGTCGGTCTGGCGACCGGCGCGACCGCTGTGCTCGTGCCGGAAAAGGGCGTGGATTTTGACAAGGATGTTGTTGAGCGCATCCGCGCGGCACGGCTTGCAGGCAACACGCACTTTATGATCATTGTCGCCGAGGGCGCGGGCAGCGCCATCGAGATCGGCAAGGGCATCCATGAGGAGCTCGGTCTTGACCCGCGCGTGACCATTCTGGGGCATATTCAGCGCGGCGGCACGCCGTCGGCACGCGACCGCGTGATGGCAACGCGTATGGGCTACCACGCCGTGCAGGCGCTGGCAGAGGGCAAGACCAACCGCGTCATCTGCGCGCAGCAGGGCAAAATGGTGGACATCGACATTCTGGAAGGTCTCTCGATGAAGAAAACCATCAGCGAGCAGCAGTATGAAGTGCTTGAGGCAATGACCGGGATAGACAGCTAACGCCCACTTCCCTATTCCTTATAAATATCCTTATAAATAAATGTACAAAGCCCCGGCAGTTCAATTGGAACTGCCGGGGCTATTTTACGCTTTGGGATGGTATTTGTTATAGACCGCCTTGAGGTTCTGCTTGACGAGCTGCGCGTAGACCTGCGTGGAGGAAATATCGCTGTGACCCAGCATTTCCTGAATGGCGTGCAGGTCCGCGCCGTTTTCGAGCAAATGCGCGGCAAAGCTGTGGCGCAGGGTGTGCGGCGTGATGTCCTTGTCGATCTGCGCCTTTTCCTGATAGTATTTGATGATCTTCCAGAAGCCCTGGCGGCTCATGCGCTCACCGGAGACGTTGACAAACAACGACTGCTCCGTGGGCGTGGCGATCATTTTCGGGCGGATGTTGGTGATGTAGTCGTGCAGCACCTGAAGCGCCTCGGGATAAAGCGGAATGATGCGCATTTTGCCGCCGCCCTCGCAGCGGAGAAAACCGCCGGAGATGCTGACGTCGTCCACGTTGAGCCCGATCAGCTCGCTGACGCGGATGCCGGTGGCATACAGGACCTCCAGCATCGCCTTGTCGCGGCAGCCCTTCATATCGCCGCGCTTCGGCTGCTGCAAAAGCAGCTCCACCTCTTTGCCGGTGAGGATCTGCGGCAGCTTCTTCTCCGTCTTCTCGACCTTGATGTTCGTGACGGGGTTGGCGTCGATCTCGTCCTCGCTCAGGGCGAATATGTACAGGCTCTTGAGTGACGCGAGGCTGCGCGAAATGGTCGCCGGGGATTTGCCCTGATCGTGCAGCCAGGTCATGTAATCCGACACCGTCTGCTGCGTGGCGTCCAGGACCTCCACACCGGCGCTCAGCAAATATGACGCATACTGACGGATGTCGCGCATATACGACGAGACCGTATTATCCGATGCGTGTTTGACATGAATGAGATACTCTTCATATCGGCTGATAATGTTTGCCATCGGGATGTCCTTCCAAATCGCCGGACCGTTCAAAAACAGCATCCTGCGCTTTTCTGCAAAAACGCAGGAATGACGCCACAATATCTTGTGTCTTGCAGCCGTGATTGAACGGTTTGCGGCAAAAAATCACTCCAAAAACCGGGCAGGCGCGCTCTCCTGCGTGCGCAGGACGGATTCGGCAGCGCGTGGTACGCTGCACCGCAAAGAATTATCGCTACCTGATCTGCTATACGGAAGCGTAGTTAATATACCGCAAACAAACTGAAATAGCAAGGAAAATCGGAATAATTTCTAAAATTTGTGGATTATGTCAAAGGATTATGTAAAGTACATTATGTAAATTTGGTAACGGAAAAGGCGATTGCAGCGGTACGGCGGCAGGTATTTCCACCACATCTGGTGTAGCTGCGCCGCCGCGCACGCCAAATATTGCATTTTGCAGGATTTGATGCATAAATATAGCAGGCGTAAATAGTATTTACCCGTCTGCAACATGCAGGGATGCCGTCATCGTTTATGGCGGGCGTAGGTGTGTTTTTTACGCATCGTCAGCAGGCAGCCCAGCGCGGACGCAGGGAGCGCGGCGATGAGCGTCACCGGCACGGCGGACTGCTCGTGCGGAAAGGCGATCAGCGCGAGCACAAACAATGCTGCCAGCACGCACGCCGCCGGAAGCAGCGCGCAGAGCAGCTTTTTCTCCCCCGCCTTCCGCGACGCCTGCGCTCCCGTGATGAGCGCCGACAGCCCCAGCGCGGCTGCTGACGCCGCCGGGACGGCGCTCTGCGGCACGATGCCGCCCATCACGAGCGCCGCGCCGATCGCGCACAGCGCCGCCGTGAGCACCATCAGCAGCAGGACGCTCCGTGCCAGTCCCCTGCCCTTCCCGGCGGGTCTGGTTTTTGATCTTGTCCGTTTCATGGTCATTCCCCCTTTTGCTGCCAGTCTATTCGGCGGCACAGGACTGTATGACAAGCCGTCTCGATTCCGTGCGGACAGAAAAACCGGGAAGCACCAAACGGTGCTTCCCGGTTTTGTCGGATCATTTACTTGGACTTCTTAGCCTTCTTTTCGGCGTCCTTCTTGGCGCGTTCTTCCTTGCGCGCGGCAAGGGCGGCTGCTTTCTGCTTGGCAGCTTCCTTTTCCGCCGTGTTGTTGGTGGAGACAGCGAACTTCGCAAACTCGATGCGGACGCGGTCGGCGCTGGTCTCGAGGACGAGCGAGTCCTCCTTGACGCTGACAACGTCGCCGATGATGCCGCCGATGGTGGTGATGTTATCGCCGACCTTCAAAGAGTCGCGCATCTTCTGTGCTTCTTTTTTGCGCTTGTTTTCGGGGCGGATCATGAAGAAGTAGAACACAGCGATCAGAACGACGAACATCAGGATCGTGCTGCCGCCGGTTGCGGCAGACGCGCCGCTGGACAGGAACAGATTCATTGCGATTCCTCCGTAATTTTAGTTTCGGAGCGACCGCCCCGAAATAAACCGCTTGCGGTTTATTGAACTTTCTTATTATAACGGGCTGCGGAAAATAATGCAAGCCATTCGCGCCGATTTTGAAAATTTTCTCTGCGCGGTCAGATCTTGCGGTCCAGCCGTTCGGAATATTCCGCGCGGAAGTCGGCGAATGTGCCGGCATCCAGCGCGTCGCGGATGCGCGCAAGGAGCTTGTTGTAGAAATACAGGTTGTGCATCACGCCCAGCCGCATGGCGAGCATCTCGTCCGCCTTGAACAGATGGTGCAGATACGCGCGCGAGAAGCGGTGGCAAACCGGGCAGTCGCACGCCGGGTCGATCGGGCCTTCGTCGAGCGTGTACTTGGCGTTTTTCATATTGATCGCGCCGGACCATGTAAACAGCCGCCCGTGCCGCGCGTTGCGCGCGGGCATGACGCAGTCGAAAAAGTCCACACCGCGCGCGACCGCCTCGATGATATTCGACGGCGTGCCCACGCCCATCAGATACCGCGGGCGGTCCTTGGGCATATGCGGCTCAACGGCTTCGATGATGTGGTACATCGTCTGCGTGTCTTCGCCGACGGCAAGCCCGCCGATGGCGTAGCCCGGCAGATCGAGCTTGGCGATCTCCTGCATGTGCCACACGCGCAGGTCCTCAAACGTCGCGCCCTGATTGATGCCCCAGAGCTGCTGCGCGGGATTGACCGCGTCCGGCTCGGCGTTGTACTTTGCCAGTGCCGCCTTGCAGCGCACGAGCCAGCGCGCTGTGCGCTCGCAGGAGGCTTTGGCATACGGATATGTTGCGGGGTTTTCCACGCACTCGTCAAACGCCATGGCAATATCCGAGCCGAGATTTGACTGGATACGCATACTCTCCTCAGGACCCATGAAAATGCGGTGTCCGTCGATATGCGAGGCGAACGTCACGCCCTCTTCCTTGATCTGGCGCAGCTTCGCGAGCGAAAACACCTGAAAGCCGCCGGAATCGGTCAGGATCGGACCGTTCCAGGTCATGAATTTGTGGATGCCGCCGAGCTTGCGCACGACCTCGTCGCCCGGGCGCAGATGCAGGTGGTAGGTGTTGGACAGCTCGACCTGCGTGCCGATGTGCTCCAGATCCTCGGCGCTCAATGCGCCCTTGATCGCCGCCTGTGTGCCGACGTTCATAAAAACCGGGGTCTGGACGCTCCCGTGCGCGCACGAAAATTCACCGCGCCGCGCCGCGCCCTCCTGTTTGAGAAGTTTGAACATAATTACCTCATTTGATGCATAGGGTGTCAGTAGATGTACATGGCATCGCCAAAAGAGAAAAACCGATAACGCTCCTGCACGGCGATCTTGTAGGCGTTCAGAATCTTTTCACGTCCCGCGAAGGCGGAGACCAGCATGACGAGCGTGCTCTCGGGCAGGTGGAAATTCGTGATGAGCGCGTCCATCGCTTTGAAACGGTAGCCGGGGTAGATGAAAATATCCGTCCACGCCGAGCGCGCGGTGAAGTGTCCGTTCTCGTCCGCGAGCGATTCGATCGTGCGGCACGACGTTGTGCCCACACACACGATGCGCCCGCCATTTTCGCGCGTGCGGTTAAGAAGGTCGGCGGTCTCCTGCGAGATCATGCAGAACTCCGAGTGCATATGATGCTCCGTGATCTCCTCCGCCTTGACGGGGCGGAACGTACCGAGCCCGACGTGCAGCGTGACATAGGCGAGCCTCACGCCCTTGTCCCGCAGCGTTTGCAGCAGCTCCGGCGTAAAATGCAGTCCGGCGGTCGGCGCGGCGGCAGAGCCGTTCACGCGGGAATAGACCGTCTGATAGCGCTCCTGATCCTGCAATTCTTCCTTAATATACGGCGGCAGGGGCATTTTGCCGAGGCGCTCGAGCACTTCGAGGAAGATACCCGCATAGTGGAACTGCACGAGCTTGTTGCCGTCGTCGCGCTCGCCGACGACCGTAGCGGTCAGCTCGCCGTCGCCGAACGACAGCTCCGTGCCGGTGTGCGTTTTGCGCCCGGGCTTCGTCAGGCATTCCCAAACGCCGCCGCCTTCGTCTTTCAGCAGCAGCACCTCTACTGCGCCGCCGGTCGGCACGCGATGCCCGAGCAGGCGCGCGGGCAGCACGCGCGAGTCGTTGAGAACTAAACAGTCGCCCGGCTGGAGGAGCTCTGCGATGTCGTAAAAATGCCGGTGGGCGACCTCCCCTGTTTCACGGTCGAGGGTCAGCAGGCGCGACGCGTCGCGCCGCTCCAGCGGCGTCTGCGCGATGAGCTCCGGCGGCAGGTCATAGTAAAAATCGTGCGTTTTCAAAAGAAAAATCTCCTCGCTTTCCCGCGAATCTGTGCAGATGGCACATTGACAGGCGCGGATGAGTGTGATATGATAGCGTCACGCTAGATGGACATTTGTCCGCGAATCAAAAACACGCGCAGCGGTGTCCATAGCAGGTTTTATTATAATATATTCTTAGTCTACAATCAACCGCAACTTTGCGGATGTCAAAACGAAACGGAGCGAGGAAGTATGAAACAGTACAAAGTCGGGATCATCGGGGCAACGGGCATGGTCGGTCAGCGGTTCGTGCTGCTGTGCGCAAAGCATCCGTGGTTCAAGCTCACCGTGCTCGCCGCGAGCGAACACAGCGCGGGCAAGACCTACCGCGACGCCATCGGCAGCCGCTGGCACATGACGGACGCCATGCCGGATGAGGCAGCCGGCATGATCGTGATGGACGCGGAGAAGGACGCGGAGAAGATCGCCGAGGCGGTCGATTTTGTGTTCTGCGCGGTCAACATGAAAAAAGACGAAATTAAGGCGCTCGAAGAGCGCTACGCCAGGCTGGAATGCCCGGTCGTATCCAACAACTCCGCGCACCGCTGGACGCCCGACGTGCCGATGGTCGTGCCGGAGATCAACGCCGACCACATCAGCATCATCGACGCCCAGCGCAGGCGCCTCGGCACAAAGCGCGGCTTCATCGCCGTCAAGTCCAATTGCAGCCTGCAAAGCTATGTTCCGGCGCTCCATCCGCTGCTGAAATTCGGCATCGACCGCGCGCTGGTGTGCACCTATCAGGCGATCTCCGGCGCGGGCAAGACATTTGAGACCTGGCCCGAGATGATCGACAATGTCATCCCCTACATCGGCGGCGAGGAAGAAAAATCCGAGCAGGAGCCGCTGAAGCTCTGGGGTCACATCGACGGCGACCAGATCGTCTGCGCCGACGGTCCGTCCATCACCGCGCAGTGCCTGCGCGTGCCGTGCTCCGACGGGCACATGGCGGCGTGCTTTGTGAAATTCGCGGGCGAAAAGCCGTCCATTGACGAGATCAAGTCCATTTGGGCGAATTTCAGCGGTCGTGCGCAGGAGCTGAAGCTCCCCTCCGCGCCGGAGCATTTCCTGCACTACTTTGAGGAAGCCGACCGTCCGCAGACGAAGCTCGACCGTATGCTCGAGGGCGGCATGGCGGTGTCCATCGGTCGCCTGCGCGAAGATACGCAGTATGACTACAAGTTCGTGTGCCTGTCTCACAATACCCTGCGCGGCGCGGCCGGCGGTGCGGTGCTGCTGGCGGAGCTGCTGTGCGCAGAAGGATATATCACAACAAAATAAAGCGTAAAGGGGTCTTAGGATGAAGCAGCCTGTTTTTGAAGGCGTTGCGACCGCGCTGGTCACGCCCTTCCAAAGCAGTACCGTCGATTATCCAAAACTCAAACAGTTGCTGGACTTCCAGCTCGCCAGCGGTGTGGACGCCATCGTCGTCTGCGGCACGACCGGCGAAGCCGCCACCATGACGCCGCAGGAGCAGCTCGGCGTGATTGCGCACTGCATCCGCTATGTGGCGGGGCGCTGCAAGGTCATCGCGGGCACGGGCAGTAATTCCACCGCCCACTGTCTGGAAACGAGCCGCGTCGCCGCGTCAATCGGCGCGGACGCACTGCTGCTGGTCACGCCGTACTACAACAAGTGTACGCAGGCAGGGCTCATCGCGCACTATCTGAGCGTTGCCGACGCGGTGAACATCCCGGTCATCCTCTACAACGTCCCCAGCCGCACGGGCGTGGACATCAGCGTGGACACCTACCGCGTGCTCGCCGAGCACCCGAACATCGGCGGCGTGAAGGAAGCGTCGGCAAGCGTGTGCAAAACGGCGCGCATTCTGGACGCGTGCGGCGACCAGCTCCCCGTCTGGTCGGGAAACGACGACGAGGCTGTGCCGATGATGTCCGTGGGCGCGAAGGGGCTGATCTCCGTCCTGTCGAACATCCGCCCGAAGCAGACGCTGGAGATGATCCGTGCCTGTCAGCACGGCGATTTTGAAAAAGCCGGGCGGATGCAGGTGGCGCTGATGCCGCTCATCGACGCGCTGTTCTGCGAGGTCAATCCCATTCCCGTGAAGCAGGCGCTGAATCTGGCGGGCTTTGACGTAGGTCTCCCCCGCCTGCCGCTCACGCCGCTCTCCGAGGCGAACATCCAGAGGCTCAAGACGCTGCTTGCGTCGTAAGTACATAGAAAAAGAGCATTGCCCGCTCGGGCAATGCTCTTTTTATGTGTGTTACGAATTGTTCACATGCACGAGCGCTGCGTTTCGCATGGGAACGTAGCGCGTGCCGTCAAGAACGTAGACCTTGTAGGTGTCGCCCGGCTGGGGGTTGGCAAACGACGCCTCGATCGTCCACGTCTTGCCGGACAGGACCGCCGTCTGATATTTGAGACCCGCGAACTTTCCGGCGGCGTTAAAGCGGACGATCAGCACCGACGCTTCCTTTTCGGACTTCGGACCGGCGGCGATGTCTGCCGTGACCGTCGTTTCCGCCTCACTCTCCGTGACCTTCGTGCCGACGTCCACGGCAGTGCCCCCGATCAGGCGCACGTAGCGGTTGCCTTTGTTCCGGAATGCGTCCGCGATTTTATCCGTGCTCACTGCCACTGCGTCCGCGCCATTCGTATCCGCGCCCGCGTAGACGGTGCAGTTATCGGCGATGATCGTGCCGCCGTCGGTGTCCTCCATTTTAATGGGAGCGATCGATGCCGCCTTTGCGCCGATCCGCACGATCACCGTGCTGTTGTTGATCTCAAGATTGTCCACAAGCACCGTATGAACCAGCGTCGGTTTTCCATCATCACCCCTTGCAAGGCTATCTCCTGTTTCTTGTTCTTGAATGCCATAACCGAGTTCAGAATAAACCTCCAGCTTGGCATCGCTTATAGCGAGCTTTCCGGGGATTTTGGTGATACCGTAGTTTTTCAGGTTCATATCCGTCACTTTCAGTGCGGGGTATTGGTCCGTCTCTATTTTTACTCTATCCTTTTCTTTCCCATATATATATTGAAAGCCCGTACCAACGTTTTCTGCTTTCACGCTGCCGCCTTCGATGGAAAGATAGCCGGTGACAAAAGCCTCATGGCGGCTGCCCTTTGCAACTACGTTCGCGTTGTCCTTGATCGTCGTTACATACGTAACATCAATGGCAGCGCATTTTGAATTTCCATCTTCGCCGTCATCGACGTAAGCATAGATCGAGCTGTTGCCCGATACGTTCAAATCGCCAGCATTCAGCGCCCCCAGCTCAGTCGCTGTCATGTCGCTAAAACTAGCTTTGACATTGTTATTATTGATACAGGAGGTGACAATGCTGCAATTTCCACCAACATCCATCTGCCAGGGCGCGTGGATCGTAGCCTTGTTCGGATAATCCGCGTGCGCATACAGTGCGCCGTCGCCCGTGAACATGACCGCTTCGCACGAGATCGCCATTTTGCCGGCAACAGTCGTGCTCAACGTGTTTTCACCGACCAGATTGATGGTGAAGCCCTCATAATCACCTTTCAAGTAAATGATCGCGCTCTGACCGCCTGTCTCCGTCAATGTCACGTTATCCAATGTCAAAATGTTGGTCGCCGGGTCATAGGAGATCTTGCCCTCATAGGAAACTCCGCTGTCCTTCAGCACGTCCGCTGCGTTCAGTTTGGTGAGCTGGACACCGGCGATATAAACCGCTGGAACGTTAGGACCGGCGCTTATCTTGCCTGTTTTTTCGCTTACCAAGCTGCCCGCGAAACCATCGCAGGTCACAACACAGTAAATCTGGTAATCGACATCAGCCGAGTGCAAGGTGTAGTTTGGATAGACTGCACCATTGATCGTAGTCTCCGTGCCGTAGCGATAGCGATACCACTGATAAACAGGCTCGTCGCCGCTGCCCAAATTACCGTTCTTGATCGTCGCAGTCAGTTTGTAATCCTTCTCCAGCGTGCCGGAAATGACGAGTTCGCCCTTCAGGACCGGCTCGCCGTTGGGGTCAAACGTTGCGCCGCCCTTGACCCAGTAGGCGTCTTTCATTTCCACGCGATTTCCTTCGCTGTCTGTGCAGGTGTAGCCGAGCGCCCACTTGATAGCGTTGTAGGAAACGCGGTCGTTGCCATTGCGGGCGTTCGTTTCGACGTACACATAGCCGCCGTTCATATGCACCTCGCCATAGCCGGTCGCACCGGCTGTGAACAGATGCCCGTTGTAGCCGCCGACGGTCTGCACATGGTACTGCGTGCTGCTCGCCGCATTCTCGCCCGTGACGCCGTTCAGCGTAATGTTGTCGCCCGAGGAAATGCCCGTCACGTTGGGGTAGCCGTTCGCCTGCTGGGCAAGCAGGCTCGGGTTGATGGTCACAGGACCTGTGATGCCGCGCACGGTGATGTTCGTATCCACCGCGCCGATGGTCACAGCGCCGTCTTCCAGCACGGCGCTGGAGGGGTCGCGCACCTCCTTGGCGCGGATGCCGATCGCGGTCGCCGCGCCGAGGACGTTGATGTTGAGCTGCGGCGTGGTCTCGCAATTTTCTGCCGCGTCAATGGTCAGATCGCCGTAGCTCATAATGCCGTAGCACCTGCCGGTGAGCGGCGTGCTGGTCTCCAGATCACGGACCAGATCGCGGTCACGCGCGTAGTTTTTCATATTGATGTTGACCACCGCACCATCTTCCAGCACGATGTGCAGCTCCGCGTTGGAGTAAATGCCGACCGCTTCGCCGTAACCGATCGTCTGGCAGCCGTGCGTGATCGTGACCGTGCCGCCGAGCGTCAGCGTGCGCGTTGCGGAATCGTAGCTCATCCAGCCCGCGTCATCGCCGACGTGCTTGTATGCGAGGTCCTTGCTCTTGTCGATGGCAATGCCGTCCACGCTCAAGCCGGTGTAGACCGAAACGTCGTTATCCGTCGTGACCGCGTCAACGGGCGTGGAGATGGCGATGGCTTTCGCCGGACCGGCGGCATACTCCGTCGTGGCAGCGGTACGCGCATAGACCGTATAGGCTTTGCGCGGCGTCAGACCCGTGAACAGCGTCTCCTTCTGCCAGCCGATGGACGGCAGATTGGCATTAAACGAGCCGAGCGCATACTCGACCTCCTGACCACCGGGGTTGCTGCCTTGGATGCTCGCCGCCGTGACCGTGATGGTATAGGGCGTTTTGGAGAGCTCTGCAAAGCTGCTTGCGTCGATGCTCGCGCCCGTTTTTAGATCGTGCTCCACATTCACATAGGTATACAGACCGTTGTCGATGGCGTCATACGCAGTATAGCCCGCGCCGGTGCGGTCTTCGCTGCCCATCAGCGCCGAATTGCCCACGGGCGAATACAGCGGCGGCAGACTCAGTGCCACGGCAAGCTCCGCCTCGCCGCAGTAGGCGGTGAAATTGCCTTCAAATTCCGCGCCCTTTACGCTATAGTTCCACTCCGAGAGCAGCATTTTGCCGTACACGCCAAAGCTCGACGCGCCGCCGAAGTCCGTGCCCGCGATGAGCGTGCCCGTGCGCGGGGCGATCTCAGGATGGTTATCCTCCATCGAGCCCTGATTATAAATACCGGCGCTGGTCTTATTATAGCCGCATTCGCCGCCCAGGAGCGTGACCGTGCCCTTGCCGCTCATTGTGACCGCGCCATAAGAAAGCAAACCGAAGCTGTGACCGACAGATTCGCCGCTCTTCACTTCCAGATCGCCGTCGCCGCAGAACGTAATGTCCTGATACTCATTCCCGACCGCAATACCGGCGCAGTCCGCGTTGAACTCGCCCCAGCCGGTGAGATCGACGGTATTTTCGCCGATCAGGATGAGGTTGATCGTGCCGTCCGTATGGATGCCAGCCCAGATGCCCGCCTGATTTAAACGCCCGACCACGCCGTAGCGCGACCAGCTAAAGCCTTTGATGTCGGCGTTGTTCAGCGTCAGGTCTTTCGTGCCTGCCGTGTAGGCGACGTTATAGTCGCTTGCCGACGCGCCGTCCGTTGTCAGCTTACCGTCTGCCGTGGTCTTCCAGTAGCCGCCGCCGATGATGCTCGTGCCGCCGACTTCCAGCACCGTGGGCGTTTCGAACATCCCCGCCGACGCCATTGTCGGCAGCAGCGCCAGCACCAGGCAGCACGCCAGCAGCAGGCTGACCATCCGTTTTTTCATGTGAGCTCTCTCCTTCCGATTCCACCCCAGAAGGTGATCGTGTCTCTCTCAAAGAGAGAGACACGAGACCCATGGGTCTCGCCGCGGCGGGTCGCTGCCGCCGCGTCTGATATTGCGACTTTATAATAGCAGCTATTCTGCCGCCATGTGCAAAGGCGGCACGAAATGTATGGTTTTCGTGCCCGAAATGTCGCATGCACGCCATAAAAAGGAAAAGCCCCCGGCAAGCCGGGGGCTTAGGGTCATTTTTTCTCGTGGCGGCGCTCCTCCCACGACTCGCGCGCTTCCTTCAGAAGCTCGGGCAGCGGGCGCGCCGTGCGCAGCGGGAAGAGGAAGTTTTTTCGCTCGCGCAGCTCCTCCTGCCGCTTCTGCACCTGCGATTTCAGGCGCTCGACGCGGATGATGACGTCGTGCTCGTCGGCAAACTGCCGCAGCTTGGACACCAGATGCGCCGAATACACCACGTCGATCGTGAACACGCCGAAGAAAAAGCCAATGACGAATGAAAACGCCAGATTTTCCGACAGCCAGCGCAGCGCGTTCAGAATGTACGGATGCACACAGAAATAATACACCGCGCTGATGACCGCCCAGAAGAACGAAAACAGCGGGCAGATGAGCCCCTGAATATTTCCCCAGCGGCGGCTGTAGTCCCACAGGCGGACGTGCAGCACCTTGAGCGAGACGATACCCGCGATGTACTCGATGACCGTCATGCTCAGCGCCATCGCGGCGAACAGCGCGATGCGCCCGCCCGCGGTGCGGACATTCCAGCGCTCGCCGAGCAGCGCCAGCAAAAACAGGATGCACAGCCCAAAGCCGTACAGAGGCACATACGGTCCGACGCAAAAGCCGGGGTTGATCCATTTATGCTCCGGGTTCGTGCCGGAGAAAAACTTGCGGAAGAACAGCTCCAGCACCCAGCCGAACGTCGAGCCGATAAAAAACAGATACGCAAGACAGAGAAAGAAATTCATAAGCATTCCTCAGAATTTGACAAGGCTTCCAGCAGCAGCGCAAAGATCGCCTGCGCTGCCGCCTCGCGCACCGCCGCGCGGTCGCCCGTGAGGTGCAGCTCCTGCACCAAGCACCCGGCGGCGCGGTCCAGAGCGATATACACAAGCCCCACGGGTCGCCCCGTGCCGTCGCCGTCAGGTCCGGCGAGACCCGTCACGCTCACGGCGATGTCCGCGCCCAGCAGCCGCCGCGCGCCGCGCGCCATCTCCCCCGCCGTTTCGGCGGAAACGGCAGTGTACTGCGCGAGCGTATCGCGCGAAACGCCGAGCACGCGGTGCTTAATTTCATTCGTATAGCTGATCACGCCGCCCACATAGACGCTCGACGCGCCGGGGACGTCCGTGATGAGCTTGCCGACCAGTCCGCCGGTGCACGACTCCGCTGTACAGAGCGTAAGATGTTCGGCGTTCAGCCTTTGCAGCACCTCGGCTGCGGAAATTTTAGCGCTGCTCATAATAGCGAAGCTGCATTTTTTCGGTGTTCTCGATGGCGCGCGCCACGAGTGCGTCCACGTCGAGCTTTGCCTCCTCCGCCTCCACAAGCGCGAGGACGGGCTTTGTCTTGGGGTGCTTGGGCGTAAAGACGGTACAGCAGTCCTCATAGGGCAGGATGGACGTTTCCATCGTGCCGATCCTGCGCGCGCGGGTGACGATCTCTTCCTTATCCATGCCGATGAGCGGGTGGAAGATGGGCATATGCACCACAGCGCCTGTGACCGCCATGGCGTCCATCGTCTGGCTGGCGACCTGACCGAGATTTTCGCCGGTGACAAGGCTCTTTGCGCCGTGGTCACGGCCGATCGCCTCCGCGATGCGCATCATAAACCTGCGCATGATGATGGTGAAATATTCCTCGCGGCAGTGGTCGCGGATGGCTTCCTGAATTTCGGTAAAGCCGACGATGTCCAGCGTCATGCGCCCGCAGTAGCGCGTCATGAGGCGCGCCAGCTCGATGACCTTTTCCTTGGCGCGCTCGGACGTGTACGGGTACGAGAAGAAGTGGATGGCTTCGATCTCCACACCGCGCTTGGCGATCATATAGCCCGCGACCGGCGAGTCGATGCCGCCGGAGAGCAGCAGTGCCGCCCGTCCGCCCGTGCCGGTGGGCAGTCCGCCCGCGCCGGGGACGGCAGGTCCGTGCACATACGCGGCAAAATCGCGCACCTCGATGTTGACCAGATAATCCGGGTCATGCACATCGACCGCGACGTGCGGATACGCCTCGGCGATACGCCCGCCGATCTCCTGCGAAATTTGAATGGAGTTGAGCGGGAAGGCTTTGTCGGAGCGCTTGGACTCGACCTTGAAGCTCTTGGCATTCGTCAGATCGTCGCCGAGGTATTCCGTGACGGCGTGAAAAATGGCGTCCAGCGTTTTGTCGCACGCGCGGCAGCGGCACATCGACGCAACGCCAAACAGCGTCCCGCACGCCTCCCACGCGCCGTCCAGATCACACGCGTCGTCCTGCGGCTCAATGTAGAGCGCGGACTGCATGATATAGACCTTGAAATTGCCGAAGCACGCCATCCGGCGGCGGGCGTTTTGCTTGAGCTTATCCTCAAACGTGCGGCGGTTCGCGCCCTTAAGGACGATCTCACCGAGCTTGAGCAGGAACATTTCTTTCATGGCGGTTCTTCCTTTGTAAATAGAATATCAGTTAGTACCAAACTTGAAGGAGCGATATTGCACCGCCTCGGCGATGTGCTGCGGGGCGAGCTGTTCGTCCCCGGCGAGGTCGGCGATGGTGCGCGCCACGCGCAGCACGCGGTCATAGCTGCGGGCGGTCATTTGCAGGCGGTCGAACGCCGAGCGCATGAGCGCGGCGCTGGCTTCGTCGAGCTTGCAGCTCTCGCGGAGCTGCTCCGGCGGCATCTGGGCGTTGCAGAGCGTACTGCCCACGCCGAACCGTGCCCGCTGGCGCGCCCGCGCGGCGTTGACCCGCTCGCGGATGGCGCTGGACGGCTCTGCCGGGGTGCGCCTGCGCAGATCGTCAAATTCGACCGCCGGGACCTCCACGATGAGGTCGATGCGGTCAAGCATCGGTCCTGACACGCGCGAAAGATACTGATCGACCGACGCGCGTGAGCAGCGGCAGCGCCCGCTGGGGTCGCCGTACCAACCGCATTTGCAGGGGTTCATCGCGCACACGAGCATAAACTCACTGGGATATGTCACCGAGCCCTGCACGCGCGAGATGGTGACCTTTCCGTCCTCCAGCGGCTGGCGCAGGACCTCCAGAGAATCGCGCCGGAACTCCGGCAGCTCATCCAAAAACAACACGCCCTTGTGCGCCAGCGAGATCTCGCCCGGCTTCGGCGTCGGTCCACCACCCGCGAGCGCCGCGGCGGAGACGGTATGGTGCGGACTGCGGAACGGGCGTTCGGTCACGAGCGGGTGGCGCGCGTCCAGCATCCCGATGACGGAGTAAATTTTTGTGACCTCCAGCGCCTCCTCGCGCGTCATATCCGGCAGGATGGACGGCAGGCGCTTGGAGAGCATACTTTTGCCCGAGCCCGGCGGTCCGATGAGCAGGACGTTATGCCCGCCCGCGGCGGCAATTTCCAGCGCGCGCTTGACATTCTCCTGTCCCATCACGTCGCGGAAGTCCGGCTGCGCGTCGGTATTCGCCGTGGGCTGCCACGGCTCGGCGGGCGTGAGCGGTGTTTCGCCGCGCAGATGCTCCACAAGCTCCCGCACGGTGTGTACGCCGTAGACTGTCACGCCGTCGGCAAGCGTCGCCTCGGCGGCGTTTTCCGCCGGGACGTAGAGCGTCTGAATGCCGAGCTCCCGTGCGGTCAGCGCCATCGGCAGCACGCCCGACACCGGGCGGAGATTGCCCTCCAGACTCAGCTCGCCCAGAAACGCGCTCGTTTTGTCGGGCTGCTTGATGAGCTGCGAAGCGCTGAGAATGCCGAGTAAAATCGGCAGGTCGTACAGCGTGCCGGATTTTTTCGTCCCGGCGGGGGCGAGGTTGAGCGTGATGCGGCTGACAGGAAACTTGAAGCCGCAGTTTTTGATGGCGGCGCGCACGCGCTCGCGCGCTTCCTTGACCGCCGCGTCCGGCAGCCCCACGACGTCAAACGCCGGAAGCCCGGTGGTGATGTAGCACTCCACCTCGACCTCATAGCCGCCAATGCCCTGAATGCCAAGAGAACGGATATGGCTGA
This sequence comes from uncultured Oscillospiraceae bacterium, assembly GCA_934646005.1. Lineage (GTDB taxonomy): Bacteria > Bacillota > Clostridia > Oscillospirales > Oscillospiraceae > CAG-170. Next base: position 60,868 of record CAKUED010000011.1, read on the forward strand.
ACATAGCGCACCTCCGCAAAGAATCTTACCTATATGATAGCGCATTTTGCCGAAAAAACCAACAGGAAAAATGCTCGGAGCGCGATCTTTTGCGCGGGATCGTCGAAAGTTGTGCGCGCAGCGCGGAATTTTCATTTACATTGTACAAATTCTGTGCTATGATGACCCTGTACGATTTTATAATTACTAGGAGGTAATTGAAATTGGCTCGTAAGTTCAAAACAATGGATGGCAACAATGCCGCCGCGCACGTTTCGTATGCGTTTACGGAAGTCGCAGGCATTTACCCCATCACGCCGTCGTCCCCGATGGCGGACTTTGTGGATCAGTGGTCGGCGGCTGGTCTGAAGAATATCTTCGGCACGACCGTCAAGGTCGCTGAGATGCAGTCCGAAGCGGGTGCATCCGGCACGGTGCACGGCTCTCTCGGCGCTGGCGCGCTGACCACCACCTACACCGCGTCTCAGGGTCTGCTGCTGATGATCCCGAATATGTACAAGATCGCGGCAGAACAGCTCCCCTGCGTGTTCCACGTCTCCGCGCGTACCGTCTCCACCCATGCGCTGAACATCTTCGGCGATCATTCCGACGTGATGGCTTGCCGTCAGACCGGCTTTGCCATGCTGTGCGAAACGAACCCGCAGGAGGTCATGGATCTCGCGCCCGTCGCGCATCTGGCTGCGATCGAGGGCAAAGTTCCGTTCCTGAACTTCTTTGACGGCTTCCGTACCTCGCACGAGATCCAGAAGGTCGCGGTGTGGGATTACGCCGACCTGAAGGATATGTGCGACATGGACGCTGTGGAAGCGTTCCGCAAGCACGCGCTGAACCCGGAGCGCCCCGCCATGCGCGGCAGCCACGAAAACGGCGACGTGTTCTTCCAGCACCGTGAGGCTTGCAACAAGTACTATGATGCGCTGCCCGCAGTGGTCGAAAAGTACATGGGCAAGATCAACGAAAAGCTGGGCACGAGCTATCAGCTCTTCAACTACTACGGCGCTGCCGACGCGGACCGCGTGATCGTTGCCATGGGCTCAATCTGCGACGTCGCGGAGGAAGTCATCGACTATATGAACGCGCATGGCGAAAAGGTCGGCCTCGTGAAGTGCCGCCTGTACCGTCCGTTCTGCGGCGACAAGCTGGTCGCTGCCATCCCCGCCACCGCCAAGAAGATCGCCGTGCTCGACCGCACGAAAGAGCCGGGCGCTCTGGGCGAGCCTCTTTACATGGATGTTGTCACCGCGCTCGCCAATGCCGGCGTGCAGGCGACCATCATCGGCGGCCGCTACGGTCTGGGCTCGAAGGATACCCCGCCCGCATCCGTGTTCGCTGTTTATGAAGAACTCAAGAAGGATCAGCCGAAGCACCAGTTCACCATCGGCATCGTGGACGATGTGACGCACCTGTCCCTTGAGGAGAAGGAAGCGCCCAACACCGCTGCCGAGGGCACGATCGAGTGCAAGTTCTGGGGTCTGGGCGGCGACGGCACCGTCGGCGCGAACAAGAACTCCATCAAGATCATCGGCGATCATACCGACAAGTATGTGCAGGCATACTTCCAGTACGACTCCAAGAAGACCGGCGGTGTCACCATCAGCCATCTGCGCTTCGGCGACAAGCCCATCAAGAGCCCGTACTACATCAACAAGGCTGACTTCGTCGCCTGCCATAACCCGTCCTACATCACCAAGGGCTTCCCGATCGTGCGCGATGTCAAACCCGGCGGCGTGTTCATGATCAACTGCCAGTGGACGGCGGAAGAGCTGGCGCATCATCTGGATGCTGCTTCCAAGCGCTACATTGCGAAGAACAACATCCAGCTCTACACCATCAATGCTATCGACCTGGCGCAGTCCATCGGCATGGGCAAGCGCACGAACACCATCCTCCAGTCCGCATTCTTCTCGCTGGCAAAGGTCCTGCCCGAGGCAGAGGCCATCCAGTACATGAAGGAGAAGGCAACGCAGTCCTACTCCAAGAAGGGCATGGACGTGGTCGAAATGAACCACAAGGCGATCGACGCCGGTGCGACCGCCTACGTCAAGATCGACGTGCCCGCCGACTGGGCGAGCGCCGAGGATGTTGTCGTTGAGCACAAGCTCGAAGGCAAGCCGGAGCTGGTCAAGCAGGTCAAGAACCTCCTCTTCCCCATCGACAAGATGGATGGCGACTCGCTGCCCGTTTCCGCGTTCATGGATCATGTGGACGGTCAGTTCGAGCTGGGCGCTGCCGCTTATGAGAAGCGCGGCGTTGCCGTTGCCGTTCCCGAATGGGACGCGCAGAAGTGCATCCAGTGCGGCAACTGCGCTTATGTCTGCCCGCACGCCACCATCCGCACCGTCGCTCTGACGGACGAAGAAGCGAAGAACGCGCCTGCGGCTGCCAAGATCGTCCCGGTCAAGGCGGGCAAGGGCAAGGGCGTTTATCAGTTCACCATGGCGATCTCCCCGCTGGACTGCATGGGCTGCGCAGTTTGCGTCGGCGCGTGCCCCGAAAAGGTGCAGGCGATCAAGATGGTCCCGCAGGAAACGCAGCTCGATCAGCAGGATGTGTTCAACTACTGTGTCAGCAAGGTCTCCGAAAAGAAGGAGCTTCAGACTGCCGACGTCAAGGGCAGCCAGTTCCGCAAGCCGCTGCTTGAGTTCTCCGGCTCCTGCGCAGGCTGCGCCGAGACGAGCTATGCGCGTCTGGTCACGCAGCTCTTCGGCGACAAGATGTATATCTCCAACGCCACCGGCTGCTCGTCCATCTGGGGCGGTCCGGGCGCTACGTCCCCGTACTGCACGAATGCTGAGGGTCACGGTCCGGCATGGTGCAACTCCCTGTTTGAGGACAACGCCGAGCACGGCTACGGTATGTACCTCGGTCAGAAGGCGATCCGCGACAGCCTGATCGCAAAGACCAAGGAGCTCATCGCCATCGAGTGGGTCAATGCCGATCTGAAGGCGGCTGCTCAGAAGTATCTTGACACTGTGAACGAGCTGGAAGCCAACGCGGCTGCCACCAAGGCTTATGTTGCGGCTCTGGAAGAGAACGTCGCTACCGTGGACGAGCTCGCCGCTGTGGATCAGTTCAAGGCGCACGCCGAGGAGCTGAAGGCGAAGGGCGAAAAGTACTGCGACTGCGCTGCCTGCACGCTGGCGCGCGAGATCCTGAGCAAGAAGGAATACCTCTCCAAGAAGTCCGTGTGGATCTTCGGCGGCGACGGCTGGGCATACGACATCGGCTTCGGCGGCGTGGACCATGTGCTCGCGTCCGGCGAGGATGTCAACATCTTCGTGTTCGACACCGAGGTCTACTCCAACACCGGCGGACAGGCATCCAAGGCTTCCAACATCGGTCAGGTCGCACAGTTTGCGGCTGCCGGTAAGGAGATCAAGTCCAAGAGCCTTGCCGAGATCGCAATGAGCTACGGCTATGTCTACGTTGCGCAGGTCGCCATGGGCGCTAACGCCGCGCAGACCCTGAAGGCAATCCAGGAGGCGGAAGCCTACCATGGTCCGTCCCTCATCATCGGCTATGCTCCGTGCGAGATGCACTCCATCAAGGGCGGCATGGCGAACTGCCAGAAGGAAATGAAGAAGGCCGTTGACTGCGGCTACTGGAATATGTTCCGCTTCAACCCCGCCGCGGAGAAGAAGTTCACGCTCGACTCCAAGGCGCCCGCCGGCGGTTATCAGGAGTTCCTGATGAACGAGGCGCGCTACAGCCGTCTGACCCGCGAGTTCCCGGAGCGCGCAAGCGTCCTGTTCGAGAAGAATGAGGAGAACGCGAAGCAGCGCTACGAGCACCTGCTCAAGCTGGTCGAAATGTACGACAAATAAGCATCATTACCTCCTATGAAGAACTCCCCGGCGTAGCCGGGGAGTTCTTTGAGCGTGTCAAAAAAGTATTTTTGACACGCTCTCAAACGAAAACCGCTTCGCTTGGTTTTCAGTTGAGCGGGCTTGCACTGAGATTCGTGCAAAGCTCTGCGCCTCTTGGCTCTCCCTTTGGGAGAGCTGTCAGCGAAGCTGACTGAGAGGGTCTGTATGGTCTTTGTTACCCTCTCCGTCCTCGCTGCGCTCGGACACCTCTCCCAGAGGGAGAGGCAGGGGGCTGAATCCGTTACATTGCACATTGACACGAAAAATGGAGCGTATCGACACCGATACGCTCCATGATCTATAATCGCTTATCCTATTCTACAGCGGACGATGCATTCGTAGGTCGTGCCGCCATAGGTGGTGGAAACGGTCGCTGTGCCGCTGCCGACGGCATAGACCGTTCCCTTTTCGTCCACGGTGCACACCGACGTATCCGACGAGCGCCATGTCAGTCCCGACACGCGCTCATCATTCGAGTCGCGCAGGCTCAGGCGGAAATACTCGCCGAGGATGGACATCGTCACATCCGAATGGCTGATGGTGCAGTTTGGATCGGCAGGCTCGGCGCTCTCCGCCGAATCCTCCAGACGGCAGCGGACGATGCACTCAAGCGTGACCGGCTCATCCAGCGCGACGGTCGCGGTGACGGTCGCCGTGCCGATACCCTTTGCCGTGACCGTGCCGTCCGCACCGACAGACGCGACGCTGCTGTCAGAGCTTGCGAACGTAACGTCCGTCCCGTCCTCCAGATTCAGCACCTTGAGCTGATACTGCTCACCAGGCGTGAAGAAGGACATATCCGTATTGTTGAGCACCGGCGGCTCGGCGGGCGGCTGCTCCCCGGCTGCCAGCGTAAAATCGCAGGTGACGAGGCATGCCGCGCTCTGCTCGCCGCAGGTGACGGTGATCTCCGTTGCGCCGCCGGACACGGCGACGATCTTGCCGTTGGAGTTGACGGTGGCGATGGATTCGTCGGCGGAGGTGAAAACGACCTCCTGCGTGCAGTCGGCAGGCGTGAGCTGAACAGTCATGTTGTAAAACTGCTCCGCTTCCTCAAACGTCACGCTCGTGCTGCCGAGCGAGAGTGCCGTACACGGGATCGCGCGCTCGACGGCAGGCTGCTCGTCCGCCTGCTGCTGATAATCCTCTTCGTTCATGTAGTCCGCCGCCGTCGGGGTCTTGGTCTCCTCGGCAGGCGCGGTCGTCTCCGGCTGCGCGGTCTCGGCGGTCGCGTCCGTCTGCGTCACCGTCTGCTCCGTGCGCCCAAAGAGCGCCAGCATGGAGACCGGCTCGCCAAAATAGCCGATGTTGTAAAACGCAAACAGCGCGCCCGCGATGACCAGCAGTGCCAGCACCGAGCACAGCAGGATCATCACCCACTTGGGCACGGAGTATACATTACCGCCCTTCGCCTGCGCAGCGGGCGCGTGCTTTGCCGCGTATTTGCCGCCCTTTTTCTTGAGCCATTTCCCCTGCCCCTGCGGCGCGGATGCGGTCGGCTGCGCGCTCGGCGCACCATCCTCTGCCGCAGCCTCCGGCGCGGTGGGCGCGGCACGCCCGCAGAGCGGGCAGTGCGTCAGCTCGGCAGAAAACTCCAGACCGCAATATTCGCAAGTCTTTAATTTCATAGAAACCTCCGTTCAGGACCCGCCTGCCGCGGCAAAAATCCGCCGCGCGCGGGTATGCACGATCGTGTTGCACGGGCGCAATGCGGCTGCAAATGCGCGCACCACGCCTTATACGAGGCATTATAGCACAACTTGTCGAATATTCCAAGTAGAAAGCACAACATATTGTATTGCAATTTTTCTAAAAATGTCCTAGAATAGGACAGAGTGGAATTTGGGCGCTTGTGCCCCTCCACCCAGACGCAGCCGCGCGTGCGGCTGATCCAAAGGAGGCGAAGTATTTGCCGGAACTCAAACTCATTGCGCCGCTGCTTTCCAATATGGAAGTGGTCAAGTGCCTCAGCGTCCGCGGCGGGACGTCGGTGTACGTTGTGCGCAGCACCAAGACAAATACGACCTATATTCTCAAGCACATCTCCGTGCCGGAATCGCAGAAGCAGGTAGACGCACTGCTCTACACCGGCGCGGCGGCGAACAACGAGGAAGCGCAGAAATATTACGAGCAGGTCGTTTCCGACTACCAGACGGAGCTGGAGCTGCTGGAAACGCTGTCCGCCAGCGCGAACATCGAGAGCTACCGCAGCTATCAGATCGCGCCGAAGGAAAACGCCGTCGGCTACGACGTGTACCTGTTGGCGGAGAACCGCAAAACGCTGCTGGACTATCTCGGCGAGACACCGATGACGCACCTGTGCGCGGTGAATCTCGGTCTTGACCTGTGCGCCGCGCTGAGCGACCTGCGCGAGGCGGGGCTCGTTCACCGGGATGTCAAGCCGTCAAATGTCTACCTCAATCAGCAGGGGCATTTCGTGCTGGGCGACCTCGGCATCGCCAAGATCGACGAGCTGAAATACTGCTCCATGCCGGAGCATATGCTCAGCTCCTACTCCGCGCCGGAGCTGTTCGATCTCGTGGGCAGCATCGAGCCGACTACGGATATTTACTCAGTCGGTCTCATCCTCTACCGCATCTTTAACGGCAACCACGCACCGTTTGAGGACGAGAAAACGTCCGCCAAGGCGGCGGATCGCCGCCGCATCACCGGCGAAGAGCTGCCCGCGCCGCTCTACGCCGACTATGAGCTGACCGCCATTCTTCTCAAAGCCTGCGCCTTTAAGCCGGAGGACCGCTATCAGTCCCCGGAGGAGCTGCGGCAGGAGCTGGTGGAGTACGTCAAGCGCAATCAGGTGGAGGACACGCCCATCGTGCCGCCCATCGTAACGGACGGCGAGACCGTTTCGCCCACGCCGGAGGAAGAGGAAGTTGAGCCCGTACAGTTCGCCGACGCCGACGCGCTGCCGGAGGATTTCAAGCAGAGCTTCTCCCCCGATACCGATATGCTGAACGCCATCATCGACTCCGTCCACCGCGAGATGGAAAACGAGCCGGATGAGGAAGAAGAGCCGGACGAGCCGGATGAAGATCAGGATGACGCAGACGCGGACGCGCCGAAGAAACCCGCCCCCAAAAAGACGGTGCGCAAGCGCCGCCGCGGCAAGAGCCTCGGGTTGGTGCTGGTAGGCATTCTGGCAGTCATCGCCGCCGCGCTGGTGTATTTCTTCGTCATCGCCCCGTCGAGCGTACACGTCAATGACATCCAGCTCATCGACACCTCCACGACCAGCATCACCGTGCAGGTCGATTCGCGCGAGAAAGACGGTGCGTTTGAGATCACCTGCGCCGATGCCTACGGCAACAGCTTCCGCGCGCCGTATGTGCGTGGCGAGCAGAATGTGTTCACCGGGCTTGCCCCCGGCACGCAGTACACCATCACCGCCGTTGCCGAGAACGACAAGAAGATCACGGGTACTTATGTCACGCGCGCGACCACGGTCGCTGAGACGGAGATCCTGAGCTTCACCGTCACGCCCGTGGCGCTGACGCAGGTGGAGGTCAACCTGACGCTCAACGGTCCTGACCCCGGCGAGTGGTCCGTTTCCTACGCCGCTGAGGGCGTGGATGCCAAGACTGCGACCTTTGCCGGGCACAGCACGGTCATCGCCAATCTGGAATCCGGCAAGGAGTACACGTTCATCCTCCTACCGCCGGAGAACACGCACCTGACAGGCACAACGCAGGCTAACTACTCTACCGTGCCGACGGTCGATATTGACAAGACGACCGTTGCCCTGTCCTCGTCGAGCGCGATCCTGTCCTGGACCTACACCGGCGAAGCGCCGGAGCACTGGACAGTACGCATTGAAGGTGAGGATGGCAGCAGCGACGAGCAGACGCTCGACTCCCCGAATGTGACGTTTGAAAATCTAACCTCCGGCATGACCTACACCATCACCATTTCCGCGCCGACCATGCTGCTGGACGGCACGCTCACGATCGTCCCCACGGTCACGAACGTGACGGAGCTGAAGGTCGAGCAGAAGGAAAACGGCGACTACGCCGTGAGTTGGATGAGCACCGGCGGCAATGAGGACACCGGCTGGGTCGTGAAGGTCGCGCCGAAGGGTGCTGCGGAGGATTCCGCCCTCGTCTTTGAGACGGATAAGAAGGAAAGCTGCACCGTGAAGGCTGCGCAGCTCATCCCCAAGACCGCCTACACCGTCACGCTGGAGCTTGCCAACGGCGACGTGCTGGATGGCACGACGACTGCCGAGCTGACCACCGCCGAGACCGGCAACTATCACGCCCACGGGCTGCAAAGCGGCTACATCGGGCTGTATAAAGAGCCGGATAAGGACGATTGGACGGTCCTCGACCTCGCAACACCCGCCTCGACGTTCAAGACGACCGAGACACTCGCCTTCGCCGTACAGGGCGTCGGCACGCTGGAGGACAGCACGGACGAGATCAATATCGTCATGGTCATCCGCGATGAGGACGGCGCGATCGTAGACGCAGCGGTCACCAGCGCGGTCTGGAACGAGATGTGGAAGGACAACCTCTGCATCGGCGCGTTCCCCCGCCCGGTCCAGACAGCCGGCAAGTACACGTTTGAGCTCTACTTCGACGGGCTGCTGCTCGTCAAGCAGGACATCACCGTTACGGAATAAACAAATCGGGAACGGCACGAAACCATTAGACAATGAACAGGCACAGTGGAACGATCCGCTGTGCCTGTTCTTATATCATTTTGGTGTACCGTGCGAGCGCCCATTGCCTCCCACTTTGGGGGCGGTGTCCGAGCGCAGCGAAGGACGGAGAGGGTCAGTAGCGACCATACCGACCCTCTCAGTCAGCTTCGCTGACAGCTCTCCCAAAGGGAGAGCCAAGAGTCCGCTTACGACCGACATGTGCGTGAAAAACCCTCCTGCGCTTTGCGCAGGAGGGTTCGGTTTACTGCCAATTCGGATCTTTGCCGACAAGACGGTTGAGCCAGTTGATGTAGGAGACGCTGTTGACCGTATAGGGATAGTTGATGACGAGCAGGTCGTCCACGCCCTGTTCCTTGGCGAACGCCGCCAGGTCGAGCGACGGCTTGCCGTCGCGGTTAAATTCGCGCGGGTCAACGACGATGATCTTGCTGTAGTGGCTGGTGAGGAACGGAACGAAGGCGTTGCCGTAGGACTCCTTGAGCACCATGCACACGCCGCCCTCGGCGGCGGACTCGATCACGCAGACGGGCGTATCGCCGCCGATGAAGCAGAGGTACTTGTTCGTCGTTTCGTCCGCCAGCTTCGTGTAGACCACGCTGATGGGCACGCCATTCTGAAGTGTCGCGTCGGCGTAATACTTCGCGTGTGTTTCATAGATCGGCAGATAATATGTCAGCGTGTCGGGGTTATCCTTGAGGATCTGGCTCTGCGGATAGCCGGAGGTGAAGGTGTACATCGAGCCGACAAAGTTCGTGTACTCCCCTGTCTCGAACGCGTCGAGCGGCTCGGCTTCAAAACCGGCGGCTTCGCAGAATTTCGTGTAGGCGTAGTACGCGCCGAGCTGCGTCCAGTGGTGGTCGGTGCGGAAATAGAGGTATTCGTCCACATGCTGCGCCAGCGCGCTGTACGCGTCCACCGGCGTGACGCCGGACTGGAGGTTTTTATAGCACAGGTCGATCATTGCCTTTTGACTGTGCAGACCCTCGTGCATACTTTCCGGCGAGTAGAACTCGCCGCCATTCGGCGTGACGAGCGAGAATGTGCGCACCTCGCTCCCAAGTGCTGCGGCGAGATTGTTGACCGCGCCCGCGTAGCGGACGACCAGATCGTCACTCGCCGTGGGGATCTCCATCGCGCGCGTGCCGACGACTACGACATTTCCGGCGTAGGTCGCCTCGCTCTCATCCGGCGTGTCGATGTGCGGCGGCTCCTCGGCAGGCGCTTCCGGCGTATCGGGCACAGCGGGCGTATCAGGCGATTGCTCCGTTGCGGGCGTTTCCGGCTTTTGTTCGTCAGCGGACGCCGTGTCGTCCGGCGCATCCGCCCGCGACAACGCCTCCTGCTCTTTTTGAACATCGTGCAGCGACTCGCCGCCGTTTTCCGCGCCGGTGCTGCCGCCGATCACGAGCACGCTGTCCTCCTCCGACGCACCGGAGTAGTAATAGAATTTATTGAGCGAGCGGTTCAGCTCCAGCATTTTCTCCCGCCCCGGGAAGGTGTCGGAGTAATACGCTTCAAAAGCAGAGATGAAGCTGCCGTCCAGCAGCGATGAGAGCGTAAGCTTCGGGCGCTGCGCGAGCTTTCGGTTTTCGGAAGTGGAAAACGTCGGGTCTTTTCCGAACAGTGACAGCCCCGTCACGCACAAGACCGCCGCCAGCGTGAGGGATAACAGGACGATATGGAATTTTTTCATGTCCGCACGCCCCTTTCAGAATCGGAAATACAGGAAAGCATTAAACGACGAGCCGGTCAGCGAGATGACGCTGATCACAAACAGTGCAATGGAAATAACGTACATTCCAATGGAAAACAGGTACTGCCGGAAGCCGATGTGTCCGTCGGTCGCGCACAGAACGGACAGCGACGCGCCGAGGATGCGCGGCAGCGGCGTGCAGCAGATCGCGCACAGCACAGCCAGCGGCATGGAGTTGAGCATCAGGATCGATGTCTGGTGGTCGGTAAAGCCCACGCCGGACGCGCCGAAGAGCACGCGGAAGCTCTCAAGCAAACGCGACGTATCCGTATAATAAAAAATATTCCAGCCGATCAAGATCAGCAGCAGCGTCCCGGCATGGCGCAGCAGCCTTGGGATGTGCTCGATCGGCTTTCGCAGCAGGCGTTCGAGCACGAGCAGCACAAGGAAATACACGCCCCAAAGCACAAAGTTCCAGCTTGCGCCGTGCCACAAGCCTGTCAGCGTCCAGACGATAGCAAGGTTCAGGTAGACGTGCCGCCGGTTGCCGCCGAGCGGGATGTAGACATAGTCTCGGAAGAACGTGCTGAGGGAAATATGCCAGCGCCGCCAGAAGTCGGTGATGGACCTCGCGGTATACGGCAGGCGGAAATTTTCGGGATATTTGAAGCCGAACATCCGCCCCATGCCGATCGCCATGTCGCTGTAGCCGGAGAAGTCGAAGTAAATTTCAAACATGAACATCAGCACGCCGAACCACATCCCGAGCGTGGTCTGCGCGGCGAGCGTGCCGTCCAGAATTTTGGACGCGGCGCTGCCCGCGTAGTCAGCAAGCAAAACCTTTTTGCCGAGACCCACGCAGAAGCGGTACAGTCCGTAAAAAACGCTCTGCGCGTCCACGGTGCGGTTCGTCAGTTCCGCCTCCACATCGCTGTAGCGCACGATGGGACCCGCGATGAGCTGCGGGAAGAGCGTCACATACAGTAAAAATCGCGCAAACGAGCGCTGCACCGCGACCGAGCCGCGCTTCACGTCCACAACGTAGGAGAGGATCTGGAACGTGTAGAACGAAATGCCGATCGGCAGCGCGATCTGCGGCACGGGAAGCGAAAGCGAAAACAGTGCGTTGAGATTTTCCACCAGAAAGCCCGTGTACTTGAACACAACGAGGCAGCCGAGGTCGAACACGACCGCGAGCGTGCACCAGAGCCCTTTGTGCCCGCGCTCCATCAGCAGCCCACACGCCCAGTTGATGAGCGCCGTGGCGACCATCAAAAACACATACACCGGCTCGCCCCAGGCGTAAAACAGCAGGCTCGCGACCAGCAGCAGGATGTTTTTGGCGCGGATGCCCGGGAGAATAAAATATAAAAGCAGCACAAGCGGCAGGAATAAAAATAGAAATGTGAGGCTGGAAAAGACCATGATAGCACTCCGTAACATACATGATTTACATAAGAACATTCATTATGTTAGCAGACGCGAAAAGGATTTTCAAGTGCTTCCTTCTCATTTTTTCTTAATTTTTTGACGCGTTTTGCGGAAGTAAACGAACGGTGAAAAATGGGTAACATTTCCTTTACATAATCTGCACAATGTATCAGAATCCCACAGCATTCTATTTCTGATTCCTTGCTTTTATGTGAGATTCGTGCTACAATAACAGGCAAGGAGTTGATGAGCCATGCTTGCGATCGAACGAAAAAACGAGATCCTCAACAAGCTGCGCACAGAGCAGCGCGTGCTGGTGAGCGATCTGGCGGCGCACTACAACGTGACCGAAGAGACCATCCGGCGCGACCTTGACAAGCTGGAAAAGGACGGCTACGCCACCAAGACCTACGGCGGCGCGATCTGGGGCAACATCACAAAATCCGACCTGTCCTACACCATCCGCAACAAGACGAACGTCGAGGCAAAAAACGAGATCGCGGAGCTGGTGAGCACCCTCATCGAGGACGGCGACCATCTGATGATGGACGACAGCTCCACTTCCCTCTTTACCGCCCGGCGGCTGAAGGAAAAGAAGGACCTGACGATCATCACCAATTCCGTGGGGCTGGTCGTGGAGCTGGCGGGCATGGAGACGTGGACGATCCTGTCCACCGGCGGGCAGCTCAAGCGCGAATCGCTGGCGCTGGTGGGCGCGCGGTCGCTGGACGCGCTGCGCTGCTACCATGTGGACAAGGTCATTTTCTCCTGCAAGGGGCTCGACCGCGAGGCGGGCATCACCGATTCCAACGAGCTGAACGCGCAGAGCAAGCAGGTCATGCTGAGCGCAGCAAAAAAGCGCATCCTCATTCTGGACGGGACAAAATTTGACAAGGTCTCGTTCGTGGAGATCGCACCGATCGACCAGATCGATGTCGTCGTCACGAACACGCGCCCGCCGCGCCCGTGGGTGCAGTATCTGGAGCAGCACGGCATCCAGCTCCTCTTCCCGCAGGAGCGCAAGTGACGATATAAAATGCCCCCGGAGCGTCCGGGGGCATTTTCTTATTTCAGTCTGGCTTTGTCCGGGAAGAAATAGTCCTTTGTGAGCTTTACGACCACGCCGGACAGGGCGAAGAGCGCGAAGAAGTTCGGAATTGCCATCAGTCCGTTGAACGTGTCGGCAATGTTCCAAACCACGTCGAGCTTGGCGACCGCGCCGACAACGATGACCGCGATGAACGCTGCCTGATAGACCTTGGCAAACTTCAGACCGAACAGGTACTGCGCGCAGCGGCTGCCGTAGAGCGCCCAGCCGAGCACCGTAGTGAACGCGAAAAGCACGAGCGCCAGCGCCACGAACACATTCGCAAACTTCGCGCCAAAGATGGTGGCGAACGCGCCGGAGATGAGCTCGGAGTTTACATAAGTTCCGAACGGGATTTCCACGCCGCTGCAAATGATGGTGAGCGCCGTGAGCGTGCAGATGACGATGGTATCGGCAAAGACCTCAAAAATGCCGTAAATGCCCTGATGAACGGGGCTGGGGGTCTCCGCCGCGGCGTGCGCGATGGCTGCCGAGCCGAGACCGGCTTCATTCGAGAACGCGCTGCGCCGCAAGCCCCAGACGATGGTCTGTTTGAGCGCGATGCCTGCCGCCGCGCCGCCGATCGCGCCGGGCGTGAAGGCGGTGGAGAAAATTTTGCCGAACGCAGGCCCGATATTCCCCGCGTGCCCGATGATGACAACAAGCGCAAAAACGATGTACAAAACGCTCATGGCGGGCACGAGCTTTTCCGCCACCGCGCCGATGCGCTTGATGCCGCCGAAGAGGATGAGTGCCACGAGCACCGCGATGGCGATGCCAAATACAAGATTCAGCGTGCTGCGCTCCCCTGCCGCAGCGGGATCAAAGACGTCGATGGCGTCATTGAGCGAGCCGACGATGGAGTTGACCTGCGACATATTGCCGATGCCGAAGCACGCGATCGCCGCGAAGACGCAGAAAACCGTACCGACCCATTTCCACCGCGGTCCGAGACCGTTTTTGATGTAGTACATCGGTCCGCCGACCCAGTCACCCTTCGCGTCACGTTCGCGGTAGCGGATGGACAGCGTGACCTCGGAGTATTTGATGATCATGCCGAGCAGCGCCGCCAGCCACAGCCAGAACACCGCGCCGTAGCCGCCGAGCGCGATCGCCTGCGACGTGCCCACGATGTTGCCCGTGCCGACCGTAGCCGCCAGCGCCGTGGTGACCGCCTGAAGCGGCGTGACCGCGCCTTCGCCCGCCGTCTGCTTGATGAACATCTTGCCGAGCGTGTTCTTTATGACATAGCCGAATTTGGTGAACTGGATGCCTCGGTTGCGAATGGTCAGGTAGAGACCGCCGAGGATGGTGCATGGCAGAAAGATGTACAGCCACGCCACCGTGTTGAGACTGCCGGTGAAAAAGTCGATGAATTTCTGCATAGGTTCATTCCTTTCTCGGTAAATTGAAAACTCTTCCTACAAGTATCATACTACCATAGCGGCTGCGATCGCGCAAGAAAGTGCTGCCATTTAATACTGATTCTTGATTAAAATATTTAATCAAGAATCCCGTGTGCTACGCACACTCGCATCGTGCGAATGCACGCTGCGCCGTCTCATGCAGAATCTGACGCGCCGTTGGCGCTATAAAAAGCTCTTCAAGCTTTTTAACAGATTCTAGTATAAATGCAAAAAATGGGCGAACTGTTTTGTGCAGTTCGCCCAAATTTATTTGTATTTCTGCTGTGCCATGCAGCAAATTTTACCAGTCAGCGTTCGAAGTAGCGCGCCAGGAATTCGCGCGTGCGCGCCTGCTTGGGTGCATGGAAAATTTCGTCCGGCGAAGCATCTTCGAGGATATAACCGCCGTCCATGAAGATCACACGGTCGGACACGTCGCGGGCAAAGCCCATCTCGTGCGTGACTACGATCATGGTCAGACCTGTCTCCGCCAGCCTCTTCATCACGTCCAGCACCTCGCCGACCATTTCGGGGTCAAGCGCGGACGTCGGCTCATCAAAGAGGAGGATGTCCGGGTGCATCGACAGCGACCGCGCGATGGCGACGCGCTGCTTCTGCCCGCCGGAGAGCTGTGCGGGGCGCGCGTTCTGATACGCCGCCATGCCCACACGCGTCAGATATTCTCCGGCGATCCTCTGCGCCTCGGCGCGCGGGCGCTTTAAGACGGTGGTCTGCGGGCTGACGCAGTTTTCCAGCGCCGTCATATTGTTGAACAGGTTGAACTGCTGGAACACCATGCCCACGCGGGCGCGGTACTGGGGCACATTCGTGCCCGGCTCGGTAATATCGTGCCCTTCAAACAAAATCTTGCCGCCGGTGGGCGTTTCCAGGAGGTTAATGCAGCGCAGCATCGTGCTCTTGCCCGAGCCGGACGGACCGATGACGCTGATGACATCGCCCTTATTTACCGAAAAGCTGATGTCCTGCAAAACGTCGTGCGTACCAAAGCGCTTTTGCAGATGCTCCACGCGCAGAATCTCGCTCATGCCCGTTTCCCTCCTTCGCGCTTGATGTGGATCTCGGCGCTGGAATCCGAACCAGAGCCGCAGATGGTGTAGGTGTCGCTGCCCTCGAGCTTGCGCTCCAGCAGCCGCAGCAGCCGCGTGACCGTAAACGTCAGGATGAAGTACAGCACGCAGATGACGGCGTAGGTCTGGAACGTTTGCAGGTTGATACGCTTGATGACGCCCGCCATGTAGTAAAGCTCGGTCACGCCGATGACGTTCAGCACGGATGTATCCTTAATATTGATGACGAACTCGTTGCTGATGGACGGCAGGATGTTGCGCAGCACCTGCGGGATGATGACCTTGTTCATCGCCTGCGCGTGCGTCATGCCCACGGAGTATGCGCCCTCGAGCTGACCCTTGTCCACGGAGATGATGCCGCCGCGGACGATCTCCGCCATATACGCGCCGGTGTTGATGGACACGATGAACAGACCCGCCGGGATGAGCGGCAGCGTCGTGCCGTCGTTTGCAAACGCGTAGCCCCAGTAGATGACCATCGCCTGCACCATCATCGGCGTGCCGCGGAAGACTTCAATGTAGACGGCGATGATGGCGTTGAGAATTTTGTGCAGCGCGCGGACAAAGCTGTTTTTGCTCATCGGGGCGGTCCGCACGACGCCGGTCAGCAGTCCGATCAGGAAGCCGGCGATCGTACCGATCAGCGCGATCAGCATCGTATAGCCGACGCCTGAGAGCAGGTAGCTGTGATACTGGCGGACGATCGCCAGAACTTCTCTGATAAATTCCATGGTGTTTCCCCTATTACTGTCGTTACTTCTTGATGATGACCACGAGGTTGCTGTTGTAGTAGCAGTCGGTGAAATCGACCTGCTCTTCACGCTCTGCCGTGGGGCTCATGCCGGCGATGATGGCGTCCACAGCGCCGGACTGGACCGCCGGGATCAGCGAATCCCAAACGTAGGAGTAGACCTCCAGCGCCATGCCGAGTTCCGCCGCGATGTACTTTGCGACCTGCACGTCATAGCCGTTGGCATACATCCCGTCCTGACCCTGAATGGGCACTGCGCCGTTGGCGTCGGTCGTCTGTGTCCAGTTAAACGGCGCGTAGGCGCATTCCATGGCGATCTTCAGCGTGCCGTTCGAGGTGTCGGTGTTGCCGGACGCGAGGACGATCGCGTCAGAGGACTGCGTGTCGGGGTTTGCGCTCAGGGCGACGATCTGCGCCATCAGCGCCTGACGGGTCTCGGTGGAGATGCCGGCGATGATCTCATTGACCCGCGCGACCATGTCAGAGCCGGTCTTGAAGGCGACGGCGATGCCGGTCTCTTCGTCGGTGGCGGTGAAGCCGGTGCTGTTATTCACAAACGGCAGGTACGTCAGCGTGTCGTCCTTGCCGCAGACCTCCAGCGCCGTCGGCTCTTCGGCGACATAGCCGTCGATCGCGCCGGACTTGAGGGCGTTCAGAAGGTCGGTAAAATCTGCAAAATCCTTCTTGGTGATGCCGTCCACCTGATCGAGCGCTTCGAGGTGGAACGTGCCGGTCTGCGCGCCGAGCGTCGCGCCCTTGAGGTCGGCGAGCGACGCGGCGTTGTGCAGGTCCGTCTTCTCGCGCCCGCCGCAGCCAACCAGCGCCGTGCAAAGCAGTGCCGCTACCAGAATCAATGCAAATACTCTTCTCATTTTAATTTCCTCCATTCACAATTTCGCGGAAGTTGCATAGAATGGAATTTCGTCCATTCCCTAATAGGCAAATGCACATTGAAACGGTGCGCTGAGCACATTGCCTATTCTCAAAATAGGCAAATCCGAAGCGGATCGGTATGCCGCCCGCGCAGGAACTTTTTCTTCCGGCAAGTAAAAGCCACAGCGAATCCTCTATGGATTCGCGAGGATTTTTACGCAGCCGGGAGGAAAAGGGGCAAGCGCGCGGCGTGCCGAGATGATTCGGTTTTGCCGATAATTAAAATAAAACGGTCAAAGCAAAGTGCTTCGACCGTTTGGAATGGACCATCTAGAATCGCCATCGCAAAACAAAATCGAATATAGCACTCCGCAAAAGGTTTTGCGACAGTTACAGGGATGTTCTCCCTGTACCCAACGAAGCGGCGCTCAAACACCGTTCCATTTCGGCGGAATTGCCTTTCCCATGCCTTCGGCGACCTTTGAGAGTCTCCGGCGGGTACTGATCGTTTCCGCGCCTCTATATCTTTTTGTTTGACTGCTTTATTTAATTGCCCCGATTATAACACGGGTTTTCAAAAAATCAAGCCCCAATTTTACAATTCCATACTTTTGCTAAAAATTTTGCAGAATTTCGCCGTGCATTGTGATATTGCACAAGAATCGTGTTGCTATTTTGTAACACCTGACGAGGTGCACCGCGAAACCGACACGATTCGCAGCTTGCGTTTCGGCGAAAGTTCCGATAAAATAAGGGTAAGAACGAAACGGGCGGTGGAGCGAATGCACGATACGGAACAATCGATCTTTTCGGAGCGGCTGCTTAAAAAGCTCGCGCAGATGCGGCGCAGCCGCCTGTCGGTCGTGGAAGCGCCCGCCGGATACGGCAAAACAACAGCGGTCAGCTTCGCGCTGCGAGATCAGGACGCCGTGGCGTGGTACACAGGCGTGGAAAATCTGCCGGACACGAGCTTTTACTGGTTCGTGCGGCAGCTCGCGGCGCTGGACGACCGCTTTGTCCGCCGCGTGGAGGCGCTGGGCTTTGTCAACCGCAGCAACGCCGCACGCGCCGCGCAGATCCTCACGGAGCTGCGCGTGGAAAAGCCGCTCACGCTCGTATTCGACAACTTTCAGTTTGCCGCCGCGAACTGGCAGCCGCAGATCATCGACGCGCTGGCAAAGCGCCCCGCCGACGGTCTGCACGTCATCTTCATCACGCAGAATCTCGGCAGGCTGCGCGGCGTTGTGGAGGCGCTGGAGGGCAGCGTGTGTTTCCTCGGCGTGAGCGACCTGCTGCTGTGCCGCGACGATCTGTGCGGCGCTGCCGCCCCGGCGCTCTCGGAAGCACAGGCGGACGAGATCATCGCCTCGACCGGCGGCTTACCGGCGGCGGTGTCGCTGTGCCTTGCGGCGGGCGGCGTTTCGGGCGAGCTGGATGACCTTCTGTACCGCATTTTCTGGAAGCGGCTGGACGATGCGCAGCGCGCGGCGCTGCTGCGGCTGTGCCTGTTTGACTGCATCACGCCCGCGATGCTGAGCCATCTTCTGCCGGAGGACGCGCTCCCCGGCGGCGCGCGGGAGGAGCTGTTCCGCCGCACGCCGCTCGTGCGGCACGACGCATCGCGCGACCACTACTATCCGCACGAGCTGCTGCTGCATTTTTTGCGCGCGCGGCTGGCGGAGATCGATCCGACGCTGCGGCGCGAGATTTACGCCAGCGCGGGCGCATGGTATCGGGATAACGGCTCGACGCGCGCGGCAGTCGATTGCTTTTTCCAGGCGGAGGACGACGAAGGGCTGCTCTCCTGCCGCCTTGTGTGCCTCATCACGGAGCAGTTTTCCGGCGTGAGCTATACGCACATCGCCAAGACCGTGCTGCGCCGCTGCCCCCTCGAAATCAGGCGGCGCTATCCCCTGTCGCTGCTGCGGCTGTGCTACGCGCTGTACGCGGGATGTGACTTTGCAGAGTTTTCCGCGCAGATGGCGGCGCTGCGCCCGCTTTTGGAAGAGCTGGGCGACAAGCACCTGCTTGGCGAGTGGGAGCTTCTGGACGCGCTGGAATTTTTCCCGGACCTTGGCGGCATGGACGCGGCGTATGCGCGCGCGGAAAAGCTGCTGACGCACGAATCGGAGCTGTTCATTCCCGAAGAGCCGTTTTTCTTCGGATGTCCCTCGATGTGGTATCTGTTTTACGCCGAGCCGGGGCAGATGATGTCCGCAGCGGAGCGGCTGACGGTCGTCCTCAAGCGCTACAATCGACTCACCGGCGGACACGCCGCCGGGATGGCGGAAATTTACCGCGGCGAGGCGTATTCTGTGCAGGGGCGCTTTGAGGAATCGGACATTCAGGCGTATCAGGCGGCGTTTTTGTCGGAGCAGGCGCAGAACGCCTCCGCCACCTACGGAGCGGCGTTGCTGCTGGGCATCAACGCCATCTACCGCTCCGACATGGCGGGCTTGCAGCGCGCGGTGGAGTATCTGGAAAACAAGGCGCAGGGCTATGCGTTTCTGCACGGCACGAGCCTCGGCGCGTACATGACCGAGACCGTGCGCGGGTATCTGCTGGGGCTGATGATGCAGCCGAACCGCTCTGCGCTCTGGACACAGGGCGCGGCGGATTCGCTGTCTGACCTGACGTTCACGAATTTCATGATCAAGACCTGCCGCATCACCGATCTGCTGCTCCGAAAGGAATATCAGCGCGCCATCGCGTCGGTCGAGGCATCGCTGGAGCTGGACGCGCGGCTCGTCTCCGCCGCGGCGCAGAATTTTATGTACAGCGGTCTCGCGCTGTGCTACCTTGCCATCGGGCAGCTCGGAAAAGCCGCGCAATGGCTCGACCGCTCGCTCTTCATCGCGGAGCAGGACAAAAACTACTCCTTCCTCGCCTGCTTCCGCAAATATTTTCAGGTGCTGTTTCTGCTGCCGTCCATCGCGTCACATCACGCGCAGGCGATCCGGGAGATCAAGGCGCTCGGCATCCACTACACCCGCGCCGACGAGAGCCGCATTTTCGCCATGCTGGACGACGTGCCGGAGCTGAAGGAAACGCTCACCGACCGCGAGCGCGAGGTCGCCGAGCTGGCGGCGCGCGGTCTGCGCAACCACGAGATCGCGCAGCACCTGCACATCTCGGAAAACACCGTCAAGCACCACCTCAAAAACGCGTTCCAGAAAATGAACATTGACCGCCGCAGCCGCCTCATTGAAATGCTGCGGTAAGCAAGCGCCGGGTCGCTTTATGCGGAGCGCCCCGGCGTTCTCCAAAATACTACCCGAACGGGTGATGTGGGTAGGGTGCGTCTCTGCTATAATATCGTTGAGAAGGAACGTGCAAAACCGAAGGAAAAAGGAGGGGCTTTCTTATGAAAAAACGACTGCTGTGCCTGCTGCTGGCGCTGGTGCTGACGCTCTCGCTGCTGCCGGTGCAGGTGCTCGCCTACCTCGGCGGCATCGCCGATCGGTCGCTTGCCAGCCGTGCGCTGCCTGTGACCACCAAGCTGGAGGGCAGCAATCAGGGCTCGCAGATCTGGTCGATGAAGCTCGCCGGCGGCGAGGGCATCGAGTTCTATCTGGCGATCGACGGCCCGCACGCGGGCAGGTCGGTCACGAACTCCGCCCGCTATCACCATCAGGCGTATACCATCGACTCCATCGCGCTTGGTGTTTATGAGCAGGCGCGCTTCACACTCCAGACCGGCAGCACGCAGAAGGAGCTGAAGCTCGAAAAAATGGAGGTCATCGACCCCAAAAATGAACCGGGCTTTGACAACTACACCATAGGCGTGATGCCGCCGGAGAGCTCCCTGACTGTCCGCTGCACGTTCAGCGGCTACGCTGCGGGCGACCCGGAGATCACCTGCTACATCTCCTACTACATCGTAAAACTCGGTGACGGCGTGACCGACGGCGTGCTCCCGGAAAATGCCGACGATCCTGCGGGAAGCCGCACCTACGCGGTCGTCTCCCAGGCGTGGTGGGGTCCTGGCGGCGTGGCGCTCGACAAAATGCCAAACTTCGTGTTCCGCTATTATGAGGACTACCACGGTTTTTCCCGCATGGGGCACGCCCGCGCGGAGGCAAACGCCGCGCACGTCAAGCTGAGCCGCGCCTATAAAGAGACCGCCGACGGCGAAACGATCCTCAAAGCCGTGAGCACCGACATCACGGCGGGTCTTGGCCGGACGAAGCTCGCGGGTCGGTACGGCGCGGGCGAAATTTCCGAATTTTACTCCGACAGCTACGGCGTGGACAGCCCGTTCGTGCTGGCAGAGCACGAAGCCGTCCGACGCGCAAATGACGTGCAGCCGGTGCTCTATGCTGCCTACGACGCGGCGGCGGACTGCCTGAGCACCGAAGGAAGCACTGCCAAGCTCGGTCCGGCTTGGGACACGCAAGGCTATTTCTACAGCACGATGCACGTCTGGGGTTTCCGCGACGTGTACGGAAAATATGAGGACGTGACGGACGATCCCAAATTCACCGCGCCCGACGCCGTCACCATCCCGCAGGACGCAAGCAAGCTGGGACTGTACGCGTCGGAGGACGGCACGGTCGTTGCCGCGCAGACCGATGACGTGATCGCCGCGAAGCTCAAACAGCAATACGGCGAGCCGCTTTACACGCTGCGCGGCAATTTTGAGGCGAAAACCGACGATAAAGGCAACAAATACTACGAATTTACGAACCGCGCCGTCGCGCTCACCCCCACCATCACCGCAACATGGACGGCAAGCGACCATTTCCGCGTGAAGGTGGACGAAAACGGTCTGCTCACCGGCTTTGACGCGTCGAACATGGTGCAGTATTCGACGCCCACGTTCAAGCTCTACTGGGCGCAGAACAACACCGTCCCCGCACCGAAGCTGATCGTGGACGATGAAGGCATCCTGGCGCTTTCGGACATCGATCCGGAGAAAAACTCCGTGCTTGTGTTCATCGACATCCCGCAGGTCACGAGCCGCATCACCGATATTCAGCTCAAATCCGACGGCAACATCGTCCTCACGGGTCAGATGGGGC
Source organism: uncultured Oscillospiraceae bacterium (assembly GCA_934646005.1). Lineage (GTDB taxonomy): Bacteria > Bacillota > Clostridia > Oscillospirales > Oscillospiraceae > CAG-170. Next base: position 82,762 of record CAKUED010000011.1, read on the forward strand.
TGGACCTGGTGTTCAACTGCGACAGCGCGCTGGTGAAACTCGACGCGCTGGGCTACGGTCCGAAGAAAAAATCAGACGGCAAGATCGAGTTTGAGCAGAACGGCATCGCCGCCAGCGGCAAGATCGACAGCGGCTCGCTGGTGGGTCTTGACCTGTTTGAAATTGAGGCGAACATCAACACGTTTGACGGCGAGGAGGTCTACGACTTCTCGCTGGAAGTGAACGCCTTCGACCTGTTTGAAACGGAGGCAAATCTGGAGCTCAAGCGGCTGAATAACGGCAGGCTTGCGCCGAATAAGCTCTATTTCTTCCTCGCGGTGCAGCCGGGCATCCCCATCGCGCCGCCCGTACCCACGTCGTTCATCCGCGGTGGCGGCGGCGGCTTTGACGGTCTGGCGGACACCATCAACGGCGACTTCATCGCCATTCCGCCCATCCGCCTCAAGCTCACCGTGGCGGGCGATTATGTGAAGGTGCTGAAAGGACGCGCGCACGTCACGCTCGGTCCGAGCTATCTGGAATACGCCGGGACGGACATCGAGATCGCTGAGGTGGATGTCATCGACGAGTTCAAGATGTACCTCCGCCTCACCGGCGAAAAGCGCGACTACCTCGGCAGGACCTACACGGGTCTGCGCGCGGGCGGCGGCATGGGGCTGAATCTCAAGCTGCCGAAGAACAACGAACTTTTCGGTGTGGATACTGAGGTCGAGGCGAGTATGTTCGGCGGTCTCGACGACTACAAAGACCCGAGCTGGGCACATTTACAGCTTGACAGCCGCGGCAGCATTACAGCCACCGTGAAAGTCCCGCAGCGCATCGGCAAGGTCAGCTTCGGCAAGCTCGCGGGCAAGACGCTGGCGGGCGCGAGCGCCAACTTCATCCTCGGCGGGCAGACGGCGATCCCGGTGTCCGGCGGCACGACGATCTCGGAGGCTGCCGAGCAGGCGTGGGATAACCTCAGCATCTACGGCGGTCTGTCGCACACCGGCAACCTCTGGAAAACGCACTGGCGTGTGTTCTACGTCCTGCCGAATCACATTGGCGGCGCGTTCCACCTGTTTAAGGACATCAACTCCGGCTGGTCGCTGGAGGATGAGATCAACAAGAACAACTGGTTCATCAGCGGCAGCCGCACGGCGGCGCGATCCCTGGCAGACGATGTTTACCTCTGCATCGACGATGAGACCGGCGAGCAGATCGGCATCGCCGTGCTGGAAAACAGCCTGTTTGACATCGAGGCGCAGGACGCGCCCGCGCTGTACGCCGTGCAGGGCACGGATGGGCGCTACAGCGAGAGGATCACGTCCCCGTCCAATCAAAACGCCGACAATCTGATCCTGCAAATCTTCCCGGCAACGGGTCACACCGTCGCGGAGCTGCGCGAAGGTCTCAAGATCATCCTGCCGGACGGCAGTGAGCAGACGCTCATCGACTCGGAGGTAAGCGGCAGCGAGTTCACGAACTGGCAGACCGCGAACTGCGTGGAGATAAGCGACGAAGACCGCGGCGCGGGGCTGTACGTCGCCACCGACATGAGCGCGGCAAGCGCGCAGATCTTCACCGTGGAAGCGGACTGCGATTTTACCTACGTCCTCTCCGCCTCTGCCCTGCCCACGACCCTGGATAGCGATCTTTCCACCGTCCTCCATCCGCGCGACGGCAAGGAATACGCCATCCGCTACTACTTTGACACCGCGCGCGACCTCTCCGGCGAGCACTACTATCTGGGCATGGACGAGACCGCGCCGTTCGGCATCGACGTCCCCACCAAAGGCTCGCTCGCGCCCACGGGCGACTACTACCTGACGGCGATGCTGGTAGAAAAGGTCGTCGGCGATTTTAACGGCGACGGCGAAGAGGAAACGAGCTGGGTCACGGTGGACACCAAAGTCTCCCCCAGCACCTATTCCTACACGAACACCCTCACCCCCGACGCCCCGGCGAACGTGACCCTGACCGCCACCGGCAATGAGACGCTGACCGCGAGCTGGACGGAAGTTGACGATGCCGACGGCTACCGTGTGACGCTCTACTACGAGGACGGCGGCGAGTGGAAGCAGGCAGGCGTGCCCTATGAGCTGCTGAACGCCGACTTCGGCTCTACGGCAGAACCCGCCGCCGCAAAGTCCGGCAGCACGCTCAGCCTCCGCGCCGCGCCCACTGTGCACGGAAAGGACGTCTCGACGGGCGAAAGCTACGACGACGCGCCGACAAACGTCAACTACTACGCGGCGGTCGAAGCCTTCAAGACCGACGCGAACGCCAGCGGCGGCGAGGATCATCTGGACGTGCGCTACTACAGCCGCGCAGCGGAATCCGCTCCGACGAACCTGCCGAAATACACGCCGAAGGCGATCACCGTGACCACGACAAGCGGTCAATCGGTCACGCTGGACGGCGAAAATGGCTACGGCACGCTGACGTTCCGCGAGCTGCCGGATGGCACGCTGCTTACCATCGACGGCTATGGCGGCAGCTTCACCGTCGAGGTCACGCCCGAACCCGGCACGGGGAGGTTTATGGTCAGTGCTGACGGCGAAGTCACCGCGGATGCCGACGGCAAAGCCCTCATCGAGCGCAGCGGGCGCGTCCGCCTGCGCGTGACGGACGGCAGCGACATCACCGATTATTACCTCCGCCTGACGCTGGACGATCTCGCGCCCGTCGTGACGCTGGATTCCAGCAACGTCGCCGCCGACCCGAACACCGGCAAATACACCGTCACCGGCACGACCGAGCCGGGTCTCACCGTCGCGCTGGACACCAGCCCCGCGCTGACCGCCACGGCGGACGAATATGGTCGCTTCACGATCCCCGGCACGCTCCCCAAAAACTCCGGCGCTGACCCGACCGAGACGGCAGGCTTTGAGGCGCTGCTTAGCAGCGTCACCGCGCAGGACACGGCGGGCAACACTTCCGACCCGGCGGCGGTCATCGTCACCCCCCGCGAGCAGTGGACGCCGCCCGAAAATCCCTCGTCCCCGTCCGGCGGCAGCACCGGCAGCAGCAAACGCGCGGAGGAAGCGGCGGAGAACCCGTTCCGCGATGTTTTGGAGAGTGACTGGTTCTATGAGGATGTCCTGTTCGCGCATAGCGAAGGGCTGTTAAAGGGCACAGCCAAGCGCACGTTCAGCCCCTACGCCAGCACGACGCGCGCCATGATAGCGACGGTCCTGTGGCGCATGGACGGCTCGCCGAAGGCAGATGCGGACAGCCGCTTTACCGACGTGGCAGGCAGTCAGTGGTACTCAGACGCTGTCGCATGGGCGGATGAAAACGGCATCGTGCGCGGCTTTGGCGACGGCACATTCGCCCCGAACGCGCCCGTCACGCGCGAGCAGTTTGCCGCGATGCTCTGCCGCTACGCGCAGTATTCCGGCGACGCCGTCGAACCGAGCCGCAGCCTTGCGGACTTTAACGACGCGGATCAAGTTTCGACCTGGGCAAAGGACGCCATGCGCTGGGCGGTGTCGAGCGGCATCCTCACCGGCAAGCCCGGCAAGCGCCTTGATCCGCAGGGCACAGCCACACGCGCCGAGATTGCCGCAGTGCTCCGCCGTTACCTGAAAAAGTGACAATTAAGGCAGTAAAATCCCCCGGATGCAGCTGCATCCGGGGGATTTTTTAACTTATAGAGAAACCGCCTCGCCGGTGTCGAAGAAATACAAAATACATTCCAGCACGGGGCGCTGCCAAATGCGCGCGAGCGCCTGTGCATAGGCGTGCACCTGCGGAGCGTATTCCAAGGCGCGCGCCTGCGCGCCGTCGCGCAGCCGGTCGGTCTTGAAGTCCACGATGACGAGTTCCCCGCGTTCGATCCAGAAGCAGTCCACCACGCCCTGCAGCATGACCTGCTCCCCTGCCGCCTGCGGAAAATACGCCGCCGCGTCCATCAGGAGCGAAAACTTAAACTCGCGGTGCAGTTCCTCCGCCTGCAAAATGCGCCTGCCGAGCGCGCTCTCAAACAGCCGCGCGATGCGCGACGGTTCGACCGCCTCCGCCTGCTGCGGCGTCAAAAACCGTTCGCGCACCAGCCGCTCCAGCTCCGCGCGCACGCCCGCTTCGTCACGGCACGCCTCGTAGCGCACATACTGCATGAACAAATGCGTCGCGCTGCCGCGCTCACGTCCAGTCAGGGGCGCGCCGCGCTGCAAAAACTCCGGCTTTCGCCAGTCCGGGCGCGAGACGGAGTCCGTCTGCGCCGCGCGCTCCGCCGCCTCGGCGTCAGGCAGACGCCCCTTCAGGCTCGTCGCCGTCAGCTTGGACGGCACGCCCGCCACGCTGGTGTGCGCGTACTCCGGCGGCAGATACTCAGCCGTCACCTGCTCCGGCTGCGGCGTGCTGTCATCGACCGGCTTCCCCGGACGCACAAGGCGGTCGGGCCGATACAGGCGGATGACCCACGGATCTTCCCGCACGCTGCTGCATTCGCTCGCGCCGCAGAGAGAAAACAGCTCCCCCGCCTCGGTCCGGCACAGCACCGCCAGCAAGATCCAGTCGATCGGTCGCCGTGCCGCCGCCGAGACCTCCGGGCGCAGCGGCACGCTCAGCGACTCGGCACACTTTTTGAGGATGGATTGGAATTTGCCGGAGCAGCACGACATAATCAGCATTTCCTGCGCGCGCGTCATGGCGACGTACAGCACGCGCAGCTCCTCCGACACCGCCTGCTGCGTCATATGCCGCGCGATCGCCATCCTGGCGGCGCTCGGATAGTAGCTGCGCTGCGCGGTATCGACCACATTCATGCCGATCAGCAGCTCTTCGTCCACGAGCACGGCTTGCGTCGTGTCCTTCAGGTTGAACTCCCGCGAGAGGTCTGCGAGGAACACCACGGGAAATTCCAGCCCCTTGGAGCGGTGAATGCTCATGATCCGCACCGCGCCGGACGAGGTCTCGCCGCCAAGCGGCGGCAGCGCCGTGCCGCGCTCGCGCATCTGCTGAAGACTTGCGTTCAGACCCGACAGCCCGCCGTCGGAGATTTCCTCATAGCGATCCACATACGCGCGCAGCGCCGCGAGATTCTGCACGCGCTGCAAGCCGTCCGGCAGCGCGGCAAACACACTTTCCAGCTGCGTCGTGCGCAAGATCGCGTCCACCAGCTCCCGCAGCGTGGCGCGCCCGGCAAGCGTGCGCAGCTCTGCGAGCCACGCGAGAAAGTGCCGGTATTTTTCCGACTCCCCCGCGCACGCGCGCAGCGCGTCAAAATAGTCGCCCTTGCGCGATCTTGTGCGCGGCAGCGCCAGCTCATCCGGCGAAAATGCGAACACCGCGCTGCCGAGCGCCGTGACGAGCGGGATGTCCTGATGCGGGTTATCGACCACGCGCAGCAGTGCGCAGAGCACCTCGACCTCGGTGGTCTGCAAAACGTCGCCGCTGCGGTCACATACGCACGGGATGTGCCGCCGCGCAAGCGCCGCACTGTACAGGTGCGCCACATTTCCCGGCGAGCGGAGCAAAATCACAATGTCGTCCGGCGTGACCGGGCGCGTGCCCGCGCCGTCAGTGATGGGTGTTTTTTCCGCCAGCAGCCGTTCGATGCGCGCGGCGACGAACTCCGCCTCCTGCGCGTTTTTCTGCGGCGACTCGTCGTCCAGCGGCGCCGCATTCTTCAGATCAATGCAGTGCAGCTCGATCTTCGGCTGCGGCGTGTCCGGGAACGCGCGCGCGCAGCGCAGCGCCTCCTGCTCGGTGTAGTCCAGCTCCCCTGCCTCACGGCACATCACGAGCGAAAATACGTCGTTCACGCAGTCCACGATCTGCTGCCGGGAGCGGAAGTTGTCGCTGAGTAAAATCTTGCGCGGCTGCCCCGGCGCGGCATCCTGATAGTTTACATAACTATTATACTTTTCGAGGAAAATCCCCGGGTCAGCCAGACGGAAGCGGTAGATCGACTGCTTCACGTCGCCGACCATAAAGCGGTTTTCGCCGTTTTGCGACACCGCCTCAAAAATGCGCTCCTGCACGGCGTTCGAGTCCTGATATTCATCCACAAGGATTTGACGATACCGCGCGGCGATCTCCCGTGCCGCCGCCGTAGGCAGCGTTGTGCCGCGCTGCGTGAGCAGGCGGATGCTCTCGTGCTCCAGATCGGAAAAATCCAGCAGCTTGCGGCGGCGCTTTTCCTGCGTGTAGCGCGCGTCAAAGCGGCGCAGCACGTCCATCAGCCCGCGCGTCGCGGCGCAGGAGCTTTCCAAATCGCGCAGCACCGTCTCCGACGGCGCGTAAAACCAGCTCTGCGCCTTGCGGATGCTCTCCAGGCACGCCTTGCGGCTTGCCTGCACACGTTCTTTCAGCGCCGCGTCCTCCACATTTCTTGCCTGCGGGAGTCTGCCGAAATCCATAGCGGGCTGCGCCGCAAGCTCGTCCCATGTGGAAAGCTCCAACTGCGCGGCGACGCTCTCCAGATTCTGCGTGAACGTCGGCGCGTATTTTTCCGCCAGCACAGCATCGTACTGCATCTGCTCCAGCGCCCGCGCGAGTGCGCGCTGCGCGCTTTGCAGCACACCGCGATACTCCGCGATGAGGTACGCGCCCCAGACTGTCTCCTCCGCCCCGGCGGCGTCTCCCGCAGACGCTGCCTCGCAGCGCGCCATCCACGCCTGCGGATCGACGCGGCAGCGCGCCGCGTCGTATACGCGCAGCAAAATATCGCCCAACCGCCGGTCGTCGCGCCCATAGCCGAGCTGGTCGATGAGCGCGCGGAAATCCGCGCTGTCCAAACACTGCTCGTAGCACTCGTTCAAAACGCCGTCCAGCGCCTGCTGGCGCAGCGCCGCCGACTCCTGCTCCTCCGCCACGCGAAAATCCGCCGGAAGGTCTAAAATATGGCAGTATTCGCGCAGGATCGCGGCGCAAAACGCGTGCACCGTGGAGATCTGCGCCATGGCAAGGCGCGTGGTCTGCCGCTGCAAGTGGCGGTTTTCCGGGTCGCGCGCCAGACGCTTCGCCAGCTCCTGCGCGATTTTTCCGCGCAGCTCCGCCGCGGCTGCCTTTGTGTAGGTGATGATGAGAAAATCGTCCACATTCGCGGGGCGCTCTTCGTCGCAGACCAGCCGCAGCACGCGGTCAACGAGCACGCGCGTCTTGCCAGAGCCCGCCGCGGCGGACACGAGCAGCGCGCCGCCGGAATTTTCCACGACCGCCTGCTGCGCGGGCGTCAGAATGATCTCAGCCATGGTCCGCACCTCCTTCGACCTGCGTCCAGAATTTTTCGGCACTCACCTTGCGGATCGGGCGCGCCTCCTGCTGCCCAAGGTCGCGGTGGCACGCGGCGTAATAGTCGCAGAATTGGCAGCTCGACACCTGCGGTCCGCGCACGATGGGATTCGGCGTGACATTGCCGCCGAAAATTTCGTCGGTCATGCCTGCGATCTTGTCCTGCACAAAGCGCTCCAGCTCCGAAAACTGCGTGCGGCTGGCGACATCGCCGGTGAGTCCGCTCTTTTGCCGCTTGCAGGGCAGATATTCCGGCTGCTCCTGCCGCTCCATCGCGTGCAGCAGCGCTTCGTCGTCGATGACCAGTCCGCTGCGCCGCCGGTTCGCGGCACGCACGGCTTCGATCTTTTTCTCGTCCGCGCCGGGATCGACACGCTCCATCGCGGCGCGCGCCGGGACATAGAGAACGCCAACCGGCTCAACAGGTTTACCATAATAGTCCGCGCCAAACCTGCGCAGCGCAAAGAGGTAGATGAGCATCTGAAGCCCCTCACCGCAGAGCACACCGGCGTAGTCAAAATCCTTCACGCCCGTCTTGTAGTCCACCACGCGGCAGTAATAGCGCCCGCCTCGCTCATAGAGATCGACGCGATCGACCGAGCCGGAAATGACGCACCGCCCGGCGCTTCCGTCCACGCGCACCGCAGGCAGCGACCCGCCGTCATGGAACGAAAGCTCCATGTCGCGTGCAGAAAAATCAGACAGGCGCAGCTCGCGCGCCACATCATCCACCACCTGCATGACCTCGTCAAAATTGCGGCGGAAGAGGTACGACGAGCGGTTGCCGCGCGCGGCAAGATCGGGCATAAATTCGTTTACATAATTTTCAGCGTGCCGCTGCGCCGTCTCGTGCAGGCGCGCATCGTCCACCGCCGCCGGACCGCCGAGCGGCTGAAGCTCGCGCAGCGTGCATTCGAGCACATAGTGCACGAATGTACCGAACACCGGCGCGTCAAATTTCGCGCGCTTCCACGGCTTGGCTTTCAGCCCATCGCTGAGGAAAAACGCGTAGCGGCACGCCGCAAAGCGGTCAATGCGCGAGGCGGACAGGCGCAGCTCCGCGCCGTAAAGCCCCTGAACAGCCGACTTGGAAAGCGGCGAAAAGCGGTGCTCCGCCCGTTTTTTGAGATCAAACATCGCCTGCTGCACAACGGGCGAAAGCGACGCCTCCGCCTGCCCTGTGCGGATGGCGCACGCGGCGGCGTCTGCCGCGTCGGGCAGGAACGGATATGATTGCGACGTCGTGCGCGGCGCGTTCGGAAACAGCCGCGCGAGCTGATCGAATACCTGCGCGGGCTCGCCGCAGCAGCACAGCTCCAGCGCGTCCAGCGGCAGCGACAGCGCCGCGTGTGCGCCGCCGATCTCGCGCTCAAATCGGTCAAACTGCGCCGGCGCAAGCGTCAGCCCCAGCGACAGCAGCCGCTGCCGCTCCTCATCGGTCAGCAGTCCGCCCGCCGGATGAAATGCCGGGAGCATCCCTTCGTCCGCGCCCAGCACGAGCAGCACCCGCGCGCGCCCCGCGCGAAAGTCCTCCACCGCGCCGATCTGCACCTCGTCCACGCACGCCGGGATCGTACCGACCTGATACTGCGCCAGCAGCATCCGCAGCGTCTGCAAAAACGCATCTTCCTGCATCGGCACGTCGCCGAGCACCAGGTCCATCTGCTCCAGCGCGCTCAAAATGACCTCATAGAGCTGCCGAAGCTGCTGCGCTGCCTGCGCGTCCCCGGCAAGATTGCGCTCGTCCGCCGACTCCTGAAGCGTCTGCCGCAGCCCGACCGCGTCCAGAAACGCAGCAACGGCGCGCAGCATTTCATCTGTATTTTTAGAGTTATGTAAACCTTTTCGCAGCGCCGCCAGCGGCTGCATCGCCACGCTGCGCCAAAGATCGAGCTGTTCGAGCTGCGCGCGCGCGTCATCATCCCACGCCGCGCCGAAGCCTGCCGGGTGCATCGTCCACACATCCAGCCAGACCGTGCGGTCCACCTGCCAGAAATTCGCGTAGCGCTCCAGCGCGTCGCACGCGTCGAGATCCAGCGGCGAGAGCGGCGATTTGAGGTAGCGCAGCACGTCGTCATATTCCAGCCGCACCGCCGCGCGCAGCGCGCACAGAAGCGCCGACAGCACCGGCTGGCGCAGAATATCGGCGCTGCCGGTAAAATACGCCGGGATCTGCGCGCGCGCAAACAGGTCGCGCAAATCGGCTTCATACGCCGCGCGGTCAGTCACGGCGATGCAAAGATCGCGGTAACGCAGCCCCTGCCGCGTCAACTCCCGCACGCGCCGCGCCGCCCACGCACACGCCAGCGCGGGTGTGTCCGCCGTGTGGAGCGTCATGCCGCACGGCTGCGAAAATTCCGGCGCGGCGGCGGTGAACAGGTTGGACAGCGCGTGGCGCATTGCCTCAGAGCGCGCGGCACACGCTCCCAGCGTTTCGACCTCCACCGGCACATTCCAGCGCGCCGCCATTTTTTGCAGCACGCGCAGCGTCCCACTCGCCGTGCGGAAGATCGCGCGCTGCGAGCAGTCGGTGCGCAGCGCAATCTGTACCTCGCGTCCCTGCCGCAGCAGCGTCTCCACAAGCTGAAGCTCCAGCGCCGTAAAATCCGAAAAGCCGTCCAGGTAAAACAGCCGCTCCGCCGCGTAATCCTCCTGCCGCAGCAGCTCCGCAAGGCGTGACAGGCGCATCACCGGGTCACTGCGGCTGCCCTTGCAGACGGATAGATAGCTCTCATACAGCAGTGCGAGCTCCTCGAGCTTTTGCGCAAACTGCCCCTGCTGCTGTTTGGCGGCAGCGCGCAGCGCATCCGCCGTGAGATCATCGGAGAGAAATTCCTCCATCATCGCGGCGAGCTGCTGCAAAAATTCCGGGCGGATGCTCACGGCGGCGTAGCATTTGAGCTGCTCGCGCACCTGCCAGACGGCGCGGTACGCCGTCAAAAACCGCCCGCCGCCGTCTAAGTATTCCTCGCTCACGCCGCCATAAAGCGAAAATACCCGCCCTGCCAGCCGCGAAAAGCTGAGCACCTCCGCATAGCGGCTGATGGCGTCGCCCCCGGCGCGGCAGAGCGTGCGCTCCGCTTCGTGTGAGAACTGCTCCGGCACGATGAGGATCTGTCCCCTCATGCCGTCCTGCGCACGCCGGCAGATCGTCCCGATCAGGCGGTCAGTATTTTCCAGCCGGTCAGGTCCGCAGAGAATTTTCAGCATTCGATCACCGCTTTCGATCTTTTTCTTCAGTATACCACAAAACGGTGTACAAAAAAACGGTCAGCTACGGCTGACCGCTAAAAATTCTCTGATTTTCTCGAACAGCTCCACCGTTCGAAACTTTAATTTGTACGCTGCGCCGTCCTCGGTGATGAGGCGCAGCTCACCGTCCGTGATGCCTGCCGCCTCCGCCGCCTGCTCCAGCTCATCACTGCTCGCACTCATGCACAGTGCCGGGAACACGACGCACCACCAGTTGTGCCCCGCGCCGCTGCCGATGGTCACGCGCAGCGTGCGGTACACGCCGGACGGCAGCGAAAACGTCTCGTAATCGCGGCGCGAAAACAGTTCGTTTTGCAGCCGAACCGAGACCGTCTCCCCACTGCCGCAGGCGCGGAGCGTCTGCCCTGCCGCCGCCTCGATCTCGCCCAGATGCTCCGCCAGCGCAGCGGCGGGGTCGTCCGCGCCGGAGAGCCACCGCTGTGTCTCGTCCAGCACGGCATCCCGCACGCGCAGCTTGACCATCTGGTCGTACTGTGAGTCGGAATTTGCCACAACGTGCAGCCGAATGAGCTTGTCGGCAAGTATCCGCTGCTGCTGCGCGAGCACCGCGCCGGTGATGAGCGTAAGTACACAAAGCGCCGTCAAAATAAGTGGAATGATCCGTTTTTTCATAAAAACACCGTCCATATTCGCAGAATTACTGCAAGTATGGGCGGTATTTTTGATTCTTATACCGTTTTTTATACGGTGGTCGCCAGATAAATGTTCTGGTAGCGCTCGCGCAGCATGGTGCACGCGACGGTCGCGTACTCAAACGAGTCGTAAATGCCGAACACCGCCGAGCCGCTGCCGGTCATCTGCGCGCCGTAAGCGCCATAGGTGATCATCATGGACTTGATGTAGTTGATGTCGAAATGCTCCTGCATCACGAGCGGTTCAAACACATTACACAGGCTGCCGCCGATGCCAAGGAGCTGCCCCTTTTGCAGGTTCGACAGCATGACCTTGTGATCCGGGCGCTTTTCCGGCACAGTCTCGTCGAATTTCCGATACAGCTCGGGCGTGGAGACGGAGAAATCCGGCTTGCAGATGACGAAAAACATCTCCGGCGCGGGCGGCAGCGGGCGCAGCAGCTCGCCGCGGCCCTCGACCACCGCTGTGCCGCACAGCGTGCAGAACGGCACATCCGAGCCGACCGTCCCGCCCAGCTCGCACAGCGCGGGCAAGCTCAGCGGCGCGCCATAATGCCGGTTGAGCGCGCGCAAAACCGCCGCCGCATCGGCGCTGCCGCCGCCGAGACCCGCCTGCGTCGGGATACGCTTGTTGATAAAGATCTCCAAGCCCTCCGGGTCAAGGTCGGTGCGCAGGAAAAACGCCTCCGCCGCGCGCCACGCCAGATTGTCGGAATCCTGCGGGAAGCCGTCCGTTTCCAGAACACTCTCCCGCGTATCGTCGGACGAAAGCCGCTCGCGGTAGCAGTGCAGCGCCCACGGCGCGTTCGTTCCGATGCTTATGACCACATCGTCGCGCAGCGAAATGGTCTGCTCGACGGAGCGGATGTCGTGATAGCCGTCGGCGCGCTTTGCCAGCACGTCCAGCGTCAGATTCAGCTTTGCGAAAGCGCTTTCAGTGATCGTCTGCATTACTTGATCTTTCTGCCTTCCAGATAGTATCTCTTTTCGCGGCTGTGACCCATGGAGAACGTCTTGCGCGGCAGGATGCCGTCGGCGATGACGCCGCGGAAGAGCTGGCTCTTTTCCATCGCGGGCAGCAGGAAGCCGATCGCGCCGTCCTGCTTTGCGAGGCTGATGAGCGCGTCGTCGTCATGGATGTAGTCGATCTCGCCCGCGTTGTCCTTCAGGTAATCATCGAGGAAGCCCTGGAGCACGCCGACCGCCAGCTCGCTCTTGGCGCGGTCAAGATACACCGTGCCGGAGGCGTCCTTCGTGTACCACTGCACCGGGAATCCGCCCTCGGCGCACGCGTCCTTCTGGAGCGCGGCGAGCAGCTTTTCGGTGTCGGTCTTGAAGATCACGCGGTGGATGGGCTCAAAGACCTGCGCCGGATCGTGGATGTTTTCGAGCTCCACGAGCGCGTAGCGCGCCGGATGGTTGGAGAGATCCTCGCCCGGATGGTTCTTCTTGAGCTCTTCATAGCAGCTCTTGGCAGTAGCCAAAGAGTGGTTGCCGTCGCCCACGGCGAACACCATGGGAACGCCCTTGAGACCCTTGTACTTTTCGCCCACGGTGGCGGTGTAGTCGGCGAGCGCCTTGTTGAACTCGTCAACGTCCTTGCCTTCTACGAGCCAGCCGGCGATATGACCGCCGCCCTCCATGAGGTCGAAGTCATAGAGCTTTTTCAGGCTGTCCTTCTTCGCGCCGATCGGCTCGATGAGCTTTTTGTCGTGATCGTCGCAGAGCATAAGGATGTGCGGCAGCTCGATGGGCGCGTCGCGGCGGACGCGCTGACGCGGCGGGATACGCTCGGCAACGGTGCGCTCGGTGGCGCGGATGGCGCTGGTCGCGCCGGTGGAATAGTCGTAAGCGTCCAGATCGACCATGCCGACCAGACCCTCGCGGATCGAGCCGTTTTCAAGCTGGCGCTCGACGTAGACAAAGCTGTTCGGATAGGTCGTGAACACGTCCTCGTCCATGTAGCGCTTCATCGTGGCGTTGATGACGGCGGTGTGCTCCGCTTCCTTCTCCGTGCCGAGCTCCGCCTCGGGCAGGATGAGGTTGATGGTGGACACGGCGCCCTCCGCGTTCTTGCGGACGCGATCCCAGTACGCCTGATCGGAGGTGAACTGGTCGCAGGCGATGACCGCCCACTTCTCCATACTGTCGGTCTTGGGCATCAGAATATCAGCCGGTAAAAATGCGTTCATAGTATTAACACCTTTCTATCGATATTTTGTGCTGCGTATCTATTCAGACCTGTGCGCGGCAGATCGCGCCGAGCAGATCGTCATATTCTTCGTAAGCCGCGAGCTGCGGATAGTCGTCCTTGATCTTCTGCGTGCTGCGGAAGAGGAAGCCTGCGTGGCTGTTCAGGATCATGTCCAGATCGTTGTAGCTGTCACCCGCGGCGATGGTCTTGTAGCCGATGGATTGCAGCGCCCGGACGGTGGTGAGCTTGGAGTGCTCGCAGCGCATGGTAAAATCGGTGATCTCGCCCGACGGCGCAACGACGAGGCTGTTGCAGAGAATGGTCGGGTAGCCGAGCTTGCGCATGAGCGGCTTTGCAAATTCCTCGAACGTGTCGCTCAGGATCACGACCTGCCCCTGCTCGCGCAGCGCGTTCATAAACTCCCGCGCGCCGGGAAGCGGGTCGATGGTGGCGATCACGTCCTGGATTTCTTTTAAGCCTAGACCGTGGTCTTTCAGAATGCCGAGCCGCCAGCGCATGAGCTTGTCATAGTCCGGCTCGTCGCGCGTGGTGCGCGTGAGCTCCGGGATGCCGCTGGCTTTTGCAAACGCGATCCAGATCTCCGGGACAAGAACGCCCTCAAGATCCAAACAGGTAATATACATCGGAAAATCCCCTTTCGCCGTGCGAAACTGAAAAAAAGTTTTGCTGCCTAAAAATATTGCAGATTCTATGTTTATTATACATCGTTTTGCGGCAAAAGCAACCAGAATTTTTACGGTTTTGCCGGGATATGCGCCAAAATGCCGCGCATACTAATCTCGCACGAAGTTCGCGCGAAAGGAGGCACTTTTTATGGATATTCTGGCATTGATCCTGGTCATCATCGGCGCGGTCAACTGGGGTTTGGTCGGCTTTGCGCGCTTTGACCTTGTTGCATGGATCTTCGGCGGGCAGACCGCGAGCGTCAGCCGCGTGGTGTACGCGCTGGTCGGTCTGGCAGGTCTGTGGTGCATCACCCTGCTCATCCGCCGCATCGCGCGCAGCAGCGCAGCGGAATAAAAAAATCACCTGTGCCGGCGGCACAGGTGATTTTTTTACAAACCAAGCAGCTTCGGGAGCTGGTCTGCGCTGTCTACCAGCGCGTCCGCGCCGCAGGACGTCAAAACCTCGCGGTCACGGTAGCCCCACGTCACGCCCGCGGCAAAAAAGCCGTTGCGGGACGCAAACTCCATGTCGGTGTCGCCGTCGCCGACGTACATCAGTTCGTCTGGCGAAACGCCCAGCTCCTCGCACAGGAGCTTCCCGGCGGAGGGATCGGGCTTCAGCGGGCGCACGCCGTTGTTGCCCCAAACGAGCTGAAACGGGCTGCGCGGGAAGAAATGATCAATGATGCGCACGGCGGTCTTTTCCGTTTTGTTGGACAGCACGCCGAGCAGGTAGCCCGCGCTCTTCAGCGTGGCGAGCATCTGCTCGATGCCGGGGTAGAACTTGGTGTGCACCGTGCAGTGCTCAGGATAATATTGCAGGTAATACGCCAGCGTCTGCTCATACACATCGTCCGGCGTCCCCTCCGGGACGGCGCGGCGGATGAGCACGCGGATGCCGTTGCCGACGAGCTTGCGGTACACGGCGAGAGAACGCTCCGGCAAGGCGGAATGGCGCAGGGCAGCGTTGCTGCCTGCGCCAATATCCGGCAATGTATCCAGAAGCGTTCCGTCCAGGTCAAATACGATGGCGCGGATCTTCTGTAACTCTTTCATTACACACCCAGCTTGTTGCGGCGGATGACCTCGTCATCGCTCGGAGTGGTCTTGCTCTCATAGCCCTTGAGCGGCAGCAGACGGGCGTTGACCGCGTCGATGATCCACTCGGCATACGGGAAGAAGTACTTATCGAACTCATGCGGCGGGGTGATCCAGTTGCGCGCGCCGACGACCACGGGAGGCGCATCCAGATAGTCGAAGCACAGCGAGGAGATGTTCTGCGCGATCTCGTTGAGGAACGTGCCGCGTGCGCAGGCGTCGGACGCCAGAACGACGCGACCCGTCTTCTTGACGGAAGCGATGATGTCGGTGTAGTCCAGCGGGACGAGCGACGGCATATTGATGACATCGGCTTCCACGCCGTACTTCTCGCTCAGATCCTTCGCCGCATCGACCGCACGGTACAGCGTTGCGCCGATGGTGAGGATGGTCAGATCCTTGCCGTCGCGGACCTTGTTGACCGCGCCGGGCTGCCATTCATACTCTTCCGCGGGAACGCCGCCCTCGTGGAACTCTTCGCCCTTGCCGTAGATACGCTGCGACTCGAAGATGATGCACGGATCGGTGCCGTTGAGCGCCGCCTGCATGATGCCCTTTGCCTCGTACGGGGTAGCCGGGAAGAACACCTTGAGTCCGGGGATGTGGGAGACGATGGCGACCCAGTCCTGAGAATGCTGTGCGCCGTACTTTGCGCCGACGGACATACGCAGGATCATCGGCATCTTGAGGATACCGGCGGACATTGCCTGCCACTTGGACATCTGGTTGAACACTTCGTCGCCCGCGCGGCCCAGGAAGTCGCAGTACATCAGCTCGACGACCGCGCGGCCGCCGCACATGCAGTAGCCCACAGCCGTGCCGACGATGGCGGCCTCGGAGATCGGGGAGTTGAACAGACGGGAGTGCGGGATGACATCCATCAGACCACGGTAAACGGCATACGCGCCGCCCCAGTCACGCACATCTTCGCCATAGGCGACGAGCGTGGGATCTTCGTAGTACTTGTTGAACATCGGCTCGAAGATCGCGTCGCGGATGTTGTAGAGCTTCATGTCGGAGAACTTCTTGCCGTCCTTGTCGAACGCATAGCGTTCCTTCTTGGCAAGATCGACATAACGCTTGCAGTCCTCCTTCGGACCGGTCACATTGACCTTCTGATCCGGCGCGCCCATGGAGCGGCGGGTCTCGTTGGAGAACATGAGATTTGCAAGGTAATCCGGGTTCTTGTCGAAGTCAACATACGGAGAGATCTCCTTGTCGTCGGCAGCCTTGCAGATCATGGTCATGCGGTCGGTGGTGTCCTGAAGCAGCTTGGCAAAGAACTCGTCGGACTCAACGCCCGCCTCGACCAGCGCCTCACGGAACTTCACGATCGGGTCATGGCTGCGCCAATCCTCGATCTCCTCCTTGGTGCGGTAGGCGTTCTGGTCAGACGTGGAGTGACCGACCAGACGGTACGTCACGACATCCAGGAACACAGGACCTTCGTTGTTCTTGATGAGCTCCATCTTGCGCTTGTACGCGTCGATGACAGCCAGCGGATTCCAGCCATCCACGCGCTCGGCGTGCATCTGGCTCGGCGTGATGCCGGCGGCAAGACGTGCGGGCATACCGTATGCCATGGTCTCGCCCATGGTCTGACCGCCCATGCCGTAGAAGTTGTCAAAGATATTGAAGATGATCGGCAGGCAGCCCTTGCGGCCTTCTTCCCACAGGGTCTTGAACTGATCCATGGCGGAGAAGTTCAG
>CAKUED010000012.1 GCA_934646005.1 uncultured Oscillospiraceae bacterium
AGAGCATAAACTCGATGAACGCGGTGGACTCGCCTGCATCGTTGCTGGCATTGATGGCATCGTAGTATTCCTGCTGACGGTCGTGGATGATGGACTCCACCGGCATCCATGCGAATATGCCATTCCATTTGGAGAGCAGCAACGTGTGCCAAAGGCGTCCAACGCGGCCATTGCCGTCTGCAAAGGGATGGATCAGTTCCAGTTCATAATGGAACACGCAGCTTCGGATCAACATATGCAGGTCACTGGACTTTGCCCAATCCAGCAGCTCCATGACCAGAACAGGCACATACTGCGGCAGCGCGCCAAAATGCAGGAATGTCCCTCCTGATCTACAACACCAACAGGCCGCGTGCGGAACATGCCGGATTCCTCCACAAGTCCGCGGGGTATGATGCCGTGAACTGTTAAAAATGATGGATGCTGTCATGCCCATCTTTTTCGAAATCCCAGCTTTTATGCCGCTTCACTCTGCTGCTTTCTGGGACAGCCTGTTTTCAAAATCCCATAGAACGTCCACGCGCCGCATTGCCGAAATCACGAGTATTACCCATGCGCGCCGCTGCCCGGAATCCCATAATTTATCCCCGTCGATTAAACTACGAGTTCACTGGATTTATCCACGCAAGTGTGGTATCCTTGATACAGCGAAATCCCGAGTTTCGTCCGTGCGGCAACGCCGAAAAGCCTTGCAAATACAAGGATTTTCCCAGAAAAACGCCGCGTGATTTTACCCCGTATGGAAACGGGCTGGAAAATAGAGAAAATGTGTATTCACGCAGCATGAATTTGCTCGTAAATACGCATCTTTTTTGCCTGAATTTTTTGTTCATTCTGCCGGGAGCAAATGGACGCAACTCTGGCAGTCATGAGGTCAGCGGTTCGATCCCGCTTATCTCCACCATGTAAAAAGCCTTGAAATCGTGAGATTTCAAGGCTTTTTCGTTGTCTGCCTACTTCCGTGAAATTGCACAAGCCCCAGTCATTATGGAATCTGTATGGAATCCTTTTGGAATGCCTGCTCAAAAGTCCGTTTTATCGTCCTGTTCTGTATATTTTCGCAAGGCATTTTCAGAACTTTTTCGCTTTCTTTCGGATTTCCGAGAAAAATATTTTTCTTGGAATTTCAAGCAGTTCCGTCATTTTTGAAAAAGTGAACATCGAGATCAAAAAATCCCACACGCAGCCTGCGTGTGGGATCAAGCTTTATTATAAAAATTGCACATTGCGCCGACCAGAAGCTTTAACCGTTCTCCCACTCATCCCACGCTTCATCCTCGTCCTCATACCAATCCTGGTTCTCTTCCCAGAGGTCTTCGGGATCATCGTAGTCATCCCGGATGCTGCCAGAATCGTTGCCTCCGCTCCCGTAATGGAAGGTCTGTTCCTGATTGCTGCTTGGCGGGTAATACTGCGAGAAGGTTTTCAGCATAAACTCGCTGTCATCTCTCCACTGCGCGCTTCGATTCAGTCGGTGCTGGCGCGGCTGCCTGCTTCGGAGCAGGATGCTGCGGCTTTGTGCGTTCCGGAAAGGCTGTCCGTTCAGACTTGCGGAGCACAAATTTCGCCTTCTCCGGCGGATATGGCGCATTCTGTGTGCTGCAAACGAACACCGCTGTCACCCGAGCAAGCTTTTCTGCTTGATGATCGCCGATCGGAACGACTACAAAATCGCCTGCTTTCAGCGAAATTCCCCCGGTCAGATAGGCATACGCCGCTCCATCCTCCTTGAACTGCACATTGCAGAACTGATAATAGCTTTCGCCAGCCGGCTTTGCCGGTGTACTGACAGGCGTTCTTGCAAGTGCACAGGCAGGTGGCTTTGTGCGTTTTGAAGAAGGTGCAGCCGCAAGGACCTGTGTATACCGTTTCCTCCACTGCTCCTCCAGACAGGGATTTTTCAGTGCAAGGTCCATACAATGCCGCGCCAGCGTTTTCTCCCCACAATCCAGACAGATCTCCAGAACATTGGACTGCAATCTTCCGAGGAACGCGCTCTCAAAAAGCTGCGACACAAACCTCTCGTCATCCAACGCGACCAAAAGCGGAAGCGCCTGATCGTCAGTTGGAGAATCCAGCCAATCCCATTCCAGAAGCAGTTTCTCGGCTGTTTTAGCGTTGGTTTTCAGAGACGGTTCTGCGATGTCCAGAAGCCGCCGCCACATCTCCATCCCCTTTTCCGGGTCTCTCGTAAATACATCATCCAGAACACGTTCCCACGACAGCTCATCAAATTCCTCGGCAGTCTCATGCGGAACTTCCTCCGGATATTCGACCAGCAAAATCTCGCGGCAAATATCCTCGTAATCCGGAAACTTGCCCTGCGCCAAGAGGCGTTTCGCCCGTTCTGCGTCCGGATGCAGCAGCACCTTGTTCTGCCAGTGAATGTCATACGCATCCCGCAACGCCCTCCGATAGCCCTGTGCCTCCCCCACTTCCTCGCCTGGCTCCGCGCCGAAATAAGCATAGACGGAGGATAACGCGCGCAAAAGCTCATACAGCTCGTCCGGCTCGACATTGTTGTAGTAGTCCTCCACCGGGCGCGTGGCAGACAGCTCTGTCCAGAACGTGCCGCAGTCCGTTTCGGAAAGGGCTGCTTCTTTACGGAACAAAACGCCGCATTTGGCATCGCGCATGATCTCTTCTGCGTTTTCGCCCAGATTCAGGTCAGTGGTTGTAGTCAGAAAAGATCGCAGTTCCTCCGCTTTTTTCTCGTCCGACAAAGCTCCTGCGTGCTGGATCCCGGCTGAGATGTGGTGCAGCAGCACTTTTCCGAGCAGCCGCAAGAGCAAAGCGTTTTGGGGCGCGATCTGATTCAATGCTTTTTTCAGATCGCTCCACGTTCCGGGTAGGTCAACATGATAGACGAGGGAAAGCGTCAATGTGATCTGCGGCGTCAGCGTCTGCTCCGCCTCGCGCACCGGCTCTGGATCGCAACTGCTTCCGCACCAATAACACACCCACCACGGACCATCCGATTCGACCGGGCTTCCACAATATGGGCAGCGCATACGGTTCTCACCCCTTTTAATCGGAATTACTCAACGCCCAATGCCTTCATAATGACCTCAATATCCCTAAGAGTTAGTTTGATCGACGTATCCATAATGGAATGCTCCTTTTCCCAATATGCTTGGCTTTAGGCTGAGTGCACGATGGTACCATTTGATTCTTCCACTCGCTTCTCCATCTGAGCCGGTCTCCCAAGCTCACTGTTATCATATCATATTGGTTGTCCCATAAAACGGACTTTTCATCTGCAAACCCCATGATGTCACCGATATTACAGCCGAGGCAAACGCAGTTTTTTCTCGGCGCTTCCATTGGCACGTCTTCGCCTTTTCGGAGCTTTGTCATGGAACTGATTCCTTTTGAAAATCAGCCTGCCCATATGCCTACTCTTCCAGCAGTTCTGCGGCCCGTTGGCTGACGGCATATTCAATAAGGTTTAATCTCTCTTTACTGAGGTTGTACCTGCTGTGTCTTGGGAGCTTAAAATCCAGAAGCCTTCTGATCGCGCTTCGCCACTCGTGGGTCAAGGCTCTTTTTGCTTCTGCGACATAGTCATCATACACACACGGCATCTGCGCTTCGGCGTATTTCAAAAAGCTTTTCTTGCTTTTCAGCGCATCCACGCCGGCAAAATGAAACAGGCTGTTTCCGTGGTCAAAAAGCGGAGCGGGCGCAATGATTTCGTTTGTATGGCTGTCGATCAGAAAGCCGAAATTTCCGTAATGCCTGTCCGTGTTGAAAATCAGGGCGTCAAAAATGAACATATCATTCAGCGCTTTTTCAAATTCCGCGCCCAGTTTTTTATAATACGCCCGAACCGCCTGCATCCCGCCGGAGCGGACGATTCTTCCCACGGGCACAAACGAAACATCCTTGCTGGTAAAAAGCTCACAGGTAGAGCAGAGCGTATTTTTCCATTTTGAGAGGCTGTACGGAACAGCATTTACGCCAAGGATCTTCCCGATCTGGTAAGCGTAAAATTCCGAATACGGCTCGTTCCCGGTGTTGGCTGCGCCCATCGTGCCGCCTTTGTACAGATAAATTTTGCCTTCGATTCTTCTCCAGCATTTTGGAAGCATACCATTCGTGGTAAATTCCGGGCTTGACGTCAGTCCTGAAACGTTACTGCTGCCGTAGCCCGTAAACGCAATTTGCCCCAGAACACGGCTGAATCGGTTGTCATATAAATTCACGCTGTCAAAGCTGTCACGGCTGTATTCCTGCTTCAGCCAGTAGCAGTCATTCAGACTGAGTCCTTTTGAAACACGGATCAAATCGAAGGGACGGTTTATGCTCAAGCCCAAAGAGGACAGCAGCGTATCGACATAGACGCGGTTTTTGGGAATAGAGCGGTGGCGGATCCACGATTCGATGCCGCTTTCGGATAGTTCAGCCAAATCAAGGGGAAATAAATTCTTGTTTTCCTCGTGAACCGCTAGTATTTTGATATTCGCTTCCACCTGTCTTTCGGCGGAAAACACAACCAACGGCGTATCAAAATGCATCAGCGTATAAACCATTTGAAACTCCTTTTCGTAGCTTGTGGAAAATGTAGAACATACTATTATGGCTGATATGCGGCGTATTTAGCAGAATGTATAATATAACAGTCTAATTATACCATCAAAAAGGCGGACGCTCAATATATTTTCGTAAATCACGGGCGAATACGACCGGTTTGCACGGCTGTTTCGCTGCATAAAGATTTGCTTCGACTGTATTTTACTTTTGAAGCACGTATTGTCGGTTTTTGTGAGTCACGTCTATAAGTACGTTTTATTGGACAGTGTCTATGCTATGATACTCCTACCAAGAGAGAGGAAGGGCGGAGCGCAATGTTTGTCCTGTTGGATATGGAGTGGATCGAGAGTCGTAGCGGTCATCGAAGTTTGACGCAGCTATATGCTGCGCGGGTCGATGAGAAATGGAATACCATTCGTGCGTTTGACGCGCTGGTTTGTCCGCGCGACCCGGGAACTGCGCCGTGGGAGCATCTGGCGTTCAACGGCTACGCTCCTGCCGAGTTCTGTGCATCGGATTCAGAGAAAAGCTGCGTCCAGCGTTTCTTCCGCTGGCTTCAGCCGGACGACGTGATTTACTGCTGGCACGTTGAAACAAAAAATACACTGAGATCGCTGTACCGCCGCTATCTGTTCGGAACATTTTCCATGGCGGTACGCTGCATGAACCAAAAGGTCTATGCTGCTATCAAAGCACGCGAAATTCCGGCGCGTTCTCTTTACAAAATTGCGGAAGCGTGCGGGCTTTCCACGCCCGCGCCGGAGCATCGATCCAGCAACGATGTTGCCGTCATGCAGATGCTGTTTCAGGCGCTTGCACTTGCGCAGTCAAAAGCACCCAAACACGCGCCAGCCAAAGAACAGATTCCCAGACAGGAGCGAAACGCAAAGATCATCGCGGCATCGAGCTATAACTACCTGTACGCTCCAAATTCCGAGGTGTTTCACTGCCGAAATTGCAAGCAGCTTTTGCGCGTGAAAGAGCTTCTTGGCAGCGCGTACTATCAGACGGCCGCCCAAAATCGCCGCCCCTGCAAGCTGTGTCACCCCGAATTGCAGCCGATCATTGACCTGCCGCTGAAAGAACATGCAGAAGCGGGCACAGGAAAGTCGGAGCTTGTAAAGGCGCGGCTGCTTGGAAATCAGTGCGTGATCCTGCCGCAGACGCGCATTGTCGGCTGCTGTCACAATCTGCTGCATCCCGGAAAGCTGACGAAGCGGCTTATGACGCAGCACGACTGCCTTGGGAAGAACTGCCGGTACTTTGAAAAATACGAGGACGCAGGCTATTGGAAAGAATGCGCCCGAAAGAAAGAGCAGAAGCAAACGGCAAAACAGCTTCAGCGTATGAAACGGGAACAGGAAGCCGCCACAGAAGCGGTACTGCAAAATCTCGCGGAGCTGTTCCAGTCTTACATAGACGATGCCGGTTACGCCATGCAAATTGTCCGCGTGGACACGGAACGGGCCAACCGGTACCGCGTCTTTTATGTGTCCGAATATCCGTTTGCCGATGGAGACCGTTTCCCGAAGTTTTTAGAAACCGTCCGCTTTTTCTTCCCAGATTATCGCCTGACTCTCCGCCATATCCGCGACGTGGACGGGCATTTTGTGACGATCGAGGAATATCAGCAGCGGGTGCGGAAATAAACACATACCAAACAACCTATGCCCAAAGACAGGGTGTTCACAGTTACCTGCGAACTCCTGTCTTTCGCTGTCGGTCTTTTCTTGATTGCGTTATACCCTTGATTTTCGGGGTATAATAGGGTATAATTCTGCATAGAACCCTATCTCACGGGAGGTGCGCTATGGACTTATCCGAGATGCAGACGCGGGCAGCGGAGTTGGAGCAGCAAATTGCAAATCTGCCTGCTGGTTCTATTACGAAGAAAACCGTCAGCGGCAAGGAGTATTTCTACCATCGTTGGACGGAGAACAAAAAGCGGCGGGAAAAGTATATTCCTGCGGATGAACTGGAGAGCTTCCGTGCTCAGATCGAGCGGCGGAAGGAACTGGAGCAGGAGCTGAAAGCGCTGGA
This sequence comes from uncultured Oscillospiraceae bacterium, assembly GCA_934646005.1. Taxonomy (GTDB): domain Bacteria; phylum Bacillota; class Clostridia; order Oscillospirales; family Oscillospiraceae; genus CAG-170. The sequence continues at coordinate 6,574 of CAKUED010000012.1, forward strand.
AAAGCAGCTGCCCAAGGCGAAATCTGCGAACCTTTCCGCGTTTACCACCAATGTCCGCACCGGCGAGGCGCTGCGTTCCTTTGCGGCATCTGTTCGCGGCTATCGCAGGCGCGAGTGCTTCCGGCAGTTGCACGACTTTGTCTACGGTGAGCCGCAGGACAAGGTGTTCATCCTCTACGGCCTGCGCCGGACGGGAAAGACCACCATGATCCGTCAGATTTTCGCGGAGATGAGCGACACGGAGCTTACCAAGGCAGCGTTCATTCAGATCACCGCAAAAGACACGCTGGCAGACGTGAACCGCGACCTCAAGGCATTGGAAGCCCAGGGCTTCCGCTATGTGTTCCTCGACGAAGTGACGCTGATGGAGGATTTCATCGAGGGCGCGGCGCTGTTTTCTGATGTGTTTGCGGCCTGCGGCATGAAGATCGTGCTCTCCGGCGCAGACTCGCTGGGCTTCCTCTTTACCGAGGATGAGCAGCTTTACGACCGCTGCATCCTGCTGCACACCACATTCATCCCTTACCGCGAGTTTGAATCCGTCCTCGGTGTTCACGGCATCGACGAGTATATCCGCTACGGCGGCACCATGAGCCTCGGCGGCGTTCACTACAACGAGACCTCCACCTTTGCCAGCAAGGAAAGCACCGACGAATATGTGGACACCGCCATTGCTCGCAACATCCAGCACTCCCTGCGCTGCTATCAGTATGAGGGGCATTTCCGCCATCTGCGGGATTTGTACGACAAGAATGAGTTGACCAGCGCCATCAACCGGGTCGTGGAGGATATCAACCACCGCTTCACGCTGGAGGTGCTGTCGCAGGATTGGAAGTCCCACGACCTTGGCATCTCCGCCAGCAATCTACGCCGGGATTGGAAGAATCCGACGGACATCCTCGACCGCATCGATATTGCGGCTGTCACTGGCAGTCTGCGAAAGCTGCTGGAGATCCGCAACAAGGCGGAACAGACCGTGGCGCTGGACGATGTTCACGCGGCGGAGATCAAGGAGTATCTGGACTTGCTGGACTTAACGCGGGAGATCGATGTGCTGCACCTGCCGGATGTCAGCACGAAGTCCAGCCGCACGGTGATCGCGCAGCCGGGTCTCCGCTATGCGCAGGCGGATGCGCTGATCCGCAGCCTGCTGCTGGATGAGACGTTCAGCGCGCTGTCTCTTGCGGAGCGCACCGCCGTGCAGCAGCGCATCCTGACCGAGATCAAGGGGCGGATGCTGGAAGACATTGTCCTGCTGGAAACCAAGCTGGCAAACCCCAAGAAGCAGGTATTTGTCCTGCAATTCCCCGTGGGCGAATTTGACATGGTGGTGTTTGACCCGGAGGCGGGTTCCTGCCAGATTTTCGAGATCAAGCACAGCGAGGAAGCCGCTCCGCAGCAGTATCGCCATTTGATCGACGAACAAAAATGCGCCCAGACCGAGCACCGCTACGGTCCGATTACAGGAAAATTTGTCCTCTATCGCGGGGAAAGTCAAGTGGTAGATGGCATTCGGTATCAGAACATGGAAGAGTATCTGAGAAATCTTTCATGATAAAACCGCCGTCCCGGCTGAAAAAACAGGGCGGCGGTTTTATGCAGGCATAAAATCGGATAAACTTGTCATACGACAAGTTACTTATCAAAATTAACTTGACGTATGACAAGCAAGAAGATATAATGATCTTGAGGTGAAGGTACATATGCAGTTGGTGAAAGAAAAGCAGGACCTGACGTATTTATCGTGGTCTGTTTATCGCAATTCGTCCGGAACCGCCGGTTCTTTTCTGAAAGCGTACTCCGAACTTGGCGGTAAGAAGACTTACTATAAGCTGTCAAACTTTGATAAAGCGCGCGGCATCGTTGGACATGAGTGTGTGAACGAGCTGATTGTTGACCGGCTGCTGACGATACTGGGAATTCCGCATTTGGCGTACCAGTTGATTCACGCAGATGTGGCCGTAGACGGAAGAACACATGAAGTATATCTCTGTGCGTCGGAGGATTTCAAGGCAAAGAGCGAATCGAAGATCGCGCTGGATGCCTACAAGGAGCTGGAGGCTTTGCCGGATGAGTCTGCATTGGAGTTTTGCACCCGCAGGGGCTGGGAAGACTATATTTATCAGATGCTCGTTGTGGATTACCTGATCCTGAACCGGGACCGCCACGGCGCTAATATCGAGGTGCTGCGCAACAGCAGGAAGAAGACCGTTCGTCTGGCTCCCCTGTTTGACCACGGACTTTCGCTTCTTTGCAGCTGTCCCGATGATGCTGCGGCGGTAAAATTCGATGTGATGGCTGATAAGCCCTGCAACAACTATATTGGTTCGAAGTCCACATGGGATAACCTGCGTATCATTCCGAAGGACAAAACGCCGGAGCTGACGCCGCTTCACGAGAGTGACAGGCAAGTCCTGTTGGAAGGACTGGACGGAGTGATCTCTCAGACGCTTCAGGATAAAATCTGGGAAATGATCTGGAAAAGGTGGTGCGCATATGAAGATTTTTGCCATTCGAGATGAATCAGCGCAGGAGCAGAAGAATCTGGCGTATCTCCTGTACTATGAGCAGGAAAAGCGGTTCTACATTGAGCTGCCGGAAAACGCGGACGCATGGGAGACACCACTGCTGCTGGATTCCTTCGTGAAACGTAGGGAGACCACCGTCAATTCATATTGGAGCAAAATCTGGGTGGAGCAGCGGATTGTTCCGCCTGACCGTCAGAACATCGGAGAGATTCTGCGCGACAATCATCTGAAGGAATACGATGAGTACGAGCTATTGATGTTGGCAATGGGGCGATGCGCGCAGGACGATTACTACCTCGTTCCCATTGACGAAAAAGAACTGCCAGAAGAAATTATGAAGCGCTTTTCCAAGAGAATTGAAGATGTGCTGCCGCTGGAGGATCATTGCCTGCTGGTGTTTTTCCGGGATGGCGCAGTGAAGAAGTGCGATTTGCAGAAGCACTTTGAAAAGACGAAGGCGTTTCAGATTCTTCTCAAGAAGCCGGACTATTTTCAGCATGTGCAGATGCAGACGGGCGGATACGGCGTTGCTTGGGATGTGAACATGACTGTTTCGGATGCGATGCTCTATCGGATCGGCAAAAGCGTTCCTCTGACGGCGGCTGATTTCCGGAACTTTGCCGCACACAGAGTCATCAACGCAGCGGAAGCGGCGGAGATCTTGGGCTGCTCCCGGCAGAATATCATTGACCTGACAAAGCGTGGGAAGCTCCATCCGATCAAAGCGTCGGAAAAGAGTACGCTGTATCTCAAAAGTGAGATCCTGAAACGGAATTGGCAGTGAATAAAAGATATATCCCTTTACACCATTCAAATGGCGTAAAGGGATATAAAGTTTTTGGGGTAGGTGATATACTGCTAGGTGGTAACTTTCAATAAAAATTCTAGGATGGCCTGCATATGCAATCCATGTTTCCAAGTTTTTCTCGAAGAGCGTCTGGAAAGTTTAGGTTGTAAATATTGCGTTTAAACACTGCTGGGAATTCTGTGGCGGTTCTATTTTTGCCTGACGAATGGTCGGAAACAAAGCAAACGGCCAATGACGGACTTATAAGGATTTGTAAGAATTTGTAACTGTTACAGACGGATATTATTCCAGTGGCTTATATTGGGTCACGTCAAAAGGCGGATTTCGCTATCTTTAAACCAATTATTCTCCATAGCGGTTGATTTTACTGCTTTGCAGTCTTGCGTATATGCCAAAAGGCAGGACCGCATAAGAACGCAAGAGGACTCCCCGGTAAGCCGGGGAGTCCTTTTTATGCTCTGCGGCTTCCAATTAAGGAGCGCTGGAGGACGCACCGTCAAAAAACCGGCAAAATAAACGAAAATTTTATACAGAATTTGGCGAATAATCCCGATTGACACGAATCGAATACTGATGTATCATCGATATAAACGATTACGCAAACGTTTATATCGCACATTTGGAGGGAATCATGGCTGTCACGATCAAAGATGTAGCGGCTGCTGCCGGCGTTTCGACCGCTACCGTGTCGCACGTATTCAATGCCACCCGTGTCGTTATCCCGGAGACCGCCGCACGCGTACGCGCCGCCGCTGAAAAGCTCGGATACGTCCCGAGCGTCAACGCCAGCAGCCTGCGCAGCAACCGCTCGAAGCGGATCGGCTTTCTCGTGCCGTCGATCGCGTCGTTCTTCTCGGTGGACATTCTCGACGCTGTGGAGCAGGTGCTGCTGCAAAACGGCTATCAGATGGTATTCGGCTGCTCGCATGAATGCCTGGAGCGTGAAAAGGAACAGATCGACTACTTTAACTATCAGCAGATCGACGGGCTTCTGATGTTCCCCGCGCCGGGTGACCATCACTATCTGGACGAACTGCCGCGCGAGTACCCCATCGTCTTTCTGGACCGCACCGCCGACGGCTGCGTGCGCGACACCGTAACGGGCGAGGATTACGCGGCGACGTACCGCGCCACGGCGCAGATGATCGAGGAGGGGCACACCCGCATCGGCGTCATCAACGGTCTTGCGGGCATCAGCTCGCTGACAGAGCGCCTGCGCGGCTACTGCCAGGCGATGCAGGATCACGGTCTGCCCATCGACGAGGCGATGATCCAGAACGGCGGCTCGACCGCGAACGGCGGCTACGCCGCGACCGAATGCCTGCTCAAAAACGAGGGCATCACCGCCATCCTCACGCTCACGCGCTCCATGGCGCTGGGCAGTATGCAGTATCTCAACGCACATAAAATCGCCATTCCGCAGCAGATCGCGCTGCTTTGCTTCGGCGACGATGAATGGTCCTCCGTGACCAATCCGCCGCTTTCCACCATGCGCCACCCCATGTTTGAGATGGGGCAGACGGCAGCGAAGATCCTGCTGGAGCGCATTGCGGAAAACGCCGCCGGCAGCAGCAAAAAGCCGTATGAGACATACCGGCTGCCGATCGAGCTGATCCGGCGCGAATCGTTCTGACCGCGTCTGTTTATGGATAGTCCATCCGGGGCAGGGCCCGCTTCCGGGTGTATTATGAACCGTAGATCCACACACAAAATCATCATGAAGGAGCAGAAAATGAAAAGAACAATTGCAATCGCATTGCTGTTGGTGCTCGTCATCGGCATTCTCGGCGGCTGCGTGGCAAAATCCGAGGCAAAGTCGGACGGTCCGATCAAGATCGGCGTCCTCGCCCCGATCACCGGCGCAAACGCCGAGCACGGCAAGAGCTATCAGGTCGCAACGAACATGGCAGTCCGCGAGATCAACGCCGCCGGCGGCATCAACGGGCGGGAGCTGGAGCTGATCTTTAAGGATTCCGAGAGCGACCAGCAGACCACCGCGGACATGGCGAGCAGCCTCGCCGAGGACGACAGCATTCTGGCGATCCTGGGCGAGTTCTCCTCCGGCTGCTCAATGGCGGCAGCGCCCATCGCGGACGAGGCAAAGATCACCCTCCTCTCCCCGACCGCTTCGGCGGCAGACTTCGCACCCATGAGCGAGTACGCGTTCTCCATCGCCGGCCGGCAGGACAGCGAAGCGCCCTGTATGGCGAAAACCGGCGTGAAGGAATACTTCGGCGCGTCGAGCGTCGGCATTCTGTACCTGAACAACGACTGGGGCGTCAACTCTCTGAAGTATTTTGAGGACACCGCCAGCCAGATCGGTCTGACCATCACGGCAAAGGAAGGCTACGCCGAGGGCGAGAGCGATTTCTCCGCGATCCTCAGTAAGGTCCGCAGCAGCGACCCCGAGTGCCTAGTCATCGTCGATCAGCTTCCGACCAAGGTCCTCAACCAGCTCGCGCAGACCGACTGGGACGTGAAGGTCGCCTGCCTCGGATGCAGCACGTCGCAGCAGATCATCGAGCTCTGCGGCGAAGCGGCGGAAGGCATCATCGTGACCTCGTCCGTGTTCTACTCCGACGAAGAGCCCGCGACCAAGGAATTTGCGGACAAGTTTGAGGCAGAGGCGGGCTTCTCCCCCATGGCGATGGCGGCGTATGAATATGACGCGGTGTACGTCCTGTCTGAGGCGCTCAAGGCGTGCGGCAGCGACCTCACCCGCCAGAACATCCGCGACAATCTGGCAAAGGTCAGCGGCACATACCTCAGCGGTCCGATCAAGTTTGAGGCACAGGGCGATATTTACCGCAGCTACATGATCTGTCAGATCGAAAACGGCGCGTTCGTCGTGAAGGTCGGCTTCTGATCATCGATCGATCCCATAAAAGATGGAGTCTTTCACTCACGGCGGAATGAAAGACTCCATTCTTTTTCCCGCGTACCAGATCACACTTGCGTAACTTGAAAGGAGAAAGAATGGAGTATCTGTTTTTGCAGCTCATCAACGGGCTGTGTCAGGGCGCGATCTACGCACTGATGGCGATAGGCTACTCCACCGTTGTGGGCGTGACCGGCATGGTCAGCTTTACATATGGCGAAGTTTTGATGTTGGGGGCGTTCGCCTCGTTTTACGCGTTCGACCTGTTCGGCGCAAATCTCCTCGTCGCCATCCCGGTGAGCTTCCTCGCCTCGGCGCTCGTCGGCGCGGGCATCTACAAGCTCTGCTATGAGCGTTTTTTCAAAGCCAACCGCAATATTTCCATGATGTGCACGGTCGGCTTCAGCATGATTGCCAAAAATCTGGCGCAGATCGTATTCGGTGCGGAGCAGAAGCCTCTGCTGAACGTCATCAATAACCGCGTGTTCACCATCGGCGTGGTGCAGATCTCGCTTATTCAGATCATGATCCTGGTGATCGTGATCGTACTCTCGGCGCTGCTTGCCGTCTGCTTTAACAAGACGCGCTGGGGCATTTCGCTGCGCGCGGTCAATCAGGACAAGGACGCGGCGTACATGGTCGGCATCAACGTGCGCAAAACGGCGATGCTCGGCAACTGCCTCGGCTGCGGGCTCGGCGGCGTAGCGGGCATCCTGCTGGCGATCTACTATCAGAGTCTCGTCGCCACGATGGGCTCGTCCTACGGCATCAAGGCGTTTTTGTCGGCTGTGCTCGGCGGACTGACGGACGTGGGCATGGCTGCCGTGGGCGGCTTCTGCATCGGCGTGATCGAAAATATCGGCATCACCTTCTCCAGCGCGAACTTCCGCGACGCGTTCGCGTTTTTGTTCCTGCTGATCGTGCTGCTGATCCGCCCGCAGGGATTCGTGAAGAAAAAAGGAGCGCGCCCATGAGAAAGAATGACACGTTACAGCTCACAAAGCTCCGGGCGTTTACCGCGCAGCACCGCACGCTGGTGCTCGCGCTCGTACTGGCGCTCGTCGCCGCCGTTCCGCTGGTGGGCATCAAATCCTCCACCATCCGCATTCTGTGCCGCATTCTGATGTACTGCACGCTGGCGGGATCGCTGAATGTCATCAACGGCTACACCGGCATGGGCTGCATCGGCTACGCGGGCTTCTTTGCCGTCGGCGCATACACCATGGCGATTTTGTCCACGAAGCTGGGCTGGAGCTTTTGGCTCATCCTGCCGCTGGCGGGACTTCTGACGGCGGCGGTCGGCGTGCTCATCTGCGCGCCCACCTTGAAAATGAAGGGCATTTACCTCTCGCTCATCACGCTGGGCGCGTCGGAGACGATCCGCATTCTCGCGCTCAACTGGACGGAGCTGACCGGCGGTCCTTACGGCATCAAAAATATCCCGCGCCCCACGCTGTTCGGCTACGTCATCAAGCGCCCGGAGGAGTTTTACTATATGTTCCTCCTGATCGGGCTGCTGTTCCTGTTCGTCACGGCGCGTACGCTTAAATCGCGCGTCGGACGCGCGTGGATCTCCATCCGCGAGGATGAGCTGGCGGCGCGCTCGCTGGGCGTGAATCTCAAAACATATAAAATGGTCAACTTCGCCTACGCGACGTTCTGGGCGGGGCTGATCGGCGCGATGTACGCGGCCTACCTGCAATACATCGATTCGTCCGCATTCAACACGGACGAGGGCTTCAACATTCTGTCCATGGTCATCATCGGCGGGCAGGGCACGCTGGTCGGACCGATTATCGGCTCGGTCATCGTGAATTTCCTGACCGAGGCGCTGCGCAGCATCGGGCAGTGGCGCTATGTTGCCTACGGCGCGCTCATCATCGCCATGATGTGGTGGCGTCCGCAGGGGCTTGCCGGGGCGTCGAACAGCGTGCTTGCCGGCAGCAAGCTGCGCAAGCAGAAGCAGAAGCAGAAGCAGGAGCAGGAAGAGGAGGATACAGAATGAGCGAGATTTTACGGGCAGAGCAGCTCAGTATGTATTTCGGCGGTCTCAAGGCGGTACAGAACGTGGATTTCACGGTACAACAGGGGAAAATTCAGGGCATCATCGGTCCGAACGGCGCTGGAAAAACGACCTTCTTCAATATGTGCTCCGGCATTTACAAGCCGACGATCGGCAGGATCTTCTTTGACGGCGAGGACATCACAGGGCAGTCCCCCGAGACGATCTGCCGCAAGGGGCTTGCCCGGACGTTCCAGTCCACGCAGCTTTTCAAGTACATGACCGTGCTGGAAAACGTCAAGATCGGCTGCCACATCGGCACGCACGGCAATCTGTTCGACTCCATCCTGCACACAAAGCGCTACCGCGAGGACGAGCGCTACGCGCAGGAGCACAGCGCGCAGATCATCCATGAAGCGGGGCTGGATCAGTATATGGACCAGATGGCGGGCAATCTCGCCTACGGCATCCAGCGGCGCGTCGAGATCACCCGCGCGCTGGCGACCGACCCGAAGCTCCTGCTGCTGGACGAGCCGGCTGCCGGTATGAACCCGAACGAAACGCGGCAGCTCATGGAGTTCATCCTGACGCTCAAGGACAAGGGCTACACCATTTTGCTCATTGAGCACGACATGAAATTCGTCATGAACTGCTGCGACCACATCATGGTCCTGAACTTCGGCAAAAAGCTCTGCGAGGGCACGCCCGCGCAGGTGCGCGAAAACCGCGAGGTGCAGGAGGCGTATTTCGGCTCCGGCGTTTTGATGGAGGAGGTGCGAAACGATGCTGAAAATTGAGGATCTCCATCTGCATTATGGGCATATCACCGCGCTGCGCGGCGTATCGCTGGAGGTCTCGAAGGGCGAGATCGTCACCCTCATCGGCAGCAACGGCGCGGGCAAGACGTCGCTGCTGAACGCGGTGTCCGGACTGGCGGCAAAAGCCGGCGGCAGCGTGACGTTCTGCGGCAGGGACATCACGCAGGAAAAGCCCGAGCGGATCGTGCAGAGCGGCATCAGCCACATCCCCGAGGGGCGAAAAATTTTCCCCGCGCTCACGGTCTATGAAAACCTCATCACCGGCACATTCGGCAACAAATCGCTCACCAAAAAGCAGATCAAGCAGCTCATCGAAGAGAATTTTGAGCTGTTCCCACGTCTGAAGGAGCGCATCCGGCAGAACGGCGGCAGCCTCTCCGGCGGCGAGCAGCAGATGCTGGCGATCGCGCGCGGGCTGATGATGAACCCGTCGCTCGTGATGCTCGACGAGCCGTCGCTCGGTCTTGCGCCAATCATCGTGGAAGAAATTTTCTCGCTCATCCGCCGCATCCGCGAGCAGGGCAAGACCGTCCTGCTCATCGAGCAGAACGCGACGATGGCGCTGTCCGTCGCCGACAAGGGCTATGTGATGGAAAACGGACGCATCGTGCTCAGCGGCAAGGGTTCGGACCTTCTGCGTGACCCGGAGGTCAAGAAGAGCTACCTCGGCGGCTGAGCCGCCAACCAACACACCAAACCTGTTTTAGATTTAGATAAGGAGAACAAAAATGTCTGTAAGTGAACACGCATATGACCGCAACAGAACCTGGACGACGGCGGAGGTCCGCCCCGTGATCGAAACCTGCATCCGTGAGCGCGCCATGTACCTCGGCTGTATGTACAAGGTCATGCCGAAGGAGCTGTTTGACCTGTACGCCAAGCGCGCCATGTGGGAATACGGCAAGCTGAGAAAGTGGACCGGCCCGCAGAACGAGCCGCAGACCATGGTCGATTTCCTCGGACCGGCGATCGAGTCCATCGGCTCGACCATCGGGCGCGGCATCGTGGACAGCGTCGATTCCGAGCGCGCCGTGCTGACGTACAAGGACGGCTGCGCGCTTGCCGACGGCTGGCGCGAAATGGGGCTCTCCGACGAAGAGGTCGATTACCTCTGCAAGGTCGCCTGCTACTGCGACATGGGTCAGGCAGACGGCTTCGGGCTCGATTGTAGCTTTGACTGCACGATGACCGAGCCCGGCTGCGACATCTGCCGGATGATCCTCACGCGCAGAAATGCCGAATAACATGATGGAACGCGAGCTGTACGAGCAGTTCCTCACGATTCTAAAGGAGGAGCTGATCCCCGCCGGCGGCTGCACCGAGCCGATCGCCATTGCGTATGCCGCGGCGGTGGCGCGCAAAACGCTCGGCTGCCAGCCGGAGCATATGGATGTGTACGCCAGCGGCAACCTGATCAAAAACGCCAAGGCGGTCTATATCCCCAACGGCGGCACGCTGCGCGGCGTGGACGCGGCGGCGGTCCTCGGCGCGCTCGGCGGCGACGCCGACCGTGCGCTCGAGGTGCTGCTGGACCTGCCGGACGGCGTTCTGGAGCAGACGCAGGCACTTTTGCAGCAGGGCTACTGCGCCGTGCACGTCCTCCGCGGCATGGAGGCGCTGCACCTGATCGTGAACGTGCAGGCAGACGGGCAGAGCGCCGAGGTGGAGCTGAAAAACGCCCACACGCACATCGTCCGCGTTGAAAAAAACGGCGAGACGGTGTTCCGCGCCGGTGGATCGGATACGCAGGACGGGCTGACGGATCACAGCTGCCTGACGGTCGGGCGGATCGTTGAATTTGCCGACACCTGCCGCCTTGCGGACATCGAGCCAACGCTGCAAAAGCAGATCGACTGCAATACCCGCATCGCTGAGGAAGGGCTGAACAATCGCTGGGGCGTGAACGTCGGCAGGCTGTACTATGAAAACGGCAAGCCGTTGCAGGCATATGCCGCCGCAGCGTCGGACGCGCGCATGAGCGGCTGCGATCTGCCGGTGGTGATCGTCTCCGGCAGCGGCAATCAGGGCGCAACAGCGTCGCTGCCTGTGATCGTATACGCGCGGCAGCGCGGCTATGACCGCGAAAAGCTCCTGCGGGCGCTGGCGCTGTCCGACCTCATCGCCATCCATCTCAAATCCGGCATCGGTCGCCTGTCCGCCTACTGCGGCGTCGTCTGCGCGGCAACGGGTGCGGGCTGCGCCATGACGTATCTGGACGGCGGCACGCTCGAGCAGATCGAGCGCACGATCACCAACTCCATCGCCACCGCCTCCGGCATCGTCTGCGACGGCGCAAAGCCCTCCTGCGCAGCAAAGATCGCCACCAGTCTGGAAAGCGCCATCCTGGCGCACCAACTGGCGATGGATGACCGCGCATTTCAGTCCGGCGAGGGCATCGTCATGGACGATGTGGAGGCGACCATCGACGCCGTCGGCTGCGTCGCCAGCCAGGGAATGCACACGACCGATCAGGTCATCCTCGACCTGATGACAAACAGGAAAGGAGCAGAAATATGAAAACGCAGGATTATCTGGACCATTTAGTCGGCGTATTCGGGCAGCCGGTGGCAGAAAACCCCGGCGTGATCATTCAGGACGCGGCGTTTGCCGCTCTGGGGCTGGAGCGCTGGCGCTTTCTGACGATCGACGTGGATAAGGACCAGCTGGAAAACGCCATCCGCGGGCTCAAGGCGTTCAAGATGCGCGGCATCAACTGCACCATTCCGCACAAGATCGCGGTCATGCAGTATCTTGACGAAATTTCGGAAAGCGCGCAGCTCATCGGCGCGGTCAATACCGTCGTCAACAACAACGGGCATCTGTTCGGCGAGAACACCGACGGCAAGGGCTTTATGATGTCGCTGGAGGAAAACAAAATCGACGTGCGCGGCAGACGCATCGTCGTTCTGGGTGCAGGCGGCGCGGCGCGCGCGATCTGCGTGGAGCTGGCGCTTGCGGGCGCGGCGCAGATCACCATTGTCAGCCGCCCCGGTCCGCACGATCTCGGACCGTCGCTGCTGGAGATCCTGCAAAGCAGGACCAGTGTAAACGCCGTGCACAGCGCCTGGACCGGCACATACAAGATCCCGGCGGGCACGGACATCGTGGTCAACGCGACCTCCGTGGGGCTGTACCCGAACGTGGATGCGCTGCCGAACATCGACCTTGACACGATCACGCCGGAGATGTTCGTGCAGGACGTGATCCCGAACCCCACCGAAACCGCGCTCATCAAGGAGCTCCGCCGCCGCGGCATCCCGTGTGAGACCGGCGCGGGAATGCTCATCAATCAGGCGGCGATCAACATCAGGCTCTGGACAGGTCTCGACCCGGATAAAACCGTCATGTACAAAGCCCTGGAAGAAGCCCTGCAATAAGCATATCAAAACCGGCGGCGTCCCTTTGGGACGCCGCCGCTCTTACATTCTGCATTATTTTTTCAGCTGCTTCTGAAGCCAATCCTTGCCGTCCACGAATCTGGACACGATGTACGATACCACATAGTCGCCCGCCGAGTTGACCATGGTCGCGGGGGGATCGACGAGGTTGCCGAGCGCCAGCGCGATGGGATACGCCACCGCCAGATGGTCGGGGAAGAAGATGGTGCACAGCACCAGCTCGCCCGTGCCGCCGCCGCCGGGAATGCCGGACATCGCCACCGACGAGAACACCGCCACAACGATCGCCAGGATCGCCCGCCCGGTCGTAAAGTCCTGCCCGAACATCCCGAACAGGAACGCGACCTTGATGATCGCGGACATCGCCGAGCCGTCCATATGCATCGTCGCGCCCATCGGCACCACGATGTTCGTCACGTCCTTGGAGATGCCGGTCTCCTCGGCGACCTCCATGTTCGTCGGGATCGTCGCCACCGACGAGCAAGTGCCGAAGGACACCGCCGCCGGGCGGAAGAGCTTGGAGAACATCAGCTTTGCCGCGCCCTTGCCGCCGCCGAAGCGCGCGTAGATCGGGAACGAGATGAACATATACACAAAGCTCAGAACGTAGTAAATGATGAGCGTGCGCGAGTAGTCGCCGATGAGCTCAGGACCGTACGACGCCACCAGATACGCAAAGAACCCGAAAAATCCGATGGGCGCGTAGTAGGTGATGATCTTCACGGTCTTCATGATGCAGTTCGTTACATCCTCCAGAAGCTGCGCCGTTTTGGTTTTCGGGCCGCCCGCCATCTGCACGCCGAAGCCGAACAGGATCGCTGCCACGATCAGCGGCAGGATCGCCTTTCTGCTCCAGAGCTCGGTAAAGTCGGGCTTTGTGAAGAAGTTGATGATCATGTCCGACAGCCCCAGCGTCTGCCCGATCTCACCCTCGACCGCCACGTCGTATGTGCCCGTGACCGGCGGGATGAGCAGCACCACCACATACATGATGACGGCTGCGATGGCGGCGGTGATGAGGAACGTCGCCACCGTCACGCCCATGATCTTGCCCGCGCGCTTGGCGCTTTTCATGTTGGCGATGGCGGAGGAGATGGAGCAGAACACCATCGGCACGACCACGCAGAACATCAGATTCACAAACACCGTGCCGATCGGCTCGAGCGCCTTTGCCCCGTCCCACAGCGCGCCCACAACGCACCCCGCAACGATGCCCAGCAGCATACAGATCAAAAACCCGTAATTTTTCAGAAATCCACCTTTTTTCATGTTTATTCTCCTTCAAATCTCATTTTTCAGCAATTCCTCGGGGAATACCTCGCCGCGCGCCACCAGCCGCGCCGGACCTGTTAGGAATAAGTCGCGCGCCGTGCCGTCCCGCGCCGTCACGTCCATCGTCAACACGCCGCCGCGCATTTTTACGCGCACCGCTGTTCCGCTCACGCGTCCGGCAAGCGTCAAAACGCTCACCACCGCGCCCGTGCCCGTGCCGCACGCGCAGGTAAAATCCTCCACGCCGCGCTCATACGTTCGGATCAAAACCTCATCCGTACCCGTCAGCGCGTAAAAATTGACGTTCGCGCCCTTCGGCAGCGTGGGGTGATAGCGCAGCGCCCGCGCAAGGGCGCGCAGGTCATCGTCCGCCGCGTCCGCCAGCCCCGGCAGCTCCACCGCCAGATGCGGCAGCCCCGGGCTTCCCAGCTCCACATACGCGCATGCGACACCCCGACCGTCTACCGGCAGCACCCGTCCCGGCTGCATGACCGTCGCGTCCGGCAGCCGCACGCGGTATTGCTCCGCCGTCACGCGCTGCCCGGTGACGATCCCCGCCGTCGTGCGCACGCGCGGACGCTCGCCCGACAGCCCCGTCTCGTACCCGTACCGGCAGATGCACCGCGCGCCGTTGCCGCACATTTCGCCGAGCGAGCCGTCGGAATTGTAAAACCGCATCGTAAAATCCGCGTCGTCCGCCGGCAGCACCGCCATCAGCCCATCCGCGCCCACGCCGAAGTTTGGGTCGCACAGCGCCCGCGCCAGCTCCGGCAGCCGCGCCGTGTCCAGCGCGCCGCGAATGCCGTCCAGGATGATAAAGCTGTTGCCCGCGCCGTTCATTTTGACAAACCGCATCGTCCGCCCTCCCGGCTTTTTTCTACCCTTTCATTATACTGCCACTTTTTGCGCTGTAAATATAATATCCTGCTGAAAACCACGCAAAAAATGCTCATGCCGGATTTGACAATCCATCCCATTCCCGGTACAATAGAATCATCTATCGAAACTGCGCAAAAAGAGGTTTTTTCAATGCAAACTTGCTATAACTGCGGGCAGCAGGTGGAGGACGGCGTTCTCATCTGCCCGAACTGCGGCGCGCTCGTGAAGCGCTATACCGACCCTCCGCGCCGAGATCCCGAGCCCGAGCAGCCCGAAGAGACCCAACAGCCCTATTTCGACCAACCCGAAGCCGCTCCGGCGTGCCGCCCGCGCGTCTGGCGTGACGCAAACGGCAAGCTCCGCCTCGCCGCGTCCGTCAAGGCGTTCATGATCGTCATGACCGTCCTCGCGGGCTATCTGGCGCTGAGCTTTGCGTGTCTGCTGTTTGTGTACCACAATCAGGATGTATATGCCGAGCTCTTTCAGATGATGTCCGGCGCGGACGCCGCGTTTTCGTCCATCGCCAGCTCGTTCGACGTTCTCATGACCGCCATCGGGCAGGCATACGGCTTCATTCTGGCGCTCATCGCCATCAGCCTCGCGCGCGTCGCCGCGTCCATCTGGTTTCTGTGCGCCAAACGCCGCGCGGTGCTTTTCGCGCTGCTGATCCTGTGCGGCGTGCTGGCGGTGGGGCTGGCGGTGGCGGGCTACGCGCTCTACGCCATCGTCGCGGCAGCCGACGGCGTGGTCACGTCCATGCTCCTGCGCCGCGATCTGCGCACCTTAAAATAACGCTTCCCAAATAAAATTTGGAGGTTTATACGATGAAACGCAGACTTCTCGCCCTCGCGCTGGCGCTGTGCATGGCGCTCAGTCTCGTCCCCGCCGCTGCTGCGGCAGATGCGGATACGAACACGCTCTATTATAAAACCATCTGGTCGTCGGAGGAAACCTTCCACGACCCGCTCGAGTTTGAGCCGAACCTGTCCTATCCCTACCGCTTCTACACCGACGAAGCGTGTACCCACGAGATCGCGGAAAACCTGATCTTCACCGCAGACGAAGGCTCGCCCGCCGACGCCATCATCCCCAGCCGCGGCACGGAGCAGGACAGGAACGGCAACGAGGTCGGGGTCTGGTACATATACGCCCAAAAACTCGGCACAGGCACGCTCACCTATACTGAAAACGGCACGACCTATACCCTCGCCGTCTCCTGCGTGCTGCCGGAGCAGGGCCTCTCGTCCACGCCCGAACTGACGCAGGAGACATACCTGATCTCCGGGCAGGCGAGCTTTGTCGTGGGCGTGCCGTTCTATTATGTATTCCCGGAAGGGACACAAATCCTGTCGGCTGAGGTAGACCTATACACTATAGACGGTGACGCGCTGTCCATGGAGGTGCTCACGAACAAGCCGAATGTCTGCAAGCTCACCGTCACAGCGGCAGGTGCTGCGTCGGGCAAGCACGACTTCCGCGTCGCGTTTACGCTTCCGCGTAAAAACTCGACGACGGAAACAACGGTGTATATAGATCGCATCTCCCTGCGCGACGCCACGCCGCGCTTCGGCTTCCGGCAGGTTCGCTGGAACAATGCTCTGCCCAACGGCTTCCGTGACAATCTCTATTCCCAGCTCAATGCGACCGTCAACCGCCATTACTCGGCAGGCTTTTTCTTCGGCGAGGACGAGCTGCCCGTCACGTCCGTCGAATTTATTCCGAATGAGGGGACTGACTCAGATGCGGTGACAGCCGCGCCGAACCGTGACTATCCGCAGTATTGGGAGCTGGGCTGCGTAAAAATTGGCAGCGGCACGCTCGTCTGTAAAACGGCGGACACGACCTATGAGCTGCCGGTCGCGGTCAGCCTGCCGAGCGTCGCCTTTTTTACCGAGCAGCGCCGCGCCGCGGATACGCTGCTCTCCGGCAGCTTCCACCATGCTGCCGGAGAGACCGGCAGCACGTTCTGGCTCATCCGTGAGGACGGCTTCACCGCCGCCGAGATCGGCGCGATCGCCCTCACCTGTGAGACCTGGAACGAAGCCGGGCAGCAGGTGCTGGATCCCGCCGACTATCTCGCTTGGACACCAGTCAGTCGCAGCGGCGAAGCAGCCCGGTATGATCTGAAATTTACGGTCAACGACAATGTGCACATCCCGGAGCAGGGTATAGAACTGATAGCAGAGCTGGAATACGATTTCGGCGTCAGCCTGCGCATCCTGTCTACCGTCTCCTCTGTGATGACCGTGAGCATCGGCGGCACGGATTACACCGTCGGCTTCGGCTTTGTGCAGGGCGGCGCTGTTTCGCTCAACACGGATGGCAAATGGTCGCAGCAATATACGCTCCCACTGGAAACCAATGCGGGCACGAACGCAGCTTACCGCCGCGGGCAGCCGGAAAAGAGCTGGGGCATTCTGGCAGCGACTGGCACGACCTCATCCTTTGCGCCTGCCGCTGAAGAAATTCAGAATAAGATCACGGTTGAGCGCGTCTGGCTGGAGCGCCGCAGCGGTTCGAGCGGAGCGGATGGCAACACGGATACGTTCAGCTTCGCGCCGGATGCGCGGCAGCTTTCGCTGACCGAAAACCTGACGACGGACGGCGTTCCGATCTATGTCGCCGATGAGGTCGGCGAGGCGTATCTCTATGCGCAGCTCAACGTAGACGGAACAAGCGGCACGATCTATACGCGCATCCATTACCGCAGGCAGACGGTCGCAAATGAGACATTCGATACCGTCGAAGCGATCAACAACTGGCTCTCCGACCATGCGGACGCGATCTATAACGCGGCGATGGACGAAGAAGCAGACACGACCTGGAATCTGAATTTGACCGCAGACAGCTACTCCGGCACGATCACCATCCCGGAAAAGCTGGGCAATACGAACGGTCGCAGTCTGGGCATTGCCATTTGGGGCAACCACAGCACCCTGAACGGCTCGATCAACTTAAACGGCGCGAAGATCGACACGATCAGCCATCTGCGCTTCACCTCGCAGAACAGGAAGGGCATTGCCATCCAAAACGGCGCTGCCGTTGTGGACGGCTGCACCTTTGACGGCTACAAAACCGCGCTCAGCGGCGCGCTGTTCCCGCATAACTGCACCTTCACGAACAACCAGACCGCGCTGGTTCTGGACCTCGCGGGCGCTCTCCTGCGGAGCGACATATATAACTGCCGGTTTGAGAACAACGACACCGCCGTACGGGTCAAGTCGATCACCCTCGGCAGCGCCTTTCTCTCCCCGTATCATCTCCGTCTGCACGACAGCGCGTTCCTGAACAATACGACCGATTTCGACGTCCGAACCAAGGGCACGTTCTATTTCCTCCGCAACTATTTTGCCGATTCCGGCAGCCCCGCCCGCGCGGCAAATACCCTCACCCCGAACGGCGCGACGGTCTATGTGAACCCCGTCTGGAAATACCGTTCCGACAGCGGCGCACTCAGTGAGCTGACCCTTGTCGAGGGCGAGAGCACCCGCCTGCCGGTCAATGAGGACTGGTCGAACACGTCCATCGCCGCCGACTCCCTCACCAGTCAAACGCAGATCGCCCTCGCCGACGAGAACGACAACACCGTCGCCACATGGAGCGACTTCCGGGAGCAAGCCCCCGCGCAGCAGTCCCGCTTCGCCCTCTATTCTGCGGACGAAACAGGCACGGACACGACCCCTGACGGCTTCCGCCCCGGCGTCAGCATCGACACCCAGCCGACCGGCGAGCAGACCGTCACCGTGGCAGACAGCGCCGCGCTGGCGGAAAAGACGCCGCTGCTCACCATCCCCTGCGCGCTGAAAAGCGCCGTCGTTCGACTGAACGGCAAGCCTGTCGCGTCCAAATTAGTGGACGGCAACCTCAGCTTCCGCGTCGCCGCCGGCGGCACCTACACCGTCCGCCCCGGCACGAGCGAAAAATATGAGGATGGCACGATCACCATCGAAAACGCTCCTGAGAATGCGGCAACAGCCATCGCCGCCCTCTACGATGCAAAAGGTCGCTTCCTCACCGCCGCCACCGCCCAACTAACCAACGGCGCAGCCACCATCCTCCTCAAAAAACCCGATTCCGCCACCTGCCGCATCTATTACCTGACAGCAAATAACACCCCCGCGACATGACAAAAAGGGAGAGGCTTTTGCCTCTCCCTCAATGGTATTCAGTCCAAAAACTCCATCGGATCGACCGACACCCCATTCCTCGTCACCGCGAAATGCAGATGCGGTTCCTGGGCGATCTCCAGCATGGCGCTCGCGCCCACCGCGCCGATCGTCTGCCCGGCGCTCACGCGCTGCCCGACCGTCACCGTCGGCATCGCCGCCAGATTCTGATAGCGCGTCGTGTAGCCGCCGTCGTGCACGATCGTGACCGTCGTGCCGAAATATTCGTCGTCATACACCGCGCTCACCGTCCCGGCGCTCGCCGCCATCACCGGCTCGCCCGCCAGCGCCGCCAGATCCATCCCGTCGTGCGTCCGCCAGTCGTGCGTCGTCTCGTTCCAGCTCAGCGCCTCCATGCTGTACGCCTGCGTCTGCGTGCCCGACACCGGCCAGACCCGCACCGCCGCCGCCTGCGCGCGCACCTCGTCGTCGCGGCTCATCGCCGCCGTTTCCTGCGCCGCCTCCCGCGGCGTCGTGTCCGCGCTCTGCTGTGCAGGCTTCTGCGCCGTCTGCGGAACAGTCGCCTGCGTCTGCACCGACAGCGCCGGCTCTTGCAGCGCGTTTTTCTCCGCGATCGCGCCGGACACAAATACATAGCCCGAAATTCCCACTGCCGCAAGGCACAGGAACAGGACTATGTAATAGCCCTTTTCCCGCAGGAACGTCCGAACCGGTCCGTTTTTTCGGTTTTCATTGTTCTGCATAAAATGCACCTCCGCAGATGAGTATTGCCCATTCTGCGGAGGTTAAACATTATTTGCCAAAAATTATGCCTGCTCCGGGAAAAAGCGCTCCTGAAAATACTTGAGGATGCTGCTTCGGGTCACGATGCCGATGAACGCGCCCTTGTCGTCCACTACGGGCACAAAGTTCTGCTCCGCCGCTACGCTGAGCAGGTCCTCCACGCGCGTATCGACGCGCACAGGCTGGATCTTGCGCCGCGGCTGGATCTCGCTGATGCCGTGCTGCTCGGTCTGCCGCAGGTCCATCACGCACAGCCGCTTGAGCGCCCACAGCAGGTCGCCTTCGGTCAGCACGCCGCAGTACCCGCCCGCGCGGTCCAGGATCGGCAGCGCCGTAAAGCCGGAAGCCTCCATCCGCCCCATCGCCTCGCGGATGGTGTCGTCCGCGTCCACATACGCGCACATCGCCTTGGGGGTCAGAAAAAACAAAATGTTCATGCCATTTCCTCCTGTTTTCCAGTATACCATTTCAAAGTTCAAAAGGCATGACCAAATTGTAAATATCGCCCCGATGCCAAAGCCGCAGCCCTGACTCCCAGGCAAAAAGCCATTCCAAACGGAATGGCTTTTGGTTTAGTAGCTGCCCAGCGCCTGTTTTACCGTTTCGGCAGAATGGTTTGCCGCCTGGTGCTCGAAGGTGTCGTAGGATTCGGCGGCGGTGCCGTCGGCCAGGTCGGAGATCGCGCGGATCACGGCGAAGGGGACGCCGGAGAGCGCGGCGACCTGGGCGATCGCGCCGCCCTCCATTTCCGCCGCCGAGGCGTGGAACGCCTCAAACAGCTCCGCCTTTTTTTCGCGCCCGGAGATGAACTGGTCGCCCGTGGCGATCAGCCCCGTGTGTACCCGCTCCGCGCCGAGCACCGCCTGCGCCGCCGCGGTCAGCGCTTCGGAGAGCTGCCGGTCCGCGCGGAACACCGTGGGGACGCTGCTGTCCCCGCCGGTGCACAGGTAGCCCTTGGCATGACCGAACGCGGTCACGTCAAAATCATGCTGCACGAGCCCGTCCGCGACGACAATATCGCCCACCTGCAAGCCCGGGGCGAGCCCGCCCGCGATGCCGGTGTTGATGATCGCCGCCGGGTGATACTGGTCGATCAGAAGCTGCGTGCAGCGCGCGGCGTTGACCTTGCCGATGCCGGCTTTTACGAGCACCACGCGCCGCCCGCCGAGCAGCCCCGTGTGAAATATAAGCCCGAAATACTCCGCCTGCTCGCGCTGCTCCATCGCGGCGAGCAGCAGCGACAGCTCGGAGTCCATCGCGCCGATGATCCCGATCGCCTCATGCTGTTGCATACTGCATTCTCCCTTCGTTCCAGTCCTTCAAAACCTCCAGCATATCCGCGGCGACCGCCTTTGCGCCCGGCAGATCGTGCTCCCGGTAATTGCCGCATTCC
The DNA here is from genome assembly GCA_934646005.1 of uncultured Oscillospiraceae bacterium. Lineage (GTDB taxonomy): Bacteria > Bacillota > Clostridia > Oscillospirales > Oscillospiraceae > CAG-170. The sequence goes on from CAKUED010000012.1 coordinate 27,460, forward strand.
CGGCGGCGGCTTCCGGGGATCTCGCCCTCAAAATCGACGATAAAGCGGAAGCTCTCGCGCACCAGCTCCAGCGCGTCCTGTTTGGATACGGCGTCACGCAGGAGGAAATAAAAGCCCGTCCGGCAGCCCATCGGGCCGACGTAGACGACGTCCTGCGCGTAGCGGCTGTTGCGCGCGCAGGTGGCAAACAGGTGCTCAAAGGTGTGCAGCGCGCCGTTCGAGAGATAGTCGCCCTGATTGGGCTTTTTCATGCGGATGTCATAGGTGACCACGTCACCGTCGATGCGGGAGACGTACATCCCCTTTTCCAGCAGGTCGTGATCGATGGTAAAACTTGCGATTTGTTTCATGTGCATTCTCCTTTTGGTTTCCCATTTTGTTTTCAGCACGAGCAGTCATTTTGGATAGCAGGCTTCCCATCTTGATGGGGAACAGACAGCATCCGAGTGTTCGATTCCTGCGTTTACCCGTCAACCGTCGCCTTCGCACATTCGGCTGTGATCTCGGCCTTCAGTGCGCGCAGGGCGGGCTGTTCCAGGTCGCGGGGATACGGGAGGGCGGAGAGGTCAAATTCGCGGATGGTGCTGTCCGGGTGCATGACGACGATCTTCTGACCGAGCAGCAGCGCCTCCTCGAGCTGGTGTGTGACGAGGACGATGGTGCGCGGGAGCTTTTTCTGGATGGCGAGCAGCTGCGATTGCAGCTCGCCGCGCGTCAGAAAGTCCAGCGAGGCGAACGGCTCGTCCATCAGCAGCAGCTGCGCCTGACTGGCGAGCACGCGCGCAAGGCCAAGCCGCTGCTTCATGCCCGTGGAGAGCTCCGCCGGGGTGAGGTCCGCGAAGTCCTGAAGACCGACAAGGCGGACGAACTCCGCCGCTTTTTCATACCGCTCCTCCGGCGTTTTGCCCACGCCGCACGCCATGGCGACGTTCCGCTGCACGTTCGTCCATGTGATGACGTACGGATCCGGGCTCAGAAGCGCGCTGTGCCAGCCTTGCGGCATGTCGATCTGCCCCGCGTCCGGCTGCTCCTCGCCGGACAGCAGCTTCAAAAGCGTACTCTTGCCGCAGCCGCTGCGGCCGACAATGACGGTCATCTGCCCGATGGGGAAGCGCACGGAAAGGTCACGCAGCACCTGCCGCGTGCGGCTCTGGCGCGTCTGCCCGGTGATGACGATCTCGCTGGAATAGGAGGTATAGGATTTTTCTATATGCTGCAATGCGACTGCGTCCATAAATGATAGTCTCCGTTCGATCAAACTGGACTCATTTTATCAAATTTCGGAAAAAGATACAAGCGCCGGGCTGCGCGGACGATCTATGAGATCCCGAATTTTATTAGAAAATGGTTAAACCGTTGAGTTCTTTGGAAAAGCATGATACAATTTTATACAATATACCGAATCGGAGGCGTAAGATGGATTCCTATCGGGTCATTGAAGTCAAGCAGAGCGTTTTTGCGGACAACAACGCAGAGGCGGATCGGCTGCGCGGCGAGCTGCGCGCGCAGGGGACGTATTTCATTAACCTGATGTCGTCGCCGGGCTCTGGCAAGACGACGACGCTGATGCGGCTGCTGCCGCTGCTGCAAAAGAAGCTGCGCGTGGGCGTAATGGAGGCGGACATCGATTCCGATGTCGATGCCGACACGATCTCACGCACGGGCGCAAAGGTCATTCAGCTCCACACCGGCGGAATGTGCCATCTTGACGCGGCGATGACGCGCGAGGGATTGAAGGAGCTCGGCACGGAGGGGCTCGACCTCGTGATTTTGGAAAACGTGGGGAATCTGGTGTGCCCGGCGGAGTTTGACACGGGGGCACATCTGAATATGATGATCCTGTCAGTGCCGGAGGGGCACGATAAGCCGCTGAAGTATCCGCTGATTTTCCAGACGTGCGGCGCGATGATCGTCAACAAGGCGGATGTGCTGCCGTATTTTGATTTTGACATGGAGAAGGTGACGGAGTTTGCGCGGCGGCGCAACCCGGACATCGAGATCTTTCCGATCTCCGCCAAGACGGGCGAAGGCGTCGATGCACTTGCGGACTGGCTCTGTGAACAGATCGGCAAGCTGAAATAGAGAGAAGATGAAGGAGAGAAAACTATGATCGATCAGGAACTCAGGCAGCGGGCGCTGAACCCGGCTGCAAAGGGTGACCCGGCGCCGCGGGAGAAGATCCTCAAGCTGGGCAGGAAAATCACCGATGTTGTGGAGCACAAGATCGGAAAGGTGACGGCGGACGACGCGGAATACTGGGGACTAGCCAGTATTGTGACCGACGAGATGGCGGACATCGCGCTTTCGATGAAGCTGCGCACGCCGTATACGATCGGCGAGCTCTGGAAGATGAACAACGTCACCGAGGAGCAGAAGCCGCATTTCCAGGAATTGCTCGACGAGATGAGCTACATCGGTCTGCTCGAATATGACTACGGCTACCACTACGACCACAACGGCCGCACAGCGCCCCCTTCGGAGCGGCGCTACATCCTGCCGATGTTCGTGCCGGGCAGCGCGGAGCTTTTTAACATGGAGGAGGACAAGGAGCTGTCCGGCAGGAATCCACGGCTGGAGCAGCACCCGGAGCTGGCGAAGTTCTTTGAGCGCATGACCTATGTGCCGCTGGCGGGCAAGACGCATCTGCTGCCGCCGGGCGGCGGCGGTGTCGGCATGCACGTCATCCCGGTGGAAAAGGCGATCTCGATGGAGAATCAGACGCTCGACATCGAGCATCTTTCCTATTGGCTGAAGAAGTATGAGGGGCACATCGGCGTGGGTCAGTGCTCGTGCCGGACGAGCCGCGCCGTGCTCGGCGAGGGCTGCGCGGACGACAACATGTGCTGGTGCATCGGTGTGGGCGATTTTGCCGACTACTGCCGTGAGACCGGCAAGGGTCACGACATCACCTACGAAGAAGCCATGCACATTTTGCAGGCGGCCGAGGATAACGGCTTTGTGCACCAGATCACGAACATCGACGGCGAGAACAAGATCTTCGGCATCTGCAACTGCAACGTCAATATCTGCAATGCGCTGCGTACCTCGCAGCTGTTCAATACGCCGAACCTCTCCCGCAGCGCCTATACGGCGGAGGTCGACCGGGCAAAGTGCGTCGCGTGCGGCAAGTGCGTGGAATACTGTCCTGCCGGTGCGGTGAAGCTCGGGCAGAAGCTCTGCGACAAGCACGGCAACACCGTGGAATACCCGAAGCATGAGCTGCCGCACGGACTGAAGTGGGGCGAGGAGCACTGGGACCCGGATTACCGCGACAACAACCGCAAAAACTGCTATGACAAGGGCACTGCGCCCTGCAAAACTGCCTGTCCGGCGCACGTTGCCGTGCAGGGCTACCTGAAGCTCGCCGCACAGGGCAAGTATCAGGAGGCGCTGGCGCTCATCAAGAAGGACAACCCGTTCCCGGCGGTGTGCGGACGCGTCTGCAACAAGCGCTGCGAGGAAGCGTGTACGCGCGGCACGATCGATCAGGCTGTTTCGATCGACGCGGTCAAGAAGTTCCTCGCGGAGCAGGATCTGCACGCCGAGACCCGCTATATTCCGCCGGTGGTGGTGGCGTCGAGCCGCCTGACCGGCTGGGAGCAGAAGATCGCCATCATCGGCGCAGGCCCGGCGGGCCTGTCTGCCGCATATTATCTGGCGACGCGCGGCTACAAGCCGACGGTGTTTGAAAAATCCGCCCGCCCCGGCGGCATGATGACCTACGGCATCCCGTCGTTTAAGCTGGAAAAGGACATCATCGACGCGGAGATCCAGGTGCTCCGGGAGCTGGGCGTGGAGATCCGCTGCAATGTGGAGGTCGGCAGGGACGTAACGATCGCCCAGCTCCGTGAGCAGGGCTATCTCGTCTTCTATGTCGCCATCGGCTGCCAGGGCGGCCGCCTGCCCGGCGTGCCGGGGCAGGACGCGGCTGGCACGGATATTGCCGTTCACTTCCTGCATGAGGCGCTTGCCGACGAGACGCAGAAGATGGAGGGCGAGGTCGTTGTGATCGGCGGCGGCAACGTGGCGGTCGACTGCGCGCGCACCGCCGTCCGCTTTGGCGCGGCGAAGACCTCAATGGTCTGCCTGGAATCGCGCGAGACCATGCCTGCCTCCGCCGAGGAGATCGCGGAGGCCACCGGGGAGCGCATCGAGATCTGCGCCGGCTGGGGCCCGAAGGAAGTCCTGAAAAACGAAGCGGGGCACGTCACCGGCGTCGTGTTCAAGCGCTGCCTGCGCACGATCGACCCCGAAACCGGCAAATTCTCTCCGCTCTATGACGAAAACGAGACGATGACACTGGCGGCAGATCATGTCGTGTTCGCTATCGGTCAGGCCATCGAATGGGGCGAGCTGCTCAAGGGCACGAAGGTGGAATATCACCGCGGCAACTACCCGGTCGCCGACCCGCTGACCTATCAGACGGCGGAGGAGGACATCTTCGTCGGCGGCGACGTCTACCACGGACCGAAATTTGTCATCGACGCGATCGAAGAGGGCAAATGCGCCGCCGAATCGCTGCATCGCTACGTCCACAAGGGCGCGAGCATGACGATCGGCCGCAACCGCCGCGACTTCAATATGCTCGATAAGGAGAACTTCTCCGTCAACTGCTATGACCATGCCCTCCGGCAGGAGGCAGGCGTTGACCCGACGATCGACCCGCATTCGTTCCGCGACGCGCGCAAGACGCTCACGGCGGAGCAGGTGCAGATCGAGACCGCGCGCTGCCTTGGCTGCGGCGCGAGCTGGGTCGATCCGAACAAGTGCATCGGCTGCGGCGTCTGCACGACGAAGTGCGTGTTTGACGCGATCCATCTCAAGCGCGACCACCCGGAGTGCTCCACGATGATGAAGGCGGAGGACAAGCTCAAGGGCATCGCCTCCATGGCAGGCAAGCGCCTCGGCGAGTCGCTGCGCGGCAAGAAGGGATAAGCCATGCACGAGCTTGGCGTGGTATTCCACGTTGCCGACAGCCTGGCAAAGATCGCGGAGGAAAATCAGGTCGACCACATCTCCCGCGTGACGTTGGAGATCGGCGAGGTATCCACGGTCATCCCGGAATACCTGATCGACGTCTGGAACTGGAACTGCAAGCGGACGCCGCTGCTGAACGGGTGTAAGCTCGAAATTGAGCGGATCCCGGCTGTGACGCACTGCGGCGCGTGCGGAAAGGACTATCCGACAGTGCCGCAGGGCAAGATCTGCCCCTACTGCGGCAGCGGCGAGACATGGCTGCTGCAAGGCAGCGAGTTTAATATCAAAGAGATCGCTGTCCCTGAGTGACCTGAAGAGTGAGCAAAGCCGTCCCGCCGGAGCTTCCGGCGGGACGGCGGTTTTGTGATAGATCGTTTGCCACGTTTGGGTCAAATCCGGGTCAGGTCGCATGACTGCAAAAATGCGACCGATTATGGAGAAAGAGGGGTGGGCGGATCAGCGGGATCGATTTTCGTGAGGGCGAAAACCGGTCGAAATGCAAAGTGGGTATCACCCTGTCCTGCTTGTCACTTCGTGTGAGCAGCTCCATTCCCATAGAATACAAGAGTAAAAACAAAGTCAGCATCTTTGGCAGCACCACATAAGAAAACCAATGCCCCCAGACAGAGCTTTTTCGCCCCTGACTGCGCAGATTTTTCTTGCGTTACACAAAGTAGCGCCGCAAAAAATCTGTTTGTCAGGAACGAAAGATCTTCTGCCTGTGGCGCTGCGCGAAAAAGCCCGCTGGAAACCCAGCGGACTTTTTTCATTGTTTTCTTATGAGGTCCTGCCTTTTTCATCCCCCGTTTTTATTTTACCATATCTTTGTGAAAAAGCCCGGCTTTTGCTGGACCTTTCGACAGATGGAAACAGAAAAGACGTCCCAAAAGGGACGTCTTTCCTGCTTTTGCTTGCGCCGAAAGGCACTCGCAGATCAGAGGGGAACGGGGTCTGGATCGAGATCCAGTTTGTTGGTTTTGTAAAAATACGTTCGGTCATGCTCGCCGATCTCGCGCAGCACGCGGCAGGGATCGCCAATGGCGACCATATTCGCCATCAGCGCAACGCCTCCTCCAGCGCTTTGTACATGACGGTTTTATCGGGCTTGCGACCGGTCCACATCTCGATGTTCAGCGCAGCTTGCTCGATGAGCATCCCGGCGCCGGTGGCACAGGGGATGCCGCGGCGGCGCATCTCGCGCACAAGCGCGGTCTCAGTGGGGTTGGGGATGATGTCCTGCACGAACATATCCTGCGTGATGGAGTCCAGCGCCAGTTTCGGCAGAGCCTCCACATCGGGATACAGACCGACGGGCGTGGCGTTTACGATAATATCCGTCCCGGCGGGAACGGCGTATTCACCCGTCCACTGCACGCAGTGCGCTGCCGTTTGGGTATTCTGCCGCAGGATTTCCACAAGCGCGTCGCCGAGCGCCTGGCTCGTCTGGCGGTGGACGATGCTGATCTCCGCCGCGCCGGCAAGAGCCAGCTCCACGCAGATGGCGCGGGCTGCACCGCCAGCGCCGAGCACCACGACCCGTTTGCCGCGCGCCTCCACGCCGTTTGCCGCAAGCGAGCGCATGAAGCCCTTGCCGTCGGTATTATCGCCAAAGAGGTGACCATCGGTGTTGACGATCGTATTGACCGCACCGATGAGCTGCGCGCTGGGGGAGATCTCGTCGAGATATGCCATGACCGCGATTTTATGCGGGATGGTGCAGTTGACACCGCGCATTTTGAAGACCCGCAGAGCGCGGATGGCATCGGCAAGCCCATCCGGCTCTATGTCCAGCGTCAGATAGCGCCAGCGCTCCAGCCCCATGGCGCGGAACGCGGCGTCCTGAATGATGACGCCGGGATTTTCCGCCACAGGGTGACCGAACACGCCGACCAGATGGTCCAGATAATTCTGCTCTTTCATGGCGGACGCCCCCTTGTTACACGTTTTCGCGCTTGCGCTTTCTGGAGTAGCAGTCGGCGGCGATGATCGCAACGATCATCAAGCCCTCGATCAGCTTCTGCCAGAAGCCGTCGACGGACAGAGCCGCCATGCAGGTGGTGAGCATCTGCACGGCCATCAGACCGATGAAGCTCTGGATGATGCCGCCCTCGCCGCCGGCAAAGGACGTGCCGCCGATGACGACGCCGCAGTTGACGAGCATGCCGGTGGTATCACCGTAGACGGAGTTGCCGGTGTTCATCCGGGACGAGAGCAGGACGCCCGCCAGCGTGGCGGTCATGCCGCTGATGACAAAGGCAAGCCATTTGGTGGGGACGACCTTGATGCCGGAGTATTTGGCAACGTCATAGTTGCCGCCGATCGCGTAGCAGTTGCGGCCATAGCTGGTATAGCGCATCAGGCAGTAGAAGCCTGCGCCCAGCAGCAGCATATACACGACCAACGACGGCACAGAGCCGAAGAACTTCGCGTTGGCGATGTCCATAAAGCTCATGCTCTTGCAGCCGAGCGGGTGGGCATTTGTGATCTGCTGGCAGACGCCCTTGAGGAGCATCCCCATGCCCAGCGTGATGATGAACGGCTCGCACTTCTGGTGGACAACCAGGAAGCCATTGACAAAGCCGACCACAGCGCCCGCCGCCAGTGCAACCACGAACGCCAGCCAGATGGGCAGCCCGGCATTGATCACCATGATCGCCAGAATGCCGCCCAGGCACAGCGTGCCGCCGACGGACAGGTCGCAGCCGCCGCAGATGACAGCCACCGTGACGCCGAAGGCAACGATCTCCAGAATTGCCGCGGAGCGCAGCATCTCCAGCATACTGTAGGCTGTGTAGAATTTGGTGTCAAAGAAGAGCATCATCACCAGCATGACGATGATCGCCACAACGGCCTTCTGCCGGGTGATCACTCTGAACACCTTTTTTTCGATAGAATTTGCTTTCATGCCGTCGCCCTCCTTTACAGCTCGCGGCGGTTGTCAAGCCAGATGGCGACAACCAGCACGGCACCGCGCATAACAGACTGCATATAGGTGGACAGACCCAGCAGGTTCATGCAGTTGCCAAGCAAGGTGATCAGAATAACGCCCAGCATCGTGCGCAGCACGCTGCCCTTGCCGCCCTTGAGCGACGTACCGCCCACGACGACGCAGAGGATCGCGTTGGTCTCATAGCCGGTGCCGCAGGTGGCGGTGGCGGTGGTGACGCGGGAGACCAGCGCGATGGCACCCATGGCGGCAAACAGACCGTTGATGGCGTAGATCATCCGCATGGTGCGCTTGGTATTGAAGCCGCACAGATACGCGGCGTCTTTATTGCCGCCCAGCAGCATGACGCTGCGTCCGGGCAGCGTTTTGTTGAGGAAGATGTGCATGGCTGCCAGCAGCACCGCGAACACGATGATGATCACCGGAACGATGCCCACGGTGGACGAGAGCGTCGTGAAAATGGTGACGGGCTTTGTAGCGCGCATCAGGCGCAGCGTTTCCGCGTTGGTGAACAGCAGACCGATCGCCATGAACACGGAGCTCATGCCGTAGGTGATGAACAGCACCTCCGCCTGCGTCATTGCGCCGCTGCCGGTGAGGACCACGCCATTGAGATAGCCCAGCGCAAGACCGAGAAGCAGCGCCACAAGGATCGCGCCGACCTGCCCCAGCGGATCGACGAGCGTGACAGCCACAACGGCGGTCAGTGAGAGGATGCCGGGGACGGACAGGTCAATAAAGCCGCCGATGATCACGAATGTCATGCCGAGTGCAACGAACGGCAGCGCGCCGAGCTGGCGCAGGACGTTCGTCAGGTTCGCGGCGGTGAGGAAGGTGGGGTTCAGGATGGCGGTGATGGCCATCAGCAGGAGAATGCCGATCGAAACGAGATTTTCCTGCAGGAATTTTACGGCGGGAGATGCAGCTTTTTTCTTCATATCATTTCCCTCCGTTCTCAGCCGATCGCCCGGTCCATGATCTCTGCTGCCGACGCCGTTGCCGGGTCAAATTCGCCGGTGATGCGGCCATCGCAGATCGTCAGGACACGGTTGCTCATATTCAGGACCTCGGGCAGCTCCGAGGAGATCATAATGATCGCGCCGCCCTCGGCAACGATCTTGTTCATCAGAACGTAGATCTCATACTTTGCACCCACGTCGATGCCGCGCGTGGGCTCGTCAAGGATCAGGATCTTGGGATCGCGCTCGAGCCAGCGGCCGACGATGCACTTCTGCTGGTTGCCGCCGGACAGAGACACGACCTTCGTCGCCGCACTGGGCGTTTTGACAGCCAGCGCCTGGATCTGCCGGTCGGCGATCTCCGCCTCCTTGGAGGCGTTCAGGAAGCCGAAGTGCGTCAGGTATTCGTAGGACGCCATGGCGATGTTGCTCTGCACCGAAAACGGCAGGATCAGACCCTCGCGCTTGCGGTCCTCCGGCACCAGCGCCATGCCGGCGCGCTTGGCATCGTGCGGCGTGCGGATGCGGAGCTTTTCGCCGTCCAGCGTCATCTCATGGCCGCGGACCTTATCCGCACCGTAGATGGCGCGGACGATCTCGGTGCGTCCCGCGCCGACCAGACCCACCAGCCCCAGAATTTCGCCCTTGTGCAGGGTGAAGCTGATGTCGTGCAGCTTGTTGGTGTTGAGATTTTTGACCTCCAGCAGCGGCTCGCCGACACAGTTTGCCCGGGGCGGATATTCGTTTTCGATGGTACGACCGACCATTTTTGCGATCATCTCGGAGCGGGTCAGCTCGCCGATGGGCTTGGTGTCGATGACATGACCGTCGCGCATGATGGTCACGATGTCGCAGTACTCAAAGATCTCGTCCAGTTTGTGGCTGATATAAATAATGGCGATGCCGCGGCTGCGCAGATCCTTGATGATGCCGCCCAGCTTCTTCAGCTCCTCTGCGGTCAGAGAGCTGGAGGGCTCGTCCATAATGATCAACTTGGAATCAAAGGACAGTGCCTTGGTGATCTCGACCATCTGCATCTCCGATGCGCTCAGATCGCCCACGATGGCGTGGGTGTCGATGGTACTGCCGATGGAATCGAGCAGCTCGCGCGCTTTCTGGTGCGTGCCCTTCATGCCCTTGGTCTCGCTGAAGCGGCCCAGAAAGATATTTTCGCCGACGGTCATTTTGTTTACGAGGTTAAACTCCTGATAGATGATGCTGAGCCCCCGGCGCAGCGCCTGAATGGGCGTTGTTTTTTCGATGGTCTCGCCGTTAAAGATGACGATGCCCTCGTCTTTTTCATACACGCCGGAGAGGATCTTCATCAGCGTGGACTTGCCCGCTCCGTTTTCGCCAACGATGCCGTAAACGACACCCCGCGGGATCTCCAGCGAGACATGGTCGAGCGCGGTGACGCCGGGGAAGTATTTGCAGACGTCCTTGACGACCAGAATGTTATCACACTTTTCCAATTCTGCGGCTCCTCCTTGGAATTACTGAGAACTGACTTTGCCCCGGACGAAGCCGGGGCAAAGCGATCTTGTTTATGACGCCGGCGCAAGCGCGGCGGCTGGATTTACCATTCGGGGTACGGGAAGTTGTCAATGGTCTCGGCGTTGACGATGTCGGGCTCGGTCCAGACAACGTCGCTCTCCAGCGTCTCGCCGTTCATGATCTTGGTGATGCAGGTAAACGCGTCCTGCGTCATCTGGGAGAAGGACTGACCGATGCACAGAGCCTGCGTGCCTTCGCGGACCTGGTCGTAGCCAACGGAGCAGCCGTCGATGCCGATGACGTAAACGCCCTCCATACCGGCGTTCTTCAGAGCCTGGATGACGCCGGTAGCGCCGGTATCCCAGTGGCAGAAGACAGCCTGGATCTCATCGCCGTACAGGGAGATGAAGTCCTCCATGATCGCCATGGCATCCTCGGTCGCCCACTGCGCAACGTCCTTGGAGTCCAGAACCGTGACGCTGTCGTCGATGGCAGACATAAAGCCGTCGTGACGCTTGATCTGCGCGTCATGGCCGGACTGACCGCCGACCTCGACCATCTTGACGCCGTTGGGGAACGCCGCCATCATGGTCTGCGCGGCGATCTCGCCAAAGAGGAAGTCGTTGGTGCCGCACATGAAATTGCGGTACTGCTTGGACTCCTCAGGCAGATCGGAGGAATACAGACCAATGATAATGCCGGCTTCCTTGGCTTCCTTCAGCGCGGGGACCAGCGCGGCGGGGTCGGTGGGGTTCAGGCAGATAGCGGTGTAGCCCTCCGCGATGCAGGTGGAGATGGCGGCAACGCCGTTCTGAGAGTCGTAATCCTCGTCGAACAGAGTGACCTCAAAGCCATACTCGGGCGCGTACTTCTGGAACTGCGTCCACGCATACGCCTGAGAGGCGTTGGTCAGGGACTGGGTAACAAAGCCGACCTTGATCTTGCCGGTGGATGCGTCGGCCGCGGGGGCAGCGTCGGCTGCGGGGGCGGCGTCGGCCGCGGGGGTCTCAGCCGCGGGCGTGCTGCTTGCGGACGAGTCGGTCTTGGGCGCGCAGGCGACCATTGTCAGGACCATGACGAGGGCCAGCAGCAAAGCGATGAGTTTCTTCATTTCGTTTTCCTCCAAATCGTATTTATCAACAGCGGATGCTGTTAATTACTTCTGGGGCAGCCCGCGCACCAGCTCGGCAGCGCCGATGATGCCGAAGTCCTGCTTCAGCTCGGCAAAGCGGAACTCCACAGGCTGCGGGATGTGGTTGTAGCGGTCAAATTCGGCGCGGACGCGGTCGTACAGCATCGGGCCGAAATTCACAAGCCCGCCGCCGAATACGAATAGATCTACATTGAGAAGCTGATAGATATTGAACACGCACACGGCGAGGTAGTGCGCCGTCTGCTCCAGCACCTCCAGCGCGAGCGGGTCGCCCTCGCAGCAGGCGCGGTACAGCGCCACGCAGTCAAGCTCAGGACCGAGGTCCATGCTGGTCTGACGCCCCTGCGCCATGCGGCGGATGTGCTGTGGGATGTAGCGCCCGGACGCCCAGGACATGAAGCAGCCGGAATTGCGGCAGCCGCAGTCCACGCCTTCGTCGGGGGTGATGAGCATATGACCGCTCTCCCCCGCCCAGCCGTAGCTGCCCCGAAACAGCTCACCGTTCAGGATCAGACCGCTGCCGATGCCGGTGCTGGTGGCCATGTAGATCATGTGCCGGTGCCCCCGCCCTGCGCCGTAGCGGTGCTCGGCCAGCGCGGCAACATTGCTGTCGTTGTCCAGAACCACGGGCACGTTCAGCCGTTCCTGCAAATAATCACGCATCGCGAAATCCCGGATGTTGACCATGGCGGAGGTCATGCACACATAGCCCTGATCGAACAGGATGAACGACGGCATACACACGCCGATGCCCTGCAACTCGTCCATGCGGACGCCGCTGTCCTGCAGCAGCTGCCGCAGGCTTCGGATCACCAGGTCGCAGAAGGCAGGACCGTCTGCGTCGATGGGCGTTGGATGCTGAAAGCGGGCAAGGAGCGTGTTGTGTTCATCAAACAGACCGTAGGCGACCTTGGTGCCCCCGGCGTCAATTCCGATACGATACTGCACGCGACTGTCCTCCATTGTTCCGGCGTTTGGTGTGATTCTATTCTATCAAACGCTTTTTTTCGTGTCAATAACATTTACGAATGAAAGCACATGATGCTATGAACAAAATTTCGGTGTCGTTTTTGTGCGCTTTCACGAAATGTATCTTTTCGGATACCTCACACGGATGGTTCGAATACCTCCCAAAACGCCGCAAAATCCGCCTGAAACCGTTTTAATATAGGATAAGGTAAGAAAGCCAGAAAAAATGGCTCGGTTTTGGCATTTTTCCTGTTGACAGGAGCAGAAATGAATAGTATCATAAGCTTACGAACGAAAGCAATAACGTTGCGAATGAATATTATACTGGATAGGAGAGTGCCTTATGGAAAACACGGAACACTTTGGAGCTCTGACGCCCCGGATGAAAGCCTTCCGCGAGGAGGTGCTGGATGAAAAGCCGTATGTGGACGCCGAGCGTGCCATTCTGGCAACGCAGGCCTATCAGGAGAATCAGAATCAGCCGCGCGTGATGGCGCGGGCGCTGATGCTCAAAAAGATTTTGGAGAATATGAGCATCTATATCGAGGATAAGACGCTGCTGGCAGGCAATCAGGCAACCAAAAACTGCAATGCGCCCATTTTCCCGGAGTATACGATGGGCTTTGTCCTGAAAGAGCTGGATCTGTTTGAAAAGAGAAATGGCGACGTGTTCTACATCACGGAGCAGACAAAGCAGCAGCTGCGCGACATCGCGCCGTTCTGGGAGAACAACAACCTGCGCGCGCGCGGCGAGGCGCTGCTGCCCGACGAGGTCAGCGTTTTTATGGAGACCGGCGTGTTCGGCATGGAGGGCAAGCTCAACGCCGGTGACGCGCATCTGGCGGTCAACTATCCGCGCATTCTGAAGGAGGGGCTGTGCGGCTATGAGGCGCGCACGCGGGCGTGCCTGGAAGCGCTGGATCTGACCGACCCCGACAGCATCGACAAGACCGTATTCTACCGGGCTGTGCTGGTGGTGATCGACGCGGTGCGCGCCTTTGCGCTGCGCTACAGCGCGCTGGCGGCGGAGCTGGCAGACAAGGAGAGCGACGAGACCCGCCGCGCGGAGCTGCTGGAGCTGAGCCGCATCTGCGCCAAAGTGCCCTATGAGCCTGCGGATTCGTTCCGCGAGGCTGTCCAGTCCGTGTGGTTCATCCAGCTCATCCTTCAGATCGAATCCAACGGTCACTCCCTGAGCTACGGACGCTTTGATCAGTATATGTATCCCTACTATCAGGCGGATATGCAGTCCGGCAGGCTCACCAGGGAGGACGCGCTCGAGCTTCTGACCTGCCTGTGGATCAAGACCCTGACCATCAACAAGCTCCGCTCGCAGGCGCATACGCTCAGCTCCGCCGGCTCTCCGATGTACCAGAATGTGACCATCGGCGGTCAGACCACCGATAAGAAGGATGCCGTCAACGAATTGAGCTTTGTGGTGCTTCAGTCCGTCGCACAGACGCGCCTGACGCAGCCCAACCTGACCGTCCGCTATCACAAAAACCTTGACCCGAAGTTCTTTGACGAGTGCATCGAGGTGATGCGGCTCGGCTTCGGCATGCCGGCGCTCAATAACGACGAGATCATCATCCCCTCGTTTATCAATTGGGGCGTTTCCGAGGAGGACGCCTACAACTACAGCGCCATCGGCTGCGTGGAGACTGCCGTGCCCGGCAAGTGGGGCTACCGCTGCACGGGTATGTCGTATATCAACTTCCCGCGCCTTTTGCTGTGCGTGATGAATAACGGCGTGGACCTGACGTCCGGCAAGCGGTTCGTCAAGGGCTACGGCTCGTTTGCGGACATGGAGAGCTTTGATGAGCTGATGGCGGCGTGGGATCGTTCCCTGCGCGAGATGACGCGCTACAGCGTGATCGTGGAGAACTTCATCGACAAGGCGTCCGAGCGGGATGTGCCGGATATTCTCTGCTCGGCGCTGACCGACGACTGTATCGCCCGCGGCCGCACCATCAAAGAGGGCGGCGCGGTGTATGACTTCATCTCCGGCTTGCAGGTCGGCATCGCCAACATGGCAGACAGCCTGTCCGCTATCAAAAAGCTGGTGTACGACGAGAAAAAAATCACCCGTGAGCAGCTCTGGAACGCCATTCTGGACGACTTCCAGTCCCCGGAGAACCAGGAGATCCAGAGAATGCTGATCGAGGATGCGCCGAAATACGGCAACGATGATGACCGCGTGGATCAGCTGGGCGTGGACGCCTACGCGCCGTATATCGACGAGATCCGCAAATACCCCAACACCCGCCACCTGCGCGGACCGATCGGCGGCATCCGCTATGCGGGCACGTCCTCCATCAGCGCGAACGTGGGTCAGGGCATGGGCACCGCCGCTACGCCGGATGGGCGGCACGCCTTTGAGCCGCTGGCGGAGGGGTGCAGCCCGGCGCATAACGCCGACAAGCACGGTCCTACGGCGGTGTTCAAATCCGTCGCCAAGCTCCCGACCGACAAAATTACCGGCGGCGTGCTGCTGAATCAGAAGATGACGCCGCAGATGCTCGCTTCGGCGGAGAACCGCCAGAAGCTGGAGGCGCTGATCCGCACGTTCTTCAATACCCTCCACGGCTACCATGTGCAGTACAACATCGTCTCCCGCGAGACGCTGATCGACGCGCAGCTGCATCCTGAGGATCACAAGGACCTCATCGTCCGCGTGGCTGGCTACAGTGCGTTCTTCAATGTCCTGTCCAGGCAGACGCAGGACGACATCATCGCCCGCACCGAGCAGACACTCTGAAAACAGCACGATCACAAATCCCCCGGCGGTTCTTTTTGAACCGCCGGGGGATTTTTAGCCGTATGATGTACAGTTACAAAATGTGCAGCACGGTACACGCGCCGATGGGCGTATCGCAGCGTCCTCGGGGATGCAGAGCGCCTTCGGTGTCAATTTCAAAGACGCACAGGCTGTCGCTGTCCTGATTGGCAGCCAGCAGGAATTGCCCATCCGGCGTCAAATCAAAATCGCGCGGGATCTTCCCGCCGCTGGCGGTGCACTGCGGCTCGCGGAGCAGACCGTCCGCGCCGATGCAGAACCGCACCAGCACGTCCGCGCCGCGCACGGACACATAGAGCCAGTTCCCGCTCGGGTGCAGGCGGATCGCCGCGCCCAAAGCGCCCGCAGCGCGCGCCGCGGTGTCGCAGGTCTGCACCAGCTCCGCCGCGCCGGAGGCGGGGTCATAGCGGTACACGTTCACCTGCGCGGTCATCTCTGTCATCACATACAGCCGCGTGCCGTCGGCGCTGAACACGCCGTGCCGGACGCCCTGCCCGGGAAGTCCCGGAATGTCCTGCCAGCCGTCCTTTGTCAGCCAGCCCGTCCGGCTGTCAAAGCGGTAGCAGACCAGCCTGTCCAGCCCCAGATCGGGTACATAGAGATGCACGCCGTCGGGCGCGGGGAGGATCTGGTGCGGATGCGGGCTCTGCTGCCGCTGCGGATCTGTGCCGCGGCCGGTGTGCCGCAGAACACAGGCTGCCGGACCGAGCGCGTGATCGTCTCCGACCGGGAAGACCGCAACGCTGCCGCCGGAGTAGTTGGCGGCAAGCAGCCATTTTTCGTCGTGCCACAGCTGCACAAAGCAGGCGTCCGCGCCGCAGGTCGCCTGCCGGCTGAGCAGCCGGATGCCGCCTTCCTCCAGCGCGTAGGCGGACACCGTAGAGCCGGATACGCCGCAGTAGTCCTTCAGCTCGCTGACGCAGTAGAGATACCGACCGTCCGCCGTGAGCGTCAGGTGTGAGGGGTTCGGCGTAGCGGGCAGCATCGCCGTGCAGACGATCTGCCCCGTCGTCTTGTCAATGGTGCAGCGCCCGACGCCTTTTCCCCGTCCGGGGACGACCTCGCCGGACGCCATCTGGATCGACTCGGTATAGCCGCCGGTATATACAGTCCAATGTTCCATCTCAGTCCGCACCGTCCTTTTCCTGAAGCGCAGCCTTGTAGATCTGAACGCCCTTGGCGCGCAGCTCCGCCTCCGCCGCCTCCGGCATCTGCACGTCTGTGACCACGGCGCTGATGCGGTTGTCCAGCTCCATGGGGACGACGCTCTGCTGGGAGAATTTCACACTCTCCGTGACGATGATCACCTGATTCGCGTGCTCCGCCATGTCGCGCACGGCCTGCACGCGCAGGTGATCGTTATTGGTAAAGCCGCGCTTGGGGGAGTAGCCGTCCGTCCCGACGAACAGCTTGTCCACATAGAACTGGGACACGCACACCCGCAGGATCGGACCGACCATGACCTGCGCGTCGTTTTGAAAATCCCCGCCCAGCAGCACGACGTGGACATTGTTCACGCGGCGGATATAGCTGGCGATGAAGGCGCTGTTCGTGATGATCTTGGCGCCGGGCTTCGTTTTGGCGATCTCCTCCGCCAGCAGCGCGCAGCAGCTGCCGTTTTCGATCATCACCGTTTCGCCGGGGGAGACCAGCCTGGCTGCCTCGCGGGCGATCAGGCGTTTTTCCTCATAGCGGAACGCCAGGCGGTTATTGATGTCGTCCGCGCCGCCGAAGCAGGCGTAGCCATGCTCCCGCCGGAGAATGCCGCGGCTCTCCAGTGCATCCAGATCCTTGCGGATGGTGACCTGCGAGACGCCGACCTGCTCAGCCAGAGCCGTGACCTCCATCTTTCCGTACTGGGAAAGCAGTTCCAAAATCTGTGTTTCGCGCTTTTTCAACAAAGACCCCTCCTGGTTTCGTTTTCTGTTTCGATTATAGCACGAATCGCTTACGTTTGTCTATTCCTTTGAAACATGAAACAGCGGTTGACTGTTTCCGTGCCCATGGCTGCCAGCAGCAGACATATCAGCAGAAAGCCCGGATAGATGCCCGTGCCTACGCGGTCGGCAAGCGCACCGAACAGCGGCGGAAAGCACGTGCTGCCCACATACGCAAACGCCATCTCCAGCCCCATCACCCGCTGTGACAGCGCAGGACCGAAATAGGTAGGCGTGGCGTGCAGCATGGCGGGATAGACGGGGGCAAAGCCGAGCCCCATCAGGAAAATGCCGCCCATGGCGAGTTCTGCTTGCCTGGCAGAAAGGACCAGAAGCAGCCCCGCGGCGCTGATGCACAGTCCGATGCGGATCAGGCGGCGGTCCTGCCAGCGGCTCGCTGCAAAGCCCGCGGCGATGCGACCGAGCGTGAGCGCGCCGAAATACAGCGTGGAGGTCAGCGCCGCGTCGGAGGGCGCGAGGGCGTAGCGGTCATGGATGAACGTAGCGCCCCAGAGACCGCCGGTGTTTTCCATCGCGCAGTAGAACAGAAAACCCAGCATCAGCGGCAGCGTGCCCCGCGTGCGCGGCAGCCGGGCAGGTGGCTCGGTCTGTGCGGCAGCCGCCGAGACCTGCGCGCCGTCGCCTGCCCGCCGCCACAGCGGCAGCGCACAGAACAGCGCGATGCAAAGCGCGCCCTGCAAAGCGGCGATCAGACCGTAGCCAGTCCGCCACGACCCGCCCGCGCGCAGCGCGGCGGCGGCGATCATTGGACCGGTCGATGCGCCGATGCCCCAGAAGCAGTGCAGCCAGCTCATATGCCGCGCCTCATACCGCAGGGCGACGAAATTGTTGAGCGCCACGTCCACCGAGCCCGCGCCCAGCCCCAGCGGGACGGCGAACGCGAACAGCCACGGCACGCCCGGCGAGAGTGCGAAGCCCAGCAGCGCCGCTGCCGTCATCAAAACGCTCACCGCCGTCACCCGCCCCACGCCGAAGCGGCGCACGAGCCGGTCGGACAGGATGCTGGACACGACCGTCCCGGCGGTGATGGTCATGGAGATGTAGCCAGCCAGAGCCACCCCGGCGTGCAGATCCGGCTGCATCTGCGGCCAGACGCTGCCAAGGACGGAGTCGGGAAGCCCCAGACTGATGAAGGAGACATAGATGATCACAAGCAGGGCTGTCATAAAAATACCTCTTGCATTCTGCGAAATTTACAAGTATCATTATATTGCCGCGATGTTAAAAACAATACTATTATCGCGCCATAATTTTGCACGATCACGCCATCTTGGGAGGAAGTCATATGGACTATTGCCGTTCGCTCAACGTTGACCCCGAGACCAGGCAGGAGACGCTCCGCCAGGTCACGCCGGATTTTCCGTACAACGCGGATGTGTGCGACCTGAATCTGTTTCCAGGCAGTATGTTCCCCTGGCACTGGCATCGGGAGCTGGAGATCTTCTATATGCGCCGCGGCACGCTGCAATACCACCTGCCGAGCGGGACAGTCACCTTCAGCGAGGGACAGGGCGGCTTTATCAACACCAACGTCCTGCACAAGACCACCTGCGCGCCGAAAAGCCCCTGCATTCAGGAGGAACAGCAGTTTTTGCCGGAGTTTGTGGGCGTCAACAGCCTGATCCTGCGCAAATATGTGCAGCCCATCCTGTCAGCACCGGGGATTCCGTTTGTAAAATTTGACCCCGAGCAGCCGGAGCACCGTCCGATCCTGCAGGCGCTTTGCGAATGCTTCCGCCTGTATGAAGAAAAGCCGGAGGGGTATGAGCTGGAGCTTCAGCAGCGGATGCTGGAGTTCTGGAAGGATCTGCACGCGCTGATCCGGGCAGCGCACGGCAGCGGACGCGCCGCGGCGGACGACCATCGGATCAAGCAGATGCTCGCGTTCATCGCGGAGCATTACAGCGAGCCCGTGCAGCTGGAGGACATCGCCGCCTCAGCGTATATGAGCGTGCGGGCGTGCGGGCGGTGCTTCCAGTTACAGCTCGGCACAACGCCGGTGGCGTATCTCATGGACTACCGAACGCAGCAGGCGGGGCGGCTGCTTGCCAATACGTCGCTGCCCATCGGCGAGATCGCGCTGCAATGCGGCTTTTGCAGCAGCAGCTATTTTGCGCGCATTTTCCGCGAAAAAACGGCGATGACGCCCGGTCAGTACCGGGATCAGTGCAAAAAAAGAAGCCCGGACAGGCCATAAGGTCGTCCGGGCTGCGGCGTCAGCGGAAGGTACAGTCAAGACCTTCATCCAGAAAGATCTGACGGTAGTTTGTGAGCACTTCGGGGTGCAGCTGCTTATACTGCGCCATCTCATAGGGGATGCCGAGCTGCGTGTATTTGTTCTGACCGAACTGATGAAACGGCAGCAGATGCACCTCGTGCACGCCGAGCTCCCGCAGCCGCGCCGCCATGGCTTTTGCCGAGGCGGGGCTGGAGTTGAAGCGGGGGATCACCGGGATGCGGGCGATCACCGGGCGGCCTGCGCGCACGAGCTGCTGCAAATTCTCCAGGATCACGTCATTATAAACGCCTGTGCCCGCAAAATGCGCCTCGCGGTCGGCGTGCTTGAAATCGAACAGAAACAGGTCGATGTGCTCCATAAACGCGGCAAAGCGCGCGGGGCTGGCATAGCCCGTCGTTTCTGCGGCAACGTGGATGCCCTCCGCCCGCGCGGCATCGGCAAGCGCCGCGGCAAACTCTGCCTGCTGCAGTACCTCGCCGCCGGAGAGCGTCATGCCGCCGCCGGATTCATCATAGAAGGGCTTATCCTTGCGCACCTCGCACAGGACCTCCTCTACGGTATATTCCCTGCCGGAGTAGGTCTCGTCCTCCATGGCGTCCGCGATGGCGGCGTTGCGGTTCTGCGATTCCGGGTTGGAGCACCATTTGCATTGCAGCGGGCAGCCCTTGAAAAAAACCGTAGTTCGGATACCGGGACCGTCGTTGATGCTGAATTTCTGAATGTTGAACAGTCTGCCTGTCATACGCCTGCACATCCCTTCCTGATCTGCGTTTATTATACCGGGCGGCGGGGGCTGTGTAAAGAGTTCGTTTTCATTCGCATAAAAAATATTTTCGTATGGAACTTTTTGATTTGCGAAGATTGACAGATTTTTGCGAAACGTCTATAATCAATCCAGATAACCATCGAAAGGAGAACGACTATGCTTCGTTATGCGATCGTGGGCACAAACTGGCTGAGCCATCTTTACCGTCAGGCAATCGAGGACGCGGGTGACCGGGTCAGCGCCGTCTGCTCCCGCAGTGCGGAGCGGGGTGCGGAGCTGGCGCCGGATGGGGCGCGCGTGTATACAGATCTGGACGAGCTGCTGAAGGATCCAGAGGTCGATGTCGTGTACCTCTGCATTCCGAATGTTCTGCACGCGGACGCGGCGCTGCGCTGCCTGCGGGCAGGCAAGCACGTGCTGTGCGAAAAGCCGGCAACTGTCAGCGCTGCCGAGATGGAGGCGATCATCCGCACGGCGCAGGCGGAGCGGCGAATTTTTGCCGAGGCAGTGATGAATTTCTACTCCCCGGTCACGGACCGGCTGCGCGCGGAGCTGGCGCAAAACCCGGCGGTCGCCGCCCGGCTGGACTACAGCCAGCGCTCCAGCAAGCTGGACCGACTGCGTGCGGGCGAGCGCATCACGAGCTTTGACCGGGCGCTCTATGGCGGCGCGTTGACAGATCTTGGATGCTATGTGCTGCACTTTGCGGTCAATCTTTTCGGCGAGCCGAAGGAACTGGACGCCTCCGCCGTGTTCATCGGCAAGGTGGACGGCACGGATGTGCTGACGCTGCACTATGACGGCTTTGACGTGGGCATCACGGTGTCAAAATGCGCGCACAGCATGATTGGCAGCGAGATCCAGTGCGACCGCGCCACCTATACGCTGAAAAATCTCTCGGTGGTGCTCGGCGTGGAGAAGCATACCATGGATACCTGCGAGGAGTATGACTGCGGCATCGCCTGCCCCGGCTGGCCGATCGCAAACCCCGCCGTGCTGCCCGGCGTGCAGGAGCGCGTCGTGCGCCGCTTCGACCGCTGGGTGCGCGGCGAGGATCTGGCGGCGCAGGAGCGGCTGCTGCGGGAGTCTTTGACGGTGCAGCGGCTGATCGAGCAGGCGCACCGGCAGATAGGATACTGACCGGGCGGGCTCGTCCGGCGGCAATACGGGATCGGAGGTCATATTTATGAAACGTTCGGAGATCAACAGGGCGTTAAAGGAGCTGGAGGCGATGTGCCGCGAGCAGCGCTGCTACCTGCCGCCGTTCTGCGCATTCACGCCGGAGCAGTGGCAGACGCTCGGGCACGAGTATGACGAGGTGCGCGAGTGTATGCTCGGCTGGGACATCACGGACTACGGTCGGGGTGAGTTTGACAAATTCGGCTTTTCGCTCATCACCATCCGCAACGGAAACCGCGCCATGCCCGACAAATACCCCAAGGTCTACGCGGAAAAGCTGCTGTATCTGAAGGAGGGGCAGTACGCCCCGAACCATTTCCACTGGTACAAGACCGAGGACATCATCAACCGCGGCGGCGGCAATGTGCTCATCCGGGTGTATAATTCGCTGCCGGATGAGGAGATCGATTATGAGAGCCCCGTGACCGTCCACACGGACGGGCGGACGTATCAAGTCCCGGCAGGAACGCAGATCCGCCTGACGCCGGGCGAGAGCATCCATGTGCAGCAGCGGCTGTATCACGATTTTTCCGTGGAGGCAGGTACGGGCGCTGTGCTGCTGGGCGAGGTCAGCCAGTGCAACGACGATAATACGGATAACCGCTTCAACCCGCCCGTCGGGCGCTTCCCCAGGATCGAAGAGGACGAGCCGCCCTACCGCCTTCTCTGCAACGAATACCCCGCCGCAAAGGAATGAAATACAAAAAGGCTTCCGCTAAAGGCAGGACCTCATAAGAAAACAATGAAAAAAGTCCGCTGGGTTTCCAGCGGGCTTTTTCGCGCAGCGCCACAGGCAGAAGATCTTTCGTTCCTGACAAACAGATTTTTTGCGGCGCTACTTTGTGTAACGCAAGAAAAATCTGCGCAGTCAGGGGCGAAAAAGCTCTGTCTGGGGGCATTGGTTTTCTTATGTGGTGCTGCCAAAAGCGGAAGCCTTTTTTGCTTACACGGGCAGCTTTACAGCAGCCCCAGGCAGGCGTAGAAGATCGCGCCGACCGCCTGCGCAAACTGCGCGACGGTATAGTCGGGGTGGCTGTCGAGCTGACACATCAGCGCGGTATTCGCAAGACCTCCGTCCGCCGCGTACTGGCGCAGCCTCGGTTCGCGGCGGGCAGCGCCCTGACACATCAGGTCAAAGCACACCGGGTTTTTGACCAGCCGCCCGAACAGTGTCCGATCCGGCGTCTCCGGGCGGAGGATATACTGCGTCTCGCTCCAGGTGACAGCCAGATATTCGCCGATCTGCCGGAAGATCTCGGCGCACGCCGGGTGTGCGGGGTCGGCAGCCATGGTCATGAAATATTCCAGACAGGGCTTGCGCAGATCCTGCGGCTGCGTGGGGACGATCAGCCGGTCGCCCTCCGCCCGGAACAGACCTTTTTGCAGCACCTGCTCGTATACGGCGGGGTCCTGCTGCGGCAGATCGCGCGCCGCCAGCCGGAACACGCCGGACTGGCAGGTGTATTTTTGCAGCGTGCCGGGCAAAAGCGTATTGAAGTTGTTGATGCTGCGCACATCGTTGGCGTCGTACTGCTTCTGTGGGAAGCTGCCGAGGTCGATGATAAAGTTGTACACCTCCAGCGGGATCTCGGGGATCGAGCCGTCGGGGCGTACCCAGCCCGTGCCGAGCTCCGTACCCAGCGTGTGGGCGAAGAAGCCGCGGGACACATCCGCCCCGGCGGCTGCCTGCTCCACAGCGGCGGTAAAGGCAGCCATAGGACCGTCATTCGTGTTCATGACTGCGCCGCCGGGGACGGTATATGTTTGCAGCAGCTTGCACAGATCGGTGATCTTTGCAAACTGCGCCTCGTAGTCCAGCGCCGTGTTTTCGCGCATCCCGCGCGTTTTATACGTCTCGCCGCCTACGATCCGATTGCGGATCACCACATCCGGGAAGCACAGACCGATGGCGTCAAAGCCGCGCAGAGTGCCCGCGATCTGCTCCATAGCAGCCGCGCCGCACTCCATTTCCGCGAGCGAAGCGGTTTTGGACAGCGCTGCGGCGTCGATCTGCGCCGCCTTTCCCTGCGCGTACAGCGTGCCCGCGGCGCGCAGCAGGCGCGTCAGCAGCAGAATCGGTCCGATGAGCTGTTCGGCTGCCGCGAAGGCGGCGGGAAACCAGTCATATTCCTTGCAGAGGGCGAGCTTGCCGTCAATGCTCACGACCAGCTTGATGTCCGTGCCGCCGATGTCCATGCCCAGGAGCATCCGCCCCTGCGTCATGGCGGGCAGACGGGTGAACACCGGCTCGCCGCAGGGCGGCGCAGCGTCCGCGGCGCACGGCGGCTCGCAGGCGATGTCGCGGCAGCGGAACGAAAAACGCTCCCGCCCCTGCGTGAGGGCAGAGATCGTGCGCTCGTTCACATTCAGGCACTTACCGAAGCCGGTGCGCCGGGGCTTGGGCAGCGCAGTCTGGAATACCTCGTCCAGCCCCTGTGCCAGCTCCGCGCAGCCGCGGTCCGCGGGGTCAATATACACGTCGATGCGCAGCGCGCCGAGAGACGACAGAATGTTATACAGCATGGCGTGCACATAGGAGCGGATGAACGCCGCCTCCTCCGCCGAGGCCGCCTCCGGCAGCATCAGCGGGAAGCAGCGGACGCTGCCGTCGTAGAGCGTCACATGGATGTGGAACGGGCGCGAGCCGTAGATCTGAAACGCCTTGCGAACGTCCGTGATGTACACGGGCTGGTCGCTTTGCGCCTGCTCGAGAAATCGGGAAAGCACAGCGGTCACTCCTTTATGATATTTGTGATGCCCTCGCGGGCAAGAAGATCGTAAAAATGCGCCAGCTCCACCGCGGAAAACGCCCCGCCGGAGACCGGGTACGTCCGCTCCAGCGCCGCGTATTTGCTGCGGCAGAGGGGGTTGAAGTTCAGCAGCTCCCACGGCGTATGCGGCGAGGCCCTGCGCAGATAACGCGCGATGGCGCGCAGATTCCCGTCCGTTGCCGTATAGCCGGGGATGAGCGGCGTGCGCACGAGCACGTCGGCACCCCGCGCGAGCAGATGCTCAAAATTCTCCAAAATCACGCGGTTGTCCGCGCCGAGATGCGTTTTGTGCAGCGCGGGATCGAAAAATTTGATGTCCACGAGGAACTGATCCGTGACCGGCAGCAGCGCCTCGATCGCCTGCGGCGGGGCGAGCAGACAGGACTCAATGGCGGTATGGACGCCCGCGTCTTTGCAGAGCGCAAGCAACTGCGCGGCAAACTGCCACTGCATCAACACCTCGCCGCCGGAGAGCGTCACGCCGCCGCTTTCGCCGAAGAACACGCGGTCGCGCAGCAGAAGCTCCGCCGCCTCCCGGGCGCTGACGCTGCGCCCCTGCACAGACATTGCGGCGGCGGGGCAGGCATCCACGCAGCGCCCGCACAGCGTGCAGCGTGTTCTGTCCACATGGATGCGCTCGCCGAGCGTCAGCGCTCCCTCCGGGCAGGCATTCACACAGCCTCCGCACCGCACGCACGTCTGCGGGCTGTGCCAGAGCGCGGGCTTTGGGTCGATGCCCTCCGGGTTCTGACACCACGGGCAGCGCAGCGGGCAGCCCTTGAGAAACAGCGTGCTGCGCAGACCTGCGCCGTCGTGCACGGCAAAGCGCTTACAGTCAAAAATGATCCCGTTCATGCCGATTCATAGGTGGTGCGGGCGATGATCTCGTCCTGTAAATCGCGCGCAAGCTCGGTAAAGTACGCGGTGTAGCCCGCCACGCGGACGGTCAGACCGCGGTAGTTTTCGGGATGCACCTGCGCGTCCTTCAGATCTGCCTCATTGAGCACATTGAATTGGATATGGCTGATGCCGAGCCGGCAGACCGCCCGCAGAAGCTGCGTGAATTTGACGATGCCGGTCTGTGTCTGGAAGAACTGCGGCAGGAATTTCATGTTGAGCAGCGTGCCGTTGCTCGCCTTTTCAAACGGCAGACGGGAAACGGAGTGCAGCAGTGCCGTCGGACCGCTGACATCCCTTCCGTACATGGCGGATACGCCGCCGTCTGCCAGCGGGTCTCTGGCGTACCGCCCGTCGGCGGAGGCGGCGACGTTCTGCCCCATGGGCACATGCGCCGAGACTGTGTACAGACCCATCTGATAGATGCCGCCGCGCGCGTTGCGGTATTTGCGCAGACCGTCGGCAAAGTAATTGACCCACTTTGCGCCGAGCTCGTCCACCCACGGCACGTCGTTGCCGTATTTGGGCACTTTGTTCAGCAGCATCGTGCGCACGAGCGGTGCGTCCCGGAAATCCGTTTGCAGCGCGTGCAGCAGCTCCTGCGCGCTCAGCCTGTGCTCGTCATAGACCAGCGCCTTGATGGCAGCCAGAGAGTCCGCAACGTTGGCGACCTGGATCGCCTGCACGCCTGCGAAGTTATAGTGCGCGCCGCCCTGCGTCACGTCGAGCCCGCGCGTCATGCAGTCGTCGATCACGGCGGAGAGGAACGGTGTGGGCAGCAGCGCCTCGTGCATATGCTCTACCTGCGTCACGCACGCGACCATGCGGTCGGTGAAATAGTCGATCTGCCTGGCAAAGGCATCTTCCAGCGCCTGAAAGGTCCGATAGGTGGTGAGGTCGCCCAGATCCAGCCCGGTCTGCTCGCCCGTGAGCTGGTCAACGCCGTGGTTCAGCGTCAGCTCCAGCACCTTCAGCAGGTTGAACATCGCCGCGTCGCTCCACGCGAGCGTGTTGCCGTGGGTCGTCAGCTCCACGCAGCCCACGATCGCGTAGTCCATCGCGTGCTCCTGATGCACGCCGTGCGCCTCCAGCGCGGGGATGACCGCCTCGTCATTGAAGATCTGCGGCATCCCGCTGCCAAGCGCGATGACACGCGCGGCAGCTTCCAGAAGCGCCTGCGGCGAATTTTTGTGGATGCGCAGCGACAGATTGGGCTGCGGCAGCAGCAGGTGCGCCTGCGCCCGCAAAAACAGATAGCTCAGCTCGTTGGAGGCATCGGCGCCGTTCAGGTCCTGCCCGCCGATGGCGACGTTGAAGCCGATGGGGAAGCCCGCAAAATACTTTGCGCTGTTGGAATTGCGCAGATACACCAGCTGATTGAACTTCAGCCACAGGCATTCGGTGATCTCCAGCGCGTCCTCCAGCGTCATACCCTGCGCGCGGCTGTAGGTGAAATACGGATACAGATACTGATCCATCCGCCCGGGTGAGAACGAGGAGGCGTTGCCCTCCATCTGCAAAATGACGTACAAAAACCAGAGCGACTGCACCGCCTCCTGATACGTCTGTGCCGGGGCGGACGCCAGCTTTTCGCAGACTGCGGCGACCTCGCGCAGATTCTCCCGCCCGGTCTGGCGGTACAGGCTCTGCGCAAGCTGGGCGTAGCGGCGGATAAAGCAGCACGCGCCCTCCATCGTGAGCACCACGCTCTCAAAAAACGCCTTCTGCCTGCCGGACGCGTGGATCAGATGGTCCAGCGCCTGGCGCCGCAGCCCGTCAGGACCGAGCGCCAGCCATTTGCGCGTGTTGGGGCAGATATGCCCCTGCGAGTGGTCCTTCTGGTTGATCTTAACGACCCTGGCGATGGCGTCAACCTGCGGACCGATCGCCTCGCGCACCTGATCCTCCAGCGAACGTCCCTTCCAGTAGGGCAGGATCTCGTTGCGAAACTCCGTCACATCCTCCATGTGGATCTGAAACCGATCCTGCGGGCGGGTGGGGAGCGTCTCAAACTCCCGGTCTACCCAAGACGCGCCGGTCTCCGGGAATACCACGCCGCCGCGGACGCCGGGGGTGCGGTTGCCCACGATCCGCTCGTGCGGCTCAATGCGGATGGTCATCTCCTCCAGCGCCGCCTTCAGTGCTTTGGCGCGCCGGATGCAGCGAGGTTGCCCCTCCGTCTGCTGATAGCTTTTTGTGATGATGCGCGCCTGCTCGATGGTGGCATAGCGCGGCTCGTCCAGCATTTCCTTTTTGAGCACTGCGATCCGATCGGACATCGGCAGCGCTTCGATCGTCTGGGTCACATCCATGGCAGCTCCCTCCCCATGTATTCCATAGAATGTTCTATTTTGACTATACCGCAGCATTGCGCAGGTTTATACTCACGATTGTGCCCAAAAGGTATATAAAACTGAACAACCGCTTGCGCAAATCGGTTCGGGCGTGGTATGATCACTTTGACGGAAAGAGGGGCGGATATGGAGCGTTTTTTTGATATAATCGATAGCAGCAGACCGATTTTGCGGTTTTGCGAGCGCTTTGACGACCGCAGCCCGATCTGGAACTATACCCGGCACAGTCACCCCTATATTGAACTGCTGTTCTTTCTGGACGGCAAGGCAAGCCTGGAGATTTCAGGGATGCAGCTGTCTGTTTCCCTGTTTGATGCGGTTGTATACCCCGCCGGATGGAAGCACCAGGAGGAGATCACCCCTGAACGCAGGCGGGAGGTGATCTGCCTGTGGGTCGATCTGCCGGAGCTGCGGCTGCCGTCGCCGATCCAGCTGCATGACCGCGACGGGACGATCGGTCAGCTGTTTCAGATGATCTACAGCGAGGCAAAGCGCAAGCACCCTGAGCCGCTGCTGCTGGAGCAGGAGCTGAAAACGCTGCTGATGCTGATGCTGCGCAATCAGAGTGAGGCAAAGACTGCCGAGGGCGCGCTGACATATGTTGTGCAGTATCTCCACGCGCACTATGCAGAGCCCATCACGCTGGAGCAGCTTGCACAGATGGAGCATATCAGCAAGTCCTACCTGTCCCGGCGCTTCCGGCAGCAGACGGGGATGACCGTGATCAGCTACGTCAACCGCCTGCGTGTGGAGGCAGCCCGGCGGCTGCTGATCGGCTCGGATATGCGGGTGAACGAGATCGCCTATCAGGTGGGCTTTGAGTGCCCAAAATATTTTTATCGGGTGTTCAAGAGCGTGACGGGCGCGTCGCCCGCTGCGTTCCGCAAAAGCTATACGTCGGAGCGCACCGACCCGGAAACGATCTGAATTTGTAATAGAATCATTTTGGAGGAGGAGATCATGGATAGAAAACGCGGATACCGCTACGCCCTCGCGTGTCCCACGAGCATGGGCGTGCGCATTACGCCGCCGGAGCGGATGGCGGTGCAGAACAGCAATCTGTTCTATTTGCAGGCGACGAGCGCGGAGTCGAACGTGCTGAACGTCGCGTCGAGCCTTGGGCGGGAGTGCCTCGTGCTGACCAAATTTGTCAAGGACAGCCCCGTCGCCGACCTCATCAAGCGGCAGCTCCGCGCGCGGAATATCCGCTTTGAGGGTCTGGACGTGGAGCAGGGCGGCCCGTGGGGCTATCGCCATCAGTTCAACATCGCGGACTCCGGCTTCGGTCTGCGCGCGCCGCGCGTCTGGAATGACCGCGCGGGCGAGGTCGGCAGAACGCTTTGCATCGAGGATTTTGATGTTGACCGTATCTTCGGGCAGGAGAGTGTCGGCATTCTGCACCTGTCCGGCTTAATTGCCGCCATGAGCCATGAGACGACCGAGTGCTGCCTTGCGCTGGCGAAAGCGGCGAAGCAGTACGGCACGCTCGTTTCCTTTGACCTCAATTACCGCGCGTCGTTCTGGAAGGGGCGCGAGGAAGAACTGTCCGCCGCGTTCCGCGAGATTGCGTCTCTTGCCGATGTGCTCATCGGCAACGAGGAGGACTTCCAGCTCTGCCTCGGTTTTCAAGGTCCTGAGGCGGGCGGCAAGGACCTCGCTTCTAAAATTGAATCCTTTAAGGGCATGATCTCGCAGGTGCAGGCAAAGTATCCGAATGCCAAAATGTTCGCCACGACGCTGCGGCAGGTTATTTCCGCCAATGAGCATCTGTGGGGCGCGATCGTCCTCGCGGACGGCAAGTGGTACGTTGAAGAGCCGCGCGAAATTCAGGTACTCGACCGCATCGGCGGCGGTGACGGCTTCTCCGGCGGGCTGCTGTACGGCGTGCTGAGCGGCTGGGACGCGGAACAGTGCCTCCAGTTCGGCTGGGCGAGCGGTGTTCTGGCGGCTTCGAGCCTCAATGACTACGCCGAGCCCGCGGATGAAAAGCAGATCTGGGATATTTACAAGGGAAACGCGAGGGTGCAGAGATGAAAAAAGCAGATATTGGTCTCATCGGTCTTGCCGTGATGGGCGAAAACCTGGTCATGAACATGGAGTCCAGGGGCTTTACCGTGGCGGTCTTCAACCGCACGACGGAAAAAGTGGACAAATTCGTCAACGGCAGAGCCGCCGGCAAGAATATCATCGGCTGCCACAGCCTTGAAGAGCTGGTGGCGAACCTTGAAACGCCGCGCAAGGTGTTCATGATGGTAAAAGCCGGGCAGGCTGTGGACGACATGATCGAGCAGCTTCTGCCGCTGCTGGACGACGGCGATATTTTAATTGACGGCGGCAACTCCCACTTCCCCGACACCATCCGCCGGACGGCGTATGTCGAGTCCAGGGGCAAGCTCTACATCGGCACGGGCGTATCCGGCGGCGAGGAGGGCGCGCTGAAGGGTCCGAGCATGATGCCCGGCGGCAGCCCCGCCGCGTGGCAGTATGTGAAGCCGATCTTCCAGGCGATCTGCGCGAAGGTCGAGGACGGCGCGCCGTGCTGCGAATGGGTCGGCGAGAACGGTGCGGGGCACTTTGTCAAAATGGTGCACAACGGCATTGAGTACGGCGATATGCAGCTCATCTGCGAAGCGTACCAGCTCATGCGCGACCTGCTCGGGATGTCGGATGACGAGATGCACGAGGTCTTTGCCGCATGGAACAAGACGGAGCTGGATTCCTACTTAATTGAGATCACCCGCGATATTCTTGCCTACAAGGACACCGACGGGCAGCCCATCGTGGAAAAAATTCTCGATACCGCCGGTCAAAAGGGTACGGGCAAGTGGACGGGGATCGCCGCGCTGGACGAGGGCGTGCCGCTGACGCTCATCGGCGAAGCGGTGTTTGCCCGCTGCCTGTCCGCGATGAAGTCTGAGCGCGTCGAGGCATCCAAGGAATACGCCCGCACGATCCCGGCGTTCACCGGCGACAGGGCGGAGATGGTCGAAGCCATCCGGCAGGCGCTCTACGCGTCCAAGATCATTTCCTACGCGCAGGGCTACACGCTCATGCGCACCGCCGCAAAAACCTATGGCTGGAATCTCAACTACGGCGGCATCGCGCTCATGTGGCGCGGCGGCTGCATCATCCGCTCGGTGTTCCTCGGCAAGATCAAGGAAGCGTATGACAAGAATCCCGAGCTTTCCAACCTCCTGCTCGACCCGTATTTCAAGGGCACGATGAAATCGCTCCTTCCCGCGTGGCGGAAGGTCGCGGCAGCAGCCGTGCAGTACGGCGTGCCCGCCCCCGCGATGACGGCGGCGCTGAGCTACTTCGACGGCTACACCACCGACCGTCTGCCCGCGAATCTGCTGCAGGCGCAGCGGGATTACTTCGGCGCGCACACCTACGAACGGCTGGACAGCCCCAGAGGGCAGTTCTTCCACACCAACTGGACGGGTCACGGCGGCAATACCGCCGCAGGGACATACAATGCATGAGTATAAGCTGATCGCGCTCGATCTGGACGGGACTCTGCTGGATTCCGGCAAGCGCTTGAGCCCGAAAAATGCCGCCGCGCTGCGGCGGGCGGCTGAGAGCGGCGCGCAGATCGTGCCCACAACGGGACGGTTTTTTGACGGTATGCCGCAGGTCATCCGGGAGCTGCCGTATCTGTGCTATGCCATTACGATCAACGGTGCGCAGGTGCTGGATGTGCGCACCGGCAGTGTGCTCTACCGTGCGGAGATCCCGCTGCCGCGGGCGCTGGCAATTATGGAATACCTCGACACGCTGCCGGTCATTTACGACTGCTACTGCGGCAGCTGGGGCTGGATCACGCGTGCGATGCAGGATGCCGCGCCGGAGTTTATCTCCGATGTGCATAGCCTGCACATGGTGCAGGAGCTGCGCACGCCGGTGGATGAGCTGAAGGCGTATCTTCGCGCCCGGGGCGATGATGTGCAGAAGATCCAATTGTTTTTGCAGGACGTTTCGCAGCGCCCCGCCGTCATGGCGGAGCTGGAGCGGCGCTTTCCGGGCACGGCAGCGTCCACATCGCTGCAAAATAACATTGAGATCAACACCGCCGCGGCGAATAAGGGCGACGCCGTGCGCGCGCTGGCTGCGCATCTGGGTATCCCCATGGAGCAGACGATCTCCTTTGGCGACGGCAGCAACGACCTGAGCATGATCCGCGCGTGCGGCCTCGGCGTTGCCATGGCGAACGCCTGCCCCGCCGTGCTGGCAGCGGCGAACCGCGTCACAAAGTCCTGCGACGAAAGCGGCGTTGCCGCGGTGCTGGACGAGCTTTTTTGAAAGACGGATATGCAGGATATTTATAAAATCGCCGCGCACGGCGGCATTTCCGACAGCGAGCTGGAAGCTGCGCTGCGGCAGTCTCTGACTGGCAGGACGCTCAAGAAGGTCCTCATTCTCCCGCCGGATTTTACGCGCTTTCACTCGCAGGCAGGCAAGATCACGAGCATCTATTATGCCATTTTGCAGGACATGGGCGTGCAGGTGGACATTCTGCCCGCGCTCGGCACGCATGAGCCGGTTTCTGGAGCGCAGTGGGAGATCCTGTTCGAGGGCATTCCATATGAAACCATGCTCGTGCATGACTGGCGGCATGACGTGGTGAAGATCGGCGAAGTTCCGGCTTCTTATCTCGAAGAGATCACAGACGGTCTCTGGCATGACCCGGTCAGCGTGGAGATCAACCGCCGCGTGATGGATGAGCGCTATGACCTCATCATCTCGCCGGGACAGGTCGTGCCGCATGAGGTCATCGGCATGGCGAACCACTCGAAAAACCTGTTCGTCGGTGTCGGCGGCAGCGATATGATCAACAAAAGCCACATGGTCGGCGCGGTCTACGGCATGGAGCGCATGATGGGAAAAGACCATACGCCGGTACGAGAAATTTTCGACTACGGCATGGAGCATTTCTTGAAGCACCGCCCGATCCTGTTCGTCCTGACGGTCTGTACCGCGCCGGAGGGCGAGAGCGTGATGCACGGTCTGTTCATCGGCGAGGGCAGGAGCTGCCTGACCGAGGCGGTGAAGCTGGCGCAGGAGAAGAACATCGACTTTGTCGAACACGGCATCAAAAAGTGTGTGGTCTACCTCGACCCGATGGAATTTAAGACAACGTGGCTCGGAAACAAGGCGGTCTACCGCACGCGCATGGCGATCGCGGACGGCGGCGAGCTCATCATTCTCGCCCCCGGCGTGACGAAATTCGGCGAGGACGCGCAGGTAGACAAGCTCATCCGCAAGTACGGCTACCGCGGAAGGCTGCATACGCTGGATGAGTTCAACAAGCCGGAAAATCAGGACCTGCGCGAGAATATGGGCGCGGCGGCGCATCTGATCCACGGCTCGTCCGACGGGCGGTTCTCCATCACCTACGCTGTGAAGGAGATCCCGCAGCAGGAGATCGCGGGCGTCGGCTTCACACCGGCGAGCTACGACGAGCTGGCAAAGAAATACGATCCCGCAAAGCTCACCTACGGCAATAACACCGTAGACGGCGAGGAGATCTACTACATTCCGAACCCCGCTCTGGGGCTGTGGATCAATCGGGAGAAGTTTTGATTTTGACGCTATGGACGTCAGCCGCGGTTATACAAAAGCCCCCTGAATGGCAAAGCGAACCGCGCTCTGTCAAGAAGGCAGAGAAAAAACAGAAAACTCAGAAAAAGTTCGGAGATTTGAAAAAATATTTTTCTCGGAAATCCAAAAGTAAACGAAAAAGCCTTGAAATCGCAATGATTTCAAGGCTTTTTACATGGTGGAGATAAGCGGGATCGAACCGCTGACCTCATGACTGCCAGCTGCGATCGGTTCGTGATATTGAGCGTTTTTGCGTCTAATCCGTCCGTTTATTCAGCGAAAAGTACGGGATTTCGTAGGGCTTTGTCCACTGCGTCCACACGCTTTCGTGCACACCTGGGTCACAATCTGGGTCAGGGGGTTGGGGAGCAGTTCTGCCGAAGTGGACATGGATTGTAACTTGAATTTTGTCGATAATCAAGTCATAAGAGCTTGAAACAAAAATTCAGAATGTCCGAATCTGCATGACCCTCAGAGGAATAGCAGGCATAGATGACAGCGTTCATTCTTTATCACCTTCGCCGCTTTCTAACGCAAGCTCTGTCAGCTCACGCAGCTTATTTTGCAGGATGGTTTTATCAGGCAAATGCAATGTGTAATCTGCAACCATTGTCGGAGACATGGACCTGCTGAGCGCATATTCGACTAGTCTGCAACGAGGAAGACAAGCTGGAAGGTCTGCCCCTGAACCGCGCTCTGCGGGATGAGGACGGTGACATCTACCGCTTCTTAAAACTCGAAATGCTGCAGCGGCAATTTCTGAAGGGGGCTGTGTCTTGAGCGGCAGCTTGCATTGATACTGTGAACCGAACAGAGTATTGTCACGGACACAGACCTGAACGGTAGATCGCTGCCAAACAGAATTTGTAAATGCAAACCTCAAAGCAGTTGGCTCTCTGCACGCCTTCTATCCTACGGCCTGTGTCAGCACACATGCCGTTGTGCTTTGCGACATAAACGGCAGGCAAATGCCGTTCTCGCCCGCGCCGATCAGGATCTCCGTGCCGCTCGGGCTGATCAGGAGGGGATAGGTCTCAGACATATAAAACGGCCCATCCGAGGTCTCATAGCTATTACCGCCCACAAGCGACAAGTTGAGCGTCACATAGCTCGGTCCGTCCAGAACGGTTTGGATCGTCCAGAAGCCGCTCCACATCTCCTCAAAGTCCGCGCTTCCTTCGTATGCCCAATTCAGATCGACCGAGCCGCCTGTCTCATCCTCGGGATAGAAGCGCAGTGAGAAATAGGCATAGCGGTCGGTCTCCCCAACCATGGTCTCTGTGATCCAGCCCATGCCGTCGGGCTGCGATCCGGCAAGACCGAGCGCGGTCATGCCTGTCCAGCCCGCAGAAAGCCACTCGGCAAAGCCGGACGGGGCGTCATACCAGGTGTATTCCGTAAAGTCAAACGAAAGATAGTCGCCGGTTTCCGATATGCACGGCGCAAGATAGCTCATCGCATCGAGCGAGGGATACCATTCGCAGGTGTTGCCGCTGTTGTCGGTGATAAAGACCTGAGTGTCCGCCTCGTATGCAACGCCGTCGAGGTTCGCAAAGAGCAGCACCGGCTCGCCGCTCTCCGAGCGATAGAGGACCTCTGTGACCTCGTCGGTCTGTGTCGCCTCGTTCCACTGCACGCGGTTGATGGCGAGCGTTGCGTTTTCATCGACCGGCACGATGCAGTACAGATGCCCCGCGCCGCCGATGATATGCTCCTCGTCGATCTCCGCGATAAAGGGGTATTTGAGGAGCATCGCCTCATTGGTTTCCCGCAGCCACGCGGGGAAGCCCGTCTCAAAGCCCTCGTCAAACAGACCGCCGACATAGCCGAGATATGCCGCGCCAAACATTGTCATTGGAAAGTCGATCCTGTCGCGCAGCCATCCAAGCGTGGTTTCCGCCTCCTGCGAAAACGTGTGCTGCACCGGCAGCGTGTCCGCTGCCTCGTCGCGCGGCACGCGATCGTCCATGTCGTTCTGCGATACAGCTTCCTCCTGCTGCTTTTTCAAGGCTTCCTTGTCGGACCTTGTGCTCATCTTGGATTCGTCAGGCTCTGTTTTCGCCTTCTGCGCACAGGCGCAAAGCGACAGCAGCAGAACGAGTGCCAGCAGCAGTGCGAGTACTTGTTTGTGTGTTGTTTTCATAGCCGCTCCTTTCAGATCAGAATTTTCCGCTTCGTCCGGAACCGCCGCCGCCGGATTCGCTGCGGCTGCTCCCACCGCTGGAGGAGCTGCGCTCGATCTTCCGGCTGGAGGTCGTCTTATGGGTAAAACGATCTGTCTGCTCCGTAAGCCGAAGCCCTGCGGAAACGTAGGCGTTCGCGGTCGTTTTTTGGGATACATTGTCCATTTTCTGCCATATCACAGCGACGACCGCGGCTGCTGCCAGCAGGGAAAGACCGATCACGATCAGGATCGGAATGAGCAGACTCGCCCGGACCGGCTTTCCTGCGGCAGCCTTTTCCAGATAGACGCCGCATTCCCTGACGTAGTCCTCAAAGCCGCCGTACCAGTCGTTCTCACCGAAATTGTCGAGAAAGACCTTTTCCAGCTTCTGCTGACCATAGCTGTTGAACGTATACTCGCAGCGTGAGCCGTAGCAGAATATCGCCCAGTCGCGATCGTCCATGCTGAGCAGGAGCATGATCCCGTCGCGGTTCGGTCCTTCGCCCATGGCGTATTGATGGTAGATGGTGTAGGTCGCCTTATAGACGCCCTCGGAATGGAAGTCCCGATAGTCCTCCACGGTCACGATGTAAACGCCGACGCCATACTTTTTGGAGACGCTTTCCGCCATCTTTTCCAGCAGCGCAGTTTCGTTTTCGCTGAGAAGTCCGGCAGCGTCCGTCACATAAGAAAGCTGTGCGCCTGCCTGCTCAGCCGCGGCTGCGCGCGCGCAGAAAGTAAGCGCGATCAGAAACACCAGCAGGAGAACGCGTGCTCTTTTTTTCATGTCTCCGCCCTCCCTAGCGCGCCAGAAGCAGCAGCGCCGTCACGCTGATGGCAATGAGCGGCGCCGCGATCGCCGCGAACAAGCCGACGACCCGCTTCGTGCTGACGGGAAGGCTGCCTACCAGCTTGCCCGTCTGACCGTTCATGGCAAAGAGGAAGTCCTTGCCCTCCCATTTTGTGTTCAGGAGCCAGACGGG
The DNA here is from genome assembly GCA_934646005.1 of uncultured Oscillospiraceae bacterium. GTDB lineage: Bacteria > Bacillota > Clostridia > Oscillospirales > Oscillospiraceae > CAG-170. Next base: position 63,665 of record CAKUED010000012.1, read on the forward strand.
GAGCAGCGCGTAATGCACCTTGCCGCGCTTCAGGCGGATGTCACGGCTCGTTTCATTGCAGGTGGTGTAGCCCGACACCGTGCGCTCCAGCGCAGACACCAGCGAGCCGGTGCAGCGCTTATCCGCCCGCTCCCGGCTGTCCTCCACGCTCACATCGTATTTATCTGCCAGAAATCCGGGCAGGTACGCCGTGGAAAACGGCTTGAGCTCCGCATAGTCATACGGCTCGATGGAGTCCATGTAATCATCCGGCATTTTGCTCGACGCGTCCACCGGGACTTTTTCAAAGTCAATGGAACCGGCGCGGCATACGTCGTAGTGGCTCGTCTCCGTGATCTCATAATCTCCCGAGGTGTAGGTACGCACAGCGGTGGCGTGGAACTGTGCGCTTCCGCTCGCCTCGCCGTCGTACATCCAGAAGGGCACATACACGCCCTTGACCTCCTCCAGATGGTTTGTCTTGGAGAACGTTGACGGCAGCAGGGGCTTTTTGAGATAATGCTTCTTCAGTGCCTTGATCGCGTCCTTCTTGCTCAGCTTGAAGGGCAGCACAAAATCAGGCTTCAGGCTGCCGGTGAACTGCCCCGGGAGCACCGACGGATTTCCGCAGTACGGGCAGGACGTGGCGGCGGTCGTAACGTCGCAGAGCAGCTCCGCGCCGCACGACGGGCAGCTATACGCCTTCATGCTGCCTGCGTCCGCGCCCCAGTCGGCGCTCAAGCCGGAGGCATCCCAGTCAGAGCCGTCTGCGGCGGCAGTTTGTTCCTCCGCTGCGGCAGCCCTTTGCGCGGCTTCTGCTTCTTCCTGCTTCTGTGCCGCCTCCGCCGCCTTTGCTTCTTTTTCCGCGTAGAGTGCTTCGATCTCCGCGACCTCGAAGCTCGCGCCGCAGTAATCGCACGCCAGCTTGCCGGATTCTCCTGCAAAATGGAGCGGACCTGTACAGGCGGGGCATTGATAATTTGTTACCTGTGTTGCCATGTTCCTTCCTCTTTTCCCGTGTCGGCATTTGACGGTCTCGCCGCCCTACTCTCTGCGGTAGGTCAGCCCGCCGTCCAGGATGACCGCGTTTTGCGTATCGTACAGAACGTGCAGATCCGCCGCCGCATGGTCGCTGTTTTTCAGCACGATCTCCCGCAGATGCACCGCCACGTCCTCACTGTATTCGCCGCCGAAATACTGCGTCTGAAACGCGGACTCGACGCTCAGCTCCCAGCCGTCCCATGTCTGCTCCGTCTCCTCGCTGCGCCACAGCTCCTCCGCGCGCAGTCCGTCCCCGTCCTCGTCCATGGAAAACACATATTTTTGCAGACCGTCCTCGGAGATCCATGTGCCCTCGAGCAGCGCAAACGTATTGCGCGTCTGCTCGCGCTCGGCGCTCTCCCGCTCTGCCTGCGCCTGCCGCTCCGCGTCGCTGTAATACAGCGCCTCGTCGCCCATCGTCATCACGCCGTAATCCATCCAGAGCGTATCCGCCAGCCATGCGAACTGCGGAGAGTCCAGATAGCGCAGGTGATAGATCGTGTCGTGCGCGCTGTCGTCGATCGTCAGCCCGCTGATCCGCTCCGCGAACTGCGCCCGAATGGTCAGGACGCCGTTTTTGAAGGAATATTCAAACTGATCGCCCAGATCCTCAAAGTCTGCATCATAGCAGCGGATGGGCGTGTCCTTGAACTGACCGCCGCGGTAATAGAGCTTCATGAGCCCCGGGCTGTAAACGGTTTTTTGAATGTGAAGGTCGTCAAAAAGAACCGCTGTCTCCGGGTACTGATAGGTGCGCACGTCAGCACCGCCGCAGGCGGTCAGACCGAGCAGCCCCATCCACAGACCCGCCATGATGAGGAACGTTTTGAGCTTCACAGCAGCACCTCCGTTTTTTTACATATAACCGGCTTCTCCCGCTCCAAATTGGGGCGGGAGCCGGTTTATATACAGATTTTCAGCAGAACGCTGACCTTACTGGAACGTCATGTTGTTGAGAATGATGTCCGGCATCGTTCCCGGGAAGCAGTCCATATTCCGAAGCCCGATGGAAAGCGCGCGCGTATCGTCGAGCTGCGCGATATACTGGATCCAATCGTAGCCGATGTACTTATAGGTGCGGCCGCGGAAGGTGATGCCGCCGATCACGCGGTCTTCAATATCCTGATAGTTTTCGAAATCATCCTTGTAGAAATCAAATTTTTCAACGTTTTCTCTTACCTCAAACTGGATAGCGCCCGCGCCAAACGCCGTCGGATCGTCGTTTTCCACCAGGCAGCGCCCCCTATCATCGAACGACCAGCCGGATACCGGGATCTTCGTCATGATCTTGACCTTCACATCGTCTTTTGCAAACTGGGCGATCTCTGCGGAGAAATCCTTCATCTCGGCGTTTGCCGACGCCGCCCTATTCGCTTCGGCGGCCTCCTCCTTCACGGTGTCAAGATATTTCGCGATGGCCTCATTGCCGGAGAAGCCGCTGGTGTTGTACGCACTCACCGTATAAACGCCCGACTCGTTTTCCTTAAAATTGACGTAGATAAAATGGGAGTCGTCGTCCTTGGATATCCATTTGTAGTAGCGGTAGTTTGCCTTCATGTGCTCGCTGTACTCTTCCTTGACGAACGCGCCCTCCACGCCGAAGTAGGCAACAACACCATCGTAAGTTGTATCGAAAATATTCTTGTTGACCTCGTTCATCCAGACGTAGCCCTTCTGCACCTGCTCCTCGGTCACGATGCCGTCTCCGCCGGAGGCCATCGCGTCCGTCGGGGTGAGCGAAGCGCCCTGCGTCGGGGCGCTCCCTTCTCCGATGGAATCCGGCATGGACTCGCCCGCCTCGATCAGCGGCAGATACCAGTTGGTGTAGGAGTAGGGATAGCCGCTCTCGTCCATGTCCTCCCAGTACAGCCCCCACGGGCGCAGATAGAAGTCATAGTGGAACTCGTCATCCCCGTCTTCATAGTCACCGCTGATCCAGATCATGTCGTCGTAGTCCAAAAGACCGGGGTCAACGATCCAGTCTGCATGCTCCACGGCGACGTTCGTGAACCAGCCGTCCTCGGACATCACCGTGCCGTATTCGCCAGTCCCGGCTTCACTCAGGCTGACGGCGACCTGCGCCATGGGTTCAGTCCTGGAGCAGTCCTCATCCCAGAGCGTGATGGTCCCTGTGTAGTCAGCGCCGATCTCGACCAGACCGCAGGCGTCCCACCACTGCCCCTCCAGCTCCTCGTAGCTGCCATAGCAGCCGCTTATCTTCCACCAGCCGTACCATTCGCCGTTCCACCAGTCGAGCAGCGCGTCGCCGGTCGCGGCGGGCGCGGTCAGTCCGCTGCCGTCGTCAGTCGGGTCACCGCCTGCGGCTTCTGCGCGGCTGAGCGTGGTGGGGTCAATGGTGATCTTGCCGTTTTTCTTACCAAACATCTGCTCGAACGTCGCCTCGACCTTGCCGGTCGCGTCGTTCAGCACATAGGCTGTGCGCACCTCGAGCGTCTCGCCCGGCGCGACCTCCGTGAACTGGTCCTCGATCACGGTCCCAAACGTATCGTAGTCGGTAATGATCGATGCGACCTCCAGCTCGACGCCGTTCTGCATAACGGTCTCGTCGATGCTCCAGAGATAGGAGGCATTTTCCTTGCCGTTGTTCGTAAAGTCCAGCGTCAGGACGATCGCGTCGTTTCCGTCCGAATCCTCCATGATGCACGCGCCCTTGTAGAGCAGCGTATAATCGCCGAGCTGGATCAAATTGGAGTCTGCCGCCTTATCCTTACCACAGGCGGTCAGGCTGAACAGCATCAGCGCTGCAAGAAGCAGGCATAGAAGCCTGGTCTTTGTCTGTTTCATAAGTCCCTCCCAATATCCCTCAGGGATGTGCAGATCGACCGGGCAACGGGAAATACCGTATGATCCCGGCAAAAAACAGCGATCCGCACCTGAGGCATGTTGTTTTCATTTCAGATGCCCCCTAAGGCAGCACCGCACGATCCGTCAAGCAGCTCCGGCGAGCGCGCTTTCATCAAGGCGCAGCATCGGCGGAAGAGCTCCGCCGATGTGCGCCGATGCAATTGTGCGGGGAAGCCATACGATTCCGTGGGCAGAGGCTGCCTCTGAGGCGTCCATGCAGATTCTGCATGAGACGGCGCAGCGTGCATTCGCACGATGCGAGTGTGCGTAGCACACGGGATTCTTGATTCAATATTTTAATCAAGAATCAGTATTATTTCTTTGCGAAGGTGCCGCTGATGCCGTAGCCGGTGTTCTCGTTCATGGTAAGGCTGCTGCCGTCCACAGAGAACGTGTAGGTAGACGGCTCGCTCCACGCCTCCAGCATCACCGTAAGCTGGTCGCCGTCGATGGTATAGGTGCCGTTCTGCTTCAAATAGGCATTCTCCATGGTGCATTTGCCTTTTCCGTTGAAGGTCCATGTGATCACACCGTCCGCGCCGAGCTCGGCAGACCATGTGCCCGCCAGCGCATCCTTGCTGCCGCAGGCGGCGAGGGTCAGGAGCGTCGCCGCGATCAGAAGCAATGCCACATACTTTTTCATTTTTTGAGTCCCTCTTTCTGAGTAGTCGTTTAACGGACGCTTCAGCCGTTCACCGCGCCGCCGCAGTATTCGCAGCAGCCGCTTGCGTCCGGCGTGGTGGTCGCGCCGCAGTAGGGGCAGGTGGTCGCCGCCTTGGGCGCGGCTGCCTGCTCGATCTTCTCGCGCACATCTTTTCGTACCTGCGTCAGCACCTGCCGGATCTCCTCGCCGAGCTTTTTGTAATTGCGGTACTCGACATTGGTCTCCGGGCTGCACCGGCTCGTCATACCCGGACGCATTGCGGGCGGCGGCGTGATGTCCACGGAGCTGGAGTTGAGCTGGAAGCGTATTTGGTCAAAATAGGGGTTGTTGACGAAGATGGTGATATAGAAGTTATAGGAATATTCATATCGCGGCGGGTTGTAGCTGACCTTCTTGCCGTCCTTATCCTCACGCTTGAGCTCCGAACGGCTCTCGTCAACGTCGAGATTGCAGCCGGTCACGTCCGCAAAGTCCAGAACATCCGGGTTTGCCTCCGCGAGATTTCTGGCGCGCGTCACCATGAATTTGCCCGCGTCCTCGTCAAGAAGCACCTTGGTATCCGTGCCGAGCGTCCGGGTCGTGTGGAATGCCGCGACCTTTTCCTGATTCTCCTCCCGGTAGGCAAGCTGCGCCTTGATCTCCTCAACCGTGCTGCTGCGCCGGTCGGAGAACCACGGGGAGAGCTTTTTTGCGCAGTTCTTGCAGAGATTGCCGTTCTCCAGCTTGCGGTTGCCGAGCAAGCCGATCTTATCTCCGCAAATGTCGCAATATTTCTTATCGAACAGACCCATGGCTACCTCCTGCGTTATGCAGCAGGCTGTGCGTCATCCGCCTTGGTGTTCAGAACAGCACCGTAGATGTACAGGACCGGCACGACCAGACCCGTGATGACGCTCAGGATGTCAAACGAACCGCCGTTGACGAGGTTCATCACGATGGCGAGGATCGCAAAGACCGCGACCACGATGCCCCAGCCGATGCAGCCCTTGGAGCCGACCGAGCTCTTGGAGTGCTTCACGCCCTTGATGCCCGCGATGAGCTGGCAGATACCGGCGACCAGCGTCAGGATCAGCGCTGCCCAGTAGCTGAACGTCAGCCCGGATGCCGCGCCGATGCCCGCTGCCAGCGCGCCCAGCCCGCCGACCAATACGCCCGCGATGATCTGGAATGCCGCGGCAATGATCATCAGAATACCCGTTACCTTCAAAAACTTGTGACCTTTCATGTTTTTTCCTCCTAATCTTTTTTGTTTTCCTTTCTATTTTTCTGCAGAGCGCCGCGAACCGCACTCTGTACAGAACACATTGCTGCCGTTCGGCGCGCCGCAGCGCTCGCACGCCCAGCCGCCCTCCGGCACGGGCCGCGCCAGATAGTCCGCCTCTGCCTGCCCGGCAAGCTCCGTCAGCAGGGTAAAAAGCGTTCCGGCGTCCGCGCCCGAATAAAGATTTGTAAACGTCTGATCGTCATCTGACCACGTCGCGGCGAGATAGCTGTCCGCCGTATCCTGCGGATACGCGCCGGGACGGTACGCCGGAAGTGCCTGCGCGCGCAGCGCCTGCCCGATGTGGGTAAGCGCCTGCTGCGCCTGCTCCGGCGAAAGGGGCACGTTCGTTCTCGACACCGGCTCGCCGCTCTGCGTCCGATACCGATACGAGAAGGCAGCGCCCATGCCCTCCCGGAGCGCGCCGGGCGCGTCCTTGAGGCGGAAGCTGAAGCAGTCGGATTCTGACGGTGCGCGCTGATCCCAGTAGATCCCGGTCAGCGCTGCCGTTTCGCGCACCTCATGCTGCTCTGCCTCCAGCTCTGACGCGGCATAGGCGTCCTCGGCAATGCCCAGCACCAGCGCCTCCAGTGCCTCCGCATGGCTGCCGCTGAGACTTTGGCGCTCCTCGCCGTCCTCGGTGCGCCAAACGACCCGGAGCTCGCTGTCCGTTCCATCCACGGCGTCGGCAGACGGATTTTTGTACGCGGGCAGAGCTGACTCTGCCAGCGTATTCTGAAGCTCAAACCATTGCACCCAGGTAAGCTGCCAGGGGATCGGGTCGGAAAATGCATCCGTCCCGCTTTTTCTGACCTCGTCGCTGTCGGAGCGGCTCGGAAACCAGCCGGTCAGCAGCGGCATATCGTTCTCCTGATAGAATCTCAGCGAAAAGCAGCGGTAGTAATTATCACTGCTCTGCCGCCATGAAACCTCCACCAGCTCTTTTCCTGCTCTGTAAGCATCCGGGTTTTCCATCCTGCCTCCGTCCTTGATCTGTGACGTCACGACCATCCGATACAGGGAGCACCCCGTCAGCGCGAGCATGGCAATTGCCAGCACAGCGATCAGCGCGGTCTTCCCCGCCGGTCTCACACCAGATCCCCGTCGTCAAACGGGTCTCCGCACTCGGGGCAGAACTTGGGCGGATGCGCCGGGTCTTTGGGCTCCCAGCCGCACTTGTCGCAGCGGTACTGCGGAACGCCCGCGGGCTTCGGCTTGCCGCATTCGGCACAGAATTTGCCCTTGTTCACCGCGCCGCAGGCGCACGTCCAGCCGTCTGCCGCGGACTTCGGCTTGCCGCACTCGGCGCAGAATTTGCCGGTGTTGCCCGCCTTGCCGCACGCGCACGTCCAGCCGCCCGCGGGCGCTGCCGCAGGCGCGGGCTGCGCCGCCTGCTGCTGCTGCTGCGCGCCCATCTGATACAGGCTCTGCGCGTTCATGCCGCCCATCTGCCCCGCCATGTTCATGCCCATGAACGCCATCGCAGGTCCGGCGTTCTGGTTGCTCGCCGCCGCCTGCATCGCCGCCGCCTGCGCGCCGACCATATGCGCCGCCGCGCGCGTGGGATCCATAAACGCCGCGTTGCGCTGCATCTCCTTGAGCATCTTTTCGTCCTCTTCGTTCGCCTTGACGGACGAAACGCCGAACGACACGATCTCAAGACCGCGCAGCCTGCGCCACTTGGCTGACAGCACCTCATTGAGCGCGTCCGCCATCTCCATCGTATGACCGGGCAGCGCCGAGTAGCGGATGCCCATGTCGGAGATCCGCGCAAACGCGGGCTGAAGGGCGGTCAGCAGCTCTGTTTTGAGCTGACCGTCCAGCCGCTCCCGCGCAAATTCATCCGTCACGTTGCCGCAGACGTTCGTGTAGAACAGGATCGGGTCGCAGATGCGGTAGCTGTACTCTCCGAAGCAGCGGATGTTGATGTCGATGTCGATGCCCGCGCGCTGATCGACCACGCGGAACGGAACGGGGCTGGGCGTGCCGTATTTGTTGCCGATCAGCTCCTTGGTGTTGAGGTAGTAGATGCGCTGATCCTTGGGGGCTTCGCCGCCGAAGGTAAAGCGCTTGCCGATGTTTTTGAACGTGTCGAGGATGCTCTGCCCGAGCTGACCGGAGAAGATGGACGGCTCGGTGGAGCTGTCATAGACGAACTCGCCCGGCTCTGCGCACAGCTCCGTGACCTTGCCCTGATCGACGAGGATCATGCACTGCCCGTCGGCAACGGCGATGACCGAGCCGTTCGTGATGATGTTTTCATTGCCCTTGTAGTTGCTGCTCCGCCCCGACACGCGGTGCAGCCCCTTGACCGCCAGCACGCTCTCAGGGATCGCCTCGCAGTAAAAATACTCCTTCCACTGGTCCGCCAGCACGCCGCCGGCCGCACCCAATGCAGCTTTGATAAGACCCATTGCTATGTACTCCTTTTCTCGTTATTATGCCCAGGGATCTTCCGCCGCAGGAATACGGATGCCGCTGAGGATGCTGGAGTATTCCCAGAGGAACCATTCGCCGGTCGATGCCTTCTGCCGCAGCTTCATCGGCCGCGGCGAATCCGCGCCCGCCGTTTTCAGGAACACGCGCAGATACCCCGGCTCAATATCCTGCGGTCTGGGGTCTGCCAGCACGTTAAGCCGGTATGGCGTCTGCGGCTGATAGCCGTTTGCGGGCGCTGCGCCTTCAAAATACGCCAGCGGCAGATAGGACTTTCCGCGCAGCCGGTCGCGCAGGAACTGCGCATCGTAGGGCGTCATGGGTCTTGGACCGCGCAGAATATCCATCGCGGCAGTGCCCGCGTCCTTATCCTTGTCAAACAGTGCCAGCGCGCACAGAAACAGAGCGCAGATGTCCTCCGGCTGCCGCCCCCTGGCGGCAAGTGCTTCAAATTCCTGCAAATTCTCCGGGAGCCTCTGGATCACGACCTGCATTATGAACACTCCTTTCTAAAGTGTGTCGATCACACCCGCGAGGTAGGTCGGCGATACCGACGCGTAGATAAAATTATCGACTCTCTGATCCTTCACCGCCTGCCGTACCTCGGCGGCAAGCAGCTCGTCTGCGTCCTCATCCACCAAAAGCAGGACCTTGCAGACCCAACTGAGCTGCTTTACAGCATTGCAAAGCTTGAGCCGTTCGCTCAGCTTCCAGATCCCCTGCCGGATGACCTCCATCACCAACACGTTGGCACGGCAGGTCCGGCACAGGGCAAGCGTTTCCTCCGGCTTTGAAGAGCGGTAGACAAGAAAATCCGGGTCGCATCCCGAAAGGGACTGCATGACCGCCTCCGCCAAAAGTCCGCCCTTTATATCCAGCACGATCCTCCGCATCTGTGCGTTTCCACCGCCTTTCTCCCCATTTGCGACCGATGCTCCGCCTGAAGCCGCAGGCGATGCGCCGGCGGTCACCTCCATGTATTCCGCTTATATTTTAGCTTCGATCGTGCCGCCGCGCCCCCGCCGATCGGATAGGGTCTGCAAATATTTTTTGCGCCGTGTTGCCTTTTTCCATCTGCATGATATACTATCTCCATACAAATGTGCACAGTTGGGAGGCGTACGGTGTGAGCAAAGCGGCAAAAAACAGCATTTTGTGCGCCCTTGCCGCGCTGGCGCTCATTGTGCTTGCCATGTGGCTTCGATATGCCAGCCGGCATTTTTTACACGCCCGATCCTTCAATTATCTGCGCAGCGGGATCTATGTGCTTTTGTTCAGCGCGTGGTGCTACTCCCTTTGGCTTCGCATCGTGCAGACGCAGGTGCGGCACTATCTGCTGGCGATCTCGGCGCTGATGGTGCTGTGGATCGTTCTGCGCTCGATCAAATTTTCCATTGAAAACACGGACGCGGAACGCTGGCTGTGGTATTTCTACTATTTTCCGATGCTGTTCATCCCGATGCTGTCGGTCTTTGTCTCCCGGTCGCTGGGCAAGGGAGAGGATTTTCGGCTGCCGCGATGGGCAAATCTTCTGTTTTTCCCGACGGTGCTGCTGCTTTTGCTCGTTCTGACCAACGATCTGCATCAGCGGGTGTTTTCCTTCCCGTCCGGCGTTTTATCGGATCAGGACTACCGATATGAGCTCGGCTTTTTCCTCGTGCTGGGCTGGGAGGCGCTGTGCGCGGCATCCGCGTTTCTTTCGATGGTGAAAAACTGCCGCATCCCGCGCAGCAGGCGGATCCGCTGGCTGCCGCTGGTCCCGCTCGCGCTTTCGCTGGTCTATGCTTACGCGTATGTGAAAAAGGTCCATTGGGTCTGGGTGCTCGCGGGCGATATGACGGTGTCGCAGTGCCTGATCTTTGCGAGCATCCTGGAATGCTGCATCCAATGCGGGCTGATCCAGTCCAATCTCGGATATGACGAGCTTTTTGAGGCAACGAGCCTGCCCGTCCAGATCACAGATCCTGCGCTCTGCCCCAGATATGTGTCTGTCGCCATGCGGGGGGTATTGCCGCAGGACGCGCTGCGGCATATGCAGCAGGAGACCGTCCATCTGGACGGCGATACGCTTTTGAAGCGGCACAGGCTGCGCCGCGGCTGGGTGTTCTGGAAGGAGGATATCGCCGCGCTGAATCAGACCCGAAGGGAGCTGGAGCTGACACGCGATGAGCTGCGGGACACCGGCGACGTTCTGGCGGCGGAGAATGCGCAGCACGCAAGATGGCTGCGGCTGACGGAGGAAAACCGCCTGTATGACATGATGGAGGCGCAGACCGCACCGCAGATCGCGATGCTGCGGGAGCTTCTGACCGAGCTGCAACAGACGCAGGAGCTGGACAGAGCCAGACGCCTGCTCGGGCAGGTCATCATGATCGGGACCTACATCAAGCGCAGAAGCAACCTGATCTTTGTCGGCGTGCAGCGCGGCGCGATCAGCGTGCAGGAGCTTCGGCTGTGTCTCAATGAATCCTCTGAAAACATCAATGTCTATGGCGCTGACTGCAAGGCGATCGTCAAAGGGGATGGTCAGCTTACCGTCGAACAGGCAATGCAGATCTACGACCTGTTTGAGGCGGTCGTAGAGATAGAGTTGGAATCGCTGCGCGCGCTGCTGATCTCCATAGAGGTCGGCGCACAGGTGGAAGTGACTCTCTGCGTTTCGGCGGCGAAGCCGCTCTGCGGGCTGCGTGCGCGGTTTCCAGATCTGGAATGGGAGCAGGATGAGGACGGGCTGCAATATGTGACGCGGAAGCTGGAAAGATCGAGAGGGTAAAGGCGTATGGACAGGATCAAGGAAAGCTTCGACAGTCTGCCCATCGCGGTCTGCTTCTTCGATAAAAACGGCGTGGTGCGGCTGGTCAACCGCCGGATGCTCGTCATTGCGAGCTGGCTGCGAAGGGGCGGCATACAGGTGCTTGCGGAGCTGCAGAGCACCCTGCAAGCGCCGCCTGCAAACGTGCGCTGCCTGGACCCGCGCCTTCAGATCTACCGCTTCCCGGACGGAAAGGCGCTGCGCTTTGCGCAGGAGCAGATCACAACAAAGGCAGGCGTCCAATATACGCAGGTCACCGCCGCGGACGTTACGGAGCTGATCCGGGAGCAGGACCAGTTGAAGGCGGAAAACGCGAAGCTGGAGGAGGCGAATGCGCGCCTTCGGCGGCTGCTCGCGCAGATGCCGGAGATCATCCGAAAGGAGGAGACGCTGGCGATGAAGCTGCGTGTGCACGATGACATCGGGCACAGCATCCTCGCGGCGCGCCGGGTGCTGCTCCAGTGTGCAGACCAGAAGGAGATCCGCGCAAACGCGGCGCTGTGGGAGCAGTCGATCTCGGTGCTTTACCGCTTCAGCCAGATGACGGCGTGCGCCGAACCGCTGGACGCGGCAAAAAAACGCGCGGAGGAGCTGGGCGTCAAGGTCCTGCTGACCGGGGATGAGACGCAAGCGCAGCGGATACGCGCCCTGATCGCACTGGCGATCTGCGAATGCGCGGCGAACTGTGTCCGTCACGCAGACGGCACGGAGCTGTATGTACGCCTATGGCGGAAGCCGGGCAGCCTGGAGGTGTCTCTGACCAACAACGGCGCAGTGCCGAAGGGAGAGATCACGGAGGGCGGAGGGCTTTCCATGCTGCGTCAGCGCGTAGAGGAAGCAAACGGCAAAATGGAGATCCAGAGCATCCCCTGCTTCAGGCTGATGCTCGATCTGCCGGAAAAGGAGGAGACGGCGCATGAGAGTAATGATCGTTGAGGACCAGACCATGATCCGCAGTCTGCTGGAAAGCTATTTCCGTGCCGAGGACGGATACCAGATCGTAGCGTCCATTCCCGGCGCAAAGCAGGCGGTCGAGATGTGCCGGACGTGCTCTGTCGATCTGATTTTGATGGATGTGCAGACGGAGAACCGTGAGAACGGGCTGACTGCCGTTCGCCAGATCAAAGCCATCCAGCCGAATAGCAAGGTCATCGTTGTGACCTCGCTGATCGACTGCGCCGTTCTGGACGAGGCAAGGAGGGTCGGGGCTGACAGCCTGTGGTACAAGGACTCCACGCAGAAGCGCCTCATGGATGTCGTCCGGCAGACGATGACCGGGGAGCACATCTTTCCGAACGCACCTCCGACAGTCGAGATCGGCATGGCAAAAAGCACGGAATTTACAAAGACAGAGCTGAAGGTCCTGCGGCATCTGCTGCGGGGGCTGTCCTATACGCGCATTGCCGCCGAGATGGGCTGCGAGATGTCAACGGTCAAATTCCATGTGGCAAATATGCTGCAAAAAACTGGACTGGAAAACAAGCTCCAGCTTGCCCTGGCAGTCAGCGACGCCAAGCTGATTGCCGATCTGGCGGAAGAGTAATGGGATTTGATTTTCTGCTTGTGCAGCCACAGGTATTTATTGAAAAGAAGAAGCCGCGTCTGAGCCGTTACACTTGGCAAGCAATGCCTGCGTTTATACAAACTTGACGAACAGGGAGATTTCCGATTTAAGCTATCCGAGTTAAGAGTGTTACCCTTGATTGACGATTTTGCATTGCCACTTTGCGAGAGAAGCGGCGACGTAGCGAACAGGAACATTGTGGTTATTTTATCGGGGTCAACATACGGGTATATCCGCAGATACAACGTCCCTGCTTTCTCGGAAGCTGGGATAGAATCGATTCGATTCAGAAGCAGCAGCAAGAAAAAATTCTGCAAAAGAGCGTTGACAAACGTTTGTTCTAGCGCCATCATATGGAACATGGCAGGAAATCCTGCCGACAACAGAATATTCCAAAGCGCACCATGAAACGTAATGAAGGAGCGCTGCGACCGAGAATGGCCGCAGCGCTCCTTTTGGTGCTCTTTAGGGAAATATGGGGGTGGGATCACAATCCCAAACAACTGAATAACCAGCAACGCGGACAACACCGCAGGTTGGGAAAAGAGCACGGCGCGCGCGACGACCCGGAAGCGAGCTTCCGGCGAGCGGGAAACGCACCGTGGGCAGCCTTGGCTGGGGTTGCAAGCAGTCAAGACCCCTTCCACGAGCTGTGAGAGCTGCCAGACTCTGTCTGCGCTGTTCCCCATCGCCGGGGCGCGAGCTGCAAATACGGCGTAAGAAAACCATAGCGACTATATTAGCGACTACACAGGGCAGAAATTTGAATTTCAAACTTGCATAGCGACTATAGTAACGGGACGTTGCGAAACGTTCCGTTACTGTGGGGGACCCAAAAAGGTCGCGTCGTACAGTCCTGAGCTCATCGGCGACTACTCGCGCACGCTCATCATTTACTACGTTCTGAGCTTTGTGTATATGTTTATCTCGTTCCCGATCTACGCGCGCTTCGGCGGCGGCAAGGGGGCGGCAAAGCTGATGTTCTCCAAGCTCTTCCGCCCGGCGGCGGTCAGCTTTGGCACGTGCTCGTCGGTGGCGACGATCCCGACGAACATGGAGGTCGCCGAGGAGACCGGCATCTCCAAGGACGTGACGAACATCGTGGTGCCGATGGGCGCGACGATGCATATGGACGGCTCGGCGATGTCCGCGATCATCAAGGTCGCGTTCCTGTTCGGGATGTTCGGGCAGGACTTTACGACCGGGCGGGCGATCCTGGCGATCGTTGTGGCGGTGTTCTCGTCGGTGGCGATGTCCGGCATTCCCGGCGGCGGCGGCACGGGCGAGCTGGTGCTGTGCACCATCTTCTTCCCCGACCATCTGGCGGTGGCGTATCCCATCGCGCTGGCGCTCGGCAACCTCGTTGATCCCCCCGCGACCATGGTCAACTCGGCGGGCGACTATGTGGTATCGTACATCGTGTCGAGATTCGTGGACGGCAAGGATTGGCTTCAGAAGCAGCTGAAGAAGAAATAAAGAATATGGAACGCGGCGGCGTCCTGCGGGACGCCGCCGCTTTTTGCACATACCATGCGGCAAAGGGCGGCGGCAATTTTTTGTGCTTGACAAATGCGCTTTCCATGATATACTAAACATATGCTTACAGCATAAACATTTGCACGGTGGTGATTTTGGTGACGGAGCGGGAAGCGGAGATCTTCCGCATTTTACAGCAGCATCCTTCCATCTCGCAGAATGAGCTGGCGGCGCAGCTTGGGATCGCGCGCAGCTCGGCGGCGGTACACATCGCCAATCTGCAAAAAAAGGGCTACATCCTCGGCAAGGGCTACATCTTAAACAGCAGCAGCTATGTGCTCGGCGTGGGCGCGGCGAACGTGGACATCCACGGGCGGTCGAAAAAAGCCTTCGTCATGCACGACAGCAACCCCGGCTATATGAGCTCGTCCGCCGGCGGCGTGACGCGCAATGTGTGCGAAAATCTCGCGCGGCTGGGCGCGTCCGTGAAGCTCATCTCCGCCGTTGGGACGGATGTTTACGCCGACCAGATCCGCCGCGAATGCCGCGCCGCGGGCATCGACATCTCGCATCTGTACACCGTGGAGGGCGCGCATTCGTCCACCTATATGTCGCTGCTGGACGAAAACGGCGATATGTTCGTGGCGCTGTCGGATATGCACGTTCTGCAAAGGCTGCCGCTGAGCTATCTGTCCGGCAAACAGAGCCTCATCCGCGGCGCGCGGATCGTCACCTGCGACCCCAGCCTGCCGGAGGCGACGATCCTGCATCTGCTGGATCTTTGCGGGGAGGACGTGCCGGTGTACGTCGATCCCGTGTCCACGGCGTATGCGCGCGTGCTCGCGCCGCACATCGGGCGGTTTGACACGGCGAAGCCGAACGTGCTGGAGCTGGAAATTCTCAGCGGGCGGTGCATCACGGACGCGGCGTCGCTGGAGGACGCCGGGCGCGCGGTGCTGGACAAGGGTCTGCGCCGCCTGTTCGTGAGCCTCGGCAAAGACGGCTGCCTGTATATGGACCGCGCGGGCACGGTGCTGCGCCGCAAGCTCCGCCCGCTTGAAAAAATGCAGAACGCCACCGGCGCGGGCGACGCGTTTATGGCGGCGGTCATCTACAGCACGCTGCACGGCTTTTCCACCGAGCGGACGCTGGACTACGGTCTTGCCGCCGGCATCGCCGCCATCAGCCACGAAAAAACCATCAACCCCGATATGAGCGCAGCGCTCGTCGAATCTATCATAAAGGAGTATGCACTATGAACCGTAACGATTATCTTTCCATCACCCCCGAAATTCAGCAGGCAATTGCCGACGGCAAGCCCGTCGTCGCGCTGGAATCCACCATCCTGAGCCACGGAATGCCGTATCCGCAGAACGTGGAGTTCGCGCATAAGGTCGAGGAGATCGTCCGCGCCGAGGGCGCGATCCCCGCTACCACCGCCATCATCGGCGGCAAGCTCAAGGTCGGTCTGAACGCCGATGAGCTGCTGGTCATGTGCAAGGCGGAGAATGTCGGCAAGGTCAGCCGCCGCGACGTGGCGACGTATCTGGCAACGGGTCAGACCGGCGCGACCACGGTTGCGACCACCATGCTCATCGCCGCCATGGCGGGCATCCGCTTCTTCGCCACCGGCGGCATCGGCGGCGTGCATCGCGGCGCGGAAAAGACGATGGACATCTCGGCAGACCTTCAGGAGCTCGCCAACACCCCCGTGTGCGTCATCTGCGCGGGCGCGAAGAGCATCCTCGACCTCGGTCTGACGCTGGAATATCTGGAGACGCAGGGTGTGCCCGTGCTGGGTCTGCGCACCGATGAGCTGCCCGCGTTCTACTGCCGCACGTCCGGCTTCAAGCTCGACTACAACTGCCCCGATGAGCAGACCGTCGCGAAGATCATGAAGACGAAGTGGGATCTCGGTCTCAAGGGCGGCGCGATCGTCGGCAACCCCATCCCCGAGCAGTACGCGATGGACCCCGATTACATGAACGGCATCATCGAACAGGCAGTTGCCCAGGCAAACGCCGAGCACATCCACGGCAAGAACATCACGCCGTACCTGCTGGCGCATATCAAGGATATGACGGGCGGCAAGTCCTTCGCGTCCAACCTCGAGCTGGCATATAATAATGCGCACGCGGCAAGTAAGATCGCCGTGGCGTATAGTAAGATGTAAGAAAATAGCGAAAAGACGCCCCCAACGGGGGCGTCTTTTTTGTTGCGAATTTCGTCGTGCGGCACAACGTTACAAATTTGCCCGCACCAATGCGGAATGGCACGCACCCGTAGGGGCGGACGCCTCTGTCCGCCCGGCGGTATGCACCCATGAAAATGAATGCACCGATGCGATCGCGTACACCGTTTGTAGGGGTCGATGCCCACATCGACCCGCACAACGCATGACCGTTTTTACGAAACGTTGCGGCAAATTTTCGATTGCCCCACGGGCGGACAGAGGCGTCCGCCCCTACAGGACGTTTTACGGTTTCGCCGAAAATGCGTGCAATTTTGCGATTGCATTCTGCCGGGTCGATGTGGGCATCGACCCCTACGGAGATTTTGCGTGGCTGCCGTTTGTTGTGCGGGTTTGTTTTTGCGTCCTGCCGGGCGGACAGAGGCGTCCGTCCCTCTCCCCAAGGGAGAGCCAAGGGACTTCTGCAAAAAGTTCCTTTCTTCTCCTACTTTGGAGTGATTTACAACTTGCGCAAATGCTGGTATACTGGTTTTGGAGTATACGCAATGCCAGCCTGACAGGAGGACATTACTATGAAAAAACGGATCATCAGCTTGATTCTGGTGCTCGCGCTGTGCCTGAGCTTGCTGCCTTTGGCGGCTCTGGCGGCGGATGATGGGCTTGCCGAGCCGGTGGACGGCGCGGGCGAGGCGCTCGCGCAGCCTGCGGACAGTGTGCCCGCGGACGATGTGCCCCAGCAGCCTGTGGAGGCGGTGTTCAGCACCGGGAGCACCGGCGAGGGCACACACGAGGACCACTACTACTGCGGCGGCGCGGACTGCGCGCACAATGACCCCCACCTTGAAAACGCCCAGCCCATCGCCTCGGCGGAGGAACTGCTGGCGGCGGCTGCGGGCAGCTACTATCTGACCGCTGACACGTTCCTGCCCAGCACCTGGACGCCCAAGGATGGCACGGTGCTCTGCCTGAACGGCAAGGTGCTCGCGCTGAGAAACGCCATCGGCGCGGTGATCCACGTTGCGCAGAACAGCACGTTTACGCTGCTCGACTGTGGCGCGGGCAAGATCACCCATCGCGGCAGCTCAAGCGGTCATGGCATGCTCGTGGACGGCACGTTCCATATGTACGGCGGCTCGATCTACGATAACTATGGTGATTCCAGCAGAAATGAATACGCGGGCGGTATGTATGTGTCCGGCACGGGTCGCTTCTATATGTACGGCGGCTCGATCAATAGTAACAAATTCTCAGCCGGCGCTGCCAACGCCCCGCACAGTAAGGGCGTGTACGTCGCCACCGGCGGCACGATCGAGCTGTCCCGCGGCGCTGACATTTCCGACAACGGCATCATGAACGATATTTACCTGTGTAACGGTGTCAAGATCGCCATCGGCGCGGGCGGGCTGACCGGCAGCAATCGCTCTTATGTGTATCTGCAATCCCCCCCGGAATACGGGACCGGTGAGAGCGTCGAGATGACCTACCCGACCACTACGAACGTCAGCAGATATTTCAGCTGCGTTAACGCGGGCTGCATCACGAACGATCGTCCGTCGGATCATGTGGTGCTGGTAACGGCGCTGCTGAACCCGAATCATGCAGAACTCACGGTCACCGTGACGCCCGAGACGCTGACGCTGGCACAGGGCACGAGCGGGACACTCACCGTGTCATCGAGTGCCCAGGGAGACTACAGGCGCGGCTATCAGTGGTATCAAAACACGCGGGATTCCACTTGGGGCGGCACGGCGATCGGCAGCGAAACAGCGGACGTCTTTACGGTCGATGTACCGGACACCCTGACCCCCGGCACATACTATTATTTTTGCACAGTCACCATGTATAACAGTAAGGGCGGCATCGTGCAGCAGAAAGATGCCAAGGCGGTCGTGACCGTCAAGCGGACGGCGCTGGACGTGACGCAGGCAAACTGGACCTACGGCGATGCAGAGCCGCCCCGCCCGACCGTGACCGGCTTGCCGGAGGGCGTGACGCTGGAGCAGGCGACCGTCACCTACAGCGTGAAGGACGCGAACAATTACAGCCCGACTGTGCCGACGAACAGAGGGACATACACCGTCAAGGTCGAGTACACAGACCCGACTGACAACTTGACCTATTCCGGCACTTGCGACTTCCTGGTCATGTACAAGAACCTTTCCGCCAACGACCTGACGTTCGAAAACACCCGCCTGACCTATAACGGCACGAAGCAGCATATCCTGGATCATCTTGTCGTGAAGCTGGGCGACAAGACGCTGACGTATCAAACGGACTACAAGTTTGTCGGGGAGGAGGCCAGCGTGAATGCGAACACGGTCGCGGCGAATGCATACATCGATCTGATAGGCAATTACAGCGGAAGGGTACACTTTAATTGGTACATCGACCCGCTGGAGGTGGAGCTGGAGCTGGTGAACGCCGAGAACCGCAAATACGGCGACGGCAAGGGCAATGTCGGTCTGCGCGTCTCGAACGCGATCGGTCAGGACACTGTCAACGTGACCTGCACCGGCGGCGATGTCTTAACGGTCGGCAGTGACCGCACCGTCACCGCCACAGCGCTGGACAACACGAACTACAAGCTGCCCGATGACACCGCGAAACGGACGTTCACCTACGACGTTTTCCAGGGCGACGCGCCCGCGACCCAGAACCTGACCATGTACGTCTACAACGATGCGGCGCAGACGTACCGCTTCGATTTCGCCCAGGCGCTGCCGGAGCTGGCGGACGGGCTGACGTTCGGCTCGACCATCCAATATTATACCAAGACCATTTACCCGGAGACCGACTGGTTCGCCGGCGGCGCGTTTGATCTGGACAACACCAGCGGTCTGCTGACCATCACCACCGAGCGCGCGAACCGCGCGGCGGACACGACCGTCTGCGTGTATACCATCTTTGTCGGGAGCAGCAATTATGAGACCTTCGAAATGACGCTGACCGTCAAGGCGAAGGACAAAACGGTGGTCACCGTGCCGGTCACGCTGGAGGGCTGGACCTGCGGGCAGACCCCGAACACGCCGAACGTCGAGGGTCTCCCGGCGGGCGCTGTGCCGACCTTTACCTATAAGGACGCGGACGGCACGGTCATCGCCGACCCCACCAGCGAGACCGCCGCGGGCGACTATACCGTCACCGTCCGATATGAGACGTTCGACACGATCTACACCGGCACGAAGGGCTTTACCATCCTCCCCGCGCCGCCCCAGCGCCAGCCGATGGGCATTACCGCCCCCGGGCGCGTCCCCGGCGGCACGATCGAGCTGCGTCCGAAAAACGCCGCGCCGGGGCAGACCGTGACGATCCTCACCACGCCCGATAAGGGCTACGAGCTGGGCGGTCTGACGGTGCGCGACATCGACGGCGGGAAGATCGACCTTACGGACGAGGGCGGCGGCGAGTTCACGTTCGTCATGCCGAAGAGCAGCGTCACCGTCACGGGCTATTTCGTCCGCGAGGGCGAGGAGCTGTTCCGCGACGTGCCTGTGAATGCCTATTATTACGACGCCGTCCGCTGGGCAAAGCGGAACGGCATCACGAACGGCATCGGAGACGGGCTGTTCGGCTCGACCCTGCCCTGCACCCGCGCGCAGATCGTGATGTTCCTCTGGCGCGCGGCGGGCTCTCCCGAACCCAAGAGCGCCGCGAACTTCACCGACGTTCCCGCAAGCGCCTACTATGCCAAGGCGGTCGCGTGGGCAGTCGAGGCGGGCATCACGAACGGCGTCGGAAACGGTAAATTCGACCCCGACGCGCCCTGCACCAGAGCGCAGTGCGTCGCGTTCCTCTACCGCGCGGCGGGAAGCCCCAAGGTCAGCGATACGGCAGACTTTGAGGACGTCGCCGAAACGGCGTACTACGCTAAAGCAGTGGCATGGGCACAGAAGCAAGACATCACCGACGGCGTCAGCGCGACCCGCTTCGCGCCGAGCCACGATTGCACCAGAGCCCAAATCGTAACGTTCCTCTACAGAGCGTTTGCGGAGTAAACAAAAATCCCCCGGCAGCCGCCGGGGGATTTTTTGCGCCGGATCGACACAAAACGGTTGCAAAACGCGCCGCGGGATGATAGAATAGGTGCACGCGAGAAAGAATATGCAGATGCAGGATTAGTACATCGGTAGTACATCGGCTTCCCAAGCCGAGGAGGCGGGTTCGATTCCCGTATCCTGCTCCAAGTCATCCGAACACTTTGGATCAACGGGCGAAAAGCCCAGTGATTTCAAGGTGTTCTGGATTTTTTATGACCGAAAATTTTCAAAGTATTCCATGGCTCAATGGAAACGCGACAGAGGTTCGAACAGGGTTTGAACCTCTGTTTTTCCATATTCAAGCGGAAATTCAGTCACAGCGCCCTTTTTCAGAGGGCTGCTGCGGCTGAATTCCGGAAAATCGAAGAAAAATCTTTCACAAAGTTATGGGCGCTGGATTGTTGGTTTTCACGAACCAATGACCAGTGCTTTTTTGCGCTCAAAAAGGGCGCTGAAGATGGGAGGTATTGTATGAACGAAGAACTCGCACCGCAGAGGAAAAGAATTCTACAAGAGGTAGAACATCAGCTTCTGCGCAGGGAACTGGACGCAAGGCTGCTGGAAGACGGCCTGATCCACGTCAAATGGAACGAGAAGCCGCTCTGCTCGGTTGACAGAGACGGCATCGTCCGTTTCAGACCGGCGGATATCACAGGGTCAGAGGTGGATCGGCAGCTTCGGACGGTTACGCAGACCGCCGCACAAGTCAAAGAGTATATGCGGATCTGTGAATGTGCGCCTGCGCTGAAGGCGACCGGTCTGGACGATAACTACAAGGTGCTTGCGGATTTTGGTTATGTGGTGTTGGCGGGACGTTGCTGCAAAACAGGCGCTAAGTTCGTGACCTGGGAATGGGACTTTGACCGGCAGGGTGTCCACGCTGGGCATTATTTCATGGAAAACTATGAAGCAGCGAAGAAGGACTTCGCTGTTCGAGCCGGTTTTGTGGAAAGCCAGCGTCTTTTTTCAGACGAGCAGCTTGCTGTGATCAAAAATGCCTGCGAGTTTGCTCTGGAGGATGATGCAACGCTCTCATATGCCGAAGAAAAGCAGCTCCACAGCGTACAGGAGCAGATCGAGCTGCTTCTGCCGCAGCAGGAAAAGGAGCAGCGCCCCACAATGGAGCAGACAATGTAATATTCGCAGAGGGCCGGGATTCCTTTTCAGAAGTCTCGGCTTTTTGCGTTTTGGAGGTGAACGATCATTGTAGATAAATCAAAGCACTGGAATCTGCACATCAGCCGGTGTGCATCGGACTGCCCGCGCGATCCGCCGGAGCCGCTAGTGTGCAGCGACTACGAACGCTGTCAGCACTGCAATTACATGGCGCACGGCTTTCAGTGTGACCACGGAAATGGAAGCTGCGTGCTGACAGACATGGAAGAAATCAATGGAAGGAGGCAGATTCTTGTTCAAAGCATCGCTGGAGAATAACAATAGCCCGGAATTGGGAACTGTTACAGTCGAGTTTCCAATTCCGGAAGATCAGTACGAAGAAACGATCCGTGCGCTGGAAAAAATTAAGATCGGCACAACGCTAGATAAGGATTGCTGTGTTGCGGATCTTCGTTCGACAGGCTGCCCAGCATTGCGCAGGATGATCAACCGGATGGCGAACGTGGACGAGCTGGACTGGCTTGGAAAACATTTGATGGACAACCTTCCCTCGACGCACAAAGCCAGATGGTTCGCGGGTGCAGCGCTCAACACGTCGGAACAAGGCATGGCTTCCGTCATGTCCACGGTGCTTTCCCGTCTGAATTCGTTCATCGATTCCGAGCAGGAGCAGGTGCTCTGCTACGACAGCCCGATCGATGCGGAGCACTTTGCCTCTGAGAAGTGTGCGATCTTCCTGATCATCCCGGAGGAAGATCCGACGAAACACTTCATGGCGGGGCTTATGATCCAGAACCTGTCGCGAGAGCTGTTTTCCATTGCGGACGCTAACGAAGGAAAGCTGAAAAAGCGCGTGGTATTTTACTGCGACGAATTTGGAACGATGCCGCCCTTTGACGTCCTGCCGCTGTTTTCCGCAGGCCGAAGCCGCAAGCTGACGCTCGTGCCGATCATTCAAAGCCTTGCGCAGCTTGAAAAAAATTACGGAAAAGAAGGTGCCGAGATCATAGCCGATAACTGTCAGGACACGATCTTCGGCGGCTTTGCGCCCAACAGCCAGACGGCGGAGACGCTCTCCAAAGCGCTCGGCAGCCGGACCGTTCTGACCGGTTCTGTCAGCAAAGGGAAAGACAATACAAGCCAGAGCTTGCAGATGGCGGAGCGCGCATTGCTCGCTCCGGATGAACTAAAAAATCTTCCGAAGGGCAACTTCATTGTCATGAAAACAGGCATGCACCCCATGCGAACGAAGCTGCAATTATATTTCAAGTGGGGCATCTCATTTGAAGAACCGTATCAGGTGCCGGAACGTGCTCAGCGCGAGGTCTACTACGCAGGAAAGGAGGAATTGCTGATGAATATTAAGAAAAGCCTGTATTCCCAGCCGCAGCCGATCTCAACACCGAAAGCAGACGGCTATATGAGCAGCTACGGCGATAAATGAGTTTCTTCGGCTCTATCTATGCCGATCCCGACCTGCCGCACCGGGCGCGGACGGTCTATATGTACCTCCGCGACCGTGCAGGCGGAGGGAGCTGCTGGCCGGGCATCAAGACGATAGCCCGTGATCTGCATCTCTCGTCGCGCACGGTGCAAAGAGCGCTAAACGATTTAGAGCGCGCTGGATACATCCAGCGACAACGCCGGCACCGCGAAAACGGAAGCTGCACGTCAAACTTATACATTATAAATGAGGGCAAATAGCAAAGCGGACGCTCCCCGCCAAGGGGAACGTCCGCGGTTTTGCTGTCATGAGCGCCGCGACACCACGGCGCAGCTTAAAAGACTAACTCTAGCTGAGATCTAACACAGACAAATTATTAAAAGTCTCAGCATCGCTTATAATCGTTCTGCTACTTACAGAATTGGTCTGTCTCAACCAGTCCCAAATGTTGCAGGATCGGGTGGAGTTCCGCTTCTTGCGGCATAGCTGTGAGAAGCGAGATGCCGGAGTGTATTTCCCAACGCTCGGTATGCCAGAGCGTCTGATTCGGCTCGATCATTTGCAGCGGAGAAAGCGATTCCACCTCGACGCCCCAGTCTGCATCATAGGTCTCAAAATTACAGCCAAAGTCTGGATATTCGCGTGCTGCCTCCCATGCAAAGTGTTTGATATAGCATTGCCGATGGACAAATGCCGCTGCCCAGCCCTGCGTATTCCGGCAGCCGAGCTTCAGCGGTTCGGCGCGCGCAGGGTCGCAGTGCACAACATGGTACGCGTCGAAAAACTGCATCCGCGTGTCCTGTATCTTGGTGTATGGCCAGAAAACGAGACTGCGGTTCGGAAGGTAGCCCGTATCCTCACTGCTTCCTGCGAATACGACCGTACTGCCGGGTGCGCAGGCACTGATGCCCCACGCGGCACACTGAACTGCCCATGCGCCGGTGTTTTTGATGCCGATCTGCACCTCCACATCCTCTGGGCGCAAGGTCACGCGCAGCCGTTTCTGCATTTGTGTCCATGCTTCCGGCAGCGCGTCCACAATGAGGCTGTCGCTGAGTACCGAGTAGGACTCCACGGGGCGGCTGTCCGAAATGTAGCTTCTGGGGAACGTCTCCGGGCAATGACAGATGCGGAAGCCGCCGTACACATGGCAGACAGAGCCATCTGGCAAAACATCCGCTTCCTGCACATCCTCTGCGAATACATTCTGGTATCCTTCCGCACTGAAGTGCAAGATCCGTGGACCGACGTCCAGCGTTACGATCAGCTCTTTTCCATAGCCGCGCAGAAATACGGCGCGTCCAAGACCTTTATAGTCATTCAGGTATTCAAATTCCATACGGTTCTCCTGCGTTTTGAATAAAATGGACAGGGACGCCCTGTCAGGCGTCCCTGTTAGGCTTATTTCTGCTTGTTCTTGGAGGAAATGTCGAACAGGACTGCGATGAGAAGGACAACGCCCTTGATCGCCTGCTGCCAGTCAACATTGATACCGAGGATGGACATACCGTTATTCAGAACACCCATGATCAGTGCGCCGATGATCGCGCCGCCCACCGTGCCGACGCCGCCGGTCGCCGAAGCACCGCCGATGTAGCACGAAGCGATGGCGTCCATTTCAAAGCCGGTGCCCGCCTTCGGCGTTGCCGCGTTCAGACGTCCGGAGAAAACGATGCCTGCCACAGCTGCCAGAAGCCCCATGTTGGTAAAGGCGAGGAACTTGATGCGCTTTGTATCGATGCCGGAGAGCTTTGCCGCTTTTTCGTTGCCGCCCAGTGCGTAAAGCTGGCGACCCATTACGGTTTTGGTCGTGAAGAAGTAATAGATCAGGAACAAAATGGCCAGCAGGATCAGCACGGACGGGATGCCCTCATAGCGGCCGAGCCAGAAGCAGAAGAATACGATCGCCACGCAGCTGAGCACGAGCTTGACCGTAAAGGAGGCTGCGCTGGGAACTTCTGCGCCAAAGCGGATCATCTGCCGCCGCGAGCGAAGCTGCGACCAGACAAGGAACGGGCAGACGAGCGCGCCGATGATGACGGCGGAGAACTTCATGCCGCCCAGCGGCAGGAAGTCCGGCAGGAAGCCGGTCGAGATCGCCTGATAGGTCTCCGGGTACGGTGCAAGCGTCCGTCCTGCGAGCAGAACGAGTGTCAAGCCGCGGAAGATCAGCATGGAGGCAAGCGTAGCGATAAACGCGGGAACTTCTTTATAGGCAATGAAGAAGCCGTTCACTGCGCCGATCGCAATACCAACCAGCAGACCGACCAGCATGGCAAGCCACGGGCTAATACTGCCGATGATGCACATCTTTGCCGTGACCGCGCCTACAAACGCGACATAAGAGCCGACGCCGAGGTCAATGTTGCCGCCGGTGATGATGCAAAGCAGCATACCGATCGCCAGGATCAGAACATAGCTGTTCTGCTGAATGAGGTTCGTGACATTCTGCGGAACGAGCAGAACACCCTGCGTCAGGATCTCGAACATCAGCACAATGATCACAAAGGCGATGAGCATCGTGTTCTTTTTCAAGGCGCTTTTTAACGCGCCGCTTTTCGTTTTCATTTTGTAGCTCCTTCCTTGCTGCTGCTTTTCATAATACAGGACATGACAGCCTCCTGCGAGAACTGCGGCCGATCCAGTTCGCCTACGATTTTGCCCTCGTTCATGACATAAATGCGGTCGCACATGCCCAGAAGCTCAGCCATTTCGGAGGAGATAAAGATCACAGCTTTGCCCTGTGCAGCCAGTTCATTGATGATGCTGTAAATTTCGCGCTTTGCGCCGACGTCGATACCGCGGGTCGGCTCGTCCAGGATCAGGACATCCGGCGCGGTCAAAATCCAGCGCGCCAGAACGACCTTTTGCTGGTTGCCGCCCGAAAGATTCACGGTTTTTTGATAGATCGTCGGACATTTGACGTTTAATTCCTTTGCCTTCGCCTGTGCCTCCCGAATTTCCAGCGACCGATTCCGCACGCCACGGTTGGCGAGCTTTTTGAGGCTGGAGAGGACGATATTGTCACAGACGGATTCGCCGAGCACCAGACCGGCAGCCTTTCGGTCTTCGGTCGCATACGCCAGACTGTCATCGATCGCCTCGCTGACGCGCTTATAGCGGACGGGCTTATCCTCTTTCAGAATCTCGCCTGAAAAAGAAGTGCCATAGCTTCCGGCGTAAAGACTGAGCGCCAGCTCCGTCCGTCCCGCGCCCATAAGACCGGCAAGTCCGATGACTTCACCCTTGCGCACATGCAGGCTGATGTTGTCGAGCACCTTTTTCTCGGCGTCGCCGTTGCACACGCTCCAGTTGCGGATCTCGAACATCGTCGGACCGAGCGTAACCTTTCTGGCAGGGTAGACGTCCAGAATTTCGCGTCCGACCATGCCGCGGATGATCCGCTCTTCGGAAAGCTCGTCCGTCCGCCGGTCCAGCGTTTCGATCGTGCGCCCGTCGCGGAGAATTGTGATCTTATCGGAGATCTGCTCCAGCTCATTGAGCTTATGAGAAATAATAATGCTCGTCATGCCCTCGGCTTTCAGCTTGACCAGTAGGTCCAAAAGCCGCTGCGCGTCCGTCTCGTTCAGGGAGGATGTCGGCTCATCCAGGATCAGAAGCCGGACGTTTTTGCTCAGTGCCTTCGCAATTTCCACCAACTGCTGCTGACCGGGGCTAATATCTTTTACAAGTGTGTAAATGGAGCCCGTATAGCCGACTCTTTTCAGCAGCTCGCCTGCGCGTTTATAGGTCTCGCCCCAGTTGATCACACCGTTATGTTCAATTTCATTGCTTAAAAATACGTTTTCTGCGACTGACAGATACGGGATCAATGCCAGCTCCTGATGAATGATCGCAATACCTTTTGCTTCACTTTCCTTGATCCCCTTGAAGCGGCAGACCTCCCCGTCGAAGATGATCTCGCCGGTATAGCTGCCATAGGGATAAACGCCGCTGAGAATGTTCATCAGCGTCGATTTTCCTGCGCCGTTTTCTCCGCACAGGGCATGAATTTCAGTTTCTTCTACAACAAGATTCACATCGTCCAGCGCCTTGACACCTGGGAACGTCTTTGTGATATGCTGCATTTCAAGAATTGTCTTGCTCACTCTATCACCCTTTTCTTCGTGTATCGGTCTTTCCCTCATATCGGTTCGAGTGACCCGTGTACCGCCGCTGCGGTACACGGGCTGCCCGTATGCAATCATTACTCAACAATTCCTGCCCAGGTGTCGTCTGCCTTATCGTAGAAACCGCTCTCGAAGAGCTTCATGTAGTTCGATGCGTCGATGTTATCGACCTCGCACAGGTAAGCGGGAACGACCTTCACGCCGTTATCATAGGTCGTGGTGTCGTTGACGGGGATCTCCGTGCCCTTGATCAGTGCATCGACCATCTGCGCGCAGATCTCTGCGGGCTTACGGAAGTCCTTCCAGACCGTCTGTGCCTGCTCACCGGCAATGATGGACTTGACGGAGGCGACTTCGGCGTCCTGACCGGTGACAATGGGAAGCGGGCGGTCAGCCGTGCCGTAACCGGCGTTCTTCAAAGAGGAAATGACGCCGATGGACAGACCGTCATAGGGAACGAGGACTGCGTCGAGCGTACTGCCGTCGGAATAGTAGGCGGTGATGAGGTTATCCATACGGGTCTGAGCGACTGCGCCGTCCCAGTTCTGAATGCCGCACTGCTCAATGCCGAACTGACCGGACTTGACAACGATCTTGCCCTCATCGATGTAGGGCTGGAGCAGCGCGATCGCGCCGTCATAGAAATAATAGGAGTTGTTGTCGTCAGGAGAGCCGCAGAAAATCTCGAGGTTGAACGGACCTTCCGCGCCGGTATCCAGACCGAGCTTTTCGATGATGTACTTTGCTTCGGCTTCGCCGACCTTGGTGTTGTCAAAGGTCACATAGCAGTCTACGTCCGGCGTGTTCATCAGCAGGCGGTCATAAGCGATGACCTTGACGCCCTGCTTTGCAGCCTTTGCCAGGACCTCTGTCAGAGCGCCGCCGTCAACAGAGGCAACGACCAGGACCTTTGCCCCTTTGGTGATCATGTTTTCGATCTGATTGACCTGCGTTGCGGGAACGTCTTCTGCCCACTGCTCATCAAACTTGGTGTAGCCGAGCTCTCTGAGGAAGTCCTTGGTAAATTCACAGTGGCGCAGCCAGCTTTCGTCGGAGTGCGTCGGCATGGAAATGCCGATCAGCACATCGGATGTCTGCCCGTCTGCGGCGGGGGCACCGGACTGCTTGGCGCAGCCGGCAAACACCAGAAGGGTCGCCAGAACGAGCAGAATTGCAAGAGCTTTTTTCATTTTTCTTACCTCCAGTCATTTTTTAAGGCATCCAGCGCCTTGACAACAATTTTTTGCGGTGCGGTTATCGTAAATCCCCAACTCATCTATATATGTATACAAGATAGGTGAAACAAAACCTCACCCGTTCAGTCTGCCGCACGGCATATCATAGCCGTACGACAGACTGGCGTTCGATCAGCTTCGGCTGGTATAGATGCTGGCGCGGCTGCACAGTTTCACCCCGCAGCATCTGCAATAAACAATCGGCGGCGTCTTCGCCCATAATATCCTTGGGGTGCGTGACGGAGGTGATCTGCGGCAGCGAGGCGACGGCAAGCGCCGTATCGTCATAGCCGATCACCGAAACGTCCTCCGGCACACGCACGCCGATCTGTGCGAAAAAGTGATAGCAGTCCACGGCAAGCAGATCGTTATAGCAGACGATCGCTGTGATCTGCCGGCTTTGCAGCAGTGCCTGCAGCGCAGGCTGGTACTCGCCGTCCGCGTCGAGGATCTGCGGCGTGAGCGAATGCTCTTCCATGGCGCGGCAGTAGCCGCGGGTACGGAAAACGGAATCGCGGTAGCTGCTGCGGAACAGACCGAGGATCTTTCGATGCCCCATGGCGATCAGATGCTCCGTTGCCAGCTTGCCGCCGCAAACGTCGTCCGTCATATACCCGACGAGGTCCTGATCGCGGAATTTTCCGTCGATGGTGACAACGGGAATCCCCGCAGCCTGGCAGCTCTCCAGCTCCCGCAGAAGCTCTTCGGAAATATCCTGCACGCGGCGGTACGGCTGGATGATGATGCCGGATGTGCCGCGGCTGATGATCTGCTGCAGCAGCTTCTCAAACATTTCCACAGTATCGCGCGTGTCGTTCAGCACGAGCTGATACCCTTCCCGGTCGAGCACACGGCTGATGCCGCTGAGAAAATACGGTGTAAAGTAGTTATCGCCCGTATCCAGCAACACGTCAATGCTCTTTTTTTCCTGCCGCGGCAAAGCAACGCAAAAGGTTCCTCGCCCACGTTCCTTTGCAAGGCAGCCATTATTGACAAGCTCCGTCAGTGCGGCGCGAACCGTCATTCTGGCAACGTGATAATGCTCCAGCATTTCCGTTTCCGACATCAGCTTATCGCCGATCTTGATCTCCCCGGATAATATCTGCTGTTCAATATCCCGCTTGATCTGCTGGTACATGGGCTCAAAGCTCTTGCGATCGATCATGGTGTCACTCCATTCTGTCAACAGAAATTAAAAAGTTTATATTATCATACCAGATTCGACCGCGCTTTGTAAAGCAGTTACATCAAAGCTGCATGCATTCGATATTCAGCATATCAGCCAGCATCTTCCAGCGGCGGGAGATGTCGCCGAGATTGATGACCTCGTGATGCGTTCCGCCATTGCGGATCCAATTCTCCACGCATTTTGCCGGACCGCAGTCCGGACGCCAGAAGAAATAGGGCATTTCGTTGTTTTTCATCTGGTTGTCAGGCAGCATATCGCCGTTGCAGACCAGAAGCCGGAAGCGGTCGCCGCAGACAGGTGCAAGGCTGGTCAGCGTCGCGCGTCCGACGCACGGTGTGAAGCGCGGCGTCGGCGGATTGGCAAGCCCGCCCTCGCCGAGATAGCGGTCGATGATCTGCGGCGGAACGTCCGTACGATGTGTTGACCAGTTTCCTTCGCCTGCGTGGCAGAAGATAATGGCGTTGCGCCCAAAGTCCATGGAGTACATCTCGGTAAAGTTGCCGTCGTCATCGCCGATGCAATGCGCCGCGGCGACCATCGCCGCGCAGAGGCTGTCGCCCTCCGCCGCGTAGCCGTAGCCATCCGCCATCAGGTGTGATGCCGCCAGCAGCGGGAGCTGCTTGAAGCGCCCATCCTCGGCAAAAATGTCAAACTGCGCGGTGAATGCGTCCAGACCATGGGCATCCAGGTACTTTTTGAAGCCAAAGTACATTTTAATGGCTTCGTAGTGGCTTTCGTAGGAGAGCTTCGGGTCGATCACAAAGTGCTCACGATCCCATGCGATCCGCGCGTCGATCTCTTCCTTCGTCGTCTCGTTCATGAACTGCACGACGCTGCCGATGCAGTCATAGCGGTATTCAGGACCGATCTTTTTGAGGATCGACATATCGTCCGCCAGAATGTCGTTCATGCCGGGCATCTTACCGATCACGCCGACCTTCATCCGCCGCAGGAACGTCCAGGTCTGCGCTGCCTTGGCGAAGTCCTGTACAAACGCCTTGAACTCCGGCTCGTGCCGGTTGCCGGCAAAGAACTGGCATTTGAGTCCCATGCGTGTGATGGCACAGGCGTTATCCTGCGCGCCGTGTACGCCCTGATTGACGGTCAGCATCAGCTCATCCCAGTCGTCGCCGACAGTCTGGTCGGGCTGCACCACAGCAAAGCCGAGCGGCAGATGGTTTTCCTGCAGTGCGCGCACAAGCCACGAGCCCTGCGAATAGGTCAGAAGGATGATGAGCATACCGTCGAGATCACGGCTGTTCATGTCGCGCACCTTGGACTCAATATCCGCGCGGTTCATGGCTGCACCGGGGAAATAGATCTCCGCGACGTCTGCGAGGTCACGGACGATCTCCCGTGCATACGCCTCCTGACGGGCGGTGATGCCAGGGAAGATCGGTTCATAGCCGTCCGTCATCAGCCCGAGCAGCCCGAGACGCGGCAATCTGCGTTCTCTCATATTGATTTCGTTCCTTTCTGAAATAAAATTTCACTACACTGGAATACCTGTTGATAGCGCCGGTAGAACGGTTCGTATGCCGCATGGACCTGCGCGTTCGGACGAACGATCTGCGCGATCCTGTTGCAGCGCTGCGCTTCGGTGATCGTCTCCTGATCGCCCATCTGCACGGCAGCGAGCATCGCCGCACCCATGCTGCCGCATTCATTCTGCTCCATCAGCGCCAGCTCCGTGCCGGTGATGTCAGCGATCATCTGATTCCAGAACGCATTTTTAGAGCCGCCGCCGAAGAAATGTACCCGTTTGGCGTCCACGCCGAGCGAACGCAGCAGTTCGAGGTTTTCACGAAGCATGAAACCGATGCTCTCCAATACGGCGCGCACAAGCTCCGCCTTGCCGGTGCTCAGCGTCAGCCCGAAGAAAACGCCTGACGCCTCCGGCAGGAGCTTGGGCTGAAGGCTGCCGGAAAAGTACGGTAAAAGCGTCAGCCCGCCCGCACCGGCAGGTGCAGTCGCAGCAAGCGCGCATAGGGTATCGTAAATATTCTGGTTTTCTTCCGCACATTTGCGTGACTCTGCGGCAAAAACCGTATCTTTGAGCCACTTAAAGACGATGCCTGCCGCTGGGCAGAACGGCAGCAGCACGCGCTGCTGCGGCATATAGCCGCGATAAACGATCATCGGCGGCTGCGGAAGCGCGGGCGCATCATAGCCGCAGGTCATGACCATGGCAGTGCCGATCGTCGCGGTCAGGATTCCCGGCTGTAAACCTCCGCCGCCAATTGCCGCAGCGATCTGGTCCATCGCGCCCATCACAACGCGGACGTTTTCGCGCAGCCCCAGAGCCTGTGCCGCTTCCTGACGCAGTGCCCCTGCGCACTCACCGCAGGCAAGAAGCTGCGGCAGTTTCGCCTCGTCCAGTGAGAGCGCGCGCAAAAGCTCCGTCATATACCCGCCAGTCTGCAGACTATACCAGCCTGTAGAGGTTTGCAGGGAAGGCTCGGTCACAAACCGCCCTGTCAGGCGCATGACCAGATAGTCCTCCAACAGCAAAAAACGATGCGCACGCCGGTAGATCTCCGGCTGCTGCTCACGAAACCAGAGCAGCTTACTCAGCGGCAGTGCGCCGCCGAGGTCCGTTACGCCGGTCTGTTCATAAAGAGCTTCGGGGGAAATGACAGCGGCAATCTCTTCTGCCTGCTCGCTTGCGCGGCTGTCAAGCCAGACCACAGCGTTACTCAGCGCGTTGCCCTGCGCATCGACAGGGATCATCGTTTCACCCTGTGTGGTAATGCAGATGGCAGCGACCTGTTCCAGCGAGGCTTTCGCTTTCAGATGCGCCACCGCGCGGCACATCGCGTCCCAGTAGTCCTCACTGTTCATCTCGATCCGGCCGCCATCCGTGATCAGGTCGTACTCTTCAATGCACTGCGCGAGCATTTTGAGCTCCGCGTCGATCAGGCAGGCTTTGATGGAGGTCGTGCCGTAATCAAAGGTCAGATAGTGATTCATGTTGAGCCTCCATTTCCTGTATGCTAGCCTCATTCTAAGAGGGATTCCGTGAAAAGTCAATAACTTATCTATATGTTTGTATATGTAACCAGAAATCATGAGCACGATTTGGTAAAATCGCCTATATGCACGCGCAAGCCTTTTTACTATAATAATTATGTCAATATGCCCTGTTTTGATAGGATATATCTAATTTTCTTATCCGCGATGCAAAAAAGGAAAACCCGGCATTGACAAAAGCTGTGATCCATGGCATAATGCAACATATACATATAACTGTATATGTCAGGAGGCTATCATGCAGTATCAAAAGCAAAAGCTGTACACCGGCAATCCGCGCCAGTTGTTTTCAGTTCGGGAGTCCCGCCTGCTCGGCGGAAAGATGGATGGTGTGCGCGTTGCCGATATTCACAACGGCGGCAATCTGGAGGTGTGCGTGGCGGTGGACCGCTGCATGGACATTCCAGAGATCCGCTATCGCGGGCGCGTGCTCAACTACATTACTCCGAATGGGATCGTGCACCCGTCCTATTATAACTGCTTTGGTGAAGGCTGGAGCGAGGCGTTCGCGGGCGGCCTGCTGTACACCTGCGGGCTGAGCAACACCGGGCTGCGGGAAGATACGGACTGGCTGACGCAGAAGGAGCACGGGTGCATCGCCAACACACCGGCGGAGCAGTTTGCCGTGCGCATCACGGAATCTGACGACGGACCTGCTGCGGAACTCTCCGGCGTTATGCACGAGGGGATGCTGGCGGGCATTCGCCTCAAGATGGTGCGGACGATCCGCGTGAGCTACCTGCGCGATGAAATTGAAGTGGCAGATACGGTCAGCAACGAGGGCTTCCGTACCGCGCCGCATATGATCCTGTATCACTGCAACTTGGGCTACCCTCTTTTGCAGCCGGATTCCGCCTTTTTGATCCCGAACCGCGGCGTCCGCGCACGCACGCCGTTTGCCGAGACGCATCTGCCGGAACTGAACACGATCCTCCCGCCGCAGGATGAGCTGGAGGAAATGTGCTATTATTACACGCCTGCACCCGATGAAAGCGGCTGGGAGCAGGTTCGCTTGGAAAACCGGCGTGAGCATATCGGGCTGACGCTCTCGTTTGACACCGCCACGCTGCCGCATTTTGTGCAGTGGAAGAATTTCGTCAAGGGCGAGTATGTGATGGGCTTGGAGCCTGCCAACTGTACCATCGACGGCCGCAGCGACGCACTTGCACGCGGACAGATGCAGTTCTTAGAACCGGGGCAGAGCGTGACCTATCGCTTGAAATTCCATTTTGACGACACAAAGGGGTGAGAACAGATGGAGGGTTGGCGGGACGGCAAGGTCGGCTTTGAGGCATATTGCAGCCAGATTCAGATCCGCAAATTCAGCGTAAAACGGCTGTCCTATACCGAAACGAGTCCAAAATACATACCTGAGTTTTAAGGAGGGCGTTAATATGAAACCAGTCATTCGCACCCCGTATTTTGAGATTGGAACGAAAAACTATGTGTACGGCGACAAGCTCCTGGAGTACGCCAGGGCGGCGGACGCGGCAGCGGAGAAGTACGACATTGACGTGCTGTTCATCTGCCCGGCGCTGGAGGTCCGCCGCGTGGCGGAAAACACGAAGCACCTGTTCGTGCTGGCGACGTATATGGACACGCTCCGCCCCGGCAGAGGGTGCGCGGATATCCTGCCGGAGGGGCTGAAGGCCGCCGGTGCGGTCGGCGTGATGATCAACCACTGCGAAAAGCCCATGAGCCTGCCGCAGATGAAAAAGAC
>CAKUED010000013.1 GCA_934646005.1 uncultured Oscillospiraceae bacterium
GTGATGCCCGAGCCCGAGCCGGTGGGGTTGTAGGTAAAGGTGACGCCGGAGTTGTCCTTCATAAACTGCTCGCCGAGCGTGCCGATGACCTTTTCCATGGACGTCGAGCCGTCGGTGGAGACGCTGCCGCTCGTCTTGGCGGCGCAGCCGGCAAACAGCGATACGGCGCAAACCAGCGCCAGCGCGATTGCAATGATTTTCTTCATAAATAAGACTTCCTTTCTTATTGTCGTTCAGGACTTCTGTTCCTTACGCGCCTAATCATACCGCCGGTTTGTAAAAGGCAAAACCGCGCGATTGTAAAATCCATGTCAAATCACAGCCCCGCCAGCCAAGCCGTAGGGGAGGGGCTCTGCCCCTCCCGCGCAGAACGCACCAACAAATACGACCGCACCAATGCGGAATGGAACGCACCAAAGCCTCCCCTTGGTGACCAAGGTAGCAAAGCGGCGGCGTGGTGTTGAATGACAGCCCGGTGGGCTGTCAGACCCACGCCGTGACCGAGCCGCAGCGAGACGGTGGCACGGCGAAGCCGTGACGGAAGGGATGAGAAGGTGTACGTTTTGCCGCACCACCAGGTGGTGCTCTGAAACCTGCAACGTTCTGATCCCCTCAGTCGCTTTCAGCGACAGCTCCCCTTGATCACCAAGGGGAGCCTTTGGATGGCGCAAACACGGCGGCGTGTTGCATAAACGAAAAACGGGAGGGGCAAGCCCCTCCCCTACATTACGACTAATTTTGTTAGACTGCTGCCCTTGTGCGTTTTAACCGCACCACCGCCGCGCTTCTGTCATCCTCCGCGCCGCAGGCGGCGACGATGGCGGCTGCCAGCTCGCAGGGGGATGTGCTTGCGGCGGCGCGGATGGTCTGCTCGGCGGTCTGCTCATCCGCGCCGTCGCTCACTAAGATCAGTGTCTGCCCGCGCTGGAGCGCGAGCTGGATGCACTGCCCGCGCCGCCCCTGTTCCGCGCTCACGCCGGGCGGGGGCGCAGACGCGCCGAGCTTGTACACCCGCCGCCCCACGAGCAAGTAAGACGGCGCAGCGCCCCATTTGTGCAGCATCCCCTCGCCGGTCGTGAGGCTGACCTGCAAAAGATCCACGGTCGAAAAGCCGCCGCTCTCGCGCAGAAGATAGACGCCGTTCAGCATCCGCAGCGCCTCCGGCGCGTCCATGCCGCTGCAAATGAGTCCTTTTAGCAGCTCCGCCGCGGCAGCCGCCTCGCCGCGTGCGGCAGCGCCTGTGCCCATGCCGTCGCACAGCAGCAGATAATACCGCTCGCCGCAGGTAAAGCTCGCGGCCAGGTCGCCGCAGACGCTGCTGCCGCGCACGCCGCAGGCGCGAAAGCCCTCCTCGGGGGCAAACGCTGCCGGGGACGCATCCGGAACACCCTGCGCCAGCGCGTGCAGATACGCCGCAAGGCAGCCGTACTGCTCCGCCGTCACGGCGCTCAGCTCCGTCAGGCGGTTTTGATATTGCAGCCGCGCGAGCTGCTCGTCCAGCGCCTGGTTGACCGCGCCGGTAAACTGCGGATACCGGCTGCACCGCGCGCGGAAAAATGGCGGCAGATCGTCCGGCAGCATCTCGCCGCGCTGCAAAATGCGCCCCGCCGCGCCCGACAGGGCGAGATAGGTGTCCGCCGCGCACGTCTCCCAGCACGTTTCCCAGCCGGAGCAGTCGCGGCAGGCAAGCTCCGCCGCGCGGTCAAACACTGCCGCCGACTGCGGCGCAAAGCTCTGCGCGCGCGTGCGCTCCAAAAGACGGCGGATGCGCCCCAGCAGCGCGCTCGCCTGTTCCAGACCCGGCGCGGCAGCGGCAGCGCCGTCCGGCGCGTCCGTGTCCAAAAGCCGCTCCAATCGCCGCGGCAGCAGCAGCGCCAGCGCCCCGCCGAGCACGCACCCCGCCATGCCCGCGACCTGCACATCCTGCCGCAGCAGCAGCCACCCGCCGCAGCACGCAAGCAGGATCACCGCCCGCATGAGCCGCGTTTTGAGCGGCAGCACGCCGCACAGCAGCGCCGCGAGCGCAAAGCTCGGCGTGAGCGGCACGGCGCACACGCCCGTTATATCCAGCGCCAGCCCCACAAGCGCCGCCGCACGCAGCGCGTCCGCCAGCCCAAGGCAAAATCCGACCGCCGCCGCGCCGAGCACGATGCTCAGCCGCACCCCGCCCGGGAGCACCAGTGCCCCGCAGCCAGCAAGTAAACACAGCGCCAGAAAGACGCGCGCGCCGCGCGCGCGTGACGTGACGGCGTCCGTAAACGCCCACGCGCACACGCCCAGCATCCCCACACGCGCCAGAAACAGCAGCGTCTCATCCGGCGCAAAATGCGCCTGCAAAAGCTCCAGAAATTCCACCATCCCATAGAGCACCGCCGCGCTCACGGGCAAAAACCAGCGCTTGTCCCGCGGCAGAAGCTCCCGGAAGATGAGCAGCTCCGTCTCGATGAGAAACCCCGCCGCCGCCACGCTCAGCGTCTGTGAAAGCCCATAGATCAGCGCGTGCGCACCCACCGCGCCGAGCAGTGCGCATACGCTCGCCGCGCCGAACGGCAGCGCCGCCACCAGCGCCAGCCCCAGCGGCAGGCTTCCGCCCGGCAGGCGCACGCCGGACAGCGCCGCGCCCGCGCAGCACGCCAGCGCCCCGCGCACGAGCAGCCCCAGCGGGGCACTGGCGGAGACGCGCCGCAGCACGCTCCGGCGCGCCGCGCCCAGCTTATCTTCCACCAGCGACGACCAGGACATATAGATTCACTCCCAATATATGGTATTTTTACAGCCATCTTACAACCATCTGTGCGCAAAATGCGTCGGGAGCGGTCGGTGTGGGAATACTTTGGCACTTTAGTTCTTGCTTCATGGGCAAAAAACGCGTACAATAGGGACAAGCAACAAATACACGGAGGATACTATGGCAACGGAACTGGAGCTGAAGCTCGCGGTAGGCGACCTGCACCTGCTCGACTGCATCCTGTGCAGTCCCGATGTACGCAGCCGGATGCACGGTGACTTCACCTATTTACAGACAGAATCGACGTATTTTGACACGCCCGACGGCAAGCTCGCCGCGCGGCACTGGGCGCTGCGGCTGCGGAAGTTCGCGGGCAAAAGCGTCGTCACGATCAAAACTCCCGGCGATGGTCTGGCGCGCGGCGAGTGGGAGACGGAGGCGGAGTATCTGGAAGATGCCGTGCCGAGGCTCGTAAAGGACGGCGCGCCGGCGGAGCTGGCGGATATTCTGCAAAGCGGCGTGCTCGCGCCTGTGTGCGGCACAAAATTCACGCGCATCCGCGCGATGCTCCATCTGGACGGCTGCGTGTGCGAGCTGGCGGGCGATATTGGTGAGCTCTCGCGCGGGACGCGCCGCGCCCCGCTGTGCGAGCTGGAGCTGGAGCTCAAAGAGGGCGACGCCGCGCCGATGCTGGCATACGGCAGAGCGCTGGCGGAAAAATTCGGGCTGCGCGAGGAGCACAGCAGCAAATCCGAGCGCGCGCGGCGGCTCGAACAGGTATAAGGAGGACCATCCGGCATGGAGGCAACGAATCAGAAGCTGAACCTGACGATGCTCTGTGATTTTTACGAGCTGACGATGGGCAACGGCTATTTCAAGTGCGGCTATCAGGACCGCATCACCTATTTTGACGTCTTTTTCCGCACCGTGCCCGACGGCGGCGGCTTTGCCATCGCGGCGGGTCTGGAGCAGATCGTGCGGTATATCCAGGATCTGCATTTTTCGGAGGATGATATTGCCTATCTGCGCGGGCGGGGCATTTTCTGCGAGGAATTTCTAAATTATCTGCGCGAGTTCCGCTTTACGGGCGACATCTGGGCAGTGCCGGAGGGCACGCCCATCTTCCCGCGTGAGCCGATCGTGACCGTGCGCGCCCCGGCGGTGCAGGCGCAGCTCATCGAAACGTACCTGCTGCTCGCCATCAACCACCAGAGCCTCATCGCGACCAAGGCGAACCGCGTCGTGCGCGCGGCAAAGGGTCGCCCCGTTCTGGAGTTCGGCTCGCGCCGGGCGCAGGGCGGCGACGGCGCGATTTTGGGTGCGCGCGCGGCGTTCATCGGCGGCTGCGCCGGGACGGCGTGCACCATCTCCGACCAGCTCTACGGTGTGCACGCCGGGGGTACGATGGCGCATTCGTGGGTGCAGATGTTCGACACGCAGTATGACGCCTTCCGCGCCTATTGCGAGACCTACCCCGAAAATCCCGTCCTGCTGGTGGACACCTACAACACGCTCAAAAGCGGCGTGCCGGACGCCATCCGCGCGTTTAACGACGTGCTGCGCCCGCGCGGGCTCACCAAATGCGGCATCCGGCTCGACTCCGGCGATATGACGTACCTGACAAAAAAGGCGCGCAAAATGCTCGACGACGCGGACTGGCAGTCGTGCGGCATTTCGGTCTCGAACTCGCTGGATGAGTACATCATCCGCGATCTCATCGCGCAGGGCGCGCAAATTGACCTGTTCGGCGTGGGCGAGCGGCTCATCACCGCGCGCTCCGAGCCGGTGTTCGGCGGCGTGTACAAGCTCACCGCCGTGGAGGCCGCCGACGGCACGATCGTGCCCAAGATCAAGATCAGCGAAAACGTGGGCAAGATCACGAACCCGCACTTTAAAAAGCTCTACCGCTTCTTCGGCAACGACACCGGCAAAGCCATCGCCGACTACCTGTGCGTGCACGACGAGACGGTGGACGACAGCGGCAATCTGGAAATTTTCGACCCCGAGGCGACGTGGAAGCGCAAAACGGTGTATAATTTCACCGCCAAAGAGCTGCTTGTGCCCATCTTCCGCCACGGCGAGCTGGTCTACGACCTGCCGCCCCTCGCCGAGATCAAGCGCTACTGCGCCGAGCAGGTGGACACCCTCTGGGACGAGGTCAAGCGCTTCGATAATCCGCATACTTACTATGTGGACCTGTCCAAAAAGCTCTGGCAGATCAAATACGATCTGCTCAAAAACAACTCCGCAGGGAAATAAGAAGACACAGGCGCGCCGCAACCGCGACGCGCCTGTTCTTTGCCCCCAGTCGAACCGTAGGGGCGGGGTTCTACCCCGCCCGTGCAGAATGCACCAACCAATACGCACAACGACCGGCGACCTCACACGATGTCCGTAGGGGTCGATGCCGCGCTCTCCCCGGCGGCGCGCAATTGCAAAATTGCACGAACCATCGGCGAAAACGCATAACGTTTTGTAGGGGCGGACGCCTCTGTCCGCCCGTGGGGCAATGGCAAATTTGCCGCAACGTATCATAAAAACGAGTGTGCATCGTGCGGGGAGAGCGCGGCATCGACCCCTATAAATATGTACGGATTCGCCAGGGTGCGCCCGTGTTCATGGGTGCGTTCCGCCGGGCGGACAGAGTCGTCCGCCCCTACGGGTGCGTGCGTGTTTGCATTGGTGCAATCAATTTTGCGGCGGTGTACCGCGCGGGCGGGGCAGAGCCCCGCCCCTACGTTACGACGAATTACGGAAAATCTCAAAAACCGACGATCACAAAAGCCTCGCAGAGTTTTGCGCCCGCAGGCGCAAAAGCGATTATGATCATTTTTGCCGGCGGCGTGTACGTCGGCAAAAATTCTGCTCACGGAGCGGAGCGTGGAATTTGCGCTGCGCGCACAAATTCTGCGCGCAGCGCAGTGCAAGTCTGTTCAAACGAAAACCTGTTTTCGTTTGAGAGCGTGTTAAAATACTTTTTGACACGCTCAAGAGCCCGGAAAGCAGTTGCTTTCCGGGCTTCTGCCGGTGAAGGCGGCGGGCGCGTCCTTGAGATGCCGGCGCACACGCCGCCGGGAGAGATCTGCCGTGCGC
The DNA here is from genome assembly GCA_934646005.1 of uncultured Oscillospiraceae bacterium. Classification (GTDB taxonomy): domain Bacteria; phylum Bacillota; class Clostridia; order Oscillospirales; family Oscillospiraceae; genus CAG-170. The sequence goes on from CAKUED010000013.1 coordinate 5,822, forward strand.
CGCTCCGGCAAAGCGCGGCGGATGCAAACGCTACCGGGCACACGGCGGCATCTGCTGACAGGGCATGGCTTTTGCGCAGGACGCCCGATCCATGCACCTGCCGGGACATCTGCCCTTTTGTGTATGGAAATCGGCATTCCTGTTTTGGAAAGCTCCGAATCTCTCTGGCATCAGTATGCCCGCCACGCGCGGCGTCATACGCGGAAAAATTCGCCGTTTTCATGCGATTGACAACCCCCGCCGAAAAGGGTAAGATGAGAGCGAAAAAGGGGCTGAGACACATGGCTGACACCATCGACCTGCGCGAGCGGACGCTTGCCTCGCGCGAAATTTTTGACGGGAAAATCCTGCACGTTTTTGAGGACACCGTCCGTCTGCCGAACGGGCAGACGGCGACGCGCGAATACCTGCGCCACGTCGGCGCGGTGTGCATCGTGCCGCTGTTTGAGAACGGCGACGTGCTCATCGAGCGCCAGTTCCGCTATCCCATCGGGCGCGTGGTCACGGAGATCCCGGCGGGCAAGCTGGACAGTCCCACGGAGGACCGTCTGGCGGCGGCGCAGCGCGAGCTGCACGAGGAGACGGGCGCGGCGGCAGCCTCGTGGCGCAGTCTGGGGCTGTTTCAGCCCGCGTTTGCGTATTCGGATGAGACGATCGAGATGTTTCTTGCCGAGGGGCTGACGTTCGGCGCGCAGAAGCTGGATGCGGACGAATTTTTGCAGCTCGACCGCGTCCCGCTGGAAGCGCTCGTGCGGGATATTCTGGACGGCAAAATTCTGGACGCAAAAACGCAGCTCGCCATCCTCAAAACAAAGCTCCTGCTGGAGCGGGACGGGCGCGCATGAAAAAGGAGCGGCTTTTTCTCTCCACCATCGCGGACGACGCCGTGCAGACTGCGCGGGAATTTGGGCTCGGCGTGGAGCTGGCGCAGTTCTGCCTGGCGGAGAACATGGACAAGACCCCGCCGGACGTGCAGGCGAGTCTGGACGCGGCGCTCGAAGTGCCGCGCCGGGTGTTCCACGCGCCGTTTGCGGAGCTGTGCCCCGCCGCCATCGACCCGCTCGTGCGCGAGGTGGCGAAACGGCGCTTTTTGCAGGCGGCGGCGCTGGCAAAGCGCTATGGCGCGGAAAAAATGGTGGTGCATTCGGGCTTCATCCCGCTCGTCTATTACCCGGAGTGGTTCGCGCCGCAGTCAGCGGCGTTCTGGCGGGAATTTCTGAACGATGTGGACGGGCTGACGCTGTGCGTCGAAAATGTGATGGAAACGTCGCCGGACGCACTGCGGCAGGTCGCGGAGCAGGTGAACGATCCGCGCCTGCGCATCTGTTTCGATGTGGGGCACGCATTCTGTCAGAGCGGCGAGCTTGCGCCGTGGCTGGACGCGCTCACGCCGTACAGTTCCCATGTGCACCTGCACAACAATCACGGCACGTCTGACGAGCATCTTGGGTTGCCGGACGGCACGCTCGATATGGCGGCGGTCATCCGGCAGTTAGAGGCGCTTGCACCGCAGGCGACGTACACGCTGGAGGTGCGCTCCGCGCGCGCGTCGGTCGAGTGGCTTTTGAAAGAGGGACTTTTATCATGAATCGGGACGCATTTTCCGCGCGGCTCGCCGCCATCCGACCGGCGGACGCGGCGGCGATGGATGCCGCCAGACGGCGGCAGGCGCAGCTTGCAAAGCCCCCCGGAAGCCTCGGCAAGCTGGAGGACATCTCCATTCAGCTCGCCGGGATCACGGGTCATATTTATAATGAGATTGAAAAGACGCGCATTTACGTTCTTGCCGCCGACAACGGCGTGGTGGCGGAGGGTGTTTCCTCCGCACCGCAGTCGGTCACGCGGCAGCAGGCGATCAACCTCACGCGCGGCGTGACGGGCGCAAGCGCCATCGCGCGCCGGTTCGGCGACGAGCTGGTCGTGGTGGACGTGGGCATCGCGGAGGACTACACCTGCCCGCAGATCGTAAACCGCCGCATCGCGCGCGGCACAAAAAATATTGCAAAAGAGCCTGCCATGACCGTGCAGCAGGCGCTCACTGCGCTGGACACCGGCATGACGCTCGCGGCGCAGGCAAAGCGCGACGGCGTGCAGGCGCTGGGCGTGGGCGAGATGGGCATCGGCAACACCACCACCTCGGCGGCTGTGCTCATGGCACTGACGGGCTGCGCGGTGGAGGACGCCGTGGGGCGCGGCGGCGGCGTGACGGAGGAAGCGTTCGCGCGCAAGCGCGCCGTTGTAGCCGGGGCGCTTGCGCGCCTGCACCCGGACGCGGGCGATGCAGTCGATGTGCTCGCCAAGGTCGGCGGCTTCGATCTTGCGGCGATGGCGGGCGTGTTCCTCGGCGCGGCGGAGAGCCGCCTGCCGGTGGTGATCGACGGATTTATCTCCGTGGTCGCGGCGCTGTGCGCCGTGCGGCTGTGCCCGGCGGCGCGGGACTTTTTATTCGCGTCGCACGGCTCGTTTGAGCGCGGCTACGCCGTCGCTGCGCAGGCGCTTTCGCTCACGCCAGTGCTGACGCTGGATATGCGGCTGGGCGAGGGCAGCGGCTGCCCGCTGGGGTTTCGTGTGTTGGAGGCGGCGTGCGCCGCGATGAACGGGATGGCGACGTTTGAGGACGCGCGGATCGACGACGGCTATCTTGCGCCCATCCGCGCAAAGGACTGCTTTACGGTATGAATGTTTTTTTATCAGGCGGCTCGAAGAGCGGCAAATCCATGCTGGCGCAGCGCATCGCGCGCGCGATGCAGCCGGGGCGGACACACTATTATCTTGCCACGATGATCCCGCATGACGCGGAGGACGACGCGCGCATCACGCGCCACCGCCAAGAGCGCGCGGGCTGGGGCTTTGAAACGGTCGAATGCGGAACACACATCCTTGCCGCGCTGGAAAAGACCGACCTGGCTGGCGTGTTTTTGCTGGACAGCGTGACGGCACTTTTATCCAACGAGATGTTCCGCGCGGACGGCACGATGGACGAAGACGCCGGGGCGCGGCTTGCGCGCGAGCTGACAGAGCTTGCGGAAAAAACGGGCAATTGCGTGTTCGTCTGCGACAATATCTTTGCCGACGCCGGCGCTTACGGCGAGTGGACCGAGCGCTACCGGCAGGCGCTGGGCGCGCTCGGCGCGGCGCTGTGCCGCGTGTGCGACGCTGCGGGCGAGGTCTGCTGCGGCGTGCCGGTTTGGCACAAGGGAGGATGGGCAGAATGAAAAAGCAATGGCGCGCGCTGTGCATGGCGTGGGGGATGTTCTGCATCGTCCCATGCCCCAGCCGCCGGTGGGACGAGGCGGCGCGAAGCTGGATGATCGTCTGGTTTCCGCTCGTGGGGCTGCTGGCGGGCGGCGTATGGCGGCTGCTGGCGCTGCTGCCCGGCTCGATGCTCACGGCGGCGCTGCTGTGCGCCGCGCCGTTCGTTGTGACGGGCTTTTTGCATCTGGATGGCTATATGGACTGCTGCGACGCCATTCTTTCCCGCCGGGAGCTTGCCGTGCGGCAGAAAATTCTCAAGGACTCGCACGTCGGCGCATTCGCCGTGATCGGGCTGGCAATTTTATTTTTGCTGCAATTCGCGGCGTTTTGCACGCTGAATGTGACAAACAGCGCCCTGGCGCTGCTGCTGCTTCCTGTGTGCACGCGCGCGGCGGCGGGGCTGTGTGTGAGCACGATGCGCCCGATGGGCACGAGCCAGTACGGCGGCGACTTCGCGCGCGAGAAAAAAACGCCGCAGTGCGTGTGCCTTGCGCTGTGGCTCGCGCTTGCGCTCGCTGCGGGGTGGTTTTTCTGCGGCTTGCGGGCGCTTGCGCTCGGCGCGGGAGCGCTCTGCGTGTGGCTGGCGGCGCTGTACGGCAAGAGCGAGCTCGGCGGGATGTCCGGCGACGTGTCCGGCTTTGCGCTGACGCTGGGCGAGCTGGCGGGTCTTTTATGCCTGTGTCTGTTTTAAGGAGGAGCTTCGATGATCCTGATCGTGGGCGGCGCGTATCAAAATAAGCGCACCTTTGCCATGGCGCGTTTCGGGCTTACGCCGGAGGATTTCTGCGACTGCGCGCAGAGCGCACCCGATTTTTCCAAACCGGCTCTGTGCCACCTGGAGCAGTATGTACTGCGCTGCGTGCGCGAGGTTCAGGACGAGGCGGCGCTGCTGAATGCGCCGCTGGATGATAAAATTCTGATTTTTGACGATATTTCCTGCGGCGTTGTGCCGCTGGACGCGGAAACGCGCGCGTGGCGCGAACGCTCTGGGCGGCTCGCGGCGGCGCTGGCGCAGCGGGCGGACGAGGTCTGGCGTGTGTTTTTCGGACTGGGCGAGCGGATAAAATGAATCGGAAAAACCATCCGCTTGCATAAATCGCGCGGATATGCTACACTGCTGTAAATACTATAAAAATCATTTTTTGCATGGAACTTCCGAAGGGAGGCTCATATCAATGAAGAAAAAACTGCTTGCCATTTTGCTGGCGGCGGGCATTTTGCTCACGCTCTGCCCCGCGGCGCTTGCTGCGGAGATCCCGGCGGACGCGATCGCGGGCGCGCAGAAGTATCTGCTGGAGTCCATGCCGCGCGGCACGTCCGGCGGCGCGGCGGACCATGTGATGTTCACACTCGTGCGCAGCGGCGCGGCGCTCCCGGAGGGGTACGCGCTGCAATATTACGAGAGCGTGACGGCGGAGCTGGCGGAAAACGGCAGCCCCGCCGGGCGCGGGCGCTCGGGCGAGTTTGCCCGCGCGGCGCTGGCGCTGCGCGCCATGGGAAAAGACCCTGCGAACGTCTGCGGGCAGAACCTTTTGACGGCGCTGGCGGATTTTGACGCGTGCGCGCAGACAGGTCTGCCGGGCGTTCTGACGGCGCTGCGCACGCTCGACTGCGCAAATTACGACATTCCCGCGGTGGACGGCGTTGCCACCCCCGCGACGCGCGAGCTGTATCTCAGCACGATCCTCAACGCGCAGCTTCCCGACGGCGGCTGGGCGCTGCACGGCGGCAAGGCGGACGCCGCGACGACCGCGTCGGTCTTACAGGCGCTCGCGCGCTACCGCGACCAGCAGCAGGTGGCGAACGCCGTCGCGCTCGGCGTGGAGCGGCTGTCGGCGCTGCAGCAGGACGACGGCGGCTATACCGTCTGGTCAACGCCCTCATCCGAGCCGACGGCGCAGGTGCTGCTTGCGCTGTGCGCGCTGGACATCGCGGTGGACGACGAACGCTTTACGAAGAACGGCGCGACCGCGCTCGACAAGCTCCTGAGCTATCGCGATGCGTCCGGCGGCTTTTTGGGAACGCTGCACCCCAGCCTCACCGCCACCTATCAGGCGCTTCAGGCGCTGTGCGCCGTGCAGCGTGCGCAGGGCACGCAGGCGGAGCTGTATGACCTGCGCGACGTGACGCTGACCGCCGAGCCGGAGCTTGCCTCGGGTGTGAAGGCGGCACAGCTTCAGAAAAACGGCGCGGTGTTTTCCGACACCGAAGCCCATGAAAACCGCGACGCCATCAGCATCCTCGGCTCGTTCGGCATCATCAGCGGCGTAGGCGGCGGGCGCTTCAGCCCCGACAGCACCATGACCCGCGCGCAGTTCGCCAAGATCGTTGTATGCGCACTGGGACTGGAGGCACAGTACCGCGGCACGTTTGCCGACGTCGCCGAGAGCGCGTGGTACGCCCCCTATGTGGACACGGCGGCGGCGTATGGCATCGTGCGCGGCGTGGGCGACGGCAAGTTTAACCCCGACAGCAGCATCACCCGGCAGGAATCCGCCGTGATGCTCGCGCGCGCGGCGGCGCTGTGCGGCTTTGACACCGCCGTGGAGGACACCTCCGCCGTGCCGGACACGGTGTCCGACTGGGCAAAGAGCGGCGTGGCGTTCTGCCTGAAAAATGAGATCATGACCACCGCACAGGCAGAGCAGCCGACTGCCTCCGTGCTGCGCTGCGAGATCGCGCAGATGCTGTGTAACCTCCTGATGCAGACAGCGATTTTGAATTTTTAAGGAGAGCTATCATGAAAAAACGTATTTTTGCGGCGCTTTGCGCGCTGCTGCTGATCCTGAGCCTGTCCGCGTGCGCCGCGAAAAAGACGACCTGCACGCTGACGATCGCCTGTGAAACGGCGCTGACAAGCGCCGAGCTGGACGCGGAAACGGTCGCGGCGCTGCCGTCCGATGGCTATCTGCTGCCCGCGACCGAGGTCGAATTTACCGACGGCGAGAGCGTGCTGGAGGTCTTACGCCGCACCGCGCAGGAGCACGCTCTGACGCTGGACGTGGTGGACGGCGAATATCCGTATGTAAACGCCATCGGTGAGCTTGCGGGCGGCAGCGCCGGTCCGATGTCCGGCTGGCTGTTCAGCGTGAACGGCGAATATCCGTCCGTGGGCGTCGCCGATATTAAGGTGCAGGCGGGCGACGCCATCGTCTTTTCCTACACCTGCGACGGCGGGGCAGACCTTGGAATTGTCTGGTGAACTGTTTTAGAAACTGAATCGCGCCGGTGTATAAGAATTTGCTCTTTACACCGGCGCTTTTTGTGTTAAAATAGAGACAAACACTATACTAGGAAAGTTTGCGGGAGGAACTACATACATGGATACTTTTGATGTCGTGGTCCTGGGCGGCGGCCCGGGCGGCTATCTGTGCGCCGAACGCGCGGCGCAGGGCGGACTGACGGCGGCGGTCGTGGAGCAGCGGGCGCTGGGCGGAACGTGCCTGAACGAGGGCTGCGTCCCCACCAAGAGCCTTTTGTACTGCGCCAAGCAGTACGCCGCCGCGCAGCACGGCGCGGATTACGGCGTGCACGCGGAGAACGTCTCGTTTGACCACGCGGCGGTCATCGACCGCAAGAACAAGGTCGTCAAAACGCTCGTCTCCGGCGTCGGCTTCACGATGAAGTCCAACAAGGTCAAGGTCTACACCGCGTCCGCGAAGGTCCTCGGCAAGAACGCAGCGGGGCTGTTTGAGGTGGATGCAGGCGGTACGACCATCGCCGGTAAGCGCCTCGTCGTTGCCACCGGCTCGGTCGCGTCCGTCCCGCCCATTCCGGGCGTGAAGGAAGGGCTCGCCTCCGGCTTTGTGATGACGAACCGCGAAATTCTCGACCTGCGCGAAGTGCCCAAGACGCTCGTGTGCATCGGCGGCGGCGTCATCGGTCTGGAAATGGCGTGCTATTTTGCCACCATCGGCGTCAAGGTCATCGTCATCGAAATGATGTCCAAGATCGCAGGTCCGACCGATCTCGAAATTTGCGACATCCTCATGAAGACCTATAAAAAGCTCGGCATGGAGTTCTATCTGAACGCGGGCGTCAAGAAGGTCGAAGCCGGCAGCGTCACCTATGAGGACGCGTCGGGTCTGCACACCGTCGCGTGCGACCGCGTGCTCCTGTCCGCCGGCCGCCGCGCCAACATCGAGGGGCTGGAGCTGGAAGAGAAGCTGGGCGTCGCCACCGAGCGCGGCAAGGTCCTCACCGACGAGCACCTGTGCACGAACGTCGAGGGTGTGTACGCCGTGGGCGACTGCAACGGCAAGCTCATGCTCGCGCACACCGCCTACCGTGAGGCGGAGGTCGCCGTGAACCATATGCGCGGCATCAAGGATCATATCGACTACAGCATCATCCCCTCCGTCATCTACACGACCCCTGAAGTCGCCTGCGTCGGCGAGACCGAGCAGAGCGCGAAGGACAAGGGTCTGGACGTGAAGGTCGTCAAAGCGCCCATGATGGCGTCGGGTCGCTTCGTCGCTGAAAACCTGAAGGGCGACGGCTTCTGCAAGCTCATCTATGATGTCAAGAAGCGCGAGCTCGTCGGCGTGCACATCATCGGCAGCTACGCCTCCGAGATGATCTACGGCGCGGCGGCGATGGTCTACTCCAAGCTGCCCGTGCAGCATCTGGACAAGATCGTGTTCCCGCACCCCACCGTCTGCGAGGTCATCCGCGAAGCGCTGTTCATGCTGTAAAAGTTACAAAAATTCCCCGTTCCGATCGGAACGGGGAATTTTTTACGCTTCGCGCGTTAATTTGTGGATCCAATGATAGCGGTTGACACGAATGGCGTTGGGGATACATTTGAAGAACTGGTCGGCGTTGAGGCAGATCGCCACGACGATGGCGGGGGCTTTCCACACGAACGCCGCCAGATACGACACCGGCAGCACGATGCACCAGATCGAGATGAGATCGACGATCACGGGGAACTTCGTGTCGCCGCCGCCGCGCAGGATACCCATGCTCGCGGGCATCTGGTACGACATCGTAAACACCACCGCGCATTGCAGCAGCAAAAACTGCTCCGCCAGCGCGTGTGTCGTATCAGACAGCTTATAGAGCGACAGCAGCGGCACGCGGATGGCGAACAGGATGAGCGCCAGCGTCAGCCCCGTGGCAAGATAAATTGCCTGCATGGTGTGCACGCTCTGGTGCAGCGCCCGGTCGTCCGCATTCGCACCGATCTGCTTGGCGATGAGGATGCTCGACGCCGTCGCCGCGCCGACCGCCGCGACCTTCAAAAGCAGGAAGATCGTGGACGAGATGGAATACGCCGCCACGGCGTTGTCGTTCATGTGCCCCAAAATCGCAGTCTGCAAGCAGTTGGACGCGCCCCACATCGCGCCTTGCAGCACGATGGGCAGGGCGACCTTGCCGTAATCGCGGGCGAGCTCGCCGCCGCGCCGGAACAGCCCGCGCAGGCGCAGGGCAAGGCGCTTGTCATGCACGAGCACATACCACGCCACGATGAAAAATTCCAGCACGCGCGCCGTGAGCGTCCCGATGGCAGCGCCGCGCACGCCCAGCTCCGGCGCGCCGAGATTGCCGCCGATGAGCAGGTAGTTGATGCAGCAGTTCACCACCAGCGACACGACCGACACCCGCAGCGCGAGCTGCACGTTCTCCACGCTGCGCATCGCGCCGAGCAGCACGGTCGTGACGGCGAAGAACGGGTAGGAAAAGCGCAGGATGTCCAGATAGCGCACGCCCTCGGCGATCATTGCCTCGTCCTTTACGAACAGCGCCACGCACTGCCATGGCGCGATGGACGTGAGCGCGAACATCACGAGCGAGAAGATCAGCTCCAGCCGCACGCCGATGGCGGTCAGCCGCCGGATGGGCTCGGTGCGCTTCTGCCCCCAATACTGCCCCGCCAGCACGATGAGCGCGTTGGAGATGGCAAAGGCGATCTGCTGGATGAAAAACTGGATCTGGTTGACCGCAGCCACGCCGGAGAGCGAGATCTCGGAGTACGAGCCGATCATGACGTTATCCGCCAGATTCACGCACAGCACGACCGCCTGCTCCAGCATCAGCGCGCCCGACAGCGCCAGAAAACTGCGGTAAAACGCCTTGTCGCGCACAAAAAAGTTCCGCATGATAAAATCCCTCTTTGAAAAATGGGAGCGGCGCGCGCCGCTCCCATTCGGAGTATGTGCAAGATCGTGAAGCTTACTTCACGCCCATCAGAAGCTCCATGACGTACATCTCGAGCTTCTCGAAGTTCTGCTCCTTGACGCAGGCCGCCTGGAACTTGTAGTCGAACTGCTTGACCTTCTCCAGCAGCAGCTCAAAGATGCGCTTGGAGTTGACGAGGTGACGGTAGCAGTCCTCGTCGGGCTGGGTACGCATAGCCTTGACGTCAAGACCGACGCACTCGAAGTTGCCGCGGTCGCCGTAGTTGTTTTCGTACAGGACCTTGACCTGATTGAACGCGTTGCGCAGGTTGTCAACGCCGAAGGACTTATCCTGGTCATAGCGGCAGCCGTTCTGGTCGTTGAGGTGCACGCCCCACAGCTTGTTGAGCGCCAGAGCGAAGCCCATGTCGTTGGCGGGATCGAGACCGGCGAGGATGGAGTGCGCGGACTCGATGCAAAGACCGACACGGCTGGGATCGACGGTGTAAGCACCGACTGCCAGAGCGTGACCGGCAGTGCCGCAGATGGAGCGGTCGATGGGCTCATTGGGCTTCGGCTCAACGAGGATCAGAGCATCGTCACGATAGGTGAGGATGTCGTTGAACGCGTCGCGCAGCTGGAGCGTCATCTCGACGGGGTTCTTGCCCTCGGCGCAGAGCGTGCCTTCACGAGCCAGCCACAGCTGGATCTTGTTGGTGCCCAGAGCCTTGGCGATGTCGCAGGAGCGGCGTGCACGCCACTGTGCGAACTCGCGGTCTTCCTTCAGGGACGCGGTGAAGCCGCCGTCATTCGTGCGCTTGTCGAACCACAGACGCGGAGCGACGAACTCAGCGAACAGACCGTACTTGTCCAGCATCGCCTTGACGTCCTTAGCATAGTCAACGATCTGCTTCTCGGTCATGTTGTTCATGTCGGGAACAGCGTCGTCATCATGGAACTGCATGCCAGCCAGACCGATCTCGGCATACTTCTTCATTTTCTCTTCCAGGGGGATGCTCTTGCGGTGACCCGGACCAAAGGTCTCGTTGCCTTCGTGAACGTTCCACGGACCGGCGGTAAAGCGGAATGTAGCCATAATCATTACCTCTTTCGTTTTAATTAGTATGGTTTATGGTGTATGCTCCGGGGTGGCGGACAAAGTTGTCACGCTCCCGGTGTTTCTGCTACCACTATGCCGCAAAAACAGTTTATTTTCCAGAGGAAACTTGCCTTTGGCAAATGACAATCTTGCGGTTTTCTGCTTTTTGATACATTTCATAATTTTGATGCCCGCTTCTTGTGCACATTGCATCAAGATTCCCAGCCCTCCGCGTCCGGGAAGTGGAGCTGCGCGAAGGCGGCGATGTGCTCCAGACACGCTTCGGCGTCCGCCGCCTGCTGCGTGGGGACGTTCTGCGCGTGCAGCGGCAGCGACTGGATGGCATTCTGCCGGTGCGCGCCGGGTGTGCAGCCAAAGCGCTCGGCAAACATCCGCTTCATATACTTGGGGTCAGAAAAGCCGCTGGCGAGACTCACGTCGCTCAGGCACATATCGGTCGTCTCGATGAGCTTGCGCGCCTTTTCAAAGCGGAGGTTGTTGAGATACTGCTGGAAGGTCATGTTGAGGTTGTCACGGATAAAATGGGAGAGGTACGTCGTGGTGATGTTCTCCTGCTCCGCCAGCTCCTCCAGCGTCAGGCGTTCGGTGCAGTGCGTGTCCATATACTCGGTGATGCGCTGGATGCGTGCCATTTTTTTGCCGTGCGCCTGATACGCCGTCTCATTGAGATAGCGGTAGGGCACGAGCGTGAGAAGCTGGTGCAGCAGCGTACACACGTCGCACAGCACCTGCAGCCGGTCGGCGCTGTCGGGCGTAAAATAATCGCGCATGGTGACGAGTATCTGCCGCGTGAGCGCCCTTTGCTGCTGCGCGGTCAGAAATTCCGCCGCGTCGTTTCCCTGAAGCTCGAGATTGCGCAGCGGACGGATGTAATCGCGGCAGAAGTGGCTCGCGATCTGGATATAGGCGATGCGCACGCCCTGCGGGTCGGTGGAGGAAATTTCATGCGGCTCGCCGGGGCTGAAGAGCAAAATTGCGCCCTCGCCCGTGTGGAACACATGGTCGCGCGCCCACACGTCCGCCTCGCCCTCCAGAACGAGGCAAATTTCCAGCGCCTGATGAATATGCGGGTTGCGGTAGCCGATCTGCGTGACGCTCATGGTGACATGGTTCAGCCGGGAAAATGACAGGACTTCAAATTCGTCCATCTGGGGCATGGGGTCACTTCCTTTCCTCTTTCTCGTTTTTCGGGGATTTGGGGGTAAATCGGTCGTATTTTTTTCCGTAATGCCGCCCCCAGCGCTCGGGCGTGCGCAGCAGCAGCCGCAGCGCGCCGCCGCCGAGCAGCGCGATCAGAAGCGCCAGCGGGATGACCCACCATGTGAGCGCGGCAAACGGGTCGTTTTGCGCGTCTGTATCCGCCTCCGGCGCGTCCTCCGCCGCCAGCGCCGGCAGCGTCAGCGCCGCAAGCACGAGCAGCGTCAGCAAAAGCGCCAGCGCGCGGCGCAGACAGCTTCGGTGCGTCATGCTGATCCCTCCGTCGGACAATCTTGCTATTATCATACAGGAAGATCGTGAAAGAATCAAGAGCACAAGTTGGCATTTCGGTGCATATAGTATCGTGTAGCGGAACACTTGCAGACAGATGTCACAGGCACTACACAATCAAGCTCCAAGGAGTGATCGCATGAGTAATTGTAACAACTACACCACCACCGGCACGCAGGCGTGCGCCTGCCAGCAGGAGGAGCAGACCGGCGCGTGCGGCGCGCGTCCGCCGCAAAACGCCTGCGGCTGCACGCAGCAGACCGCTGCCGATGCCGCGGGCACGCAGACGGACGAAACGAACAACTGCGCCTGCCGCGACTCGCTGGCGACCGCGCTGCGCCTTTTGTGCTCCGGCGACCTGGCGGGGCTGGTCGATTTTAACCGCTTCGCCTTCATCGGAAAAAATTTCCTCATCGGCACATACCGTACCTGCCCCTGCGGCGAGACGGGCGTGTACGACAATCTTGCCGACACGCTCACGGGCTCGTTCAACCGCTTCACCCCCTGTTCGTGCGACCTGATCGACATTTCCGGCACGGTCTACGGCGATACGCCGCTGGCAAATCCCGATCTGGTCTCCACGCTCTTCACCACGCTCAGTGAAAACCTCGACGGCACGACCGGCACGGAGGGCGTTGTGACGGCGCTGGCGGCGCTTGCCGACCGGCTCAACCCCACGAGCGCGAACTTCCGCGCGGATTTGCAGGCGGCGTTTTTGCCGCTGCTGGGCGGCTGTGCGTGCCCGCAGGTCACGGTGGACGAAGTGTCGCTGTGCGCGCTCGGCGCCATCGCCTTTGACGCCGCCGGCAGCGGCACGGTGCAGGAGGCGAATTATCAGGCGCTCAAGCAGATCTTACTGCAAATTCTGCGCCCGAAGTGCCCGCCGCCCTGCCCGCCGTGCACGCCGCCGAAGCCGCAGCCGTGCCAGGTGCCGTGCGGCTGCAAGAACACGGGCATCCTTGCCTCGCTCGACCGCTGCGGCATGGTGCAGGCGCTCTCGCTCACGGCAGGGCCGCTGCTGCTGAAGGACGTGACGCTGCTCGGCGCGATCGGCAGCGCCCTCATTCTTGCCAACGACAGCGCCCGCCGCATCTATTACGTCTGCGCCGAGGACGTGGAGTTCCTGGGCTGAGAAAAATCCCGGGAGCGGCGAGCGCCGCTCCCGGGATCATTTTGCCGTTTACGCGCCGAGCTGTTCCAGGGCGGCGAGTTTGAGGCTGGTGCAGAACACGTCCATCGCCTGCTCCAGCTCGCGGACGGGCGGGAGGCTGGGGGCGATACGGATGTTGGAGTCCTGCGGGTCGATGCCGTAGGGGAACGTCGCGCCTGCGCCGGTCATCACAACGCCTGCCTCCCTGCACAGCGCCAGCGTGCGTTTGGCAAGACCGGGCGCGGTATTGACCGAGATGAAGTAGCCGCCCTTCGGGCGCTCCCACTGCGCGATGCCGAGCGGGGCGATCTCACGGTCGAGGCTGTCCAGCACGCAATGGAACTTCGGCGCGAGGATCTTCGCGTGCTTCTGCATCAGCTCCAGCGTGTGCGCCTTGTCCTTGAGGTAGCGCACATGGCGCAGGGCATTGACCTTGTCATACGAAATGGTCTGGATGGAGATAAGCTTTTCCATATACTTCTGGTTCGCCACCGATGCCGCCATGACCGACACGCCCGCGCCGGGCAGCGTCACCTTGGACGTGGAGGCGAACTCAAAGACCATATCGGGGTTGCCCGCCTCGCGGCAGAGCGTGAGAATGTCGCGGAAGGGGACAAACTCGCCCTCGAACTCGTGGATGCAGTAGGCGTTGTCCCACATGAGCGTAAAGTCCGGCGCGGCGGGCTTCAGGTGCGCGATGCGGTCGATGGTCTCGTCGGAGTAGATGATGCCGTCGGGGTTGGAGTATTTCGGCACGCACCACATACCCTTGACCGCCGGGTCCTTCACCAGCTCCTCGACCAGATCCATATCGGGACCGGTCGGGGTCATGGGGACGGTGATGAGCTCAAAGCCGAACGACTCCGTGACCTTGAAGTGCCGGTCATAGCCGGGGGACGGGCAGAGCCATTTGACGGTATCGAGCTTGCACCACGGCGTTCGCGAGTGCAGAAGCCCGTGCGTATATGCCTTAGAGATGGTGTCGTACATGAGCGTGAGCGACGCGTTGCCGCCGATGAAGCACTCCTCGGGCTTGCAGCCGAGGATGTCCGCCCACAGCGCCTTTGCCGACGGCAGACCCGTCAACTCGCCGTAGTTGCGCGCGTCGATGCCGTCCACCTGGCAGTCCTCCGGGGTCTGGAGCACCGTCAGAATGTCAGATACAAGATCGAGCTGCTCCTTGCCGGGCTTGCCGCGCGCCATGTTCAGCTTGAGCGCCTGCGCCTTGAGATCGTCAAAATGTGCCGCAACAGCGGCCTTTTCGGCGGCAAGCTCCGCCTTTGTCCAATCACGATATGCCATAGTCCGCGTTCCTCACTTTCAATTTTTCGTACAGTATACCTCAAAATGCAGCGGGGTGCAATAGGATAGGGGATCGGGAAGAAGTGATTATTTTGCGTAGGGGCGGGGTTCTGCCCCGCCCGTGCAGGATGCAATTACAAAATTGTACACGCCACCGGCGAAACCGTAAAACATCCTGTAGGGGCGGACGCCTCTGTCCGCCCGTGGGGCAATTGCAAATTTGCCGCAGCGTTTCGTAAAATCGGATGTGCCCCGTGCGGGTCGATGTGGGCATCGACCCCTACAAATGTGGTGCGGATTCGCATTGGTGCGTCCGTATTCGCGGGTGCGTACCGCCGGGCGGACAGGGTCGTCCGCCCCTACAACGGAATTTGCCGGTTTCTGCTGCCATGAAAATACCCGCTTCGCTGGGCTGTGAGCCGGTGAAAAAACGCCCGCAGTAAAACTGCGGGCGTTTTTAAGATCGCGCTTATTTGGCAGCCTTGGCAGCCTGCTTTGCCTTGCGTTCACGCTCTACACGGGAGACCCACAGGGCGCAGGTGGCGTCGCCGGTGATGTTCAGCGTCGTGCGGCCCATGTCGAACAGCTTATCGACGCCCGCGATGAGCGCGATGCCTTCGACCGGCAGACCGACGGAGGTCAGCACCATCGCCAGCATGATCATGCCGGCGCCCGGCGTACCGGCAGTGCCGATGGAAGCGAGCGTTGCGGTGAGAACGATCATCGCCATCTGACCGAGGGTCAGGTCGATGCCGTAGCAGCAGGCGATGAAGACTGCGCAGACCGCCTGATAGATGGCGGTGCCGTCCATGTTGATGGTCGCGCCCAGCGGCAGCACGAACGCGCTGATCTCGGGCTCAGCGCCCATCTTGTTGCAGCACTCGATGTTGACCGGCAGGGTGGCGTTGGAGGAGGTGGTGGTAAAGGCGGTGATCATGGCGGGGAAAATGCCCTTGAAGAACTTGAACGGACTCATGTGCGACAGGAAGCGCACGGACAGACCGTAGACCACGAGCACATGGATGATATAGCCGATATAGGCAACGCCGATGACGAGCGCGAGCTTGCCGACGATCTGCGGACCGTTGACCGCGACAACGTCGGTCATCAGGCAGAACACGCCGATCGGGGTGAAGCTGATGATCATCATCATGATCTTCATGACGACTTCCAGACCGCAGTTGATGAGCTCGCCGATCTTCTGACCCTTTTCGCCGGCGGAGAGCACGCCCGCGCCGAGGAAAATGGCGATCACGATGACAGGCAGCATATCCGCCTTGACCATCGGCTCAAAGAAGTTGCTCGGGAAGATGGCGACGATCGTCTGCATGACGGACGGGGCTTCCTTTGCCTCATACGCCAGCTCGCCCAGCTCCGCAGAGGGGAGGGGCGTGAAGCTGCCCTTGAAGACGTTGACCAGCACCAGACCGATGACGACCGCCAGAGCGGTGGTGAACATATAGTAGATGAACGTCTTGATGCCGACAGAGCCGACACGCTTGAGGTCATTCAGGGAGATAACGCCGTCAGCGATGGAGAACAGCACCACGGGAACGACCAGGAATTTCAGCAGGTTCACATAGATCGTGCCGATGGGCTTGATCCATTCGGTGGTAAAAGCGCCTTGCTTGAAATACGCGAAAATCAAACCGGCGATGATACCGAGCGCCATGCCGATGAATATCTTGATCGGCAGACTGAGCTTCTTCTTCTCTTTCATTTGGGAACTCCTTTCACCTCGTGCAAAATTGCGGAAGGTCTGTCACACTTTCCTTCAAGCGTTAGTATAGCAGGCGCGGCAAGAAATGTAAAGGAATTTTCTGTATCGAGTGTATACTTTATACAGTTTTACAGAATTTTTTTAGTAAAAATTGTGCAAGTATACGAAAATTTACACACATTCGTAGCCGCAGAAGCGGATCGCGGCGCGCGCGAGCTCCGCCGTGGGGTCAATAAACGGTCCGGGGTGCGGCAGGGTGTCCGCCAGCAGCGGCAGCTCCGTGCAGCCGAGGATGAAATAGTCCGCCCCACGCGCACAAAGGTCGTTGAGTAAACGCGCCCACGCGTCGGTCTCCGGCGCGAGCGGGCGATTTGCCTTCACAACGTCGTAAATCAGGCGCATCAGCTCGTCCTGCTCCGGCTCGTTCGGCGTAAGGGCGGGCACGCCCTGCGCCGCCAGTGCGTCGTGATACAGGCGGGTCTGGAGCGTCCCCTTCGTGCCGAGGATCGCGGCGGTCTTGCCGGGGTACGCCGCGGCGCAGGCTTTGGCGGTGGCTTCGAGCATACTGATGAACGGGATGCCGGTCAGCGCCTGCAGGCGGGGGAGAAAATAATGCGCCGTGTTGCAGGGCATGATGATGCAGTCTGCCTCGCATTTTTCAAGCGAGCGCAGCGCGCGCGTCATCTCCGGCACGGGGTCGGCGCCGCCGGAAAGAATTGCTGCCGTGCGGTCGGGGATGGCGGGGTTGGAGTCGATGAACACGCGGATATGATCCGCGTCGCACGCCGCGCGCGTGTGCAGCGTGATCTTCCGCAGCAGGTCCGCAGTAGCCAAAGGACCCATGCCGCCAAGAATGCCGATGGATTTTTTCATAACGAGACCTCCGTGATTTGAAGTAATAGGGAAGAGTGAATAGTGAAGAAGTGATTATTTTGCGTAGGGGCGGACGCCTCTGTCCGCCCGGCGGCACAAACCCACAAAAACGGACGCACCGATGCAAACCCGCACACCGTTTGTAGGGGTCGATGCCCACATCGACCCGTATGACGCACGACCGTTTTTATGAAACATTGCGGCAAAATTGTGATGCCGATCGGGCGGACAGGGTCGTCCGCCCCTACAGGACGTTTTGCGTTTTCGCTGATGGTGCGTGCAATTTTGCAATTGCGTGCCGCCGGGTCGATGTGGGCATCGACCCCTACGGCGTTTCGGGAGATGCGCCGTCAGCCGCCGGTCACGAGCTGCTGCACGACCTTGACTGCCAGCAGGATGAGGACGATGATGACGGTAGGCTTTACGATCTTCGAGCCGTTTTTGATCGCCAGTCCCGCGCCGAGGAAGTGACCGAGCAGGCTCGTGACCGCGCCGATGAGACCGAGCGCGAGGAACACCTGCCCGCTGCGAAGGGACGTGACGAACGCGCCGACGTTCGACGCGAAATTCACGAGCTTCACATTGCCGCCCGCCGTGCGCACGTCCATTTTGGCGAGATTGCAGTAGATGAGCAGCAGAAATGTGCCCGTGCCCGGACCGTAAAAGCCGTCGTACGCGCCTACGATGAGCGACGCGAGCAGGACGATGAGGGTCTGCTTTCGGCGCGCGATCTCCCCCGCCGTCTCCGGGAAGGTGCGCTGCCGCAGCACGACGAACGCCACCACCGGCAGCACGAGCAGCAGCAGGTATTGCAGATACGCCTCCGGGATCATGAGCTGCAGGCTCGTCCCAAAATGCGAGCCGATGAGCGCCAGCCCGACCGACGGCAGCGCGAGCGCCCAATCGACATAGCCGTTTTTGATAAAGCGCGCGGTAGAGGCGATCGTGCCGATGCCCGCCGAGACCTTGTTCGTGCCCAGCGCCATGTGCGCCGGCAGCCCGGCGATGAGATACGTCGGGATGGAGATGATGCCGCCGCCGCCCGCGATGGCGTCCATAAACGACGCGAGGAACACGCCCACCGCCACGATCAGCGCCATCTGCCAGGTCAGGCTTTCGATGCCCATTCGTCAAACTCTCCTTCCGCGATGCGGTTTAAGATCTCCGCCATGCCGCCGTGCTCGTTGTCGGCGACGACGACGTCCGCCGCCGCGCGCACCGCGTCCGACGCATTTCCCATGGCGACGGACAGCCCCGCGCAGCGGAGCATCGGCAGGTCGTTGCTGCTGTCGCCCACGGCGGCGACCTCCGCCGCCGTAAAGCCCAGAAGCGCGGCAAGCTGCGTCAGCCCGACACCCTTGTCAACGCCGGGGCGCATGATCTCAAAATCGTTGAAGCCCGCGTCGGTGATGTAATACGGAAGCTGCGCAGCACGCGCATACGCCGTATCACGCTCGGATTTGTCGAGGAACGAGACGTAGAATTTTTCAACAGGGCCGCCGTAGCGGGCGACAAACCCGTCCAGATCGTCCTCAATGACGTGCGTGCGCACGAACATCTCGCGGATGGGCGCGGTGGTGTAGGGCATGAAGCGCTCGACCTGCGCCCGGCTGTTGTGCACCACGCCGTCTGCGATGAAGCTGATGCAGCAGTCGTACTCGCGCACGATGGCATACAGTGCCCGCGCCTCGTCCGCCGTGAGGGCGTTTTGCGCGAGGACGGTGTTGTTTTGGAGGTCAAGAATATTCGCGCCCGTGCAGAACGAGCCGTAGCGCATCGCGGGGAGCTGCGGGAACAGGTCGCGGCATTCCGCAGCGGCGCGCCCGGTGCAGAAGCAAAATTCCATGCCCGCCGCCTGCACGCGCTCGACTGCTTTGCGCGTCTCGGCGGGGATGACCTGCGAGCGCGGCAGCAGCGTGCCGTCCAGATCGACGGCGATCAGGCGAATTGCCATAGTGTAGATCAGCCTTTCTAAAGGGGTTTTTCCTATTTTATCAGGGGCGTTTTATATTTGCAATCCCTGCAAATTCACAAATTCTTCTTTTTTTACAGGCATACTTATGGTATAATCTCACTTTAGTATACGACCGCGCCGGGCAGCCGGGGCGGGGGAGGGTTTTCAATATGGGACTGTTTACAAAAATGTTCGGCACACGCTCGGAGCGCGAGGTCAAAAAGCTCACGCCGCAGGTGGATGCCGTGATGGCACTGGAGGACGAGTATCGGAAGCTCACCGACGAGCAGCTCAAGGATAAAACGCGGCAGTTCAAGGAGCGGCTGGCAAACGGCGAGACGCTCGACCAGCTCCTGCCGGAGGCGTTCGCCACCGTGCGCGAGGCGGCGGACCGCGTGCTCGGGATGCGCCCGTACCGCGTGCAGGTCATCGGCGGCATCATCCTGCATCAGGGGCGTATCGCCGAAATGAAGACCGGCGAGGGCAAAACGCTCGTGGCGATCCTGCCGGCGTATCTCAACGCACTGACGGGCAAGGGCGTGCACATCGTCACCGTCAACGACTACCTCGCCAAGCGCGACTCGGAGTGGATGGGAAAAGTTTACCGCTTCCTGGGGCTGTCGGTGGGACTGATCATCCACGATCTGCTGCCCGAGCAGCGCCGCGCGGCGTATGCCGCCGACGTGACCTACGGCACGAACAACGAGCTGGGCTTTGACTACCTGCGCGACAATATGGCGATCTACAAGCAGGAGATGGTCCAGCGCGAGCATAATTTCGTCATCGTGGACGAGGTGGACTCCATCCTCATCGACGAGGCGCGCACGCCGCTCATCATCTCCGGCAAGGGCGAGGAATCGTCGAAGCTCTATGAAATGGCGGACTATTTCGTCTCGCGGCTGAAAAAGCAGGTGTTCGCCAGCACCGACGATAAGGAGCTGCAGGATCAGTACGACTGCGATTACATCGTGGTGGAGAAGGAGCGCACCGTCTCACTCACGCAGACCGGCATCCGCAAGGCGGAGGAATTTTTCCATGTGGAAAACCTCGCCGACGCCGAAAACGCCACGCTTTCGCACCACCTCAATCAGGCGATGAAGGCGCGCGGGCTGATGAAGCGCGATATTGACTACGTCGTCAAGGACGGGCAGGTCATCATCGTGGACGAGTACACGGGCCGCCTGATGTACGGCAGACGCTATAACGAGGGTCTGCATCAGGCAATTGAAGCCAAAGAGGGCGTGCAGGTCGCCAGCGAAAATAAGACGCTCGCCACCATCACGTTCCAGAATTTCTTTAGACTTTACGCCAAGCTCTCCGGCATGACCGGCACGGCGCTCACGGAGGAGGAGGAGTTCTCCGGCATTTACGATCTGGACGTCGTGGAGATCCCCACGAACCGCCCCGTCATCCGAAAGGACGACCCGGACGTGGTGTATAAGACCGAGGCGGCAAAATTCCGCGCCGTTGTGCGGCAGGTGCGCGAGTGCCACGAGCGCAAGCAGCCCGTGCTGGTGGGCACGATCTCCATCGAAAAATCCGAGCTGGTGTCGCAGATGCTCAAAAAAGAGGGCATCGCGCACAACGTCCTCAACGCGAAGCACCATGAAAAGGAAGCCGAGATCATCGCGCAGGCGGGTCATCTCGGCGCGGTGACGATCGCCACGAACATGGCGGGACGCGGCACGGACATCATGCTCGGCGGCAACGCCGAATTTATGGCGAAAAACGACCTGCGTAAGCAGGGCATGGCGGAGGAGCTGATCGTGGAGTCGAACTCGTTCGCCGAGACGGACGATCCCGACATCCTCGCCGCCCGTGCGGCGTATAACGAAGCCTACGCCCGCTACAAAAAAGAGGCGGACGCGCAGGCGGACCTCGTGCGCGCGGCAGGGGGACTCTTCATCGTGGGCACGGAGCGGCACGAGTCGCGCCGGATCGACAATCAGCTCCGCGGACGCGCCGGACGTCAGGGAGACCCCGGTGAGACGCGCTTTTTCCTCTCGCTTCAGGACGATGTGATGCGGCTGTTCGGCTCGGAGCGGGTGCAGAATATGATGGAGGCGCTCGGCATCGACGAGGACACGCCCATCGACGCAAAAATTCTCTCCGGCGCGATCGAAAACGCGCAGAAGACCGTGGAGAGCCGCAACTATCAGGCGCGTAAAAACGTGCTGGAATACGACGACGTGATGAACGTCCAGCGGAAGATCATCTACGAGCAGCGCCGTCAGGTGCTTGACGGCGAGGACCTGCGCGGGAACATCCAGTCGATGGTGCGCTTTGTGGCGGAGCGGGCGCTGCACGCCGCCTTTGGCGAGCAGCATCATCTGGACAGCGAACAGTTTGGCGACCTTGTGCGCCAGTTTGAGGGCGTTTATTTCCCGCAGGGCGCGTGGGTCGAGTCGGCGGAAGCGCTCGAGTCCATGACGGACAAAGCGGCGGAGGAAAAGCTGCTGGCGCTGCTGAACCGCAGCTATGAAAAGCGCGAGGAGCAGTACGGCGAGGCGGTCATGCGCGAGGTCGAGCGCATCATCACGCTGCGCGTGGTGGACGAGTACTGGATGGATCACATCGACGCGATGGACGATCTGCGGCAGGGCATCGGTCTGCGCGCCTACGCGCAGTCGAACCCCGTGGTGGAGTATAAGCGCGAAGGCTTTGCCATGTTCGAGGCGATGACGAACGCCATCAAGGAGGAGATCGTCCGGCGGCTGTATACCTTCCGCCTCAAGACGAACGAAGAGGTCAAGCGCCAGCGCGTCGCCAGAGTCACGGGCGAGGGAGGCGGCGGCGACAAGACCGTGCGCCGTCAGCCGGTGGTCAAAAAGATCAAGGTCGGTCCGAACGACCCGTGTCCGTGCGGCAGCGGCAAGAAGTACAAAAAATGCTGCCGCGATAAGGACCTCGCGGCAGGCAAGACGCAATAAAACGACGGAATAAAAAGGAGCTGCCATGTTTCACGTTGTGCGCCGGGATGCGCTGGAATATCTGACCGCCGACGCGCTTGCGGGAAGCGTCCACTGCTTTTCCACGCGCTTCGGCGGCGTGAGCGAGGACGTGCTTGCGAGTCTGAACCTCGGCACGCACCGGGGAGACAGCCCCGAAAATGTGCGCAAAAACTATGAAATTCTGGGCAGCGCCGTCGGCTTTTTGCCGGAGCAGACCGTCTTTACCAGGCAGCAGCACACCGCGATCGTCGCACCCGCGACGCGCGCGGACTGCGGCACGGGGTTGCTGCGCGAGCGCGAGGATGTGTGTGACGCGCTGGTGACGAACGAGCCGGGCGTGGCGCTCGTGTGCTTCGCCGCCGACTGCACGCCCGTGCTGCTCTATGACCCCGTGGCGCGCGCCGTGGGCGCGGCGCACTCCGGCTGGCGCGGCACGGCGCAGGGCATTGCTGCCCGCACGGTGGAAGAAATGCAGCGCCTGTACGGCTGCAAGCCGGAAAATATTCGCGCGGCGATCGGTCCGTCCATCGGGCAGTGCTGCTTTGAGACGGACGGGGATGTGCCGGAGGCGATGCGCGCCGCGCTCGGCGCGGCGGCAGAGCCGTTTATCGAGCGCCGGGGTGAAAAATTTTTTGTAGATAACAAAGGTCTGTGCGCGCTGTGGCTGCAAAACTGCGGCGTTACCCAGATCGACGTGAGCTGTGACTGCACCAAGTGCCAGCCGCAGCGCTTCTGGTCGCACCGTGTGACCGGCGGCGCGCGCGGCTCGCTCGCGGCAGTCATCATGCTCTGAATGTGGGAGGAATTATGAAACGAGTCATCGCGCTGCTGCTGGCGGCGGCTTTGCTGGCGGCGCTCTGCGGCTGCACCGCCGAGCGGATGCAGTCTGTGCGCGAGCTGTTCGGCATCGGCGAACAGACGGTGGAGGAGGACACGCCCGCGCAGGACGAGACCGCGCAGCCGTCGGCGCAGACCGCGCCCGTGAGCACGGACGAGGACGCGCAGAGCGCGTTCGGTTTGGGCTATCAGACGCAGTTCGGGCTGCACCCGTATACCTGCACGAGCCTGAATAACCGCGCGATTTTGTCGTTCCTCTATGAGAGCCTGTTTGTGGTGGACGGCAGCTTCCGCGCCCAGCCCGTGCTGGCGGAGAGCTGGAGCGTTTCGGACGACGGCATGACCACCACCATCACGCTCCGCTCCGGCGTCAAATTCCACAACGGCAGGACGCTGCGCGCGCAGGACGCGGCGTATTCACTTAGAAGCGCGGCGGGCAGCGACTATTACGGCGACCGGCTGCGAAACGTGACCTCCATCACGGCGAGCGACACGCGCACGCTCGTGCTCACAACGCTTGTGAGCTATGAGTGCCTGCCGCTGCTGCTGGATATTCCCATCATCCCCGAAAATACGGCAGACAGTGCCGTCCCGCCGGGGACAGGACCGTATGAGTATACCTCCGCCGCGCGCCTGTCGCGCTTTTCGGACTGGTGGCAGGACACGGCGCTGACCGACGCGCCGTATATCACGCTCCATGCCGCCGAGACGAGCGTGGACGTGCGCGACCAGTTTGAGTACGCCAACGTGAACCTCGTGCTGACCGACCCCAATTCCACCGCCTACGCCAGCTTCCACAACGACTATGAGCTCTGGACGGCGAACACCACGGTCATGCAGTACATCGGCTACAATATCACCAACAAGGTCTTTTCCAACTACGGTCTGCGCTCGTCGATCACCTACGCCATCGACCGCGAGACGATCGTCACGGAGCTGGCGGGGGGCTTTGCCCTGCCCGCGACGCTGCCAGCATCGCCGCTCGCGGAGCAGTACGACGTGCGGCTGGCGAACAGCTTTGACTACAGCCAGTCGGACTTCGAGGCGCATCTGGAGAGCGCCAGCGTGGAGGATATGGACGGCGACGGCGTGCTCGATCTGTATGTCGCGTCGCTGGGCTATGCCATCCCCGTGGAGGGGACGATGATCGTCTGCGCGGGCAGCTATCAGCGCGTGCAGACCGCGCAGCGCGTCGTGGACGCGCTCAATTCCCGCGGCTTTAAGCTCACGCTTCAGACGCTCGACGAGGCGGAGTACCGCTCGGCGCTGCAAAACGGCAATTTTGACCTCTATTTCGGCGAGGTGCGGCTGTCTGCCAATTTTGACCTCACGCCGTTTTTCTCGATCTACGGCTCGCTCAATTTCGGGGGGCTTTCGGACTCGACGATGCTGAACCTCTGCGAGCTGGCGCTGACGAACAACGGCAACGCCTACAGCCTGCACAAGCGCGTCTGTGAGCGCGGCTACATCACGCCCGTGCTCTTTAAGGTGGACGCGCTGTACACAACGCGCGGCATGGTGGCAGACCCCACGCAGTACCTCGACTGGTACATCCCGCCGATCGCGTCCGGCGAAGAAACGGAGGGCTGACCATGCGGGGAAGATTTCAAGAGCCGCGCCGCCATATCAGCTTGCGGACGGTTTTGATCGCACTGGGCGTGCTCGTCCTGGCGGCGGCAGCGTTCGGCGTCTGGAAATTCACGCGCCCAGCGCCGCTGCCGGAGATCGCCGTGCCGGTGATGCAGAGCCAGCCGGTCGAGACCCCGGCGCAGCCGGAGGCGCAAGCGCCGTCCGAGACGCCGGAAGCGCCCGCCGCGCGCGAGCTGGAGGCGGACGTTGTGGAGCAGACGCCGCCTGAGCCTGCCGGGCAGTCGCTGCGGCTGATGGCGGTGGGCGACGATCTTATCCACAACTCAATCTACTGGTCGGCGGAGCTGCCGGACGGCAGCTATGATTTTACACCGTTTTATCAGGACATCGCGCCGGTCGTCGCGGACTATGACCTCGCCTGCATCCAGCAGGAGACGATTTTTGTAAACGACCCCGCGCTCTATGACAATTATCCGCGCTTTGCCTCGCCCACAGCGGTCGGCGACGCGCTGGCGCAGGCGGGCTTCAACGTCGTGACGATGGCGGGCAACCACTGCTACGACAAGGGCATGACGGGCATCACCGACACGCTCACGTTCTGGCGCGAGCAGCACCCGGAGGTCACGGTGCTCGGCATCCACGACTCGCAGGAGGACGCGGACACCGTCCGCGTCGTGGAGCAGAACGGGCTGCGCGTGGCGCTGCTCGACTACACCTACGGCGTGAATTACGAAAAACCGGAAAACGATTGGACGGTCGATTTCCTCGACCGCGACAAGGCCGCGCGCGATCTGGAAAACGCCCGCGCGCAGGCGGATTTTGTGATCGTGTTCGCCCACTGGGGCGAGGAGGGCGAGTTCTCGCCGAACGACTACCAGCGCGATTGGGCGGAATTTTTTGCTGCGCAGAACGTGGACGCCGTCATCGGCGGGCATCCGCACGTTTTGCAGCCGATGCAGACGCTGACGCGCGCGGACGGAAAGCCGATGCCGGTGTATTACTCGCTCGGCAATTTCCTCTCGCACCAGATGAGCGCCGAGCAGATGCTCGGCGGCATGGCGAGCCTGCGCCTCGTGAAGGACGACGCGGGCACGCGCGTGGAGGACGCGGAGCTGCTGCCGACGGTCACCGTCATCACGCACAAAGACACCGGCTGGTGGAGCTACCGCCCCATGCTGCTGGAAAACTACACCGACGAGCTTGCCGCGCAGCACCGCCTCCCCGAGGCAACGCCGGACTATTTGTGGGATCTGTTTAACCAGATCACCGGCAAAGAGGAATAAAAACCGCCCCGCTCCAAACGGAACGGGGTGATTTTTTAATGAATATTGAATGATGAATCATGAAAAATGAATAATATTGCATAGGGGCGGGGTTCTACCCCGCCCGCGCAGGACGCACGGGCAAATTTGCACAACAGATGGCGAATACGAAAAATGTCCGTAGGGGTCGATGCCCATCTTCGGCGCTAAGAGCCGCGCTGCGCGCGGTTGCGCCTCGAAACTAGCCTGCGGGCGTCGCATCGACCCGGCGGTGCGCAATCGCAAAATTGCACGATGTTCGGCGAAAACGTAAAACGTCCTGTAGGGGCGGACGACCCTGTCCGCCCGTGGGGCAATCTCGGGTTTGTTGCAACGTATCGTAAAAACGAACGTGTCCCCATGCGGGTCGATGTGGGCATCGACCCCTACAAATATTGTACGATTTCGCATTGGTGCGTTCGTTTTTTGCGGGTGCATCCTGCCGGGCGGACAGGGTCGTCCGCCCCTACAGGTGTGTTTGCATTTGCATTGGTGTATTCAAATTTGCATTATTGTACCGCCGGGAGGGGCAGAGCCCCTCCCCTACGCAATCGAGGCGGTTTTTGCACGGTCGCATTGGTGCGTGCAGAATAAAAAACGCGCCCCGTTCCGAATGGAACGGGGCGGTCGTTATTTTGCTTATGCCGTCGGCTGATTAGCTGCCTCGATGATCTTGACGAACTTTTCGGGCACGAGGGACGCGCCGCCGATGAGGCCGCCGTCGATGTCCGGCTGCGCCAGCAGATCAAACGCGTTCTTCTCGTTCATAGAGCCGCCGTAGAGGATGGAGATGGCGCGGGAGACCTTGGCACCGTACAGCTTGCGCACCACGGCGCGGATGTTCTCGCAGACCTCCTCCGCCTGCTCCGGCGTGGCGGTCTTGCCCGTGCCGATCGCCCAGATGGGCTCATAGGCGATGATGATCTTGCGGATCTTGTCCTCGCCCACGCCGCACAGACCGGCCTTGATCTGCATGGTGATCCACTCGGTGGTGATGCCCGTCTCGCGCTGCTCGAGGCTTTCGCCCACGCAGAGGATGGGGGACAGACCGTTTTCCAGCGCCGCAAGGACCTTGGCGTTCACGTCGGCGTCCGTCTCGCCCATGGCGCGGCGCTCGGAGTGACCGAGGATGACGTACTTGCAGCCCGCGTCCACGAGCATATTCGCGGCGATCTCGCCGGTGTAAGCGCCGGAGGCGTTGGCGTTGCAGTTTTCAGCGCCGATGCCCACGCGCGTCTCGCGCATGGCGCGCACGGCGGCGGGGATGCACACGGCGGGCACGCACAGCGCCACGTCGCACCAGCGGCCCTTGGGCATGATGGTCTTAAATTCGGTCATAAACGCCTTGGTTTCCGACGGCGTCTTGTTCATCTTCCAGTTGCCGGCGATGACAGTCTTGCGATATTTTCTGTTCATGATTTTCTCTGCTCCTAATGAATATGGTTTTCCAATTTCCTGTGAAATGCCTTCCCCATGTGGGGAAGGTGGCGAACGAAGTGAGCCGGATGAGGAGAAGGGTGGTACGTTTTGAGATGTTCTGCGTTTGCACCATCCAAAGCCTCCCTTGTGTAAAGGGAGGTGGCACGGCGAAGCCGTGACGAAAGGATTGTGCAGTAGGGAGTTGCCAATTTGAATGTACCAATGCGAACACGAACAGTTTTACGAGTTCGCCGGGGTACATTCGGTCTTGTAAGTGCATTCTGCGCAATCCCTCAGTCGCCTTCGGCGACAGCTCCCTTTACACAAGGGAGCCTTACGAAGGCGCGCATCGTTCGTGCACTCAAAACGCGTGACAGCTCAAAAACAAGGACGCTTCCCCTCATCAGTCACCTTCGGTGACAGCTATCCCTACCCCCTTTGTCCCTTCGGGACATTTCCCCCTGATAGGGGGAATCTGCCCCCCGAGGGGAAGCCTTAGAGTTACTTATCCTGCAAGCAAGCAATGCCCGGCAGTTCCAGACCTTCCAGGAACTCCAGGGACGCGCCGCCGCCGGTGGAGATGTGCGTGATCTTATCGGCAAAGCCGAGCTGCTCGCACGCCGCCGCGGAGTCGCCGCCGCCGACGATGGTGATGGCGCTGGAATCCGCAAGCGCCTGCGCCACGGCGATCGTTCCCTTGGCAAGCGTCGGGTTCTCAAACACGCCCATAGGACCGTTCCACACGACCGTCTTGGCGCTCTTCACGGCGCTTGCGAACAGTTCGCGGGTCTTTTCGCCGATGTCCATGCCCTCCATGTCGGCGGGGATGGCGGCAACGTCCACGGTGCTCACTTCGATGGGCGCGTCAATGGGGTCGGGGAAGGACGCGGCGATGACGGTATCGACCGGCAGCAGGAGCTTCACGCCCTTTTCCTCCGCCTTCTTCATCATGTCCTTGCAATAATCGACCTTTTCCGCGTCAAACAGGGACTTGCCGATGCCGTAGCCCTTCGCGGCGAGGAAGGTGTATGCCATGCCGCCGCCGATGATGAGCGTATCGACCTTTTCCAGCAGATTGTTGATGACGTTCAGCTTGTCGGAGACCTTTGCGCCGCCGAGGATGGCGACGAACGGACGTTCGGGATCGGCAAGCGCCTTGCCCATCACGCCGATCTCCTTCTGGATGAGGTAGCCGCAGACGGCGGGCAGATAGTCGGCGACGCCCGCGGTGGACGAATGGGCGCGGTGCGCCGTGCCGAACGCGTCGTTCACGAAAATGTCCGCCAGAGAGGCGAGCTTCTTCGACAGCTCAGGGTCGTTCTTCGTCTCGCCCTTTTCAAAGCGGGTGTTTTCCAGCAGCATGACCTCGCCGTCCTTGAGGGACGCGGCAAGGGACTGTGCGCTTTCGCCCACGACGTCCTGCGCCATCTTGACCGGCTGACCCAGCAGCTCGGACAGGCGGTCGGCGACGATCTTCAGCGACAGCTCGGGCTTGACCTCGCCCTTGGGCTTGCCCATGTGGGAGCAGAGGATGACGCGCGCGCCGTGCTTGACCAGATATTCGATGGTCGGCAGCGCGGCGACGATGCGCTTGTCGCTGGTGATGACGCCAGCCTTGGTGGGGACGTTGAAGTCGCAGCGGCAGAGCACGCGCTTGCCGTGAACGTCGATGTCTTCAATGGATTTTTTGTTGTAGTTCATAAGGACCCTCCTTAATGTCAATTACCAGTTTACCATGCCGCCCTGCCCCAGCAGATGCGGAAAATCCTGCTGCCGCAGCGCCTCAAACACGCCCACGGCGACCGAATTGCTCAGATTCAGGCTCCGCGCCGCCGCGCGGATGGGGATGCGCACGCAATCATCAAAGTGCGCCGCCAGAAATTCCTCCGGCAGACCCTTCGTCTCCTTTCCGAAGAAGAGGAAGCAGCCGTCGGGATACGCTGCCTCGGCGTAGCTGTGCGGCGCTTTGGTGGAGAACAGACGCATGGTCCGCACATCGTTCCGGGCGAAAAAGTCGTCCAGGTTTTCGTACACGCGCACGTCCACCAGATGCCAGTAGTCCAGCCCCGCGCGCTTGACCGCCTTGTCCGAAATATCGAAGCCGAGCGGCTGAATCAGATGCAGTACGCTCCCGGTGGCGGCGCAGGTGCGGGCGATATTGCCGGTATTCGCCGGGATCTCCGGCTCGACCAGAACAATGTTGAGCATAGCAAGCCTCCGGGAAAAGCACATTTTTCGCCCGCCAATGCAAGCAAGCATATTCTATGACAAAACATCGTAGATTTCAACTGTTTTTAGAGTGAAAATGAAAAATTTTCACGATAAAATTTGTAATCCTTCACAAAAGAGATTTGAAATTTCCGATGGATTCGCAATGCCAAGAGCCTTCCCCGTGTGGGGAAGGTGGCAGCCGCAGGCTGACGGATGAGGAGAAGGGCTGTACGTTCTGAGCTGTTGCCACGTTTCGTCGTAATGTAGGGGCGGGGCTTGCCCCGCCCGTGCACGGCGCACCATCAAATTCGCACAACAAACGGCGACAATGTAAGATCTCCGTAGGGGTCGATGCCCACATCGACCCGGCGGCACGCAATCACAAAATTGCACATACCATCGGCGAAACCGTAAAACGTCCTGTAGGGGCGGACGACCCTGTCCGCCCGATGGGCAATTGCGGGTTTGCCGCGGCGTATCGTAAAAACGGGCGTACGGTGTGCGGGTCGATGTAGGCATCGACCCCTACAAACGGTATGCGTTTTTGCATTGGTGCGTTCGTTTTTTTGGGTGCGTCCTGCCGGGCGGACAGAGGCGTCCGCCCCTACGGGTGCATACCGTTTCGCATCGGTGCAGACAAATTCGCAATTACATTCTGCCGGGCGGGGCAGAGCCCCGCCCCTACGAGCATCCTGGGAGAGTATGCAAAACCCCGGAAGATTTTCTCTCCCGGGGTTCTTTTTTATTCCAGCTCATCCAGCGTCAGCCGGAAGCTATCCAGACAGTGCTCCATGAAATAATCCAGACACGGAAGCTTCATCTGCTCCAACGCTTCTCTCGTCTGGCGGGCGGCGGAATCGAACTCGGCGTTGCCGGCTTTCTGCTCCTCCAGACATTTGATATGCGCCGAGAGCTTGTCCGCCGCTTTGACGATGCGCGCGACCTGCTCGTCCGACTCCAGCAGCAGCGGGCGGTAGCTCTCCCGCAGCGCCTCCGGCAGCAGCGCCAGCAGCTTTTCGCAGCTGATCGCCTCCACCTGCTTGTACGCCTGCTTGATGGCGGGGTTATAATACTTGATCGGCGTGGGCAGGTCGCCCGTCAGAATTTCCGACGCATCGTGGAACAGCGCCGCCGCCGCGCAGCGGTCGGGGTCGGCGGGCTCGTGCAGAATGTCGCGCTGGATGAGCGCCAGCGCGTGCGCCAGCACCGCCACCATGTGGCTGTGCTCCTGAATATTTTCCTGAAACGTATTGCGCATGAGCCCCCAGCGCCCGATGTAGCGCATCCGGGAGATGAGCGCGTAAAACCGGCTTTGCACGGTAAGATCCTCCTACATTATAATATTACTTGACGAGCGATCTGGTTTTCCACGTCCCGCGGAAGTAGTGGCAGTAGCAGAAGATGAGCGTCACGACCCACGCCAGAAGCTGACTCCACCAGATGGCGGCGACGCCGAAGAGCGCCGTTTTGACGAGCAGATACGCCAGCGCCACGCGCACGCCCAGCGCCAGCGCCGCGCAGGCGGTGGCATACAGCCCCTCGCCCGCGCCCTGAAGCAGCCCGTTGCAGGGGAAATAGACCGCGAACACGAGCACTGCCCATGCCGCCAGATGCAGATGCTGCGTGCAGTACGTTGCCGCCTGCCCACTGATGGCAAACAGCGCGATGATCTGCGGCGCGAGGAAATACGCGACCGCGCTCAGCGGCAGCGTGATGCAGATCGCAAGCAGAATGACCTGCCGCAGCCCGCGGCTCACGCGCTCGGGCTGCTTTGCGCCGATGTTCTGCCCGGTGTACGTCGCCATGGTGCTCTGGAACGAGAGTGTGGGCAGGATGAGATAATTTTCAATGCGGCTGCCCACGGTGAACGACGCGACCATATCCTCGCCGCAGGAATTGACGAGCCGCTGCATGAACATGAAGCCGCACGAGACGACCGACTGCTGCACCGCCATCGGCGCACCGATGGTGAGCACGCGCCGCGCAAGTTTCGGCTCAAAGCGCAGCTCTCGCGGCGAAAAACGCAGAAATTCGTACTTTTTGTGCATATACCAGAAGCTCAGCACGCACGAGAGAAGCTGCGAAAAGACCGTCGCCACCGCCGCGCCGGCCACGCCCATCTTCACCACCGCCACCAGCAGCAGGTCGAGCACGACGTTCAGAAGCGACGAGGCAAAGAGGAAATACAGCGTCGCCTTGCTGTCGCCGATGGCGCGCAAAATCGCGGCAGCGATGTTGTAGCCGAACTGAAAGATCAGCCCCGCCGCATAGATCATAAAGTAAGTGACCGCCATTTCCAGCAGCGCTTCGGGCGTTTGCAGCAGCCCCGCCAGCAGCGGGCGCGTGAGCACCACGCCGAGCACGCTCATCCCCGCGCCGAGCGCCAGAAACAGCACGATGGACGTGGACGCAATGCGCCGCACCTCGTCCAGCTTCTGCGCGCCGAAATACTGCGCGACCAGCACGCCCGCGCCGATGGAAAAGCCCAGCGCCAGCGCCGTAAAGAGCATCGTCAGGCTCGTGCACGAGCCCACGGCGGACAGCGCGCGGTCACTCACATAGTTGCCGACGATGATGGTGTCGGCGGTGTTGTAGAGCTGCTGCAATAAATTCCCCAGCAGCAGCGGCAGTGCAAAGCGCAGCGCGCCCTTCCACGGCGTGCCGCGTGTTAAATCCAGCGTCATGCTTCGTCATCCCCTATCTATTCTATATAAATAGTATCACAAGCACGAGGGAATGTAAATCGGCGTTTTGACGCACAGCATTGTGCTGTATTTTTGCGGCAGTTTTTGTGCAAATTGCCACTTTACAAATGAGAATCATTCTTATATAATTAACTTGCAAATGATAATTATTATTGATTTGGAGGGATGCGCATGGCAGTCCGAAAATACAGCCGCAAGCGCGACGCGATCTTGGAATGCGTGCGCAGTACGACCGAGCACCCGGCTGCGGAGTGGGTCTATTCGCACCTGAAGAACGAATTTCCCGATCTGAGCCTCGCCACGGTCTATCGCAACCTCGCCATGTTCAAGGACGAGGGGCTGGTCGAATCGCTGGGCACGGTCGGCGGCATCGAACGCTTTGACGGCAATACCGCCCCGCACGATCATTTTATCTGCACCGCGTGCAACGCGGTCATCGACTTTGAAGCCCCCGCGCTGCCGGATGCACTTTTGGAGCAGGTGCAGACGCAGCTCGGTGCAAAGCTCTCCGGCTACCGCCTGCATTACTACGGGCTGTGCCGAAGCTGCAAAAATAAAAAAATCAATTAAACGGATCAAAACAATGGAGGTAAATCAAAATGAAAAAATTTGTGTGCAAGGTCTGCGGTTACGTTTACGAGGGCGAGGAAGCGCCCGATGTCTGCCCCGTCTGCAAGGCAAAGAAGGAAATGTTCGAGGAAGTCAAGGGCGAGATGAAGCTGGCTGCCGAGCATGAGTACGGCATCTATGCCAAGACCGTCAAGAACAACCCCGACATCTCCGCCGAGGATAAGAAGTATATCTTCGAGCAGCTCATGGCGAATTTCAACGGCGAGTGCAGCGAGGTGGGTATGTACCTGTGCATGGCGCGCATCGCGCACCGCGAGGGCTATCCCGAGGTCGGTCTGTACTGGGAAAAGGCGGCGTACGAAGAGGCGGAGCACGCGGCAAAGTTTGCAGAGCTGCTCGGCGAGGATCTGGAAGCGAACATGAAGGCGACCACGAAGGACAACCTCAAGTGGCGCGTGGACTGCGAGTTCGGCGCGACCGCGGGCAAGTTCGAGCTGGCGGGCTGCGCCAAGAAGAACGGTCTGGACGCCATCCACGACACCGTGCACGAAATGGCGCGCGATGAGGCTCGTCACGGCCGCGCCCTCAAGGGTCTGCTGGACCGCTACTTTGGCAAATAAGCCATGGACTATACAGAGAACACCGAGATCTGTCACTGCAAGCACGTCACGCTGGCGGACATCGACGATGCGCTGCATCGGAGCGCGCACTTTTCCGACGTGGAGGAGGAGTTCCGGCAGGTGCAGGCGATGACGCAGTGCTCAACGGGCTGCGGCGGCTGCCATGATAAGATCATGGGGATCATTTCTGAACGGCTCAGCGGCTGATTCAATAAAGGAGAACAGCTATGGAAAAATACGTCTGCGACATCTGCGGCTACGTCTACGACCCGGAAGCCGGCGATCCTGACAACGACGTCGCCCCCGGCACGCCGTGGGAGGAAGTCCCCGAGGATTGGGTCTGCCCGCTCTGCGGCGTCGGCAAAGACCAGTTCAGCCCGGAAGAATAAATCAGATGCGGAGAAGGGCACGTCCCTTCTCCGCGTTTTTTGTGAAAAGCGCCCATTTGCATGGCGCGTGCCAATTGTGGTACACTAGTTCAAAAAAGGAGGCTGTTTTATGAACGAATACGAACTGCTCATCGAGACCATCAACCCCTGCGGGGGCGAGGCACACAGCAAAAAGGAATTTCTGGAGGTCACCGCGTCCAGCCCCGAAGCATACATCGCCCAAAACGGGCGCTACCCCGTGATCGACAGCGGCAAAAACGCCGCCGGGGATACCGTCATCACCACCGGCGACGGCAAGGGCACACTGGTGCGGTATACGTTTACGGAGTGAGCGGCACGGCGGAGGTTTGCAGAAGTCCCTTGGCTCTCCCTCTGGGAGAGCTGTCGCCGAAGGCGACTGAGAGGGTCTTCATTATTTACCCTCTCCGTCCTTCGCTGCGCTCGGACACCTCCCCCAAAGGGGGAGGCAAGGGTGCGTGCCGCACCGTCGGGTTTGCAGAAGTCCAAGGCTTCCCCACATGGGGAAGGCAAAAATGCTGTTCCGGCAGGGCATTTTGCTCTGGCGGAATTTTTTGCGGTTTTTTGAAAGAAAACTCTTGCATTTACTGGAACGGGTCGCTATAATAGGGAACTATAAAAATGCTCTTACCGTGAACACTCGTCCGCGTGGCGCGGACACACGGCGCGGCATTCCCAAAATCCCGCAGTGATGGCTGCTCCGGCAGCCGAGAAGGAGGAAAACCATGAAAAAGATCCTTGCACTCATCCTTGTATGCTCCCTGGCGCTGTGCCTGCTGGCAGGCTGCGCGGGCGGCAAGCCCGCGGCTGACGCGTCCAGCGACGCTTCCGCCGATGCCGCCGCCTCCGAAAGCGGCAACAAAGTCGTAAAGATCGGCGTGTACGAGCCGCAGACCGGCGACAATGGCGCGGGCGGCAAGCAGGAAATTCTGGGTATGCAGTATGCAAACTATGTGCAGCCCACCGTCGAGATCGGCGGCGAGACCTATGACGTCAAGCTCGAGATCGTCGATAACCGCACCACTGCCGAAAACGGCCCGTCCGCAGCGGCGGAGCTTGTGAACCGCGACGTGTCCATCGTGCTCGGCTCTTACGGCTCGGGCGTGTCCACTGCCGGCGGCAAGGTCTTTGCCGAAGCGGGTGTGCCCGCCATCGGCGTCTCCTGCACCAACCCGCAGGTCACAGCGGAATGCGACGTCTACTTCCGCATCTGCTTCCTCGATCCGTTCCAGGGCACGGTCCTTGCCAACTACGCGTGGAACTCCGGCGTGACCACCGCCTACACGCTGGCGATGCTCGGCTCTGACTATGACCAGGGTCTGGTCTACTACTTCAAGCAGGCGTTTGAGGCTCTGGGCGGCACGGTCATTTCCGAGGACTTCCCGGAGGGCACTGCCAACTTCGTCTCCTACATCAATAACGCGCAGTCCGCGGGCGCGGGCGTCATCATGGCGCCGGTCTCCACCAACTACGCGCAGCTCATCATCGAGGCTGCCTCCGCACAGGGCTATACGGGCGAGCTGCTCGGCTCTGACACATGGGACAACAACATGGTCGTCGAGTCCGCCAAGGGCAAGGACGTGAGCATCAAGGTCACCACCTTCTATCAGGAGGGCGGCGCGCCGGAATTTGACTCCGGCATCAAGGAGTGGATGAACGCCAACGCCGATGCACTGACCAACAACGGCGGCAACGACATGGTCGCGGCTGTGACCGCGATGGGCTATGACGCCTACTTCACCGCGCTTGAGGCGCTGAAGGCTGCCGGCTCTGCCGCGCCTGCCGACGTGCTGAAGGCTCTGCCGTCCGTCACCTACGAAGGCGTGTCCGGCAAGATCGCCTTTGACGACATCGGCGATGCCAAGCGCGACACCGCGTACATCAAGACCGCGAACACCACCGACGGCGTTTGGGAGTTCTACGCGGTGCAGGGCGTCGAATGAATTGTGTCATTTTCATGACACAATTCTCAAACGAAAACCGCTTCGCTGGGTTTTCGTTTGAACAGGATTGCACTGCGTTGCGCGCATAATTTTTGCGCAAGCACAAAAATTCTACACTCCACTCCGTGAGCAGAATTTTTGCCGACGCGCAGGTCGCCGGCAAAAATGATTCCAATCATTTTCGCCGCTGCGGCGGCGAAACTCTGCGAGGCTTTTCGTAGCTTTTCGGACTTGGCGGGGCGTTTGCCCCGCCAGGTCTTGCATAATTTTATTGAACTGGAATGATAACAGAGAATCCGCGCGGCGGATTTAGTCTTTTGCGCGATCGGGCGCGGGGATTCTCCGTTATCCCATACGATCTTCAGGAGGACTCCGCTTATGCAAGGACTGCTTCCCTACATTATTAACGGCATTTCCGCCGGCGGTCAGTACGCGCTGATCGCCATCGGCTATACGCTGGTCTACGGCATCCTGCGGCTCATCAACTTCGCCCACGGCGATGTGTTCATGGTCGCGGGGCTCATCATGGTGTACGCCTCGGCGTCCATGCCGATGTACATCGCGCTGCCGCTGGTCATCGTCGCCACGGCGCTGCTGGGCTTTCTCATCGAGCGCGCGGCGTATAAGCCTCTGCGCACCGCGCCGCGGATGTCGCTCATGATCTCCGCCATCGGCGTGAGCTATCTCATCCAGAACCTCGCGTTCTACATCACCGGCGGTCAGCCGCAGCCGGTCACGCATCCCATCCCCTGGATCTCCGACACCATCAGCGTCCTCGGTGCGTCCACCAAGCGCGTCACGCTGGTCACGCCGGTGCTGACGATCGGGCTCGTGCTGCTGCTCGTGTGGCTGACGAAAAAGACGAAGGTCGGTCTCGCCATGCGCGCCGCGTCCAAGGATTTTGAAACGGCGCAGCTCATGGGCGTGAAGATCAACTCCGTCATCTCCTTTACATTCGTCATCGGCTCGGCGCTGGCAGCCGTCGGCGCGATGCTGTACTTTACGAACTACCCCAACGTCGCCATCGGCTCGGGCAGTATGCCGGGACTCAAGGCGTTCGTCGCAGCGGTGTTCGGCGGCATCGGCTCGATCCCCGGCGCGGTCGTGGGCGCGTTCATCATCGGTCTGTGCGAGGAGCTCATCAAGGCGATCCAGCCCACGTTCTCCGACGCGTTCACGTTCGTCATCCTCATCGTGGTGCTGTGCGTCAAGCCCACGGGTCTGTTCGGTGAAAAAGTCACCGACAAGGTGTAAGGAGGCTTTGGCATGAAGAAAAACAATCATCGTGAAAGCCTCATTCTGGCGCTCATTCTGCTCATCGTGCTGGCAGCGGCAATTTTCCTCGACGCGAAGCTCCCCAGCTATCACATCGCCATCAAGGTCATCAAAAAGGCGTGCGTGTATTCGCTCGTCGCCGTGTCCATGAACCTGCTCAACGGCTTTACGGGTCTGTTCTCCCTCGGTCAGGCGGGCTTTATGCTGCTCGGCGCGTATGCCTACGCCATTTTGTCCATCCCCGTTGCCAAGCGCGCGGGCGTGTATCAGTATTTTGAGGGCGGCATCGTCAAATTCTCCCTGCCGGAGGTCTTTTCCGGCATGTTCGGCGAATCGGTCGGTCCGATCGTCGGGATGCTCCTCGCGCTGCTCATCGGCGGCATGATCGCGGGTCTGGTCGCGTATCTCATCGGTCTGCCGGTGCTGCGCCTGCGCTCGGACTACCTCGCCATCGCAACGCTCGGCTTTGCCGAAATTCTGCGCGCGCTCATCCAGTGGAGCGCCCTCGGTCCTCTTACGAATGCGTCGAACCTGCTGCAAAACTATCCGGAGCTTGGCGGCGCGACGGCATATCTCATCCTCATCGCCGTATTCATCGGCATGATCCTGCTATTGGTCAACTCGACCTACGGACGGGCGTTCAAGGCGATCCGCGACGACGAGGTCGCGGCGGAGGCGATGGGCATCAACCTCGCGCACCACAAGCGCGCGGCGTTTATCATCTCGTCCTTCTTCGCCGGCGTCGGCGGCGGGATGCTGGCGATGTACATGGGCACGGTGCAGGCGCTGTCGTTTAAGAGCACGATGACGTATGAGATCCTGCTCATCGTGGTCATCGGCGGCATCGGCTCGCTCACCGGGTCGATCCTCACGAGCTTTTTGTATGTGGCCAGCCTCGAGTGGCTGCTGCGCGGTCTGGACTCCGGGAAATTCCTCGGCATCGAAGCCCCCGGCGTGTTCAAAAACGGCTTCCGTATGGCGGTCGTGTCGGTCATCATCATGGTGGTCGTGCTGTTCTTCCGCAAGGGCATCATGGGTGACCGCGAGCTGACCGACCTGCTGCGCAGGCGGGGCAGACGGAAAGGAGATCGTGTGGAATGAAGCCTGTTCTGAAACTCGAAAATGTGACCATGCAGTTTGGCGGCGTCATCGCGGTCAATAACCTCTCGATGGAGATAAACGAAGGCGAGATCGTCGCGCTCATCGGTCCGAACGGCGCGGGCAAGACCACGGCGTTCAACTGCGTCACCGGCGTGTACGAGCCGACCAACGGCAAAATTGAGTATTGCGGCGAGACCATCGCCGAAAATTTCCCGCGCGGCAAGCTGAAGCGCCTGTACGCGGGCGAGCATAACGGGCTGTACACCAAAACCGTCTCGCTCACGCCCGACGCCATCACGCGCCGCGGCATCGCGCGCACGTTCCAGAATATCCGGCTGTTTTCGTCCATGACGGCGTTTGAAAACGTCCTGACCGCCATGCACGTCCGCCGCACGAGCAACCTCTTCACCGCCACGTTCCGCCTGAATCATAAAGAAGAGCAGGCGCAGCGCGAGCGCGCGCTGGAGCTGTTGAAGATCGTCGGTCTGGAAAATGAAAAGGACGAGCTGGCGACAAGCCTGCCCTACGGCAAGCAGCGCCGTCTGGAGATCGCCCGGGCTCTTGCGACCGAGCCGAAGCTGCTGCTGCTCGACGAGCCGGCAGCCGGTATGAACCCGCAGGAAACGGAAGAGCTGACGGCGTTCATCCGCCGCATCCGCGACGAATTTGGTCTGACGGTGTTTTTGATCGAGCACCATATGGATCTCGTCATGGACATTTCCGACCGCATTTACGTCATCGACTTCGGCAAGCTGATCGCGGCGGGTGTCCCGGCGGACATTCAGAACGATCAGCGCGTCATCGACGCATATCTGGGGGTGGACGAAGATGAATGATCCAAGAAATATTCTGGAGATCCGCGGCTTGGTCGTCTCCTACGGCGGCATTGAAGCCGTGCGCGGCATCGATCTGGATGTGCCCAAGGGCAAGATCGTCACGCTCATCGGCTCAAACGGCGCGGGAAAATCGACCACGCTCAAAACCATCGCCGGGCTCGTGAAGCCCAAGAGTGGCACAGTGGAAATGGAGGGCACGGTGATTACTGGAAAGTCCTCCGACTTTATCGTCTCGCAGGGCGTCACGCTCGTGCCGGAGGGACGCCGCGTGTTCCCGAACCTCACAGTGGAGGAAAACCTGCGCATCGGCGCATATTTGCGCAAGGACAGCCTGAAGGACGATCTTGCGAACGTTTACAGCCTGTTCCCGCGCCTCAAAGAGCGCGAATGGCAGCTTGCCGGCACGCTCTCCGGCGGAGAGCAGCAGATGCTCGCGGTGGGCAGAGCGCTCATGGCGCGCCCGAAGCTCATCATGATGGACGAGCCGTCGCTCGGTCTTGCACCGATCGTCGTCAAGGGTATTTTCGACATCATCCGCGAAATTAACCGTCAGGGCATCACGGTGCTGCTCATCGAGCAGAACGCGAACATGGCGCTCAAGATCGCGGACCTTGCCTACGTCATCCAGAACGGCACGATCCTCATGCAGGGCGCCGGTCAGGAGCTGCTGGAAAACGAAGAAGTCAAAGCCGCCTACCTCGGCAGCGCAAAGAAGAAATAAAGAAAAGACGTCCCACAAGGGACGTCTTTTTTCTTGCGGAGTGCATTTGTTTTGCGGCAGTAGCGGTTTGCGCATGTCCAAGGCTTCCCCGTGTGGGGAAGCTGTCACCGAAGGTGACTGATGAGGAGAAGGGTTGTGTGTTTTGAGCTGTAACGCGTTTTGACTGTACCAAAGCCTCCCCTTGGTGACCAAGGGGAGGTGGCACGGCGTAGCCGTGACGGAAGGGATGAGAAGGTGTACGTTTTGCCGCACCACAGGGTAGCGCTCTGCAAACCTGCGGCGTTCTGATCCCTTCAGTCGCCTGCGGCGACAGCGTCTCGCTGCGGCTCGGTCACGGCGTGGGTCTGACAGCCCACCGGGCTGTCATTCAGCACCACGCCGCCGCTTCGCTACCTTGGTCACCAAGGGAAGCCTTTCGATGGTGCAAACGTGTTACAGCTCAAAAGCAAGAACCCTTCTCCTCATCCGTCTCGCTGCGCGAGCCACCTTCCCCACACGGGGAAGGCTTTGGTGCGTGCCGTTCCGCATTGGCGCTGGCAGATTTGCTTTAGCCCATCATCCTTGCCAGCCAAAGCGCCTTTGCGGTATTCTCTGCGGCGCAGAGGAGGGCGGCGGCGTCCTCCAGCGTGCCGGAGACGCTTACCGCGCCGTGTCCGCCGAGCAGACAGACCGGGCACTGCGCCAACGCGTTTTCGATGCCCCGGTGGATCTCATGCGTGCCCGGCTGCCCGAAGGGCAGGCAGACCATGCGCGGGAAAAAGCCGCGGATCGACGCCGTCTCCGGCACGACAAGGTCTTCATAGCGCAGCGCATACGCCGTGAGGTACGGGCTGTGGCTGTGTACGACGGCGCGGACATCCGGGCGGGCGCGGTAGATCGCTTCGTGCAGGAAAAACTCGCTCGACCGCCGTCCAGTGCCGCCGATCTGCTCGCCGTCTGCATCCACCACGCAAATATCCTCCGGCGTGAGCAGCAGCTTCATCCGCCGCGAGGGTGTGATGAAAATATGCCCCGTCTCGCGGTCAATGACCGAAATATTCCCCTCAATGCCGCTCAAAAGCCCCTTCTGCTCCAAAATAGCGGCGAATTTTGCGACCTCTTCCGCGTGATTCATCGTACATCCTCCGATCCTCAAAATTCTACCGGCAGTGTACCGCACCGCGCCGCCGCTGTCAATCCCCGGGCGCAGAAAAACCTGCCCGGACGGGTCTGCGCCCGTCCGGCGCGCCATAGGATAGAGCGGGGGTGTTTCTATGATCCGTTTTATCCGGCAAAATGCGCGGCTGGTGGCGGTCGCGCTGGCGGTGGTGCTGTTCTGCGGCGGCGTTTCGGCAATGTTCGGTCTGCATGACGCGATCGAGACCGGCTCGTGGGGGCTGAGCTTCCGCGAGGAGGGCG
This sequence comes from uncultured Oscillospiraceae bacterium, assembly GCA_934646005.1. Classification (GTDB taxonomy): domain Bacteria; phylum Bacillota; class Clostridia; order Oscillospirales; family Oscillospiraceae; genus CAG-170. Next base: position 46,688 of record CAKUED010000013.1, read on the forward strand.
AGCCGCCCATCGGCAACGCCGACGCCGCGTCGCTGCGGCGGTACGACGCGGTGTATCTCGGCGACACGAACGACAAGGTGCTCTACCTCACCTTTGACGCGGGCTACGAAAACGGCTGCACCGCGCAAATTCTCGACACGCTGAAGGCGCACGATGCCAAGGCTGCGTTTTTCGTCGTGGGAAATTATCTGGAGACCGCGCCGGAGCTGGTGCAGCGTATGGCGGACGAGGGGCATCTGGTGGGCAATCACACGTGGCATCACTACGATATGTCCCGCATCGCGGACGAGGCGACGTTTACCGACGAGCTGACGCGCGTGGAGGAAAAGTACCGCGAGCTCACGGGGCAGGCGATGAAAAAATATTACCGCCCGCCGCAGGGCGTTTACAGCGAGGAAAACCTGCGCATGGCGCAGGCGCTGGGGTATCGGACGGTGTTCTGGAGTCTTGCCTACGTTGACTGGCTTCAGGACGACCAGCCCACGGCGGAGGAGGCGTTTTCCAAGCTCCTGCCGCGCACGCATCCGGGCGCGATCGTGCTGCTGCACAGCACGTCCGCAACAAACGCGGCGATCCTGGACGATCTGCTCACGCGCTGGGAGGAGGCGGGCTACCGCTTCGGCTCGCTGGAAGAAATCTATGCGCCGGACGCACCGTTTTGAGCCGCCTGCATAACATGGAATGAGCGGGCGAGATTCGCTACGACATTATTTCAGGAGGTTTCATTATGTCTTGTAATTCTTCCGGCATCTGCGCCTTTGGCAACAGTTGGTGGTGGATCATCATTCTGGTCATCATCTTCGTGCTCGGCAACGGCGGCAATGGCTGCGGCTGCGGCTGCGACAGCGGCTGCTGAGCTACATGAAGGGCGGGGAGCGGAAAACCGCTCCCCATTTTAAGCGCGGTCCGCTCCGCCGAAAAAAGCGGCGGAGCGGGTGAAAAAGCCGTTGCAATTTGCGCCCAAAGTGCTATAATAGCCTGCGTTGCCGAAAAGCGGCGAATAATCTTGAAAGAAAACGCAGGATATTTAGTATGCAGATCTTACTCTCTCTGTCCGTCGCCATTCTGGCGGGACTGTTGATGACCCGGCTGGCAAAGCCGCTGGGTCTGCCGTCCGTGACGGCGTATCTGGTCGCAGGCGTGCTCATCGGGCCGTTCTGCCTCGGCAGACTCGGCATCGAGGGGCTGGGCTTTACCTCCATGGCGGAGGTCGATCGCCTGAGCCTTGTTTCCGATGTGGCGCTGGGCTTCATCGCCTTTTCCATCGGCAATGAGTTCCGGCTCTCGCAGCTCCGGCAGACCGGCAAGCAGGCGACTGTCATCGGCATCGTGCAGGCGCTGAGCGCCACGGTGCTGGTCGATCTGGCGCTGCTGCTGTTCCACCTGCTCTTCCCGCAGCTTTTGAATGTGGAGCAGGCAATCACCCTCGGCGCGATCGCCACCGCTACCGCGCCCGCCGCCACGCTGATGGTCGTGCGGCAGTATAAGGCAAAGGGTCCGCTGACCGATCTGCTGCTGCCCATCGTCGCGCTGGACGACGCGGTGGGTCTGGTCGTGTTCGCGGTGTCGTTCGGCATCGCCAAGGCGATGCACGTCGGCTCGTTCGACCTTGTCTCCATCCTCGTCAATCCCATCGTGGAGATCGTGCTGTCGCTGGGGCTGGGCGCGCTGCTGGGCGCGATCCTCACAAAGATCGAAAAGCTCTTCAACTCCAACACCAACCGCCTGAACATGACCATTGCGTTCGTGTTCCTCACGGTGTCGCTGGCAAAGCTGGAGTTCCAGATCGGACCGGTCACGGTCGGCTTCTCGTCGCTGCTGGTGTGTATGATGCTCGGCACGATGTTCTGTAACCTCTGTCCGCTGTCGGACGAGCTGATGGGAAAGGCAGACCGCTGGACATCGCCGCTGTTTGCGCTGTTTTTCGTGCTCAGCGGCGCGGAGCTGGAGCTGGACGTGTTTGCGAACCTCATGATCGTGCTGCTGGGGCTTTTGTACGTCGTGGCGCGCTCGGCGGGCAAGTACCTCGGCGCGTACCTCAGCGCCCGGGCGCTGGGATGCAGCCGCAGCGTGTACCATAACCTCGGCATCACGCTCCTGCCGCAGGCAGGCGTGGCGCTGGGCATGTGCGTGACCGCGCGCGAGCTTGGCGAGGCAGGGGAGCTGATCTGCAATATCACGCTCTTTGCCATCCTCATCTACGAGCTGGTCGGACCGATGCTCACCAAGCAGGCGCTCCAGCGCGCGGGCGACATCCAGCCCATGAGCGAGGAGGTTCTGAACAGACGACAGATCAAACTCCAGAATGCGGAGAAAAAGAAATAAAAAAACGCGGCAGGCAAGCGCCTGCCGCGATTTTTTGCTTATTTCCGGCCCGTTGAGCCGAAGCCGCCGCGGTCTACCTCCGAGAGCGTGTCGCACTCTTCAAATTCGAGCGCGGGCTGGGTCTCAAAAATGCGGAACTGGCAGATACGGTCGCCCTTTTCCAGCACCGTGTCGCGCGTGGCGTAGACGGGGAGCTTCCACTCGTCGTTCGTGCCGCAATAGCTGTTGTCGATCACGCCGACGGAATTTGCCTGCAAAATGCCCCAGCGCCTGAACGTGGACGAGCGCGGCGCGGTGCGCGCCTCGTAGCCCTCCGGGAGCTGCATCGAAACACCCAGCGGCACGAGTGTAAAATCGCCCGCGTGCAGCTCCATCGTCTCGGCGCAGTACAGGTCGATCCAGTCGCCCTTGTCGGTGATCTTCAGACGCGGCGCGTCGGGGGAAAAATAGTGGATCTTGATCTTCAGCATACGCTTGCTCCTTACTTCTATCTACTGCGTCTCGTCCCACAGGACGACGGCGCCGGTTTTTAAGGTCTGCGGCATATCGATGAGCCGCTGATTCTCTGACCCGCGGAAGCGCAGCGTCAGATTTTTTTTCTCCGCGATGAACGGTCCGTCCACCAGCACGTCCAGAAGCCCCAGCAGCTCCTGCGTCACGCCGTCCACCTGCGGAAGGTTTTTGCCGTACACATAGCCCGTGAATGACCACACGGTCTTTTCCGGCAGACGCGCGCGGAGCTTGCGCGTGAGGGCGAGCAGCGCGGGCTGGTTGCGCGGGTCAAACGGCTCGCCACCGAGATAGGTGATGCCGCGGATGTAGGGCTTGCTCATGAAATCGAGAATTTTTTCCTCGACCGCCTCGTCAAACGGCTCGCCGTAGTCAAAATCCCACGTTTCGGGATTGAAGCAGTCCTTGCAGTGGTGCGTGCAGCCGGAGACGAACAGGCTCACCCGCACGCCCGGTCCGTTGGCGATGTCCCAGGGCTTGATGCTGGCGTAATTCATGCGCGCTCCTCCTTCCTTCCCCGGCAAGTATAGCACGGTTTTGCGCGCCGCGCAACTGCTTTTTGCTGTGAAACACAAGATATAGTGTTTCACGCAAAAATAGCCCGCAATATCTGTGAAATCACTCTTGACAGCGCCGGGATTTTTGTGTATAGTTTTTCTTGCAGCGACACAAGATGTTGTGGTCGATTTTCAAATCACTTTCTATATTTAGTGTCATTTTGTTACGGATTTCCCGCGTTTTTGAGAGGAGAGGAGCGTTTACCCATGAAGATCATCAAGCGAAACGGCTCGGAGGCGACGTTTGATCTGATGAAGATCATCTCCGCCGTCACCAAGGCGAACAACGTCGTGGAGGACGAGGACCGGCTGACGCCGATGCAGATCCGCCGCATCGCCGAGAGTGTGGAGCTGGCGTGCCAGTCGATGAACCGCGCGCTGAGCGTGGAAGAAATTCAGGATCTCGTCGAGCACCAGATCATGGCGCACGGCGCGTATGAGGTCGCCAAAAAGTACATCACCTACCGCTACACCCGCACGCTGGTGCGGAAGTCCAACACCACCGACGATAAGATCCTCACCCTGATCGAGTCGAACAACGAGGAGGTCAAGCAAGAAAATTCCAACAAGAACCCCACCGTCAACTCCGTCCAGCGCGACTATATGGCGGGCGAGGTGTCCAAGGATCTGTCCAAGCGTCTGCTGCTGCCGCAGGATGTGGTGGAGGCGCACGAGGCGGGCATCATCCACTTCCATGACGCCGACTATTTTGCGCAGCATATGCACAACTGCGACCTCGTGAACCTCGAGGATATGCTGCAAAACGGCACGGTCATCTCCGGCACGCTCATCGAAAAGCCGCACAGCTTCTCGACCGCCTGCAATATCGCCACGCAGATCATCGCGCAGATCGCCTCCAACCAGTACGGCGGTCAGTCCATTTCGCTGACGCACCTCGCGCCGTTTGTGGACGTTTCGCGCCAGAAGATCCGCAAGTCCGTGCTCGAGGAGCTGTCCGCGTTCGGCGTTGCGCCGGACGAGGCGGCGGTGGGCAGGGTCGTGGAGGAGCGCCTGCGCGATGAAATTCGCCGCGGCGTGCAGACCATCCAGTATCAGGTCGTCACCCTCATGACCACCAACGGGCAGGCACCGTTCATCACCGTGCTCATGTACCTCGGCGAGGCACGCAGCGAGCAGGAGCGGCACGATCTTGCCATCATCATCGAAGAGACGCTCAAGCAGCGTATTCAGGGTGTGAAGAACGAAAAGGGCGTGTGGATCACCCCGGCGTTCCCCAAGCTCATCTATGTGCTGGACGAGGACAATATCCGCGAGGGCGCGCCGTATTGGGAGCTGACGAAGCTCGCCGCCAAGTGCACCGCCAAGCGCATGGTGCCCGACTATATCTCGGCAAAGAAAATGCGCGAGCTCAAGCTCTCCAAGGGCGAGACACCGGGTCACGGTGACGTGTACACCTGCATGGGCTGCCGCAGCTTCCTCACGCCCGACCGCTCCGGCAATGGCTGGAACAACGTCGCCAACGCCGGAAACTACGAGCCGGGCAAGCCGAAGTATTACGGGCGCTTCAATCAGGGCGTCGTGACCATCAACCTGCCGGATGTGGCGCTGTCCTCCGGCGGCGCGCTCGATAAGTTCTGGAAGATTTTTGACGAGCGGCTGGAGCTGTGCTACCGCGCGCTGATGTGCCGCCACAACCGCCTGCTCGGCACGCTGTCGGACGCCGCGCCCATCCTGTGGCAGTACGGCGCACTGGCGCGCCTTCCGAAGGGCGAGCCGATCGACAAGCTGCTCTACGGCGGCTACTCCACCATCTCGCTGGGCTACGCGGGTCTTTATGAGTGCGTCAAATACATGACCGGCAAATCGCACACCGACCCCGCCGCAACGCCCTTTGCGCTGGAGATCATGCAGCACATGAACGACGCCTGCAAGCGCTGGAAGGAAGCCACCGACATCGACTTCTCCCTCTACGGCACGCCGCTGGAGTCCACAACGTACAAATTCGCGCAGTGCCTGCAAAAGCGCTTTGGCGTGATCGAGGGCATCACCGATAAAAACTATATCACGAACTCCTACCATATCCACGTCACCGAGCATATCAACGCCTTTGACAAGCTCCAGTTCGAGTCGCAGTTCCAGGCGCTCTCGCCCGGCGGCGCGATCAGCTACGTCGAAGTGCCGAATATGCAGGGCAATATCGACGCCGTGCTGGAGGTCATGCAGTTCATCTACGAGCACATCATGTATGCCGAGCTGAACACCAAATCCGACTACTGCCAGGTCTGCGGCTACGACGGCGAGATCGAGATCCGGGAGGACCGCGACGGCAAGCTCATCTGGGCCTGCCCGCAGTGCGGCAACACCGACCAGTCGAAGATGAACGTCGCCCGCCGTACCTGCGGCTACATCGGCTCGCAGTTCTGGAATCAGGGCAGAACGCAGGAAATTCGTGACAGAGTTCTTCATCTGTAACGCAGCCCCAGCTACATAACAGGAGGACACCATATGTCTTTTTACAAGCGCCAGCCGGATATGATCATCAAGAACGGCACGATCGTGGACGGCACGGGCGACCTGCCTTATTTTGCGGACATCGCCATCATCGGCGACAGGATCGACTACATCGGCGACCTGCGGGGCGTGAGTGCGCCGCTCGTCATCGACGCGCACCATAAATACGTCACCCCCGGCTTTATCGACCCCCATACGCATTCCGACCAGTCCATCTGGGCAAATCCGCGCGCGGAGAGCGCCGTGCGGCAGGGTGTGACGACCGAGGTAGTCGGCAACTGCGGCTACTCGCTGCGCCATGTGCTGAGCGGCATCCCCTTTGACCCGGCGGGTGACGGCGTCCGCTGCGTGTATGACTACGGCCGCGCGCCCGCCCCGCGCGGGAGCATGGCGGCGGTGCTGGATAAAATGGACGCGATGGGCGCGTCCATCAACACCGCGTGGCTGTGCGGGCACAACTCGCTGCGCCGCCTTGCGGGGCTGTACACCACCGACTATACGCCCGAGCAGTTTGACGCCATGGCGGCGTTTTTGCGCGAGGCGATGGAGGCTGGCTTTGTGGGCTTCTCCACGGGTCTGGAGTTCGTCCCCGGCATCAACTCCCGCCCGGAGGAGGTCGAGCGCCTTGCCGCCATCGCGGCGGAATACGACGCGAACTACTCCACGCATATGCGCGACGAGGGCACTTATATTTTAGAGGCCATCAACGAATTTTTGAACGTCATCCGCAAAACGGGGCTGCGCGGCACGATCTCGCACCTGAATGTGAAATATGACAACGGTATCCCCAACGAATACCTGCAAAAGGGGATGCAGATGCTGAAGGACGCGCGCAGCATCGAGCATCTGAACGTCCTGTGCGATATGCTGCCGACGTGCTTCGCCACCGGCGACGCGCTGGCGATGATGCCGCCCTGGCTGTACGCAAACGGCTGGGAGGAGGCGCAAAAGACTCTCCGCGACCCCGCCGGGCGCGAAAAGGTCAAGGGCGATATGAACCGCTACTGGCGCTTCCTCGCTGCCGGGCAGTGGGACAGGCTGCTGTTCGTGCAGCCGCCGTATCAGCCCGAAATTGCGAACACGCCGTTTGGCGAGCTGGCAGAGCGGCGCGGGCGCGCGCCGGACGATCTGTTTTTGGACATCCTCGCCGAAGCCCCGTCGCTGGACGCGGCGCAGTCGATCCTGATGCAGGGCACGGTGTTTCAGGAGCAGACCATGATCGACAGCGTCGTGACCGACCCCATTTATATGTGGCAGAGCGACAGCTTTGTCACGGTGGAGGAGGGCGAGCTTGCCCGCCGGACGGCGAACGTGCAGAATTATATGTCCATGACCTATTTCTTCGCGCGCTACGTCCGCGACCTCGGCGCGATCTCCATGCCCGAGGCGGTGCGCAAGGCGACGTCCATGCCCGCCAAGCACTTCCATCTGGAGGGGCGCGGCGTGCTGGCAGCCGGCAATTACGCCGATGTGAACGTCTTTGACCTGAACGCGCTGAAGATCCACTCGACGTTCTCCGACGTCTGCCGCTATTCCAGCGGCATGGACTATGTGATCGTCAACGGCACGCCCGTCATCGCAAACGGCGAGCACACCGGCGCGCGCGCCGGCAAAACGCTGCGCCACCTGCCGAAAAAATAATTGCAAATTTGCCGCCCGCCGGGAAACCCCGGCGGGCGGTTTTGTTTGTATTGCACGCGGGCGCGCGGTGTGGTATACTGTATAAATTAAAAGGAGGGGTGTGCCCATGCGGAACGTTTTGGAATATCTGGAGCGCACGGCGGCGCGCGTGCCAGACAAGACCGCGTTTGCCGATGAGGCGCACACGCTCACGTTTTCGCAGCTTCTCGCGGGCTCGCGCGCGGTGGGGACGCTCGTGGCGCGGCGCGCCGAAAAAAGCCGCCCCGTGGGCGTGCTCGTCGGGCGCGACGCGTATACGCCGCTGGGCTTTTTCGCGGCGCTGCAAGCCGGGTGCTGCTATGTCCCGCTCGACCCGCAGATGCCCTCCGCACGGCTGGACGCGATCCTGCGCCAGCTCGACCCCGCAGTCGTTTTGTACACGCGCGAGAGCGCAAAGGTCGCCGCGCAGCTCGGCTGCCCCACCCTCAGTATTGAGGATGATCTGAACGCGGACGTTGACGGCGCGCTGCTGAAAACGCGGCGCGAGGCGGTGCTGGACACCGACCCGGTGTATATCATCTTCACCTCCGGCTCGACGGGCGTGCCCAAGGGCATCGCCTGCCACCACCGGGGCGTGATCGACCTCGCCGACTGGCTGGCGGGCGCGGCGGAATTTTCGCCGGACGACGTGCTGGGAAACCAAGCGCCGTTTTATTTCGACGGCTCGGTCAAGGATCTGTATATCTGCGTTTCGTGCGGGCTGACGTGCCATATTTTGCCCAAAAAGCTGTTTTTGTTTCCGAAGCTGCTCATCGAATACCTGAACGCGCACGGCGTGACGGCGCTGCAATGGGCGACGTCGGCGTTCCACCTGGTCGCCGCGTCGGGCGTGCTGGAAAAATACCGCCCCGAAAAAATTCGCAAGGTCCTGCTCGGCGGCGAGGCGCTGCTTGCCCGCGACGTAAATATTTGGCGCGCGGCGCTGCCCGACGCGCAGTACTATAATCTTTATGGACCGACTGAGGCGACCGTGGACGCGCTGTGGTATCGCGTGGATCAGGAATTTGCCGACCATGAGGCCATCCCCGCGGGCAGACCCTGCGCCAATAAGGACGTATTCCTGCTGGATGAGCACCGGCAGCCGGTCAAGCCGGGGCAGCCGGGCGAGATCTGCATCCGCGGCACGGGGCTGGCGCTGGGCTATTACAACGACCCCGAAAAGACCGCCGCCGCGTTCATCCAGAACCCGCTGCAAAAAAATTACCCGGAGCGCATCTACTGCACGGGCGATATTGCCGTGCAGGATGAAAACGGGCTGTTCATCTTCCAGTCCCGGCAGGACGGGCAGGTCAAGCACATGGGCTACCGCATCGAGCTGGGCGAAATTGAACGCGCGCTCGCGTCCTGCCCCGGCGTGAACGACGCGGCGTGCCTGTTTGACGCAGGCAAGGACGCCATCGTCTGCTGCTACGCGGGCGAGGCGACGCCGGCGCAGATTCTGGCGCACCTGCGCACGCTCGTGCCGAAATATATGTTCCCGAACGTGTTCTGTGCGCGTGAGCGCCTGCCGCATAACCAAAACGGCAAGATCGACCGTGCGGCGCTCAAAAAGGACTGTCTCGATGGATAAGATCACCGATTTTGCCGCCCTGCGCGCGGCGCAGAGCGCGTGCCTGCGCCCGGGGCTCATCACAAACTGCGTATTGCCCGCGCAGGCGCTGCGCGAGCTGTGCGAGAGCGGGCAATTATTCGCAGAACGCGCGGACGGCGGGCTGCTCCTGCTGGCGCGCGGAACAGTTGACAGGCTGTATTTTTACGTCACCGACCCCACGGCCGCGCCGCGCGCGGCGCTGCCGGAGGGGACAGTGTGCGAATATCCCTACGCGAATGCCCCCGCGCTGCCGGAGAGCTGGTTCGCCGCGCTCGGCTTTTGCCGTGTGCTCACGCGGGAGCGCCGGACGCGCCCGGCGGGTGAAGCACCCGCAGGACCGTCGCCGTGCGAAGAAATTTCCGCACAGGCGGCGCTGGAGATTTTAAGCGCCTGCTTCCCGCGCGACACCGGCTGCATCCCGTCGCTCCCTGAACTGGAGCTGGCGGCGCGGGAGGGGCGGCTGCTGGGCACAGAACAGACCGCCGTGCTGCACGCAAGGCCCGATCGCGGCGCGATGGAGCTGCGGCATCTCGCCGTGCTGCCCGCCGCGCGCGGGCGGGGGCTGGCATCCAAACTCGTGCGGGACTTCTGTGCGCGCTTCGGCGCGCAGACCTGCCGCGTGTGGGCGGCGCAGGACAACGCCGCCGCGCGGCGCATTTACGAACAAAACGGATTTTTGCCGGACGGACGCATGGCGCAGGTCTGGCGGATAGAAAGGAAGCACTGACATGGAACAGCTTTTGAATATTTTGCAGCAGACGTGCCCCGGCATCGACTTTACCGCGTCCGACCGCCTGATCGACGACGGCATCATCGACTCGCTCGACCTCGTCACGCTCGTGACCGTGCTGATGGACGAGTACGACGTGGAAATTTCGGTCGATGATCTCGTGCCGGAGAATTTCAACTCCGTGCAGGCGATCTATGACCTCGTCGAGCGCGCAAGGGGCTAAGGTATGTCCTTTACGTCGCTGACGTTCCTTGCGTTTTTAGCGGGGCTGATCGTTTTATACTACGTTCTGCCGCGAAAGCTCCAGTGGGTGCTGCTGCTTGCGGCAAGCTGCGCGTTTTACCTGTGCGGTGGGGCAAAAACGATCGGCTACCTCGCCTTTACCGCCCTGACGACCTACACCGCCGGGCGGCGCTTGGGCGTTTTGAACGCGCGCTGGAAGGCTTTGGACGCGCAGGAGAAAAAGCAGCGCAAGCGCGCGCACGACCGGCGGCGCAAGGGCGCTGTGTGGCTGGTGTGCCTGTTGAATTTCGGCGTGCTGTTCGCGCTCAAATACTGGGCGTTCCTCGCCGGGGCGCTCTCGCGCCGGACGGGGCTTTCCATCTTTGCGCCGGAGCTTTTAATGCCCGTGGGCGTGTCGTTTTATACGTTCCAGTCCATCGGCTATGTGGTGGACTGCTATCGCGGCAAGGTGCAGCCGCAGAAAAATTTTGCAAAATACGCGCTGTTTGTGTCGTTTTTCCCGCAGATCGTGCAGGGACCGATCGGGCGCTACGACGCGCTCGCGCCGCAGCTTCTGGCGGAGCACACGCTCGACTGGGAGAATATCCGCGGCGGCTTGCAGCTCGCCCTGTGGGGCTATTTTAAGAAGCTGCTGCTCGCCGAGCGCACGGCGGCGCTGGTGAATACGGTGTTTGCATTGCCCGAGAGCTACGGCGGCGCGGTGCTGGTGCTGGGCGTGTTTGGCTACTGCGTGCAGCTCTACTGCGATTTTTCCGGCGGCATCGACATCTCGCGCGGCGCGGCGCAGATGCTCGGCATCACCATGGCGGAAAATTTCCAGCGCCCGATCTTTGCCCGCAGCCTGACGGAATACTGGAGGCGCTGGCACATCTCGCTCGGGAGCTGGATGCGCGACTATGTGTTCTACCCGCTGGCGCTCTCGCGCCCGTTCCGCGCGCTGGGGTCATTTGCCCGCAAGCATTTTCGCGGGATGCTGAGCAAAATTTTTGCCACGTCCATGGCGACGTTCGTGGTGTATTTCATCATCGGCATCTGGCACGGGGCGAATTTCCGCTACCTCGCGTTCGGGCTGTATAACGGCGTGCTCATCACGGCGGCGCTGCTTTTAGAGCCGCTCTTTGTGCGCGTGCGCGAAAAGCTCCCCATCCGCTGGGACGGCTGGCTCTGGCACGGCGTGCAGATGCTGCGCACGGGCGTGATCGTGTTCATCGGGCGCTATATCACCCGCGCGCCGCGGCTGACGACGGCGCTTTCCATGCTGCGGCGGTCGGTGACGGACTTTTCGCTTTCACAGCTTCGCGGCGGCGCGCTGTTCTCGCTCGGCATGACAAAGTCCGACTGGCTCGTCGTGCTGGCGGGGCTTTTCGTGCTGCTGGCGGTGGAGGTGTATCAGGAGCGCGGCGGCAGGGCGCGCGCGCTTCTCGCGCGGCAAAAGCCCGCCGTGCAGGGGCTTGTGACGCTCGCATGGCTGGCGGCTCTGCTGCTGCTCGGCGCGCTGGGCGGCTACACCGGCGCGGGCTTCATTTATGCACAATATTAAGGAGGGCGCACCATGAAAGCAAAAAGCTGGGTCGTGATGTGCCTGCTGCTGGCGCTGGCGCTGGTTCTGGCGGTGGCGGCGCTGAACTTTTTTGTCGATCCGTTCGGCGTGTTCGGTCAGAACGTCTGGTATTCCTACGCCGAAACGCTCAACCCCCGTGTGGGCAAGACCGCGTACCTGATGGAGCACGCGGACGAGTACGATTCCTACCTCGTCGGCTGCTCGTCCACCAGCTCGTACCCGGCAGAGGTGCTGAACGAGTATCTGGACGCGAAATTTTACAACACCTTCGTCTACGGCGCGGATATGCAGGACACGCGCCTGACGGTCCAGTGGCTGCTGGAACACTGCACCGTCAAAAATATCGTCCTCAATGTGTACATCGACAACGGTCTGACCTACGCCACGGGCGAGGATTCTCTCAGCTACAAGCTGCACGAGGCGGTGAGCGGCGCGGGAAAGCTCGGCTTTTACGGCGGCTACCTGCTGGCGAGCCCGCAGTATGCGCTCGATAAGCTGAAGGCGCAGCGGGATGAGCTGCTGCTGCCGCAGAGCTACAACGTCTTTGACGAACAGACCGGCGCGTATGACAAGCGCGCGCGGGATGTGGAGAATATCGGCTCGCTCGACCGCTATTACGAGCACTACCCCGTGTTTACGAATTACCCGCGGGGACCGTCGCAGCTCGGCTATACGGACGCGTGTATGCAGGACGTGGCGGCGATCGTGGAGCTGTGCCGGGACGCGGGCGTGCGGCTGTATGTGGTCTGCGCGCCGGTCTACCGCGACTATTTTGAGGGCTACAGTGCCGAAGCAGTCACGGATTTTTACACAAAGCTCGCCGCCGTGACGGATTATTGGGATTTTTCCTACAGCTCCGTGAGCTGTGATGCGCGCTATTTTTACGACGCGACGCATTTCCGCAACGACGTCGGGCGCATGGCGCTGGCGCGGATGTTCGGCGACGACTCCGTCTACATCCCGGACGATTTCGGCGTGTATGTGACGCGGGAGAACGCGGACGCGCACGCGCGGACGCTCTGCGCGCATGGGGCGGTCGCTGACGAGGCGGCGTATACAAAGGATCTGCCTGTCCTCATGTATCACGACCTGCTGGCGCAGGACGACGGCACGGGCGCGATGACCGCCGAAATTTTTGACGAGCAGATGCGCTCGCTGCAAAGCGCGGGCTACACGGCCGTGAGTCTGGACGAGGTCTACGACTATGTCTATCACGGCGCAGACTTGCCCGAAAAGCCCATCCTCATCACGTTTGACGACGGCTACCGCAGCAATTACGAGCTTGCCTACCCCATTTTGCAGAACTACGGCATGAAGGCGGCGATGTTCGTCATCGGCGTGTCGGTCGGGCAGGACACCTATAAGGACACCGGTGTTTCCATCACGCCGCATTTTTCCTACGAAGAAGCGCAGCAGATGATCGCGTCGGGACTTGTCGCCATCGGCAGCCACACCTATGACCTCCACCAGTCGCCGCAGCTCGATGCCGCGCCCGTGCGCGAAACGGCGGGCATTCTGCCGGGCGAGAGCCAGACGGACTACGCCATTGTTTTTTCCGACGATCTGGCGCAGTCGGTGCAGGCAATTTGGGAGGGAACGGGGCAGACCGTCACGGCGCTGGCGTATCCCGAGGGCGTGTATACCACGCTTTCGCAGGCGCTGTGCCGCGAGGCAGGGCTGCTCGCCACGTTTTCAAGCGACGTGCATGGCAATACGCTCGTGCGCGGGCTGGGGCAGTGCCTGTACGCCATGGGGCGATACAGCGTGACCCCGTGCTCCGGCGCGGAACTGATCGCCCTGCTGGACGGCGCAGAATAATGCAATTTCGGGCTGCTTTCGGGCAGCCCGAATATTTTACGCAAATGCCGTTGACTTCCCGATTTTTCCGCCGTATACTGCAATTAGAGAATTAATACTGTTTCTTGATTCAAATATTGAATCAAGAAACCCGCGTGCTTCGCACGCTGGAATTGCACAATTGTGCAATTCCCCGTCTCATACAGTTCTTAACGCACCTGCGGTGCTATAAAAATCTTTTCAAGATTTTTAATAAGAACTAGTAAAAAAAGGAGGAGATACTATGGTTACATCCATCTACAAAAAGGCGTTTGCCGTGCTCCGGCAGAAGCCGGTCACGCTGTGGGGCATCTCGCTGCTGTGCGGGCTGCTGGAGCTTCTGGCGTTCATCGGCTTTGGCGCAGTGCCTGTCGGCGCGTTCATCGTGGCGTGGGCGCTGGAGGCGGGCATGGCGATGATCTATCTCAACAGCTACCGCACGGGTCTCAAGCCCAAGAGCACCTATCTCTTTGCCGCGTTCAAAAAAGACCGCTTCTGGCGCGTCGTGGGCGGTCTTGCGTGGATGGAGCTGTGGATCTTCCTGTGGGCGCTGATCCCGATCGTGGGCATCGTGTTTGCCGTCATCCGCGCGTATGAATACCGCTTTACGCCGTATATCCTCATGACGCGCGACGACGTGAAGGCGACCGACGCCATCAAGCTCTCCAAGCAGGAGACGATGGGTTACAAGGGCAAGATGTTCTGGGCGGATATGCTGATCGTCCTGCTGTATCTGGCGGCGGCGCTCGTGCTGCTCATCCTCTCGCTCATTCCGTTTATCGGCGTGCTGTTCCGCGTTGTAAATACCCTGCTGAGCATCGCGTTCAGCCTGTTTGCACCGCTGTTCCTCGGCATCGTGCAGGCGGCGTTCTATGTGGAGACCAAGTCCGCGCCTGCCGCGCCCGCACAGCCGACCCCGCCGACCATCCCCGCCCCGGTCGCGCCGACCGCTCCGGCAGCCCCCGAAGCGCCCGTGACGGAAGCCCCGGCGGAGGAAGCACCCGCCGAAGCGCCGACAGAGGAAGTGCCTGCGGAGACTCCGGCGGAAGAAGCCCCGGCAGCACCGGCAGAGGAAGCACCCGCCGAAGCGCCGACGGAGACCGCTCCCGCCGAAACGCCGGCAGAGGAAGCCCCTGCGGAGGTTGCCCCCGAAGCCCCGCGCGCCCGTTTCTGCCCGACTTGCGGTCACGAGTTCGCCCCGGCAGACCGCTTCTGCCAGTCCTGCGGCACGCCTGTTCCGAATCTTCCGTAACGATAAAAAACGCCCCCGAAACCAGGCGGTTTCGGGGCGTTTTTTCATCCGTCGCAGTCAACGAGCTCCCGCTCGGGGAGCTGGACGGGGAGGAGGGAGGCAGGGTGGTTGCGGATGACGCGGGTGCCGCCGTGCGCGCCCTCGAGGGCGCACAGCTCGGGGAAGTATTTTGCCGGAAACAGATTCGGGTTGCCGCGGCGCTCGCCGCACATCGCGGCAGCGATGCGGTCGGGGTGGACACGCCACGCGTCGGCGATTTTTGCGACCGACGCACGCGTCAGGTGCGGCTGGTCGGCGACGAGGTACAAAATGCCGTCGCAGCCGGACAGCGCCTGCGTGCCGAGGCGGATGGTGCGGCTGATGCCGCGCGCGGGCTGCTCATTCGGCAGGACGGCAAAGCCGCGCGCACGCGCCAGCTCCGCCACGCCCTCGCCCGACGCGACGACGACGGTATCGCCCGCCAGCTCCGGCGGCACGGCGTCGAGCGCGCGGGCGATGAGCGCCTTGCCGTTATACGGGCGCAGCAGCCGCGCCTGCTCCGTGCCCGCCGCCATCACGACGCAGCCGATGCGCGGGGAATTTTTGCGATCCATAGGGTCATGCCTCCTGTCATTTTCTCCAAACAGAATACCCGATTTTTGGAGAAATAACCAAACGCCCGCAAAAGCGTTCGACAGTTCCGAAAACATTCGTTATCCTGAAAGTAGTATCATGCTTCTTCTTTCCCTTTGATTTTTTCGGTGTTATAATGATATAAACTTATAGAAAATCGGCGGATTTTATACTCTTGCTTTCACAATTCGCCCAAAAAGGGAAGGCTACGAAGCAGCCGCCGCGAGGATTCGGCGAGAGATTTTGCCGCAAGGCAAGACTTTGGAAACGCCGGAATACTTTGTGTATTTCAAGTTTTCAAAGCCGCGGCATTGCGGCAAAAGATCCGGCGAAGCCTGTGGCGGATGATTCGGAGGCTTCCCCTACAAAAACAGGAGGTAGCAGATATGAGCATCGTAGGCAGCAGCGAAGTGCGCGTGGACGCTTTTGACAAGGCGACCGGGCGGACAAAATACTATGACGATCTTGCGCCGAAGGAGGCGCTGCTCGTGCGCATCAAGCATTCGACGATCGCGCACGGCTTTGTAAAGTCCATCGACAAGACCGAGGCGGAAAAAATTCCGGGCGTCGTGAAGATCCTTACCTGCTTTGACGTGCCGGACATCCCGTTCCCCACCGCCGGTCACCCGTGGTCCATGGACCCGCACCATCAGGACGTGCGTGACAGGTATCTGCTGAACCGCCATGTGCGCTACTATGGCGACGATGTGTGCGCCGTCATCGCGGAAAATGAGGTCGCCGCCAATCAGGCGATCCGCGCCATTCAGGTGGAATATGAAGAGCTGCCGTTCGTGCTGGACGTGCAGGAGGCGATGCAGCCCGGCGCGCCGCAGCTCCATGAAAAGTACCCCAACAACATCCTCAACCACACCACGATGGCAGCCGGCAGCTATGCCGAGGCGATCCAGGAGCCGGGGCTGATCCGCGTTGAGGGCTGGTACGACACGCCCACCGTGCAGCATTGCCACATCGAAAACCACGGCTGCTTCTGTCAGGAGGAAAACGGGCGGCTGGTCGTCACGTCGTCCACGCAGATCCCGCACATCATCCGCCGCATCGTCGGGCAGGCGCTCGGTCGTCCGTGGGGCGACATCCGCATCATCAAGCCCTACATCGGCGGCGGCTTCGGCAACAAGCAGGACGCGCTGTATGAGCCGCTGTGTGCATGGTGCTGCACGCAGGTCGGTGGGCGGCTGGTCAAGCTCGACTGCTCGCGCGAGGAGACGTTCGTCTCCAACCGTGTGCGCCACGCCATCCGCATCCATATTATTTCCTGGCTGCGCAAGGACGGCACGATCGCCGCGAAAAAGGTCGAATGCTTCTCCAATCAGGGCGCTTACGCCTCGCACGGTCATTCGATCGTCGCCAAGGCGCTGGGCTCGTTCAACCAGCATTATCCCTGCCCGAATTTTGAGGGCGACGCCTACACCGTGTTCACCTGCCGCCCTGCGGCGGGCGCGATGCGCGGCTACGGAATGCCGCAGGCGTCGTTTGCCGATGAATCGCACGCCGAGGAATGTGCGGCGGCGGTCGGCATGACGCCGCTGGCGTACCGCTGGCAGAACCTGATGAAAAAGGGCTATGTGGACGGCTTCTCGCACAATGAGCTGTACACCGATTCGTTCCGCGAGTGCATGGAAAAGGGCATGAAGGCGATCGGCTACGAAGAAAAGCTCAAAAAATATCAGAACCAGACAGGACCTATCCGCCGCGGCGTCGGCATGGCGACGTTCTGGTATAACACCGCCGTGTATCCCATCTCGCTGGAGACCTCGTCCTGCCGGTTGCAGCTCAACCTCGACGGCACGATCAATTTACAGGTCGGCGAAACGGAGATCGGTCAGGGCGCGGACACCGCCTATGCGCAGATGTGCGCCGAGGTGATGGGGCTGTCGGACTACAAAAAGGTGCACGTCCTGTCCTGCCAGGACACCGACGTGACCCCCACGGGTCTGGGCGCATACGCCTCCCGTCAGACGTTTACGGCGGGCTTCTCCATCCGGCAGACGGCGGAGCTGCTGAAAAAGAAGATTTTGGACTACGCCTGCGAGGTCACGCGGCAGGCGACGTACAATATGGACATCATCGACTCCAACATCGTGCGCACGACCGACGGCCGCGTGCTGATGAGCCTTTCGGAGCTGTCGATGACCGCACAGTATAACCCCGTCCATTCCGAGCATCTGACGGCGGAATCGACGTATACCATCCGCAACAACGCCTACTCCTTCGGCTGCACGTTTGCCGAGGTGGAGGTGGACATCCCGATGTGCAAGGTGAAGCTTCTGAACATCGTCAACGTCCACGACTGCGGCAGGCTCATCAACCCCGCCCTTGCCGAAGCACAGGTGCACGGCGGTATGTCGATGGGCATCGGCTTCGGGCTTTCCGAGCAGCTTCTGTTCGATGCCAAGACGGGCCGCCCGCTCAACAACAACCTGCTGGACTACAAGCTCTCCACGTTTATGGATCACCCGGATCTGGAAGCGGAGTTCGTGGAAAACTACGAGCCGACCTCGGCTTACGGCACCAAGGCGCTCGGCGAGCCGCCCGCGTGCTCGCCCGCGCCCGCCATCCGCAACGCGATCTATCAGGCGACCGGCGTGGCGATCGACCGCTGCCCGATCACGCCGCACGTTCTGTTTGCGGAGTTCACCAAAGCCGGACTTATCAAGGACTGAAGGAGGAATGCGCCATGTATGATATGAAAGCCCTCTACGAGGCATACAGCGTGGAGGAAGCCGTCAAGCTGCGGCTGGAGCATCCCGAGGCACAGATCATCGCCGGCGGCACGGACGTGCTGGTGCAGATGCGCGAAGGCCGCCGCGCGGGCAAGGAGCTCATCTCCATCCAGAAGATAAGCTCCATGCGCGGCGTGACGATCGACGAGCAGGAGAATATCCGCATCGGCTCGCTCACCACGTTTTCGCACATTACGCATGACCCCATCATCATTGAAAAGATCAACGTCCTCGGCGAGGCGGTCGATATGGTCGGCGGACCGCAGATCCGCAACGCCGGTACGATCGGCGGCAACACCTGCAACGGCGTGACGTCGGCGGATTCCGCCTCCACGCTCTTTGCGTGGGACGCGATCATCGAGCTGACGGGCGTGAACGGCAAGCGCTATCTGCCTATCAAGGACTTCTACATCAAGGCGGGCACGGTGGACATCAATGTCGCCGAGGGCGAAATTCAGACCGCCATCCTCATCCCCAAGGCGTCGTATGAAGGCACGAAGGGGTGTTACCTCAAGTACGGTATGCGAAACGCCATGGAGATCGCTACCACGGGCTGCTCGGTCAACTGCCGCCTGTCCGCGGACAAAACGGCGTTCGACCGCGTGCGCATCGCCTACGGCGTCGCCGGTCCTGTGCCGATGCGCGCCCCGGCGGCGGAGGAGTTTATAGGCGGCAAGCCCATCACGATGGAAACCGTCGAGGAATTTTCCCGCAAGGTGCTGGAGAACATCAACCCGCGTGATTCCTGGCGCGCCAGCAAAGCCTTCCGCCTGCACATCGCGGTGGAAATGGCGAAGCGCTGCCTGATCGAGTCGGTCAAACGCTGCGGAGGTGACGTGTAATGGCACAGTATCAGCTTGTAAAATGCAACATCAACGGCAAGGACGTGGAGCAGATCGTGGACGTGCGCGCCAGCCTGACGGATATGCTGCGCAATGACTTCCGGCTCACGTCGGTCAAAAAGGGCTGCGAGGTCGGCGAATGCGGCGCGTGTACCGCGCTCATCGACGGCGAAGCGATCAATACCTGCCTGTATCTCGCCGTGTGGGCGGAGGGCAAGCACATCATCACACTGGAGGGGCTGATGAATCCTGACGGCTCGATCTCTGATGTGCAGCGCGCGTTCATGGATGAGACCGCCATCCAGTGCGGCTTCTGCATCCCGGGCTTTATCCTCACCGCCACCGAGATCGTGAACGCGGGCGTGGAGTACACCGACGACGAGCTGCGCAAGCTCCTCTCCGGGCATCTGTGCCGCTGCACCGGCTACCAGAACATCTTCCGCGCCGTTAAAAAGACCATGCTCCGCAGGCTTGGCAAAAATGCCGAGGCCGACGCGGTGCGGTAATTCAAAAGCATCGCGCGCGACCGAACCCGGTCGCGCGCGATTTTCTGCTTTTACCGGGACAAAACAGCAGAGAGCCTGTTTACGAGTAGCTGAAAGCGCTCACGCAGAAAAGGGACAAAATCACCCCACTTGTCAGATCGTATAGCATACTGTCTAACAAATGGGGTGCTGTTCAAACAAGTGGGGTAATTTTTACGCTTTTTCCTTCCACGCGGGCAGCCAGTTGCCGAATTTGTAGTAGATCAGGAACATCAGCGACGAGACCGCCCAGGTGACGGGATAGCAGATGGCGATGGTGAGGTTGCTCGGGTGGGGGAAGGTGATGAAAAACAGCATCGCCATGCGCAGCACGCACACGCCGAGCAGCGTGATAACCGTGGGCTTAACGGCGTTGCCCGCGCCGCGCATGGACGAGGAAAAGACCTCCGTCAGCGAAAACAGCGGGTAGCAGAACGCGAGATACTCCACGATCTGCAAACCGTGCGCGATCACCGCCTCGTCCTCGCAGAAAAGCCGGATGATCGGGCGGCGGAACACAAAGATCAGCGCTCCGAACACCGCCGAGATCAGCAGATGCAGCACCAGCCCCGCGTGGATGGACTGGAAAATGCGCTCGCGCCGGTGCGCGCCGTAATTCTGCCCCACGAACGTCATCACGGCGATGCCGAGCGCGTTGGAGATCGGCCAGTACACGCCGTCGAGCTTCCAGAACGCCGCCCAGGCGGCGACGGTGTCGGTGTCGAGCATATTCGTCGCGCGTTGGACGAACAGATTCGTCACGCAGTAGAGCATCGACTGGATGCCCGCGGGCAGCCCGATGGTGAGCATCCGCCCGAGAAGCCTGCGGTCCATGCGCAGCGTGTTCAGCCGCAGGCGCTGCGGATCGGGCAGGCGCAGGAGCGTTGCGAGCACGAGCACCGCGCACACGAGCTGCGAAATGCTCGTGGCGATCGCCGCCCCGGCGACCTCCATCTTGAACGTGATGACAAACAGCAGGTCCAGCCCCGTGTTGACGGCGGCGCAGACCAGCAGGAAATAGAGCGGGCGCTTCGCGTCGCCAAACGCGCGCAGGACGCTGCTGCCCATATTGTAGATCATGGACGGGATCATGCCCGCAAAGTACCATTGCAGGTAGTCCATGGAGTACTGCATCGTCTCCTCGGGCGTGCCCAGCGCGTGCAGCAGCGGCTCTGCCAGCGCGATGCCGAGTACCGTGACGAGCGCGCCGATCCAGAAGGACAGCAGCATCGCCGTGCGCACCGCGCGCGACACGGCGTCTGCCTCGCCCGCGCCCGCGCGCTGCGAGATGACGACTGCCGCGCCGGACGACAGCCCGACAAAAAAACCGACGATGAGGTTGATGATGACAAAATCCGACCCGCCGACGGCGGCAAGCGCCGTTTTGCCGACATACTGCCCCAGAATAACGGCGTCCACCATCGAATAGAGCTGCTGGAACACCGTGCCGAGCATGATGGGCAGGAAAAAGCGCAGCATCCCGCGCCAGACCGAGCCCTCGGTCAGGGATACCGCCTGCGATTTCATTGTGCGCATTCTTCTGCCCCCTTTTATAGCGTGTATAGGTCATTATAGCGGTTTTTTTACGGTTTTCAATAGGAAAACGGAAATATTTCCGTGCGCCGAAATTCTGAACTTTTTCTGAATTTCCGCCCGATTCGATTGACATAACACCGCGCATTCGCTATTCTGGGAAAAAACAAACTACCCGCGCTGTGCGCGGGCGGAAAGGGGCAGACGATGCGCAGGTGGATTCTGATATTTTTAGCGCTGGCGATGCTGACGCTCGCCGCGTGCAGCAAAAAGCTGCCGAAGGAAATGCTTGACGCCGTAAAGCCACCGACTGTGGAGCAGACAGACCCGGCGGATATGCCGCAGGATACCGAGCAGACCGAGCCGGATGACGAGCCGACCGCGGACGACACGGCGGAGACGACCGTGCCGGACACGGATTTTCTCAGCGGCGAGTGGGTGGAGGAAGCGCCCGCCGGGGCGATGCGCGTGAGCGTGGACGCGGACGGCGAAGAGATCGTGCTGCGCACGACGCGCGCGCTGCCCAAGGTGTGGATCAGCCGCGTGGAGTACGACGAGACAGCGAAGGACTATGTGCGCACCGAGCGCGTGTGGTGGATGGAGCAGTGGGACGCGGACACGCCGCTGCT
This sequence comes from uncultured Oscillospiraceae bacterium, assembly GCA_934646005.1. GTDB lineage: Bacteria > Bacillota > Clostridia > Oscillospirales > Oscillospiraceae > CAG-170. The sequence continues at coordinate 68,326 of CAKUED010000013.1, forward strand.
GCTGGTGATGCGCGCGCCGGTGGAGCAGGCGGAGCTGGAGCTGAGCTGGGCGGATGAATTTGGTGAGCGGGAGCGCCGCCTGATCGTGCCCGTGCGCATTTTCCGGCAGGGGAAGGCGGAGGAATCGGTGCAGCTGCTGCACTACGCCGTGCCGCTGAGCGCCGCGGAGCTGACCGCCGGGACAGCGTATCACTATGATCTGAGCGGCAACGGGCAGAAGGAGACCATCGCATTTTCGCAGCAGACCGGCGCGCTCGCCGTAACGCCCGTGGCGAAGCTGCGCGTGACGCAGGCAAACGCCGTGTACGAGGCGAATATGACGCTGCTGGACGCGCGCTGCTGGATCGCCGATCTGGACGGCGATAACGTCGCGGAGCTGTATGTCAGCGGCGATACGGTCTCCGGCGGCACGCTGACCTACGGCTGGCGGCTCGGCGGCGCGGGGCTGGAGAGCATCCCCATCGCGGACGAGATCCGCACGCAGGACGCCGACGGCAGCGTGTGCGTCGCAGGCAGGGTCGAGCAGATCGACGAGGACGGCATCGTCTATATGACCGACACCGCCGCGCTGCCCGGCGGGACGTATACGGCGCGCGCGATGTTCTACGGCGTGGGCGGCGAATTTGCGGCGCTCGACGGCTATTGGACGCTGGAGGGCAGCGAGGAGCTGACCCTGCGCACGGCGCTCCCCGTCACCCTGCGCGACGGCACGCAGCAGACCCTCCCCGCCGGCACAAAGCTCCGCCTCACCGGCAGCGACCGCGAGACCATGGCGGATTTCGAGACCGAAAGCGGCGTGCAGGGCACGCTGGAGCTGGAAAAACAGCGCGGCTATGACGGCTGGTACATAGAGGGCAAAAAAGACACGGAACTGTTTTCGTGAAAGAAGCCCGCGGTGCAAAAACACCGCGGGCACATTTTTAGTCGTAATGTTAGGGGAGGGGCGAATTGAGGGAATAGGTAATAGTGAATAGTGAACAAGTAATTATTTGCCGTAGGGGCGGGGTTCTACCCCGCCCGCGCGGAACGACGTTGCAAATTTTGGTGCACCGATGCGAACACGAACGCACCCGTAGGGGCGGACGACCCTGTCCGCCCGTTGGGTACACCCGTTTTTGCCGCAATGTTTCGTAAAACCGATTGTGCCTGCTGCACGGGTCGATGTGGGCATCGACCCCTACAAACGGTGTGTGGGTTTGCATCGGTGCATCCGTGTTTGCAGGTGCGTACCGCCGGGCGGACAGAGGCGTCCGCCCCTACAGGACGTTGTGCAGGGTCGCCGATGGCGTGTGCAGGTTTGCAAATACAATCTGCCGGGGAGAGCGCGGCATCGACCCCTACAGACACATTACGAGGTCGCCAATCGTCGTGCAAAATTGTTTTTGCGTCCTGCGCGGGCGGGGCAAGCCCCGCCCCTACGTTACGACGAAACGCGTAGCAGCTCAAAAATAAGAAGCTTTCACCTCATCCGTTTCGCTGCGCGAGCCACCTATCCCTACCCTCTTTGTCCCTTCGGGACATTTCCCCCTGATAGGGGGAATCTGCCCCTCAAGGGGAAGGCATGGGTGCGGCGCAAAATCCCCGCCGGAAATTCCGGCGGGGGTCTCCTTGCTATTTACTTCTGCTCCGCGACGTACAGACCGACGCGGTTCTGGATGATGCCTGCCACATCGTCCAGCGAGCGCTGTCCGGCGAAGTAGGCGCCGGCTTCCTCGGTGACGATGTTGTAGATGGCGTCGTTGCTGCCGTTCATGGTGTGGATGCTGTTGTACAGCGCCATCACCTGATCCGCCTGCTCCTGCGACATGGCGTCGATGGAATACTGCTCGCCGTCGTTGCCCCAGTAGATCGCCTTCGGGTCGGTGAGCTTATTACCGTTTTCGTCCAGCAGCGGCTGACCGTTCTCATCCGTCTGATAATCCACGGTCATCACTTCCTGAAGCCGCTCGTTAAAGACCTCGGCGTTGGACGGCAGACCGTAATAGTAGCGGCCGCGCTGGAAATCCGCCGTGAAGAGCCTGCGCACGAACGACCACGCGGCGTCCTGCTCCTTGCACGCGGCGGAGATGGCAACGCCGCCCGTCAGCACGAACGTGCTGCCGCTGCCGTCCTGGCTGGGGTAGCCGACGAACGAAGCATCCGCGTTCAGCGCCGCCAGCGTCCAGAGGTGATCCTCCAGCGAGTAGACGCTGGTCGGCAGCATGAGCTGCAGCCCGTTGCGCATGGCGGTGTAGCTGTCGGTGTCGCTGGAGTAATCGTAATTCTCCCAGTCAAAGGTTTCCGGGAACTCGTTGGCGAATGCCAGCAGATCCTTAAATTCCTGCGAATCGAACGAGCACTTGCCGGTGTTCCAGTCCACGAACTTCGCCATGGCGTTGCCCACGCAGGACTGGAGCACGCTGTCGCGCGTGTAGCCCGTGCCGAACACCGACGCGCCCGGCTGGAGCATATCCATCGCGCTGTGCACATCGGCGAGCGTCCAGCTCTGGAAATTGTCCGCGACCTTTTTGAGCACCGCTACGGTCATGATCGTAAACTCGGAGAACGCCTCGTAGAGCTTGCCGTCCACGCTGGCGGCGTCGGCGACGTTCGTCATGAGCTGGTCATAGCTCAGCTCGGAGTCGCTGTCGATCAGCGGCTTGAGGTCGATCAGAATGCCCTGCGCGGCGTATTGCTCGATCGGCAGACCGTTGGTCATGAACAGATCGGGCACTTTGCCGGAGAGAATTTCGGTGTTGAGCTTTGTCAGCGCCGACTGATAGCCGTTCTCGTCCATATACTGCGAGTAGTCGTTGATGGTGATGCGCACATCCTGCTGGCTCTTGTTGAATTTCAGAATTTCCTGCCGCAGGTCATAGTCCATGTACAGGCAGGCGATGGTGAGCGTTTTGCGCTGCTGGAGCGTGGCAGGATCGACCGGCGAGCACAGCAGCAGGGAGTAGGACGTCTGGGTATAATCGTCGTTATAGGTCTGCAAAATGCCGAGGATGCGCCCGTCGGCGAGCGGCTCGGTCTGGTTGATGGTGTCGAAGTCGATGTCGTAGTCCATCCAGTCCAGCACCTTTTCCGACTGCTGCTCCTGCGTGCGGTAGCCGTAGAGCACGCCGGCGTTCATGTAATAGAAATCAAACGCAGGATCGTAGGAGGCGTAGTAGTTCCATGCGTTGTAGGGCATCGTGATCGCGTCGCCCAGCTCCAGCGTCTTGGGGTCAAGGATGCGCATGGTCTGAGCATTCTCCCCCCAGCTCTGCATCGCAAATTTGCCGCAGAACGCCATGGGGCTGCTGTTGCCGTCTGCCTCAAGCGTCTTGAGCGTTTTGCCGTCGGCGTCCATGATGGTGACAGTGGTGTAATCCGTCAGATAGACCTGCCCCAGCTCATCGACGAGCATGATGTCCATGGAGCTGCCGTCGCCCTCCGTTGTCTCGGCGGGCAGCGGGACTTCGTGAATGACCGTGCCGTCGGCGGCGTAGTGGAACAGATGCCGCGTCGTCGGGCCTTGGACATAGTAGTCGTACTGGCTTTGCGTATTCGGGTCAAAATTCTCCGGCAGGTCGTATGTATAAGTGCCGGTGCGGTCTGCCACCCACAGCGAGCCGTCGTCTTCTACGCGCAGGAGCGTGATGTTCGTCCAGCCCTCGTAGCCGTCGGGGACGGTGGGCGCCTTGAACCATTCCAGATGCTCGGACTTGCCGGTGGCAAGGTCGATCTTGAAAAGCTGCGTTTCGTATGTGGGCGGGATATATTCCCGGTCAGGCATCGGCTCTTCCGCAACGGGCGTATCCGAGACCTCGTCTGCGGCGGCTGCGTCCTCCAGCACGTCCGCGACCTGATCCGCCGGCGCGTCCGCCACAGCCGTCGCCACCTCGCGGGCGTACTGCTCCGACTCGGAGTATTCCAGGAAGTCGTCGCCGCTGCCGGGGTCGGTCATGACGTCGCTGGTGAAGTACAGTGCGTCGGTACTCAGCAGCACCGACGACATATAGCTGATGCCTTCGTCAAGATCGAGATCGACGGTGTCGATCTTCCAGCCGTATTTGGGTGTGGTCTGCGCGGTCGGCTTGCCGCCGGACGGAGTCACGGCGTCTGTGCTGCCGGGGTTTGCGGTGTCACTGCCCTTTTTGCTGCATCCGGCAAGCACGCCCAGCAGCATTACGAGCGCGAGCAGCCCCGCGAGTATGCGTTTTTTCATTCCATATTCCTCCGATCTGTCTGTGATGGGTCTGATCGTACAGTCCATTTTACCATGAAGGCGGCAAAATAGAAAGCCCGTGCGCGCCGTCTTTAGAAAACTTTAAGAAATTTGCCGCGCCAACTGACGCCTCCATACCCTAAGACGAAAAAAATCCGCCGCCGGTTGCGAAAAAACGGAAAATGCTGAAAAATTTTCCCGCCGGCAAAACCGCCGCTTGATTTTCTGCCCCGCGCCTGTTATAATAGTCCGGCATACGGAGTGGTATCGAAGTGGTTATAACGGCCCTGACTCGAAATCGTGTCGGTCACTTTCCGGGGTGACCTCGCAAACCCTTGATACTTCGGGCTTCTTCCGCTTTTCTACACTTTTTCAAAACTGAATATC
>CAKUED010000014.1 GCA_934646005.1 uncultured Oscillospiraceae bacterium
ACCGCCAGCACGCTCTCAGGGATCGCCTCGCAGTAAAAATACTCCTTCCACTGGTCCGCCAGCACGCCGCCGGCCGCGCCCAATGCAGCTTTGATAAGACCCATATCATTTCTCCTTTTCTGTTCGTAGTCGGTTTCGTTTATGTACGGCGCGGCATACGCCGCGCTGTATTACTGTATGACGCCGCCGGAACGATCAGACCGCCGCGCCCTCCTGCCCGATGGACAGCAGCTCGTCGATCGGATAATCGCCGCAGAAAATGCGCTGCAAAAAGACACACAGCGAGCCGTAGAGCGGCGCGATGTCCTCAAAGGTGGAGCGCAGGATACGCAGCTCGCGGTCCATCAAATGCACCGCGATGCCGGTGGATTCGATGTGTGCCTGCATACTGGCGATCAGCTCGTCCGGCAGGAAGAACGCGTCATGTCCCAGCACGACGGTGGGGACGTTGATGAGGTTTAAGTAGTTGTTGATGCCGTAGCCCAGACGGCGCAGCGCGTTATAAAGCGTTGTGTACGCCGTGCGGTCCTCCATCGCAAGCGCCACCGCCTGCTGCATGGTGGAAAGCTGCACGCCGCAGTCCTCGCGGATGCGCTGCAAAATGCGCGGTGTGCTGACATACAGCTCCAAACACCCGTTATTGCCGCAGGTGCACTGCGGACCGTTGCAGTTGATGGACATATGCCCCATTTCGCCGTGGCTTTCAAACAGCTCGCGGTTTGAGATAAGCGCCGCGCCCACGCCGTTCGTGATGCCGACGTAGAGGAAGTCGTCCTCCTCCCGCCCGACGCCGAAATACAGCTCACACAGCCCCGCCGCCTGCATATCGTTGGCGACGTAGACCGGGTACGGGAAATGCCCGCGCAGGAAATCCGCGACCGAGAGCTTTTCAATGCCGTAAAAGCTCGTAATATAGGCAATGCTGCCGTTTTCCGGGTTCACCGCGCCGACCGTCGCCACGCCGATGCCGCAGATGGTGCGCTCGCAGCGGGCAATGAGCGTCTGCACGAGCCAGCGCAGCTTTTCCAGCACCGTCTGCTCCGATTCGACCTCACCCAGCGCGACCTCCTCGCGGTCAAGCAGGTGCATGGAAAAATCGCCGACCGCGCCGTAGATCCAGCAGCGGGAGATGAACACGCCCAAAATGACCGGCGCGTGCGCGCACACGCGCAGCACCATCGGCGTGCGCCCCGGCAGCTTGGCGTGCTCCCCGGGCTGCAGCTCCTCAATGAGCTTTTTGCCGAGAAGCTCGTTGACGATGTTCGTGACCGTCATCTGCGACAGCCTTGAGCGCGCCGCCAGCTCGCTGCGCGTGATCTGACCGGCGGTGCAGATCATCTGCAAGATAAGCGCGCGGTTATTTTCCTTGATCCCACTCAGGTTGAGTCCCGATTTTCGCATACAATTTCGTTTCCCTCTCCCATAATTGGTGATATTATACCATATTTCGCGCAGCTCTGCCAAGAACAATCTGTCACTTTGCCGCAAAAGAGTAAAAAAGTCCGCCGAAACGGGTTCGTTTCGGCGGACAGCTTCAATCATCTTGCTTCCAGCGGGATATATTCGTGCGTTTTGAGGGCGGTGCGGTACGCGGGGCGCATGATGCGGCCGCCGGTGGCGACCTCCTCCATGCGGTGTGCGCACCAGCCCGCAATGCGCGCCACGGCAAACACCGGCGTGAACAGATCCTCGGGGATGCCCAGCATATCGTACACGAAGCCGGAGTAGAAGTCCACGTTCGCGCACATCGGGATGTCCAGCTTCTTGCGCTTCGTGATTTTTTCGATGCCCATCTGCTCGATGCGCTCCATCAGCTCCAGATCGGCAAGGCAGCCCTTTTCGCGCGCCAGATCGGCGGCGTATTTCTGAATAACGATGGCGCGCGGGTCGGACATCGTATACACCGCGTGCCCCAAGCCGTAGATTTTCCCCGAACGGTCGCCCACCTCGCCGTCCAGGATACGGTCAAGGTACGCGCCCAGCGCCGCGTCGTCGGGCGTATGCCCGATGTGGGCGCAGATGTCGCGGTACATCCGCATGACCTTGGCGTTTGCGCCGCCGTGCAGCGGACCCTTCAGCGAACCGACCGCCCCGGCGATAGCGCTGTAGGTATCAGACCCGGAGGACGAGATGGCGCGGCAGACGAAAGTCGAGTTATTACTGGAATGCTCGGCGTGCAGGATGAGCATCAGATCGAGCAGATGCGCCTCCTCCGAGGTATAGCTCTGGTCGGGGCGCATCATGCGCAGCAGATTCTCGGCGACCGAAAGCTCCGGCGACGGATTGTGCAGCACCAGTGACTCACCCATGAAATAATGCCGCTTTGCCGCGTAGGCGTTCGCCGCGATCAGCGGGAAGCGGCTGACCAGCTCGATCGACTGCCGCAGGATGTTCGGCAGCGAAGTATCGTCCGCCTGATCGTCAAATGAATACAGCGCCAGCACGCTGCGTGCGAGCTGGTTCATAATGTCGCGGCTGGGGGCTTTGAGGATCATGTCCTCGGTAAAGGCGGCGGGCATTTTTCGCGCCTGCGACAGTCCGCGGTTGAAGATCGCCTGCTGCTCTTTGGTGGGCAGAGACCCCAGCAGCAGCAGATACGCCACCTCTTCATAGCCGAAGGTGTTGTTTTTGCGGTGCGCGTCGGCGATGTCCTCCACGCTGATGCCGCGGTAATACAGCTTGCCGGGGGTGGGCACGCGTTCGCCGTCCACCACATAATAGCCCTGCACGCTGCCGACCTTGCTCACGCCGACCAGAACGCCCGTTCCGTCGTCATTTCGCAGACCGCGCTTGATCATGTGATCCTCATAATAATGCGGATCAATGGCGTACTCCGCCCGGATCGTCTCGTTCAGCCGCGCGACGTCCAGCCCAAACAGCGTCTTCTTTTCTTCCATTGCCGAGCCCCCCTCTGTTGCTTTTTTCACATTGTAAAGCATATTTCGCAAAAATGCAAGTGGTATTTTGAAAAAATTCATAACGGAACGTTTTTGCCCGCATTCATGCAGTGAATCCTTCAAAAATGAATAAAAACTTTTTTTAGCCTGCAATTTTAGTAGACTTTTTACTTGCGAAACGCCGCGAAAGCTGTTATACTGTTGTCAAACAAAATTACACAGCAAAGAAGGCGAACATTCATGCAGCTTTGGAACAACCCGACCGTTCTGAAAAACGGCAAGCCGCAGAGCGCGGCGGACGGCAGCCGTGCGGGCACGATCGCGTGGCAGATCCTGCACGCGCACTCGTCCGGCGACGAGCAGCACCTGCGCATCCGCTTTGACTCGCTCATCTCGCACGACATCACCTACGTTGGCATCATCCAGACGGCGCGCGCGAGTGGGCTTACCCACTTCCCCGTCCCCTATGTGCTGACGAACTGCCACAACAGCCTGTGCGCCGTGGGCGGCACGATCAATGAGGACGACCATGTATTCGGTCTGTCCGCCGCAAAAAAATACGGCGGCATCTATGTGCCCGCCAATCAGGCGGTCATTCACCAGTACGCGCGCGAAATGATGACCGGCTGCGGGCGGATGATCCTCGGCTCTGACAGCCACACGCGCTACGGCGCGCTTGGCACGATGGGCGTTGGCGAGGGCGGCCCGGAGATCGTCAAGCAGCTTTTAGAGAACACCTACGACATCGCCATGCCGCCGGTCGTGCTGGTGTACCTCACCGGCAAGCCCCGGCAGGGCGTCGGTCCGCACGACGTGGCGATCGCGCTGTGCGGCGCGGTGTACGACAGCGGCTTTGTCAAGAATAAGGTGCTGGAATTTGCCGGTCCGGGCGTTGCCTCCCTGCCGATGGATTTCCGCATCGGCATCGACGTGATGACCACGGAGACGGCGTGCCTGTCCTCCATCTGGCAGACAGACGACAAAGTCGAGGAATATCTGGCGCAGCACGGGCGTGCGGACGCGTACCGCCGGCTCGCGCCCGCCGAGGGTGCGCAGTATGACGCGGCAATTATTATTGACCTGTCACAGATCGAGCCGATGGCGGCGCTGCCGTTCCATCCCTCGCGCGCGTTCACCATTCACGATTTGCAGGAAAACGGCGCGGACATCCTGCGCCAGACCGAGCAGCTCGCGCAGCAGCAGTTCGGCGGCAAGGTGTCGCTGCATCTGACCGACAAGCTGGTAAATGGCAAGCTGCACATCGATCAGGGCATCATCGCCGGCTGCTCCGGCGGTATGTATGATAACATCGCCGAGGCTGCCGCCATTCTGGACGGGTACGACGTCGGCTGCGGATACTTTTCGCTGTCGGTCTATCCGCCGTCCATCCCGGTCAATCTCGAACTCATCCAAAGCGGCGTGCAGCAGCGGCTGCTGGAGGCGGGCGCGCTGTTTAAGCCGTGCTTCTGCGGTCCGTGCTTCGGCGCGGGCGACGTGCCGGCAAACGACGCGCTGTCCATCCGCCACACCACGCGCAACTTCCCCAACCGAGAGGGCTCGAAGCCCGCGAACGGGCAGCTTGCCGCCGTGATGCTCATGGACGCGCGCTCCATCGCAGCCACCGCCCGCAATCACGGCGTGCTCACCGCCGCGACTGACATCGACTACACTGCCCCCGCGCCGCACACGGCGCACTTTGACGCGGGCGTGTACGAAAAGCGCTGCTACTTCGGCTTCGGCAAGCCCGACGCGACTGCCGAGCTGAAATTCGGTCCGAACATCACCGAGTGGCCGAAGATCCCGAAGCTGACGGACGACCTGCTCTTAAAGCTCGCGTGCGTCATCCACGATCCCGTCACCACCACGGACGAGCTCATCCCGTCGGGCGAAACGTCGTCCTACCGCTCGAACCCGCTGAAGCTGGCGACGTTCGCGCTCTCGCGGCGCGAGCCGCAGTATGTGGCGCGCGCGCAGCAGACGCAGGCGCTCGAAGCGTCCCGTCAGGCAGGTACGCCCGACGCGGAGCTTCTGGATGTGATGAAGACGCTCGGCAAGGATGCGTCCGCGCTCAGCACACTCTCGGTCGGCTCGGTCATCTTTGCCAACAAGCCTGGCGACGGCTCGGCGCGCGAGCAGGCGGCATCCTGCCAGCGTGTGCTCGGCGGCGCGGCGAATATCTGCTATGAATTTGCCACCAAGCGCTACCGCTCCAACTGCATCAACTGGGGCATGATGCCCTTTACCATCGACGAGGGCGTCGCGTTCGACTACGACGCGGGCGACTATGTCTACGTCCCCGGCATCCGCGCCGCCATCGAGTCCGGCGCGCGCGACGTTGCCGCGCAGATCGTCACCAAAGCGGGCTGCACGCCAATCACGCTGCACCTGCCGGAGCTGACGAAGGAAGAGCGCCAGATTTTGCTGGAAGGCTGCCTGATGAATTATTACGCCGCCCAGCGCGCGCAGAAAGGCTGAACTATGGAAAAAATCAAAATGAACCCCATCGTGGAGATGGACGGCGACGAAATGACCCGCATTCTCTGGAAGGAGATCAAGGACCGGCTGCTGCTGCCGTTTGTGGAGCTGAACACCGAATATTATGACCTCGGTCTTCCGCACCGCGACGAGACGGGCGACCAGGTGACGATCGACGCGGGCAACGCCATCAAGCGCCTGCACGTCGGCGTCAAGTGCGCCACCATCACCCCGAACGCGCAGCGGATGGAGGAATATAAGCTCCACGAGATGTGGAAGAGCCCCAACGGCACGATCCGCGCCATTCTGGACGGCACGGTGTTCCGCGCGCCCATCCTCACGGGCATGATCCCGGCATATGTCTCCGGCTGGAAAAAGCCCATCACCATCGCGCGTCACGCCTATGGCGACCTCTATAAGGGCACGGAGTACCGCGTCCCCTGCCCCGGCACGGCGACGCTCAGCTTCCGCGGCACAGACGGCACAGAGTTTTCCAAGACCATCTACGAGTTTGAGTGCCCGGGCGTTTTGCAGGGGCTTTACAACAAGGATTCGTCCATCGAGTCCTTTGCACGGAGCTGCTTTGCCTACGCGCTGACCACAAAGCAGGATCTTTGGTTCTCTGCCAAGGATACCATCTCCAAGCAGTACGACCAGACGTTCAAGCTCATCTTCCAGCGTATTTTTGACGAGGAGTACAAGGCGGAGTTTGAAAAGGCGGGCATCACCTATTTCTACACGCTCATCGACGATGCCGTGGCGCGCGTCATGCGCTCCGAGGGCGGCTTTATCTGGGCGTGCAAGAACTACGATGGCGACGTGATGAGCGACATGATCTCCGCCGCGTTCGGCAGTCTTGCCATGATGACGAGCGTGCTCGTCTCCCCGGATGGGAACTATGAATACGAGGCGGCGCACGGCACGATCACGCGCCATTACTACCGCTTCCTCAAGGGCGAGCAGACCTCGTCCAACCCCGTGGCGACGATCTTCGCCTGGACGGGCGCGCTTAGAAAGCGCGGCGAGCTGGACGGCAACGCGCCGCTCGTAACGTTTGCGGATAAGCTCGACGCGGCGTGCATCGCCACCATCCAGTCCGGCACGATGACGGGCGACCTCGCCTGCCTGTGCGGCAAAACGGGCGTGACGTCCGTCGCGTTCCTCGACGCCGTCCGCGCCACGCTGGAAAGCTCCCTGTAACTCTACAGGTCATAAAAACCCTGCCGGTCGAAGCAGACCGGCAGGGTGTTTTTTATGTCGTTTGGTGGTCGCGCAGCCAGCCGTGGACGATGTCGGCGGGTGTGCCTGCAACGCTCTCCATCGCGCGGCGCATTTCCGCAAGGCGCGCATCGTCGTGTACAAGCGCCAGCGCAAGCTCCGCGATCTCGTTCGGCGTATTCGCTGTGACCGCCATCCCGGCGCGCAGGAAAAAGTCCAGATTGTGCTCTTCGCAGCCGGCAACGGCGTCGATCAGCACCATCGGCAGCCGTGCGGCGACCGCCTCGCTCGTGCTCAAGCCGCCGGGCTTGGTAAGGAACACGTCCGCCCCGTGCAGCAGCGCGGGTACATCGTCCACCTGCCCCAGCAGGCGCACATGCTCCGCGCCCGCCGTCTGCTTTTGCAGCTTCCTAAGCAGCGCCTCGTTTTTACTGCATACCACACTCAGGACATCGTTCGGCTGCATCCGCTCGCTGAGAAGCAGCGTCAGCTCCTCCATCGGTCCGCAGCCCATGCTGCCGCACATCATCACCAGATGCCGCTGCTCCGGCAGCAAGCCGAGCGCGCGCTTTGCCTGCGCCTTTTCCGGGCGGGCGTAAAATTCGCGCCGCACCGGCATCCCGCTCGCAACCAGCTTTTCCCGGGGAATGCCGCAGTGCGCGAACTCGTCCGCGAGCGCAGCCGCGGGCATGAAATACCAGTCAAGCGCGGAGTCCGCCGTGCACGGCGAGCAGGTGTAGTCCGTGGACACATGGCTTGTCAGCACGCGCAGCTCCGGGAAACGCCGCCGCAGCTCCGTCAGCGCAAGCGCCGGAAAAACGTGCGTGCAGATGACGTTGTCATACCCGCCCGCCGTGATGCACGCATACATCTTGCGCACGCCGGAGGTGATGTAGCGGTACACCGCCGTTCCCTCGCGGAACAGATCGTCGCGCTCCTCCGCCTTTTCGTAGCCCGCGCTGAATAGCCGCGGCGCGTACAGATAGATGCGCGTGTGCCAGTTGGAGATAAACTGCGACGCGCGCTCGGAGATGAACGTCAGCGCGTCCACAATGTCGCACACCTCGCCGTTTGCGCGGTACGCCTCCTGGATGGCACGGGCGCAGGAATTATGTCCCGCGCCGGTGTTGCAGCTCAATATCAAAGTCCGCATGGTCAGTGCTCCTTGCTCCCCGCCGCGCGCTGCCGCTGATACAGCCGCAGCAGCCGCGGGCGGTTATATCTCTGCACGAGAATAAACGTCAGATTTCCAAACACAATGTACACCGCCGCCGCGATCCAGCCGCCCGCGCCGCGCCATAAAAACGGCATCGCCAGCCCCAGAAACGACAGCACTGTGTGCGTCAGCTCCGCCACGCACGTCTCCGCGATCATGCGCGGCAGGTCGGCGGCAGTCTCCTTTGTCAGGCGCTTGGCGGGCATGAGCCTTGTAAACAGGCGGCTCATATCCGGCACGCGCGCCTGCCAGCGGCGGATGCGAAGCCGCTTCCACAGCCCGTCCTCCCACGCATACGCGCGCCACGGGAAGCGCTCCGGGTGGAATGTGCACCGCGCGAGCAGCCGTCCGGCAAAAAACGACACGATCCCCAGCACACCCGCATACAGCGCGCAGCTTAAAAAGCCAAGGCAGCCGGTCACGCCTTACTCCCGCAGACCGATGCGGCTGAAGGCGAGCAGAATACAGTCCGCGCCCAGCAGCACCAGATAAAACGCCACGATGTATTGCAGCGACAGCAGTGATACCCACGGGTCAAACAGCATCATCGCGCCGAGGATCAGCCCGAGGATGTTGAGAATGAGCGTAAACCAGTACGCCGCCCGTCCGGCAAAGAAGCTGACGGCGTTCAGCCCCGCCAGACGCGAGATGCAGTGCGCGATGAACCACAGCGGGAACAGCAGGCTCAGCACCCATTTGCCCGCGTTGGGGTACACCAGCAGCATCACGCCCGCCATCACGCTCAACGCGCCGGAGATGAGCGACACGACCGGTCCGAAGCCGTGATAGCGCTCCACACGGATATACAGCAGAATATCCGCCACGCCCATCGCGATAGCGAAAATGCCATAGACCACAATAAAGCCCGTCAGCGCGCGGTCCGGGCACGCAAACGTATAGCAGCCCAGAGCGATCAGCAAAATGCCCTCGATCAGCTCCAGCCATCCAAACCCGGAACGTCTTTTCATTGCTTGCCGCCTCCCTGCTCCAGAATGTTCATGAACTCTTCGCCGGTGATCGTCTCTTTTTCATAGAGGAACTGCGCCAGCTCGTCGAGCTTGGCTCGGTTGTCCAGCAGAATTTTCTTCGCCTTTTCGTGCTGCGCTTTCACCAGCTCCACGACCTTTTTGTCGATGCGGTTCTGCGTATCCGCCGAGCACGCCAGCGACGTGTCGCCGCCGAGGTACTGGTTCGTGACGGTCTCCATGGCGACCATGTCGAACTCCTCGCTCATGCCGTAGCGCGTGATCATGGCGCGCGCCAGCTTGGTCGCCTGTTCGATGTCGTTGGATGCGCCCGTCGTGATCTCGCCGAACACGACCTCTTCCGCCGCGCGTCCGCCGGTGAATGTGGCGATCTTATTCTCGATCTCCTGCTTGGTCATAAGATATTTATCGCCGGTATCGACCTGCATCGTGTAGCCCAGCGCGCCGGAGGTGCGCGGGATGATGGTGATCTTCTGCACTGGCGCGGAATGCGTCTGCATGGCGGCAACCAGCGCATGACCGATCTCGTGATAGGCAACGACGTGCTTCTCCTGATCGGACAGGACGGCGCTCTTTTTCTGATAGCCCGCGATGACGACCTCGATGCTCTCTTCGAGGTCTGCCTCCATGACGATCACGCGACCGCTGCGCACGGCGCGCAGCGCCGCCTCGTTGATGATGTTGGCAAGCTCCGCGCCCGACGCGCCGGATGCCATCCGCGCGATGGTGTGGAAATTCACATCGTCGGCGGTCTTGATCTTCTTGGCGTGTACCTTCAAAATGGCTTCACGACCGGCAAGATCCGGCAGCTCCACCGGCACACGGCGGTCAAAGCGACCGGGACGCGTGAGCGCCGGGTCAAGCGACTCCGGGCGGTTCGTGGCGGCGAGGATGATGACGCCGTTGTTGCCCTCAAAGCCGTCCATTTCGGTGAGTAACTGGTTGAGCGTCTGCTCGCGCTCGTCATTGCCGCCCATATTGCCGCTGCTGCGCTTCTGACCGATGGCGTCGATCTCGTCAATAAACACGATGCAGGGCGCTTTTTCCTTTGCCTGCGCAAACAGGTCGCGCACCTTGCTCGCGCCCATGCCGACGAACATCTCCACAAACTCCGAGCCGGAGATGGAGAAGAACGGCACGTTCGACTCGCCGGCGACTGCCTTTGCCAGCATCGTTTTGCCCGTTCCCGGAGGACCGACGAGCAGAATGCCCTTCGGCATCGACGCGCCCGCCTCGGTGTATTTTTCGGGATTGTGGAGGTAATCGACGATCTCCTGCAAGCTCTCCTTCGCCTCGTCCTCGCCGGCAACGTCGTTAAAATGGATGCCCTGCGTGGACTGGACGTAGACCTTGGCGCTGGATTTGCCCGCGCCGCCGAACATCAAAGAGTTCTTGCCGCCCGCGCTCTCCACGAGCTTTTTGCTCAGATACTGCCCGATGCCAAAGAAGATCAGCAGCGGCACGAGCGTGCTGAGGATGAAGCTCAGGACGGGCGATGTGGTCTGCTGCACCTGCTTGGTGAACGTCGCCCCGGCGTCATACAGCCGCTGTGTGAGCGTGGGGTCGTCCATCGCGCCGGTCGTATAGACCTGCTGCTTATCCTTGTCGGTAAAGACGATCTCATCATCCTCGACCTCGACCTCACCGATGTTCTGCTCCTCGATCATGCGCATGAACGTGCCGTAATCGACCTCCTCCACCTGATTTTTCATCAGCAGCGGCGCGACGAAGACGTTAAACAGCAGCACGATCAGGATGATGATGCTGTAGTAGTAGATCAGCGGTTTTTTCGGTGATTTGACTTCCTTCATAAAGTTGCCCCCTCTATATCGGATCTTCTATGCAGCGCGGCGCGCCGCGGTGCTGACCGTAGTCAGCATGGTGATGATATTCAGCGCGCCCTCCAGAATGAGCGACACGCCCAGCAGCCGTCCAAGCAAATTGACACTTGCGCCGGGGCGGAAGATCAGCAGGCAGCCGCACGCCGCCGTGACGATCGCCGCTGCCATCAAAAGCGCCCACTGGCGGATGCCGAACGGACGCGCGTCCGCCGCGATCTGCACCTTAAAAAGCCCGTCCGCAAGGATCAGGATGCCGATCACGGTGCAGAAAAAGTTCAGCGTCCCGTCCGTGTGCAGCAGCAAGCTCGCGCCCAGCACCAGCATCAGAATGCCGGAGGACAGGTCGTTTTCAAACGCGAGCCGGAACAGGTCCTTGGAAAAATATCCGACGAGCTTTACCAGCCCGAACGCGAGCATCGTCAGCCCGCAAAGCATCCCGAGCGTCCGCATGGACGCGCCGGGGTCGCAGATCACAAGCACGCCGAGCAGGCACAGCAGCCCGGACATGACCAGATACCCGATTTTTGCCGTTTTCACCGGCATTGCAGTACGCATGGCATCTCCTCCTTTTTCGCCTACAGCATAGCACCGCCGTTATTTTTCGGCAATGGGCATTTGCGCGCGCGTGTTACCAATTGCCACACTCGCGCCGATTTGTCCAAAAACGTCACAGACGCATTGCCTTTGACCATTGTGCCGCGCGGGCGTTTTCGCGTAGAATGGAAAAAACGACAAAATTCCGCAAATTTCGACAACCAGCCGACAGGCAGAAAGAGGCACGCTATGACCTATCACATTCTGTACAATCCGCTTGCCGGCGGCGGCAACGGGCTCGCGCGGGCGCAGGAGCTGGCGCAGCATCTGCCCGGGCAGGCGGAACAGCTCACCGATCTGACGGAAATTTCCGACTACGCCGCGTTTTTTGCCGCCATCCCGGTGGGCGACCGCGTGCTGCTGACCGGCGGCGACGGGACGCTGAACCACTTTCTGAATAACACCGCAGGGCTGGAGCTGCCGAAGGAGCTTTACTACGCCCCCACCGGCACGGGCAATGATTTCTGGACCGACCTTGGGCGCAAGCCCGGTGAGAGCCCCATCAACATCCGCCCGTATCTGGAAAGGCTGCCGAGCGTGACGGTCAACGGCGTGACGCGGCGCTTTCTCAACGGCGTGGGCTACGGCATTGACGGCTACTGCTGCCTGGAGGGCGACCGCCTGCGCAAGACGTCCAAAAAGCCCGTCAACTACACCGCCATCGCCGTCAAGGGACTGCTGTTTCATTATAAACCAACTTCCGCCACCATAACCGTAGACGGCGTGAAGCACACCTACGATCACGTCTGGCTCGCGCCGACGATGCACGGGCGCTGCTACGGCGGCGGCATGATCCCCACCCCGCAGCAGGACCGGCTGGCAGAGCCGCGGCAGCTCTCGGTCATGGCGTTCCGCAGCCGCAGCAAGCTGAAGACGCTCATAGTGTTTCCGTCCATTTTTAAGGGCGAGCACGTCCGCCGCACCGATATGGTCGAAGTCCTGACCGGGCGCGAGATCACCGTGGAATTTGACCGCCCGACGCCGCTTCAGATCGACGGCGAGACCGTCCCGAACGTCACATCCTACCGCGCCGTCTGCTATGCAGACGTGCCTGCCGCGAGCGGCGTCTGAATCTGCTACGTTCCCCCCTCTCTATACCGAGACCCCGGTGCACTCTCCAATGCGCCGGGGTCTCACCCTTTTATGAAATTCAAGTCGGCGTACCGCTCAGCTTTTGCGCAAGCTCCTCCGCAAAGCCGTATCGGATGGAGCAAATGCGGTGCAGGTATGTGAATACGTCCTCCGGCATCCCCTGCATCATCCAGTCCATGATGATGCCGAAGCACTGCCCGCGATAAAAGCGCACCAGCAGCTCTTCGTCCTGTCCGCTCAGCGCGTATTTTGCGGCGATGTCGTGGATGTAGCCGCGCACAACGTAGTCGCAGAGCTGCATCTGCCCCGCCTCAAACACGTCGCGGCTGACGGAATAATAGATGTGCTGGATGGCGGTCTTTTCCGCGATGAGGTCGCGCAGGACGACGTTCAGGCTGTCCTCGATCGAGCTTACGTCGCGGAAGCTCTCCAGCATTTTGTCAATGCGCTCCTTGATGATCTCGCCGAGCAGCGCGGGGACGTCCTGATAATGATAATAGAAGGACTTGCGGTTGATCCCGCAGTGCTCCACGATCATCTTGACCGTGATGTCCCGCAGCGGATACTGCTTGAGCAGCATCCAGAAATTCGCCTTGATCGCCTGTTTTGTAAACGTGGGCATAGTGCGCGCTCCTGTTCTCTCCGTTGTGCCTCTTCTGCGCCTATTATGGCACAAAAAGCGCCGCGGCGCAAGCGCTGACGAACATTTCAGAAATATGTCGAACGGCTCGTCAAGTTTTTTCATTTTTCTCTTGACAAATACGCGCTTTATGCTATAATACAAAAGCTGTCTAACAGCGAATGCTACTGTAGCTCAGTTGGTAGAGCGCGTCATTGGTAATGACGAGGTCGGCAGTTCGAATCTGCCCAGCAGCTCCAGAAAAATCCTCGAAATCGCAACGATTTCGAGGATTTTTCTTTTACTGTATGATTGGCGAGGTGAACAAGCATGAATGACCGTTTGTTTGTGATCGAACGCGCGCGTCCTGAGGATGCAGCCGCGCTGCTGGACTATCTGAAGATCGTCGGCGGCGAGACGGAAAATCTCAGCTTTGGCGCGAAAGGCGTGCCGCTGAGCGTGGAGGAAGAGCAGAACTACCTGCTCGCGCAGTGCGGTTCCAGTGACAATGCACAATATCTCGCCAAAGTGGACGGTGAGATCATCGGCACAGCGAGTCTGAACCGCAAATCCAATCGAATGCACCACCGCGGCGTGTTCGGCATCAGCCTCAAAAAGGCGTGGTGGGGCTGCGGCGTGGCGTCCGCGCTGACGGAAGCCATCCTCGCCTTCGCGCGCAAAAACGGCTTTGAGCAGCTCAATCTGGAGGTGCGCAGCAGCAACGCCCGCGCCATCCGCCTGTATGAAAAGTACGGCTTCCGCAAGCTGTGCACGTTCCCGCATTTCTTCAAAATTCATGGGGAATATGTTGATTTTGACCTGATGAATCTCGAGCTGAACGCCGCGGAGGACTGAGCGGCAGCCTGTCCCCCACCCCGCACGCTGTCGAGTGGTGTCGAATCCCGTCGAACAGTTTTTCTTGACGAAAACGCCCGAAATCCGCTATAATAGCCCCAGGGGCAAGGGGAAGCGGCAACGCCGCTCCACTCGCAAAGGGAAGTTTCCGCCCGCAGTTAGCTGCACTGCGGGCGGAAATTATTTTTATGGGGTTTATTCAAATAAAGCGTGCAAACTCCTTGCGCCGCCCGCCGCAATGCGATATAATAACTGCGAATCGAGTTTTAGGGGAGATAGTATGGACACTGTTTCTAACGCATTGCTGACACTGCTTGGACGGGCGCTGTTTTCAGCCGACACCGGCGATCTGCCGGAGAATACTGACTGGACCGCCCTATACCGGGAAGCGCGCGCGCAGGCGGTGCATCTTCTTGTTTACGATTGTCTGCGGCAGAGCGAGCGCGCCGCCATGCCGCCGGAGCTCGGAGCGCAGTGGAAAAAATCCGCCCTGATGACGCTTTGGAATAACGAGCAGGTCAAATCAGAACAGACGCTCGTGTTGGACGCTTTACAAAAAGCCGGTATCCCCTGTGTGCTCCTCAAGGGCAGTTCCTCCGCCATGTGCTACCCCAAGCCGGAGCTGCGCTGCGCGGGCGATGTTGACCTTCTGGTGTCTAAAGATACTTTGGACCGGGCGGAGCAGCTTTTGGAGGGCATGGGCTATGTGCCGCCGACCACGCCGCATCACTGCCACATTTCCATGCAGCGCGGCAGCTTTGTCACGGAGCTGCATTTTGAACCGAACGGCATCCCCGACGGTCCGATCGGCGAAAGCATCCGTGCCTTTTTCCGGGACGCAGAGCAAGCGTCCGTTTTTGAAAACGGTATGCCCATCCTCCCGCTTTGTAAACGCGCCGTCGTCATGCTGCTGCATAAATTACAGCACATCACCGGCAGCGGACTTGGGCTTCGCCAGATGTGCGACTGGGCGGTTTTTGTAAAATCGGACCTCACCCCGGAGCGTTGGGCAGAGCTGCGCCCGATCCTCTGCCGGTTTGGGCTGCTTCGCTTTGCCGAGATCGTGACGCGGACCTGTGTCCTCTATTTCTCCCTCCCCGCCGACCGCGCACCCTGGTGCATGAACGCGGAGCGCGGCGCGTGCGAGGAGCTGATGGAGGATCTTTTCCGCTGCGGTAATTTTGGAAAAAAGCAAAACCGCTATGGTCAGCGCCTTTTTACCGATGTCAGCTCGCCCAACCGCCTTTTGAGTTTTTGGCGCGTTGGACTGTCCGCCTGCCGTCAGCATTGGTCCGTCTGCGAAAAATATCCGATTTTGCTTCCCATTGCGCCGTTCGTGCTGCTGGCACGCTACGCAAAACAAAGAAGCTCCGGGCAGCGCCCGAAGCTCCAATTGCTCAAGGTCTATCAATACGCCGGTCCTCGGCAAAAGCTCTACCAGGAGCTCGCGCCGTTTCAAAACGGCTCTGAGAACTAATATGATGCACGGCTCTGCCGTGCATCATTTTTGCTTTTGCGCACTGATTTTTCCTTTAATAAGACCGACGCCCTCGCGCAGTATCGTGCGATTCCACACGATGCAGAATACCACCGACGCCGCCAGCCACACGCAGCTCAGCACCGTGATCTTCTGCAAATACACAACATACGTCACAGCATACCCTGCCAGCAGGATCGTCATTGGCTTGGCATCCAGCCGGATGCTGACCCTTCGGTTCACGTCGATATACCGATAAATAGACAGATACAGCATCGCGCAGATCGTAGAAACGGGCGCTGCGTAAAGCCCGATGAGCTTGATGAGCAGCAGGTCAACGAGGATATTGATCGCCGCAGCCACCGCGCTGGAGCGCGAAACCTTTTTCGTATCCTTCAGTCCGATATAAATAATGCCATACAGCGATTGCAGCACATTCAGCACGCTCCCGATCACCAGCAGCGGGATCAGATCATATGCGCTCTGAAAATCAGGTCCGACGAGATACCGAAAGAACACAGCGCAGCCCATGATCAGTACCAGACCGCATGAACCAAACAGCCGGAAGCACTGGTCCGTGATCTCGGAAATGTACGCCGCGCCGTCGCGGTCGCGGATATGCACGGCGACCGACTCTGTCCAGGACAGATTGAAGATGGCAAACACATTGACGACGATTGCAGACAGCTTCGTCGCAACCGCCAGAATGCCGTTTGCGTCCGCGCCGATAAAGAACGTGACGAGCGTGCGGTCGGAAACGCTGATGATCCACCACGACAGGCTATTCGGCAGCAGCGGCAGCGAATAGCGGGACATCTCCCGGATCACCGTCTTGTCGATCTGTTTTCTATCGACATAGCGGAAAATTCTGATTCTCACCGCGACGAACGCCGCGGCGGTAAGCTGTGCCAGCGCCGTTGCCCAGAGCATCCCCGTCACACCGAGCGGGAACACCACGATCAGCAGAATGTTCAGGACGATCGTCAGAATGCCGGAGACCGCGCTGCCCGCCGCGTAGGTCACATTATCGCCCAGCCCGCGGGAAATTTGCAGGAATACCGCCAGCAGCGCACTGGCGACCACACAGGCGGCAAACGGGAGCGCGTAGCCATAGGCAACGAAGCAGTTCAGCACCGCATACGCCAGCACGAAAATGCCAAGCGTCCCGAGCAGGCACGCGAGGCTGTTGGTGATGATGCGCGAGGCTGCCGTTTTGTCGCTGCGGACATCGATCAAAAAGCGGAACACCGCCGACTCCATTTGCAGCGTAATGACCGGGGCAATCAGCGTAACGTATGTGATCAGCAGGTCCACCGTGCCGTATTCCTCGGTGGAGAGCACCGTTGCATACAGCGGCAGCAGCAGGTAGGAGATGAGCTGCGTACACACCTTGCCAAAAAGGATGATCGCGGTATTTTTCACTAAGGTCGTTTTCCGGCTCATCCTCGCGTCCCTCTCTTAGCCAGGCGCTCCAGCACGCCGTGCGCACGCAAAAAGTCCTTGACGCGGTTGCGCGCCGTCAGATAGTGATACTTCCCGGCAAATGCTTCCGCCGCTTCCCGATAGGACGTTTCCTCATAGCACCTCCAAAACGCCGCGACCTGCTCCGTTTTTGCGCACGGCATGATGAGGTGCTTTTGCAGCGCGTCCTCCAGACTGGTCTCCACAAAAACCGCCTTTTCCTGAAAGATCGGGAAAAACCGGGACAGCGCCTTTTTCGTGTTCAAAAAGACGGCATTTACGCCGCGATCATCGGAAAACTGCTTACTAATCGCGTCATTTTCCCAGTAATCGCCCAGCGTAATATCGCCCACGCGCCGAACATCGGAATATGGACATTCATAGCAACTATCCCGCAAATCCAAATTGAGTAAAAACAGTCGTCTATAGCACTGATTCCAATAAGAATGCAGCTCAGACGAACCGTCCCGATAGACAATACGATCTAGCAGATAGCTCCACCCCAGCGCCTTATCGCGGAAACGATAATCGCGCACTTTTTTCCCGCCTGCCTCAATGCAGCGGATATGCTCCGCAAACAGCTTGGGGCTTGGCACACCGTGGCAGACAAGATCGCAGAGCATCAGATTCTCCCGCTCGCCAAAGGTCTTTCGGATGCCCGCCGCCTGACACGGCGTGCCGAAAAACAGCACCTCCCGCCCGGTGTTGAGGTCCTCCCGCAGCAGCGGATAATTTGCCTGCACATCGCTCTGCACATATTTGCTCCCCTGAAGCCGCTCCAGCTCCGCTGCGTCTGTGACGCGGATGTGGTGAAGCACCATCGCCTCGTCAAACGCCGCGCCGTAGACCACGCCGCCGGCGCGAAGCCATGTATCCGCCAGCAGCCACGCGATACCGCCGGAGGCGCTTTGCTCCAAAGCCGCGGCATCGCGCACTCTGGCAGCAAGCACCCTTTGCGGCAGCGGGTGCTTCTCCACCGGCACACAGACCGGGCAGACCCGCTCGCACGCGCCGCATCGGACGCAGCGCGCGGCGTCGATCGCCGGATACAAAAAGCCCTGAGCATTTGGCTGCATGGTCACGCAGCCAAGCGCGCAGGCATTCATACAGGCGGCGCAGCCCGTGCATTCCTGATTTGGCAGCATCTTACGACTCCTTTTTCGGTTCTTCCAGCGCATGGCGCAAAAACGCCAGTGAGCGCTCCCGCGCCTCTTGCAGGCGCTCCCCGCTCCTTCCCCAATCGATCGGCGCATTCAGCGCGTCCATGACCGTGTGGTCCTTGCCGTGCATCATGCGTTCCTGCAAATCGAGGGCTGACAGCAGCGTCTGCATCCTGCCGTTGTACGCGCCGTTACCGAACACCAGAAACGGGCGTCCGTACTGTACGGCAAATGCCGTGCCGTGAAATGAGCTGGTCAGCACGCAGCTTGCATGACGAAACAGTGTCAGAAATTCCTCTGGCCCTGTAACGGGGTGTACCTCGTCCCGCGCCCCGATCCGGCGCCCGAGCGTGACCAGCGGCAGCCCCGTCGCCTCCTGTGCATCCCGCGCAGCCTGCACGATCGCGGGATCTTTTCCCAGAAAATACACCAGAATGTAGCCGTTTTTCAGGCGGTCATCCGGCAGCTCCCGGCTCTCCACCCTGCTCCAATCCTCACGCTTTAACAAAAGCGTGGGGTCAAGCACGAGCGATACGTCCTTTTGCGCCAGCCGCTCGGTCGGGGCAAGCATCTCTTCCTCGCGCACGGAGATCGCGTCAAAGCGGTGCAGCAGCCGCCAATAGGCTTTGAGATACGGCTCCCATGTCGAAACCGTCCCCGCGCTTGCCGCGTAAGCGATCCTTCGGCACTGCGCCGTTCCAAGCAGATACGCGTCAAAATCTCCGAAAATCGCGTTTGGATTCCAGACCTGATTGCTCCCGCTGACCACAGCGTCATACCGCTGCTCCACAGCGCGCAGCGTATCATGCTCCGTACACTCCGGGGACAGGCGCATATACGCCTGCCGGAACGCCGCGAAGCGTGCACAGGTCGCCTTGTTGTAGGGATACCGCAGGAGCTTGCCCACGCGCGTTTTGGCAGACTGTGCGCCGTAAAAGACGCGATAATCATAATACGAATAGATCGTCTTGCAGTTATAGTCAATGATCTCGGCATCGTGCCTCTGAGCGATCAGCGTCTGCTGCAAAGCGTATGCCTGCAACGCCGCGCCGTAATTAGTCGTGCGGTGGAATGTCAGGATACCGATCTTCATCCGATGCTCTCCTTGAACCGTTGAACCTTGCCCTTGATCCAGAGCTTTCGCAGCGTCAGCGCGCGCCAGCGCTTTTTCTGGTAGCGCACGCGCTGCCGACCGTCCGGCTGCTCACACGCTGCGCTGTACGCCTCCTCGCGAAAGAAGCCCTGCGGCGTGATGTAAATTCTGCCGGGATAGTCCGGCTCGATCTCCTGATACGGCAGCGGGCGCTTTTGCAGGTGGAGGTACATCAGCTCGTCCCGGACTGTCTGCCCGCCCCTGGCGTATTCCCGCCAGAGCCTTCCCCGCTCCCAGAAAAACCGCTGCCCGTCCTCGTTTTTAAGCGCGCAGAGCCGCGCCATCACAAACCCGCCATGCTGCGGCAGGATGTCTGCAAACCGATTCTCGCCGTACTGTATGACCCCCTGCGCGCGGCAGATCGCGGGCATGAAGATCTCGTCAAAAAAGCACGGCTCTGCGATCTCGATCGCCCGGCGAAACGCGATCCCGCCGGCAAGCGGCTGCTCAAACAGCCGATTCATGCGCGGGCTGTTCCGATACAGCGTCAAATGCCCCTGCGTCAGAACGCGCTCGCTCTTTTGGACCTCCTCCATAGAAAGCAGATCAAAGATCCTGCCGAAGATGAGGTCTACATCGCAAAAGCCCCAAAAATCCGCGTCTTGCAGATGATCCTCAAAAATAACGCCGTAGGCGGGCTTGCAGTCGCACAGCTTATACGGCGTTAACACGCGCAGGGCTTTGTCCCGCAAGCCGAGCTTTTTCTGCATGAGCGCTCTGAGCACGGAAAAAGGCAGCTCGTGCACCACAACATTCTGCGGACACAGCGGCAGCGCAGACTGGTCTGTGAAAATATGAAATTCCACCTCGCTGTTGATCGCGCAGCTCCGCAGAAACAGCGCAAAATACGGCGGGAATGCGCCAAAATAGGGCGTGATGATCTTGATCTTCATTTTTTCAGCCTGATACGGACCTTTCTTTTCTGAAGTTCATCCACAATGATCAGCAGAATGATCGGGAACAGCTTGCATCTGTGCCGGATCGCCGTGCCGTAGTTGGACGTGACCGCCGCAAACATTGTGACCATAATGATCAGAAGGAGCAGCAGCAGGATCACAAACCGATCCGCCCGTGACTTTTCAGGCGTTCGCCGCTGTGCCCGCATTTTTTTGAAAACATACACCGTCAGGAACATATAGAGCAGCGCGTCAAAAAGCCCAAGCAGGTCAACCGCCTCGCTGACCATCCAGACAAACGGCGTAAACAAAAAGTAAACAATGCGCACCGGCAGATACAGCAGGAGCATCCAGGGATTTTTTGAGGTGAAGCCTTGCAGATAAGCAGCTCTGCCCTGCGCCGACATATTGCCGACACGGCTGATGCCCGCTATACTAAGCTCCACGCCGCCGCTCATTCCAAACTTTTCCGTGCCGATGTCGTTTACCAGCATATACGCGAACACCATGACCATGCCTGCGGCAAGAACGATCTTTGCAAGAATACCGATCTTACTGCTCGCTATTCTGCTTTTGCGCGTCAGAATGATCAAAACCGTCAGCGCCATCATTGCGATCATGGAGGTATGCAGGATCATGGCTGGAATCAAAAAGAGGATCGACAGGAGCAGACTTCCGAGCTTGCAATCCTCATAATATCGGTAAGAATACTTGAGGTACAGCAGCATAAAGAGCATCAGCATCGGCTCGCGGTTGGCAAAATAGCTCGAAAAGCGGATCAGATTCGGAAAAAGAGCCATCCACATTGCCGCGCACTTTGTGATCTGCGTGTCCTGATAGACCGTATCGACCAGATCGGTCGTAATATAAACGCAGCACATACTGAGCGCAAAATTCATTGCCCGCACGGGCGTAAAGCACTCGCCAAAAATACGAAACAAAAAGCTGACGATCCAGGAATACCAGTAGGCGCTCTTTGGCATATTGGCAAAGACGTCTTTCAGCGGCATGGCGGCGTACCGCGCTGCGTATACCGCATAATAATCCGCGTCCGCGTCATTCGTGATCGTACAGTAAAGAAACATCGCCAGTCTGGCGGCAAATGCGATCAAAATCGCCGCCGTGACCGCCGGGCGTTTTGCAGCGCCAAAAGACAGCAGAACGATCAAACATGCCGCCAGAAGAAAGCCGTATGTCCAGTCATAGTTTTCTGCTAAAAGAAAGCTCACACCGGCAACCACTGCACACGCGGCGGCGGTTATCAGCATCATGAACGATGCGGTCTGCGTCTTTTGTATCCTAATCATGCCTCAGAATCCTTTAACGATCTCCCAGTATTGCTTCGCCGCGTAATCGACTGTGAACTGCTCTGCTTTTTCCGCAAAGTCTGCCGAATCGTACTGCTGTGCCAGCGCCGCGCGAATGGCATCCGCCAGCGCGCGCACATTCTCCTTTTCGCACAGCACGCCGAACTTCCCAGCGCCCGGTGTTTCCATGATCTCCTTCGGACCGCCGCTGTCGCAGTCGGTCGCCACACACGGCAGACCGCAGGCGATCGCCTCTACCAAAACGTTTCCGAATGCCTCTTTCAGCGAGGAAAGCACAAACAAATCGGCGCTTTTCATAAACGAATACACGCGGTCCGTATAGCCATACAGCTCCACGTCCGCCTGCATCCCATGCGCTGCGATCTTTTCCTGCAAGAGCGCTCTCTGCTCGCCCTCGCCAAGAATGAGCAGCTTGATCTTCTGCTCCTTGCGCACCATCGCCGCGGCGTCGATCAAATCGTCAAACGCCTTTTCCGGCACGAGACGCCCCGCCGCCAGCAAGAGCCGATAGCCGTCCGCCTTCGGTTTAACAAACGGGTGCTCCGTCTCCGGCTGCGCGTCGCGGATCGCATCCGGCTCGATCAGCGGATGATAGACCACCCGTGCCCGCTCCTTTTTGACGCCGTAGCACTGGAGCACATCCAGCATCGCCGGGGTATGCGCCGCAGCAACTGCGTCCGCAAAGCGAAAAAACAGGCGATTCGCCAAAAAAACCGCCTTATGATAAAGCCCGTCGCGTTTCAACAGCGAGCATCGGTTGTCCTCGATCAGCACGACCCTTGCCTTGCGGTGAAAAAACTTCAAAAACGCCGCCACCGTGCAGGAAAGCCCCGGCGCGGCGAGGATCGCAGTATCCGGGTGCTTGCGCATATACCTTGCGATCTGCGGCAGTGACAAAAACACCTTTAAATCACCGCGATACCGGCGCTTGGCAAAATCGTACACCGTGCATTCCTGCGGGATCAGCGCCCGCATCTCTCCGCGCGCGTCGGCGATCAGAAAGTCGATCTCCGCGCCCTGCGCCAGCAGTCCCCGTGCCAGATTGACCATCACACGCTGCACGCCGCCGTTGGCGGCGCACTGCATCAGCAATGCCGCTTTTTTCATTCCGCCGCCCCCGCTGCTTCGTAGATCATTTTCATCCGGGCTTTGACAACGCCCAGATCAAATTCCTTGACCGTTTTCCGCGCTGCGGCTGCCGCCTGCTCCCGCAGCTCCGGGTGCTCGCGCATCATCTGGATGGCGGACGCCACGCTCTGCGGGGTGTTGTCCGCGAGCAGGCCCGTTGCGCCGTCCTCGATGAGGTCGGTATTGCCGCGAATTGCCGAACACACGACCGGCAGACCGCAAGCCATTGCCTCCATCAGCGCGACCGGCAGTCCCTCCTGATGCGACATGAACACAAACAGATCGCAGGCGGCGCAGATCGCAGGAATATCCTTCCGATAGCCCAAGAACGAAACGTGCTCCGTCAGCCCAAGCTCGGCGGCGAGGCTTTTCAGCTCCGCTTCCAGAGCCCCCCTGCCGCAGATGATATATCGGATGCCGTCCAGCTCCTCCGCCTGCTTCAAAACCGCCAGCGCGCGCAGGACGACCTCGTGATTTTTCCGCGGGATCAATTCGCCGACCGACAGCAGCGCAAATTCATCCTGCGCTATGCCGATCTCTTCCCGCTTTGCCGTGCGATCCACACAGCCGACGTTAAACTTGTTGAGGTCCACGCCAACGCCCGGCACATAGCAGACGTTTTTGGCTTTGAAGCTCTGCGCCCGCGCGTAGTCCTCCTGATTAATCGTGATGAGCACGTCCGTGTACCGCGCCAGCCATTTTTCGACCGGGTAGTACACCAGCCAGTTGACGGCGGGCGCGCCCGTGTAAAAGTGAAAGCCGTGCGCCGTGTAAAGCACTTTTGTGCCGCGCTTGCGCGCCTTTTTTGCCGCCAGCCGCGTCAGCATCGCGCCGACGGGTGTATGGCAGTGGATGATGTCGTACCCGCCCGCGTCAATGACGCGCTTGAGTTCGCGGTATGCCTTAAAATTCCCGGGTTTCAGCGGGCTGCGCTCAAAGGGGATGTTGTAGTAGGTATCGCAATACGGGATGACGCAGTCGTCCGAGTTTTCGTAGTCGTTCCTCGCCGCGACCGCCGTCTCCCAGCCCATTTCCTTGAACAATTTGAGGTATGGGATGTGGAACTCCATGATGTGCGTTTTTACGACCGTTGCAACAAACAACACTTTTTTCATTAACATCCCCCTCTCCGCTAAAATAGCCCAGACTCATCTCAAAGAGTCTGAGCCATTTTTGCTTTTTCCGCTTTTGCGCTCTTTTTCTGGCTGCGGGTCTCCGCGGTGGTCTGACCCCCGGCGACGCCTTCGGTGCTCTCCGGCAGGAAAATGGCTTTGACCGTTGCAAAGCAGATCCGCAGGTCCGCGATCACGCTGGGATGCGCGATGTAGATCAGGTCCATGCGCAGCTTGTCATACGGGCGCGTGTTGTACTTGCCGTAAACCTGCGCGTAGCCCGTCAGACCCGCCTTCGCCTGCAAACGCAGGCGGAACTCCGGCATGATCGCCTCGTACTGCGCCGCGATCTCCGGGCGCTCCGGGCGCGGTCCGACGACCGACAGGTCGCCCCGCAGAATATCGACCAGCTGCGGCAGCTCGTCAATGTGCAGCTTGCGGAGGACGCGCCCCACGGGGGTGACGCGGTCATCGTGGTCGCCGGTCGAAAGCCGCGCAACGCCGTCTTTTTCCGCGTCCACACACATACTGCGGAATTTGTGGATCTTAAAAATTTTGCCGCCCTTTGTCAGGCGCTCCTGCGTGTAAAACACAGGTCCGCCGTCGCAGACCTTGATGCAGATCGCCGTAACAAGAAACACCGGCGACAGGATCAGCAGCGCCAGAGCCGACGCCAGCAGGTCAAACGCGCGCTTGAACGCGAGGTACAGGAGAGACGGGCGATACCCTTCGACGCAGAGCGCCGGCAGATGGAACAGGCGCACCTGACGCGCCGCCTGCATGAGCGTATCGCCGATGCGCGGCGTCATATAGGCCTGCACGCCCCGCGCCACGCAGTATTTCAGAATTTCATTGCGGTTGCCGCTGCTCACATTGCTGAGGAACACGACCTCCGCGCCGTCCAGAACGGACAGGTCTGCCAGACACGCCTCGATCTCGACCGCGTCCGTCACCGTGAAGTTTTTCTTCAGCCCGTACAGCCCGATCATGTCGCCGACGTTCGTATATCCGTCGTAAACGATCACGGAGCGCTTCGCCGGGCAGGCGGAAAAGTACCATTTTCTCTTGACCGCGCTCCAAAGCGCCGCGCAGATCGTGCTGACCGCCCAGGACGCCAGCAGCGGCAGCGGCGCTGCCGCGCGCCGCACCAGCAGGCAGGTCACACAGTAGAGAATGACGTGCGTAATAAGAAGCGCCAGAAGCTGGCTGCCGATCGTCTCGCGCAGCCCCTGCAGCGCGACCTCAAACGCGTCATAGGCGCGGCTCATCAGGCAGTAGATCACGCAGAACAGCGCGATCACGCACCAGATTTCCCAAGAGCCTGTCTGTGCCGCCGGCGCGTAAAACCAGCGCCAGCACAAGCCGAAAATTGCCGCCGCGAACACGATATTGACAAGATTGAACGCTGTCAGTAGCAAGCGCGGCTTGACCTTCCCCATCCCAAAAAACTTCCTCTCTGTTATCCCTGTCTGACCTGGAGCTGCCCCACAAAGCGGTGCAAACGGTGGGTCGAGGCCCGGGTTCGTGTCCCGCGTTTCCTTTCTCCATTCCGCTTTCAGACCGCCGCCAAAGGCGGCTTGTCTGCTTACTGAAATTATAACTCGTTCACCTGCGGACGAATCAAGAGGTTCTGACAGAAAAAGTGAGGTGCCGGACACAAAAAACGTTTCTGTTTACCGCAGCGAAAACGCGTACGGCTCAAGTCGATCCGTGCTCGCGCAGACCAAGCTCCGAAAGCAGCAAACGCGCCGCCTCCGAGCGTTCTTCACTGATGCCGCTGCTTACGCGCAGCTCGTTCACGCTGCGCTCAACACCGCCGCAGAACAGCAGTCTGCCCCAGCGGTAGGCCTCATAAAGCGGCAGCAGCGCCGGTTTCCCGTCAAGGGACGGATAGCGGCTCTTCATCTTCTCATACGAAAGCCAGACGCGGGAACGCAGATAGCCCTGCTTTCCGCCGAGCCTGACCTGCTGTATGGAGATGCGATTGTCCTGCGTGCCATATACGCCGCCACGCACGATGAACTGCTCCAGACGGCGTGTGGTATCGTCATGCATGCCGTCTCCAAACCACACGTCCGACAGATGCTCGGCGTGTTTTGCGAACGCAGAAAGTCCACCGTCCGCAAGGAGCTTTTCGCGCTTGTCCCGGTCATGCGGAACGCGGTGCGTCAGCACCCAGATGTCCAAAAACGGGCGGATGCCGCAGCCGCCGTTTTCAAAATGCTTCGCCATGTGTGCGATGTGGTAAAAATAGAACAGCTCATCCGGCATTTCACACCAGAAGCGCCAGCCGTCACGCCGCGCGGCGGTATCCCACACGGTGCTCAGCACGGCAGATGCCCGGTCGGTCTGATCCGCTTCGATCAGACCGCGGTGCAGTTCAATATTCTGCCCGTGCTGCGTAAATATCTGCGTAACATACGGCGATACCTCGCCCATCCGATACGGAGCTGCCTCCGCAACGGCGGCAAGCACCCGGTCGAGATCTTCCTCGTGGACGAGCACGTCGATGTCGCAGCTCGTGCGCATCCACGGCTCGGGATAATAGCGGCGGAGCACCGAGCCCTTGAGCGGCAGGAATGGGATCTGCACGGCTTCCAGCGTCTTACCGATCCGCGCCAGCTCATAATTGAGCTGTTCACAGCGCACCGCAGCACGGAAAATCTCTTTTTCGAGTTCCCCGCTCCCCTCGCTAAGCAGACCGTTGTTTTTCAGCCCCAGTGCGAGCAGATGCACAAGGTCGTGCCGCCGCGCCAGCGCGGTCATGCCCGGCAGCATGGCAGGAGCATAAAGTGCGCGGTCCTCCGCGGAAAGCGGCTGCCCGCTGACCGCTGATGTGATCAGCCGAAAGAAAATTACCTGCCCTCTGTTTTCCAAGCCCATGCTCCCTTTGTCATAGAGACCCCGCCGCCATGGGTGGCGGCGGGGTCGCCGCTTACGCTTTGTTCTGTTGATGCCCGCGAACTGCCGCGGGGGTTATTTCCAGTCCTCGTACAGATGCTCGCTGTCGAAGCTGTATTCGTGCGCGGTGGTCGCCTCCACGATGTCGTAGAAGCCCCAGAAGGTCGCGCTCACGTCGGGGAAGCGTCTGCCAGCACCGGCGTCGATAGTGTCAAAGTCGCCCAGACGACCGAGCATACGGTTGACGATGGCAGCAGCCTCCGTGCGCGTGATGGACGCGTTGGGGTTAAACTTGCCCGCGCCGCTGCCGACGACCCAGCCCATGTCCGCCGCCGCCGCGATGTTGTTGTATGCCCAGAAGCTCGCGGGGACGTCGGTAAAGGTCGAGGTGCCGGTCAGCTTTTTGCTAAAACGGGTGCAGATCGCGATGAACTCCGCGCGGGTGATGGAGCGGTTCGGCGCAAAGGTCGTGGCGCTCGTGCCGTTGATGATGCCGAGCGACGCGAGCGTATTGACGGCAGTCGCGTACCACGCAGTGTCCGCCACATCGTCAAAGCGCTTCATGAGCTCCACGCTCTGCGCCTCACGGATCTCGTCCCTCAGCAGGCGGTAGAAGATCTGCGCGACCTCCGCGCGGGTGATGGGAGCGTTCGGGCGGAAATTGCCCTTGTTGTCGCCGACCATGAACGCGATGTGGTCATCCACGTTCAGGAAGTCCGCCACGCCGCTCTCTGCGGGGCTGACGGTCTTTTTGCGGAACACCGGCGTGACATATGCGTCGCTCTCCGGCATGGTAAAGGTGAACTTGTTGCCGCCATTATGGCGCGGGCGGATCGTATTGCCGTTTTCATCGGTGACGATGATGCGGCTGATAACATAACCCTCGTCAGGCTCGACCGTCACGGTGATCGTCTGACCGCCCGCCGCGCGGATGGGAGACGCCTCCGCGTCGCCGTTTGCAGCGTCCTTCACGATGACGTCGTACAGGTCAGAGGTCGTGCCGCCGGTCGTAGAGCTGTTCAGCGTGATGGTGACGACATAGGTCTTGCCGTACGCAGCATCCGTGCTGGGCGCGACGGTCGCGTTCGGCGTGTAGCTGATCTGATACGGCACGCCTTCGCTCAGCGCGCCGACCTTTGTGTTGAGGTCCACGAGGCACGCCTTCAGATCAATGCCCTGCGCGGCGGCGTTCCAGTTCGTGATCGTCGGGTCAGCCGCATAAGACGTGACCCAGGTACTCCAGGTGGAATTATTGTACGCCGAAAGACCCGCGGCAACGATCGCGTTCATGGCGTGCGAGCCAAAGACGCGGAACTCGCCGTAGCTGTTGTCCCACTTTTCCGTGACGACCTGCACGACGCCGCCGGTCAGGCTGTCGCCGGTCAGGCTCAGGTAGCCGGTCGTGCCGGTGACGGTATCCGTGCTGTCCGTGATCGAAACGGTCAGATAGTAGCGGGTCACTGCGAGAGCTGTCTGCGGCAGGACGAGTACCATCAGCATCACCAGGACGAGCATCATTGCGATTCTGCGTTTCATGTTCAAATCAATCCTTTCTCCTGCAAGCGCGACATATACCACGCCTTTTTTAAGCTCTTTTCGTTCACATAGGTATTAAATACGGTGTCGGTCAAGCTCATATCACCGTTATTTGCCTGAATTAACGTCTCCATCTGCGCGATGATGGCGTCCATTTTGCCGTCGCACTCCTTTTCAAGGCGTGTGGCTCTGCCGATATAGTCACTCACCAGCGAGGCGAGCTTCCCCGCCGTGCGCTGCGAGTCCGACAGCGCTCTGTAGTCCGCCTTGGCGGAGGTCTCCATGTTATCGAGTGCCGCGAGGTATTCCTCCCGCAGCACATAGACCTGCGCGATGAGCGCGGAGAGCTGCTTCTGATACTCAGGCGGCTCTGCCGGCGCTTGCTCCGCCGGCTGTTCCTCCGGCGCTGCCGTTTCCGGCGCGCTGTCCGAACTGCCCGCCGCCGATTCGCTGGTCAGGCGACCGATCAATTCTTCCTGCGACAGGCTGCCGTCGCGCAGCGCCTCGCGTTCTTCCTCCGTCGGTGCGCGCACCGTCACATCGGACGAAGCCTCCACCGCGTCGCGGATGGTCTGGTCATTATCGGCAAGCTGCCCCTCCAGCTCCGCCGTGCTGTACTGGCGCGAGATGGCGAACGCCTGAATTTCCTTGCGGAAGCGCCACGCCAGCAGTCCGACCGCCAAAACCAGTACCGCCAGCACGATCAGCAGGACTGTCCGCGCCGTTTTCCGTTTTTTCCTTCGCCCATCGGCAGACAATCACACCACTTCCTTGCTCAGTGCGTTTGACCTAAATGCAAAAGCTCCATTCCCAGCTCCGCCGGGATCTCCGGGCGGTGCGTCGCCGCGAGTGCAGCGGGGATCGTTTCCTTCAGATTCTTCAGCACGACCGCCTCCGTATCGCGGTCCAGCGCCGACGTGATCTCGTCGAGCAGCAGCACCTTTGCGCCGGAGAGCAGCGCGCGGGCGATTGCCACACGCTGGCGCTGCCCGGCGGACAGCCCCTGCCCGTTCTCCCCCAGCGGCGTATCGAGCCCCTGCGGGAGCGCGCTTACAAAATCGCACGCCGCGGCTTGCAGTGCGCCGCGCAGCTCGTCCTCTGCGGCATCCGGCTTTGCCAGCAGGAGATTTTCCCGCAGCGTCCCGGAAAACAGCGTCGGCGTCTGCGGCACAAAGCCAAACAGCCGTCTTGTGGTGGCGGAGCACGGGAACTCGCCCCGGTTCGTCTCCAATATTACCTCGCCCGACTGCGGGCGGTAGGTCGCTAAGGTCAAACGATAGAGCGTACTTTTGCCGCGCCCCGACGCGCCCGTCAGGCACGTCCAGCGGTCCAGCGGCACGCGCACGGAAAAATTCTGCAAAACCGCGCGCTCCTCGCCCTCGTAAGAAAACGTCACATCGCAGAACACCAGCGCCTGCGGCACGGCATCCGCCGGAAGTTCCTCTCCCGCCGGTTCATCCGGCAGCGCGCACAGTTCCAGCAGCCGCTCCTGCGCGGCATCCACCGCCGCAAGCTGGCTCTGAATGCCGGTCAGCCCCGTGACGGGCGTGCGGAACAGCGCAATAAGCTGCAAGATCGCGGTCAGATCGCCAATGGACAGGCTGCCGCTTCGGATGGACAGCGCGCCCCATAAGATCACCGTGCCTGAGCCGACGTACACCAGCAGTGAAAAACCAGTCCACCCGCCGATGGACAGCTTCCGCAGCGCCGTCCGTGCATGAAGCCAAACGCTCTGGCAGCTCGTAAAGCGGCGGGCGCTCTCGCCCGGCTCGGCGACGCTGCGCACCAGCTCCTGATGCTCTAATGTCTCTTGCAGCTTCGCCGTCAGGCGCTCACTCGCCTGCCGCTCCGCCATGTGGCGCTTTTTGAGCAGACGGCGAAACGCCAGTCCCGCCAGCGCCACCAGCGCGCCGCACGCCGCCAGCGCCGCCGCGAGCAGCGGCTTGAGCGCCGCCAGCGCGGCAAACGCCGTGCAAAGCTGCATTGCCTTTCCGGCAAGCCCCGGAAACAGGCTCGTATATCGTTCGCAGACCGTCCGGCAGTCGCCGGTCAGGCGGCTGTAGAGATGCCCGCTGTGGTAGCGATTCACGCTTTCGCAGTCCTTCGTCTGCAAAAGCAGCAGCAATTCCCGCTGCAAGGCGGACGCGCTTTTGTCCGTCACATGACCCGACCACGCGCTGATCCCGGCACTCAGCAGCGGGATGAGCACGCTCAGCGCGATCAGCGCCGCGCACCAGAGCGTAAAGCTCCGCGCGCCAGGCGCGCTGTTGAGCACGCCGCGTGAGGCAAGCGCCAGTGCCACAAACAGCACCGCCCGCAGCCCCGTCAGCGCCGCCAGCCCGATCCCCGCCCGTCGGCAGGGCGCAAGCGTGCGCTTCAGCTCCGAATTTGTCACAGTTCCGCTCCTTCCGCGCCGCGAAGCAGCCGCTTGACCCGCCGCG
The DNA here is from genome assembly GCA_934646005.1 of uncultured Oscillospiraceae bacterium. GTDB lineage: Bacteria > Bacillota > Clostridia > Oscillospirales > Oscillospiraceae > CAG-170. The sequence goes on from CAKUED010000014.1 coordinate 30,387, forward strand.
CGCCGCCGATGACCAGATGCCGCAGCGGCCGCAGCGCCAGCCAGACGCGCCAATATGCGCCGTACAGTGCCGAATTTGCGGATACCCAGCGCCCGCCGCGCCGGTCGAACGCCTCCATCACCGCAACGATGTTCCCGCACGGCACGCCGCGCTCCAAGCGCCACTGCGCGTCGCCGCAGCACGTCACGCTCTCCGCCTCCACCGCCGTGACGCGGTGGAGCACAAAGCTGCCGTCCGCGCGGCGGTAAAGCGGCAGGTCGCCGCGTTTGAGCGCCCTCGGTGCGGACAAACGCACCCGGCTCACGCGGTCATGGAGCATGGGTTCCATGCTGTGCCCCGTCACCGTCAGCTCCACCGTGCCGCCCGCGGAGAGGACCTCTCCAATGAGCGGCGAAAGCGCCGCCATCGGTACGCTGTGCGTCTGCATCTCAGTTTTTGCCGATGATCTCACCAATATCGATCGTGCCGTCCTTGCCGACGTCGATGGTCGGGTGCAACTTCTCATACGCCGCCTTCGCGTCGGTCATCCATTTGAGGTATGCCTCCGGCGAGGCGAATTTTTCAAAATGCGCCTGACGCTGCTCGCCGGTCATCGCCTCGTACTCTTCCCAGGTGACATCCTGCGCCTTTTTGTTGGGATCGACCGTCGTGCCCTTGCTGCCGCCGGTGGAGGTATCGGTCGCGGGCTTGCCGTTCTTCGCGTAATCCATCGCGGTGTTGAACTGCGTCTGCGTGAACACCTTCTGCTCGATCAGGCGCTCGCTGAGCGTCAGGTCGCTGTTCTTGAGCTTGACGCTCATGGCGTTCCAGAATATCTCCACTGCGTCGCCGCGGACAAAATCGGTGTCATCCTCCGTGGTGGACACCAAGCCGAGCTTTTGCCCAAGCACCGCGCTCTTGCGGTAGTTAAAATCGGGTGTCGCGCCGCTGTCGCTGTAGCCGAGCGCGCGCAGGACCATCGTCAAAAACTGATAGTCCGTCACGGCGTCCGTGCCGCCGAAGCGGGTGGCGCTGTAGCCCTTGATGTAGCCCTTCTGATAGGCATAGGCGACGGTCTTGTCCGCCCACGCCGGGACGTCGGTAAACGGGTGCGTATAGCCGCCCTTTTCCGCCTCGGCGGTCTCGCCGAGCATCCGCACGATGAGCGTGATGCTCTGGCTGCGGTTGAGCTTTGCTTCCAGCTGGTAGCCCTTGCCCGTGCCGAAGAACAGCCCCAGATGGTTCAGCGCGTCCGCCTGATCGATCTGCTTGACATTGTATGTGGCGGCGGCGCAGGTCATGAGCAGCAGAACAGCCAGACAGAGCGCCAGCAGCCGGGAAATGGTCTTTTTCATAGTCGTCTCCTTTATCCATGAGGTCTCCGCGTTTCGGGATAGGGCGGGTCGCCCGCCCCACCCCGCAGCGCGGAAGCGCTGCGTATTTTACTCTGCGAGACAGCCCGCGATTTGCAGGCTGCTCAAAAATTCGTCGAGGTCGCGTGCCGCCTGCGCCTCGTCCACGTCGTATTCCGACGTGAGCGCCGCCAGCAGCGCCGCGCGGTCCGCGCCGCCCTCCAGCGTGCGCCAGAGCAGCGCGCCGCTGTCGTTGAGCGTCAGCATCCCGTTAAAATCCACGCTTGCCGCGCCCACGGCGACCACAACGTAGCTGCCGGCGACCTGCCGCAGCACGAAGTTTTCCTTGAGCTTCATAGTCCTTCCTCCTCCGCGGCGCGGCGCATGGTGTCAAAACTCAGCCGCGCGGCGGCTTCCTCCGGGCGGTTTTCCAGCAGAAAGACCGGGATCTCCCGCAGGAGCTTGTCGAGCGACGCGAGCAGCAGGTCCATCCCGCGCGCTTGCAGCCGATAGGTCGTCTGCGCCAGCACGAGCGGCAGCGCCTGCGCGCTGCTCAAGCGCCGGATGCGATTTTCCTGCGCCTGCTCCAAAAAGCAGATGCCGCCGAGCGCCCATTTCTGGTTCAGGTTGATGCCGTCCTTGCCGCACCACGGCGTGCCGTAGGCGTACCAGCGCCCATCCAGACGGCGCAGCGCGGGCTTGTCGTCGTTGAACACCTGCACGGCTTCGCCGAACGTCTGCTGCCACAGGCGCGTGTGGGTGGATTTGCCGCGCCCGCACGGGCCGGAGAAGAGGTATGCCCGCCCCTCCAGCGCCGCCGCCGACGCGTGGAGCATCAACCCGCCATAGCGGAGCAGATGGCTGTAAAACTGCCGCCCGGATTCCATGTATTCCAGCAGCGCAGGGTCAAGCCCCACCCAGCCTTCCGGGTCATAATACTCCTGCCGGATGACGATGTCCGCCTTAGCGTCCTCGTCTGCGAGGTACGCCCGACAGCGGGGGGACATCCCCCCCGCCGCCGGAATCTCAGTAAAGAGTTCCGCGATTTTACAGAGCATTAAGGGTTCTGATAGCCATTGTCATCAATGGGAAACGGCGGATTGACATCGCCCTTACCGCTGCCGGTGATCGGAGGAAGTGTGCCTCCATCCATCAGCACGTCCTCAACGGCGAAACTGACCTTTTCCACTGTGGGCTTTTCATACTGCTTATTCATCATCTCAGATTATCCTCCAATCGTGTAAGTCTGCGCATCAACGCTGTGGGTAAAGAATGCGCACTCGAGCTGCGGAGTCATTTTGAACTCAACACCATCCAGGTTGAGGCTGTTGAAGCCGCTGATGGTCATCGTGAAGTACGCAATCGGCTTCTCCGCAGTTGCCTTACCGGCGATGCCAGCAAGCGTGCTGTGCTTGAAGCTGAAGATCGACTTGTTCCCGTTCCACTCAGCCAGATAGGTGAGCTGCACGCTGTTCTTGTCAGCCTTGATCTTATCCCAAGCCTCGAGGTTCGTAAACTCAAGCTGAACAGCGAACATCACAGAGTTCTTATCATTGCTTACCTTCGTGCCATACGCTGCAAACGCGTACTTGTACAGACGATAGCCTTCGCCGTCCTTGATTGCGAGATAGCCGTTCTCAGCAGGAAGCTGCGAGCTAGCCATGTCGCCGACCTTCAGCAGACCAGTGCCGTCTGCGGAGTCGATGATCTTGCCGAAGCCAAGCAGCTTGCCCTTGATATCCAGCGTCTTGCCGTTCAGGTCGATGGTCTTGTTGGAATCGACGATGAAGTATTTGTCCGCAACCTCGACAGTTTCCTTCAGCAGCATAATGGTCTTGCCATTCGTTGCATCGTCGTCCAGCAGGTCCTTCAGATTGCCATAAGCGACCGTGTCACCGTTCATGTAGTAGGCGTTATATTCGCTTTCCTTAACAGTGTAGAGACCGTCAGTCTGCACATCCGTCGGCACATAGCCGAGTGCGCAGAACTCTTCAGGAACTTTGCTGGAGAAGCGACCGCCGGAAACTTCGATGGTGCGCGTCGCAGTCGTTGTGTCGTCGGACTTGACGAACTTCTTGATAGCGTCGCCCTGGCTGGTGAACTTGCCGCCGGTGACGTTGAGGGCGATGTCGTAGCTGTAGCCGCCCTCGACGTACAGCGCGTAGCCTTCCGCCTCGATCGCGCCAGTGCCGCCGCCGTAGTAGTTGGTGGGCTCTTTCGCCGCAGCGTTCGCCTTGATCTCCGTCTCGTCGCCGGAAATGTTCACCGTGCCGCCCTTGATCGCAACACCCAGCTTTTCGCCGGTGATCTTGCTATTCTCAATGGTCAGCGTGCCGTTCGTCGGGTAGTAGATGCCGGTGTCGCCCGCCTCGATGGTGGAGTTCTTGATGACCGTCTTGTTGCCGGTCAGCGTGCCGTTCACGCCGAGACCGCTCGTCTTACCCTTCAGCGTCACGCCGTCAAGCGTCAGCTTCAGGTTGTTGGCAGAGCCAGCCTCAGAGGTGGAATTATACTCACCGTACACCACATAGTTGACCGAGCCCTTGATCGTGCCGTTCTTGATCGTCAGATCAACGTTCGGGCTTCTAAGCTCGATCACAGCAGTATCCTGCGCGCCCGTGTAGTTGTAGGTCTTGCCGTTCAGGTCAAGCGTGACCGGCTTCGTTGCGCTGGGCGGATAGAACGGTTTCACAGCGCCCGTGTAGTCACCGAGCAACTTCACCGTGCCGCCTGCCTCAGGCAGCAGCGCGATGGCGCTTCTCAGACCATCGTCAATGCCGAACGCATAATTCTTGCCGTCCGCAGTGACACCATAGCCCGTGCCAAGAAGTTCAGTTGCCTTCGCCTCTTCCGTGTAAAGCAGACGTGCATAACCCGAAAGTTTGAGGGGCATCGACCCGTTTGCCGGAGTCAGCGTTGCATTTTCCACAATCACATCCGTGACTGTACCGATGGACCAGACATGCAGAGCTTCCTGCTTTGCAGACACCAGCGTGCCATTCTTGACAGTGACCGTGTAAACCGTGTCAGCATTGCCACCAAGGTTAATGTACATCGCAAAACCGTTGCTATTGGTCACGGTATGCCTGTTCAGGTCGATGGTCACAGGCGCTTTCGTCACCTTCAGCGGAGACGTGTCGGTGTAATCCTTCAACAGAGTCAGCGTTTCGCCAGCCTTCAGAGCGCCAGCAGCCGCGCTAATGTTGACGTACAGCACCTCTTCACCGTTCGCGGTAGTGATCTTCGCAGCAGCGTCAGCTTCCGCCAGTTCAGTGAACTGATAGTAGTTCTTGCCATCCTTTTCGACCGCCTTCAGCGTCGTGCCTGCGGGCAGACCGTTCGTGAAGGTGTTCTCGAAGTAGGCGTTTTCAGTAGCAGTCAGCGTCGGAGCGTACGTCGTGCTGAACGTGCCGATGATACCGCTGTTGAAGTTCACCGTGGTGTTGTCGGAGCTGACAATCAGCGTGCCGATCTGGACGTTGGTATACACACCGTCTGCCGTGCCGATCGTAGCAGTCTTAACGCTGCTGTTCAGCGTCAGCTTTTCGATCACACCCTTGGTGATGACGAAATCAGAACTGGTCGAAACGCCTTTCAGCTTGCCGCCATTCACAATAACGTTTTTGCTGTTGCTGATTGCACCGCCAGCGCCTTCGATCTCGCCGCCGTTCACAGTGACTGTACCAGCCCAGTAGCCCTGAATCGCATTGTAGCTGTTGCTGACCAGTTTGCCGCCGGTCGCGGAATCCATAACCGTCAGATCAGCGCCAACATTGATGTTCTTGTACGCACTCAGCGTCAGAGTCTTGCCGTTCAAATCGAGCGTGCCAGCCTTGCTGAGGCTCGCGCCCACGCTGGACTCGCAGTTAGCCAGCAGCTTCAGCGTGCCGCCGTTGGCTGCCCAGTAGTTCAGAGCGTCGTCGATTTTCTCATACGCCTTGACCGAGCCGCCGTCGGCATCCAGAATCTGCGCAGCCATGCGGGGCTTCGCCGTAAACGTGCCGTCGGTGTTTTTATCAACGCCAACGCCCTCCGCTACGAAGCTCGTACCTGCGCCCTCAGCAGGATTGTTGCGCGGGTCGAAGTTTTCAAACGTACCGCCATTGACGGTAAAGCCAGCCCTGCCAGCCGTATAACTGCTATCATAGCAATTCAGCGTGAAGCGATACGGATCGCCGTCAGTCTTTTTCTGCTGGATGGAGAAGTGACCGCCGTTGATCGTAACCTTACCATCAAATGCGTAGATGGCACTGATATTACCAACATAAGTACCAGCATTCACAGTCAGCGTAGTATCCGCGTCCTGCACGTCCAGTGCGTAGCAGTCATTTTCTTTCGCCTTGAGCGCACCGCCGCCAACCGTGTCGTTGATGGTCAGATTGCCGCCGTTGCGCACAGAGATCAGCGACCAGTCATTCGCGGTCACGTCGTTCCAAAGATCAGCACTATTGCTGATGGTCTTGCCATTCAGCTCAAGCGTGATGGTCTTTTCCGCGACGACCAGCGTCTTGGAAAGGTCGATGTTCGCCAGCAGCGTGATGGTGTCGTCAGCTTTTGCCGCCGCGATTGCGTCCGTGAGGGTGGCATACTTGGTCTCGCCGATCTGTGCGACCTTGATCGTATCGACCGTGTAAGTACCATTTCCGTTATTGGTGGAGACGTAGCCGTCCTTCACATAGGTCGTGCCTTCGCCCTCGGGGTTGGCGCTGGGATCGAAGCCGTGGAACGTACCGCCGGTGACTTCCATCTTGGCAGTGCCAGCCGCGAATGCTACATCCTTGCAGTTCAGCAGGTAGCTCTTGCTCTCGTCTTCGGTCTTAAACGTGCCGCCCTTGATGTAGGCAGTACCGTTTTCAACCTGAACCACGGTGGTCTCACAGTTGTAGCTGCCGTTTTCAACCGTCAGTGCAGCGTTCGTGCCCGCTACTGTGACACCGTAAATACCCGTGGTCACCATGCCGCCGTTGCCAACGGAATCTTTCAGCGTTACGTTCCCGGCAGTACCCCTCGTGAAAGCCGTGATTGCCGCGACCGCCGTCTCGTCGGTGCTGCTCACCTTCAACGTGTGACCGTTAAAGTCAATCGTGACGTTGGCACAGGTGCTGACCAGCGTTGTGGTCTCAATGTCCTTCAACAGCTTGACAGTCGCATTCTTGTACTGCGCCGTCGAGGATTTAAATGCACTGAGCCAGCTATCGTATTTGGTAGCCGTGCCGTCGATGGTCACTTCCACAACATACGGACCTTCGACAACAAAGAGACCATCAACTTCGTGGACTTCCTTGCCCTCGACGACCCAGCTCTCATCCGGCTTGGTGGAGTAAGTGCCGCCGGAGAGTTCGGTGACCATCGTGCCGGTGCTGCCCTCGCCTGCCTTGACAACAAGCGCGTTCTTGCCGAGCAGCTTGGCGGTCGTGCCGGAGATTTTGACCGTGCCGTTCTTCTGGTAGACGGCCGCCGCTTCGCTGCCCTCAGCGGAGCTTGCGGTGAACGTGCCGCCCTCGATGGTCAGCGTGCCTTCGGAAGCCCAGTAGATCGGACCTGCATCCCAAGCCGTGCCGTTGGAGGTCAGCGTGCCCTTATGGATGAGCACGTTGGACTTCGTGTTGACCGCCGTGCCGATGCAGTTGCCGCTCTGGCTGGTGATGTTAGCAGTGCCAACGACACCCATCGTGACCGTCCCGGTCTTGCTTGCGCTGTCGCTCACCGCGATGGACCAGCCATCAGTAGTGATATTGGCATAGCGCACATTCAATGTACCGCCAACATTGTAAATGCCGTAGGTGCTTTCAAGCGTTACCTTAGTGGTACTCATGCTGCCGCCCAGAGCCAAGACGCTGCCGCTCATCACCTGAATGGCGAAGTTGTTGGCGCTGCCGCTGGTAGGCTCGTCGATGCGCTTGATCGTACCGTTATTGATGGTTACGGTCGCGCTGCCCTGCGTGTAGATCTGCGCACCGTTGAGGGTGAGCGTCTTCTTGTTCAGGTCCAGCGTAACAGCCGCCGTGCCGCCGATGCCCAAAGAGTTGGTCAGCGTGACGTCGTCCAGCAGTTTGACCGTAGCTTTCGTCCCAGCCTTGTTCGCGTCCAGAACTGCCTGTGCCAGACTGGTGTACTGCTTGCCATTGTACTCAGCAACCGGCTTCTGCTCAACGGTGTAGCCGCCCTCGCTGTTTGTAACGAGCGTGCAATCCGCCGCGAGGTACGCCTCGTCGAACTGCTTGTTGTAAGTACCGCCGGAGACGTTGATGTAGTCGCCAGCCTCTGCCCACTCGCCATCAGTCTTGTTGCTGTTGCTCCAAGTGAAGGCATGGATGACTTCACCCTTCGCAGTGACAGTGGGAGCGCCCTCGATGGTCACAGTGGCAGGACCGTTGGGGTAGTTGCGATCGACCACAGAGATCGCTGCTGCGTCGTAAACAACGCCAGCCGCGCCGGTATAGCCGAGGTCCGGGTCGCCGGTAGCTGTGATGCTCGGGCTGTTGACGATCCTCAGCGTGCCGGAGCACATCTGGATACCGCCCGTGCCGGTGATCGTGCCGCCCTGAATGTTCAGCTTGCCGGACTCAGGATGATAGATGGCGTAGTTGTCGGTCGCGGAAATGACTGCGCCAACGCCGATAAGGATCTCCTCAGCCTTCCAACCGGTTCTATCATCGGTATTGCAGTTTGCACTGCCGTTGCCGCTGATCGCGGGGCTGGGACCAGTAGCTTCGATCGTAGCGTTGGATACGCTGAGATATTCACCCCTGGTGGCAGAGCCGAAGATGGTCACGCCGTAAGATTCGGGAGCGAGGACCTTTGCATTCTTCCGCAAATAGAGCTTGGGGACTTTGTTCGTGTAAGCCGCCTCATTGCTGCCGATACGGATGACGGAACTGCTATTGATGATGCCCGTGCTGGTGACCGTGCCGTTTTCCAGATAGAGGTTACCCTTGTTGATCTGGAGCGCGCGGCAGCCTTTGCCGGTGAGGGTATAGCCGCCGAGGTTCAGGAGCACAGAACCGGCGTCAAACTCCTTCGCAAAAGTGACGGTTTCCGTGATGGTGACGTTGCCCAGCAGCGTCACTTCCGTCTGACCGCCGTTCTGATGAGAAGCCGCATCGATGGCTTCCTGCAGGGACTCGTACTTCTTGCCGTTGTACACGGCAACATAAGTGCCTTCCTTGACGCCGTATTTGCCGCCGCCCATGTCCTGCGGGATATAGCCCGCGGCGCAGCAGTTTTCGGGAACTTCGGCATCAAACGTACCGCCGGACACACTCAGCGTGCCGCCGGAAGTGCCCATCAGTCCCTTGCCATTCGTGTTGATCGTGCCGCCCGTGACAGTCAGCGCACTCTCCTTAACAGCATTGAAGACTACTTTATCGCCCGCGTTATATGTGCCGCTTTCGATCGTCGCAGCAGCATGTTCATCGAGCCAGACAGCATAGTAATTGCTTCCATTCACAGTCAGGTTCTTCAGCACAACGCCGCTGGCATTGTAGATGTTGATGCCGCCGGTCAACTCAACACCGTCCACGGTGAAGCTTGTGGTCTTACCCTCATCACCGATGAACAGCGCATAGGAGCTGCCCTCCAGACAAACCATCTTGCCGTTCTTGATCGTACCGCCCGTGCCTTCAAACACATGCGCAAAATTGTTGTGGCTGTAAGTGAAGGTGTTGAGATCAAGCGTCTTGCCGGTCAGATCATAGACGATGGCTTTCCCCTCAGCATCAGTTTCTGTCAGATCCGCCAGCAGCTTGATGGTGTCGCCAGCGTTTGCCGCCGCGATTGCGTCCGCGAGGGATACGAACTTCTTGCTGCCAACCTCGGCAACATAAGTGCCCGTCTGAACAGCATAGCCATCCTCATTCTTGACCGGGACGTAGCCGTCCTTGCACAGGGCATCCATGTTGTCCGGGATGCTGCTGAACGTACCGCCGGAGACGGAGACCTTGGTGCTTTCGGTGAAGGTCTCTTCCTTCTTTTCGGTGTTGTTCCAATTGTAAGCCTTGATGGCTGCGTTCGTGCCATTGGACTTGAACGTACCGCCGGAAACAGCGATCGTGCCGAAGTCCTTATAGCCGGTGCGGTTGACGATGGAGATCGCCGCGCCGTCCTGGATCGCGCCGTCATTCTCGGTCTTGGGGACTGCATCGCCGGAAACCGTGATCGCGCTGCCCGCGTTGATGCTCAGGCTGCCCGCGCAGACCTGCACGCCCATGGTCTTGGCGTTGATGGTGGAATTGTCGATGGTCAGCGTGCCGCTGCTCGGGAAGTAGATGCCGAAGCCGTTGGGGACATTCAGCGTGCTGTTTTTCAGCGTCACGGTGTCGTTCGTGTTGTTGCCGTTGGTCTCGATGCCGCTCGTGGCGGTCGTGCTCATCTGAACGCCCTCGAACACAAGAGCCGAATTGTCGTAGGTGATCGTGCCGCCCATCGCGGACGGGATCAGACCCACGAGCTGCGAGCTGACGATCTTGCCGTTCGTCACGGTCAGCGTAACGTTGGGATTGTTGATCTCAAACGCCGCGCTGTTTGCGTCCGTGCCGGTGCAGGTCCATGTGTGACCATTCAGATCGACCGTGCGGTTAATAGTGCCGGAATTAAAGGTCGAGCCGGTGGTGTAGTCGCGCAGGAGGACGATCGGCTCGCGGCTGGTGGTCTGCGCCTTGAACGCCTCTTCCATGGTGTAGTAGGAGGTTGTGCCGACACTGGCGAGGTATGCCTTTGCTACGCCGAAAGTGCCGTCGCTATTCGGCGTAACACTCGAGCCCTCAACCACATACTCACTCGGGTTACTGCTGAACGTACCGCCGGTGATCTCGATGGTCGCCTTGGCGGGATCGGTGATGCTGGTCAGATCGCCGGTCGTCGGGTCGTAGCTGCGCGTATCCAGATTGCCAGTGACCGTACCGCCGGTGATCGCGACCTTCGCAACCTTATCGGCATTGCCATAGTTCACAGAGGTAACATCTCCGTTGACCGTGCCGCCGCTGATCGTGAGATTGGAGTTTAAACCGCCGCTGTATGTCCAGGACGCGACGTCGCCGTTGACCGTGCCGCCCTTGATCGTCGCTCTATGCCAGTTTTCAACTGCGTAGCTGTTCGCAGAGCTCAGCGTGCCGCCGTTGAGGAACAGGTCGCCGCGGTCAACCTTGATGACAATGAAATTGTCCTGGGTGAACGTGCCGCCCTTGATGTTCAGACCGGGGTACTGGGCAACGCTGTCATCGCCGACGCGGACAAGGGACGCGCCCTTTGTACCGCCTGCACCGCTGCCATTTTTGACAGTTCCGCTTTCAAAGGTCAGCCAGCCGGCGCCCTGAACGTCGATGACATAGTGGGAGGAAACGCCGGAGTTCTCTGCGGTATCCTCACGCATGATCGTGCCGGTCTGCGCCGCGCTGGAGTCCTTGACCGTCACGCGTGCGGTGATCGTCAGTGCAGGCTTGCGTTCGCCGGTGCTGCCGTTCAGGGTGTGACCCTTCAGGTCAAGCGTCACGTAGGGCGTGCTGATGGTGACGTTCTCGCACGTGTCGGCAAGCATCGTGACCGTCGCGTTTCTGGTTGCCGCGTCAATAGCCGCCTGAAGCGTCTCATACTTTACACCGTTTACCTCGGCAACGTAAGCACTCGTCAGCGTGCCATCGACCCACTTGTAGCCCTCGGGGGCGTCGATGGTGACGCTGTTCGACTTTGTGATGGTCGTTGCGTCGCCGGGCTTGATGGAGCTGTCGATCTTCAGCGTACCGTTGATCGTGCCGCCCTCAAGCGCCAGCTTGACATCATTCGTGTTAGTGGCGCTGCGGGAGACTTCGATGTCGCCGTTGATGGTGCTGTTGCCCTTCACGGTAACAGAGACACCAGTGTATTCGCTGTAACCGCAGGCATCAAAGGCAACACCCAGTACAGCCGGAGCTGTGATCGTGCTGTCCTCGATTACGATGTCACCGCAGTTGTTGGAGAGCGTATAACGAACAATTCTATCCGGATAATCCGCGTGCTTAGGAATATCCTTTCCGTCGAGCGTCATTTTCTCCAATGTCAGGCTGGAGTAATTTTGAATCAGAATATACGCTTTCCCGCTGTAGAGCGTACCGTTCTTCATGGCGATCTTATTGCCCTTAAGCAGCTGGAAGCCATTTGTCGTTGAGTTCGGGCTGCCGACCGTCGTACCGTCCACAGTATAAGTATGTCCGGCAAAGTCAATGGTCAAGCCGTTGTTGGAGAACTTCCCCACTGCAATCTGAATGCCGTCGCCGCTACAGTCTGCAAGCAGGGTGACGGTTTCGCCGTCCTTCGCTGCCGCGATCGCGTTCGCCAGCGTGTCATACTTCGCTTCGCCGATAGCGGCGTAGTAGACCTTGGCACTTGTCACGCCGTATGTACCGTCCTCGTTCTGTGCCAGCTCCACCGTGCTCGGCAGGAACTTCTGTGCAGAAGCGTTTGCGAGTTTGATCGTTGCGTTCTCGTCAACCGTGAACATGATCGTGCCCTTGGTGATCGAATAGAACGAGCCGTTGACCGTTCCGCTCTTAAGCGTCACATTCGGCACATCCAGCTTGTAGCCGGTGTCGTCCATCTTAACGCCGGTGATCTCACCGCCGTCAATGGTCACGTTCGCCGTGCCAATGATGCGCATACCAAAGGCTTCCCTGACAACGCCGGTATCCACATAGGTCGCAGAAACCGTGCCGCCGGTGATGTTGACGGTCGAGCCGGAATAGGCGTCAACACCGCACAGACCGCCGGTGATTGTGCCGCCGCTGATATTCAGCGTCATACTTCTCGTGCTGGCAACGATGGAGCGACCTTCCGTTGCAGTCTCAGGAACGACAACGCTGCCGCCCTTGATGTTCACCGTGCAAGCCTTGTCTTTTTCGCTGCTGATCGCAACAGACTGCAAGTCCGTCAAGTTGGGGGTGCTCTCGATCGTGCCGCTTTCCAGCGTAAGCACTGCGCCTGCGCCGTAGAGATAAACCGTTCTGGGGTAAGATCCTCCATAGCTGTTGGCGATCTTGCCGCCGCCAATGCTATCCTTCACAGTCAGATCGCCGGTCGAAGTCAGCTCGATCGTCCGATCCGCCGTGCCGGTGAGCGTCTTGCCGTTCAGGTCAAGCGTGAGCTGCTTGCTAATCTTCTGCTTGGACGTGATCGTAATGTTATCCAGCAAAACGATCGTGTCTCCAGCCTTTGCCTCCTTGACAGCCGCCGCGAGGGAATCGTAGCCGGTCGAGCCGATAGCAGCCTTGCCGGTGGGCGTGGCGGGCGTTTTGGAATCGTCCGTCTGATAACCGCTTGCACCGCCTTCGCTAACGAGGCTTTTGAGCGCGTTCTTATCCTCAGTGTCGAACGTAACGCCGTCGTTCAACTGGCGGACAACAGGACCGCAGTTGGACGCGGTATTCGAGCTGAAGTCAAAGGTCGTGCCGGTATAAGTGCCGGAGCTGGCGATCTGAAGGATCGCACGCGTGCCGACCTTGTTAGAAGCAGCAGTACCATCCACGTCAACATTCGTAAAGGTGTTACCGGTGATGGTCACATCGCTGACCGTGCCGGTCGAGCTGACCATGATACCGCCGCCGCAGTTTTCAATGGTCGTGTCGGTGACGGAGATGTTTTCGCCGCGAATGTCCTTGATCGCGTAGCTGTTGTAAACATTCGCAAACCGGCAGTCCCTGACTACCGTCGTGCCGGTAGCACCGAAGGTAGTCAGCACGACCTGATCAAACTCGCAGTCTTCAAAGGTCGAGTTGCCGCTGTTCAGGAAGTAAAGCTGACCGCTGCGAACGCCATCGGCTGTAGCACTAGTCGCATTGCCAGTGTTGCCGTAAAGCCGGAAGTCAGCCGGAACATACTGGAACTTGACATTGGAAATGCTGACGGTGGCGCTGGTAGTACTTTCGCCATTGTTCGCAATATAGAACTGCGCAAGATCGCTGTTCACCTTATTGGGAACATTCCGATTTGTTGCAACGCTGTCATGTTCAATGCCTGCATGCTCCTGAGTGCAGTTATTGCCAAGGCAGCCGCTGACAGGGCTCCACTTGACAACGAGCTTGCCGTCCACAACCGCGTTCGTGTCGGTGTAGCTCGCGCCGTCAACGGAGTAGCCATTCTCCGCGAGCCACGCAACGAACGTCGCCAGATCAATGGAATTGGCTGTTGCGCCCTCGGTCGTGCCCTCGGAGAAATTGGCTTCCACCGCCTTCGCGGGTTCAACCGTGGTGTCCTCCGTAGAGTTCCCCACAATGGTTTCCTCGACCGTGGGTTGTTTATTCTCCACGATCGTGACATCTTTGTCTGCTGCGTAGACGGCGGGCATCATACTAATAATCATTGCCACAGTCAGCAGCAGAGCCAGAAGTCTGCTTGTGATGTGTTTCATACTCTTCCTCCTATACCATAATATTTTTTATATGGACCGGACTTCTGGAAACGCTTCCAGGAATCTTGAGAGTAATGCGCCGCTCTGCGCGGCAAGGGAATCGACTGCGCCGCCGCCCAGCTTCCGGCGGACGACCGCCATCGCGCTGCCGAGGTTCGGCGGGCGGGACTTGGGGTCGTGCGCGTCGGAGGCGATGAGCTGCGCCCGGCGGCTGCGCAGGAGCTTTAACACCGCGCCGCGCCGCGTCAGATGCAGCAGCGGCTCGGCGCTGACCTGCACCGGCACGCCGAGGGACAGCACCGCGTCAAGGTGCTCCGGCTTCTGACCTTTGAGGTAACGCTCGATATGGGCAAGCACAGGGGTCAGACCCGTGCGCCCCGGCAGCTCATAGAGCTGGCTCACGAGCTGATCCGTCCACGGGCGGGAGGGAAGCTCCAGCAGAAAGTGGCGGCTTGCGCCGAGGCACAACTCCGGCAGCTCCCGGCAATCGGCAAGGTTGGGCACCCACGCGACCTCCGCGCCGAGCACCAGCCGGGGAAGGGCTTTCCGCTCCCCTTCCGGCAGCGCGAGGACTGCGTCCGCGAGCGCCCGCGCCGCTTTTTCCCGACGGGCGAGAAAATGAGCGGGCTCTTCGCGGTCCCGGTAAAAATGCGGCGTGAGGACGACGGTGTCAACGCCCTGCGCCGCCTCCATGCGGAGGAGGGTCAGGCTCGTTTTTACGTCCCGCGCCCCGTCGTCCATGCCGGGGAGAATGTGGGTATGGATGTCGATCATATCAGGATGGACCATCCCCAGTCTGCGCGCTGTCCGGCGTGTTTCGGCGGCTGCTGTAGCCGTACCCATATCCATAACGCCCGTAGCCGTACCTGCTGTACTTATGATACTGATATTTATACTTGCCGTAGCCGTAGCGCGTGCCGTCGCCGTTGACGTCGTCGAGGATGAAGCCGAGGAGCTTCGCCTGCGCGTATTCGAGCTGCTCCACCGCGTGCGTGACCGGCCCGCGCTCAGACTGCCCCGCGCGCACGACGAACAGCACGCCGTCACTCTTGGAGGCAAGCACCACCGCGTCGGTGACCATATTGACCGGCGGGGTGTCGAGGATCACATAATCATAGCGTTTGCGCAGGTGCGCCAGCAGCGACTCCATGCGCGCCGAGCCGAGCAGCTCGGAGGGGTTGGGGGGTATATCGCCGGAGAGGATCACGTCCAGCCGGTCAACGCCGCCGGGGATCAAAACCTCCCCCAGCAGCGACGGATCGAGCAGAAGATTGCTCAGCCCCACGCGGGAGCTTTTACGCAGCAGCCGCGCCAGCTTCGGGCGGCGCAGGTCGCAGTCGATGAGCAGGACGCGGTTTTCCGCCTCGGCAAACGAAATGGCGAGATTCAGCGCGCTGATGCTCTTGCCCTCGCCCTGGAGCGACGACGTGACCAGAATGATCTTGCAGCCCTCCTGCCCCGCCAGCGCAAACATCGTATTCGTGCGGAGGGTCTTGTATGCCTCGCGGATGAAGAAGTTGCTGTCAGCCGAAAGGATGTGGCGGCGGTCATCCGCCAGCAGCGCGCTGCCGCTCAAGCCGGAGCGCTTTTTCTTTTTACCTGCCATGGTCACTTCCCCCTTCCGCTATTCGCCGCGTAAGGCTCGGCGTAGGCATTCTTTTTGCCGGAGGACGGCTGGTCAAAGTGCGGGATCTGCCCCAGCACGGGATAATCGAACAGCACATTGAGATCGTCTTCATCTTTAATACGCACGTCCAGCAAACTGCGCAGCGTCACATAGATGATGGCGAGCACGCCGCCGAGCAGCGCGCCGAGCACGGCGCTGCGGCTGTAGCTGGGCGAGCTGCGCTGCGTCGGCACTTTGGCGTAGTCGATGATCTTGGCGGAGCTGCCCTCCACAAAGCTCTCGATCTCCGCCGGGGCGACATGCGCCACGGTGTTTGCCAGATACGCCGCAACCTCGGGGTCGGGATGCGTGACGTAGACGTTAAACAGCTCCGTCTCCCCGACCTGCGCGGTGCTCAGGAGCTTGCGCATATCGTCGGTGGTGCAGTTGACCTTTGCCTCGTCAATGACCTTGGCGAGGACGGTGTCACTGCGGATAATATTAGAATAGGTATTGACGAGCTGCTGCGACGCCTGCAGGTTGCTGCCGGAGATGTAGTCGATGCGCTCGCCGCTGCGGACGTTGTTGACGTAGATGGTGATGCTCGCCTGATAGAGGGGCGTGACGAACTTCATCGTGTACAGCAGCGCGCCGCCGCCGCAGACCAGCGCGCACAGCAGGATCAGCCACCACCGGCGCAGGTACGCCGTGAATAATTTGAGGAGGTCGATTTCGGTGGCTTCGTTTTTCGATACAGATTCTTTCACTCTTCTGTTTCCTTTCCCGACCGCAGCCAGCAGATCCCAGTTCCGCAGCCGGTACGTTATTATCCAAAAGCCACAGCGTCAAATGGGTATACTTCTCCCACTGACACCATTGCGAGTTTATACTAACACAATTCCCCACAAATTTCAAGGCAGTCGTGCCTGCATTTTTACATAAGTCCCATGAAACGGAAAACAAAAAAGTGCGCAGCACGAAGCCGCGCACCGAAAAACGCATGCTCCCTGCTGCCACACAAGTTCAACATACGCGAAAGAGGTATGCCAAAATAGAGCCTGCATTTTTACCGAAAATAAAAATGCAAACCTCATCCCGCGTATCATATTAACTTGTGTGGCACGGCTATCATACCACAGGAAATCACCAAATGCAACCATAAACGCTTTGCATCGCGCCCGGCGGAATTTGCGGTTTTCCATTGACAAGCCGCGCAGATGTTGATGTATGCTTCCTGCATGGCTAAATTCCTCCGATCGTGGGATAATTTAATTGCCCTCCAAAAAGCTGATGAAGGACAGGCGCGAGATCTTGACCCGGCTGCCGACGCAGGCGACGTTAAAGCCGAGCTGCGCGGGGCGCTGGCGCGCCATGAGCCGCAGCCATTGCGGATCACAGCCGAGATACTTGGACGCAACAGCCGGCGTGATCGTCGGGGCGTCCATCTGTTTCAGATCATCCAGATACATAGCTACCTCCTAAAGTAGTACATTCAGCACGCCGACCGTTGCGGCGATGAGCCCAGCCGCGCAGCCGAGCAGTTCCAGCAGCATCATGCGGAGCTGCCGCCCGCCATCAGTGAGCATTGGCGTTCCTCCTTTTGACTTCCATCTGCTTCCATAGTGGCTGGCGGATTATTTCGATGCCGCCGAGTAAACTCACCGAGCCTCTGCCAGTCCACCGGGGCGATTGCTCTGGGAGCGATCTCGATGCTGACCTCGCTCGGTGTCAAGAGCGCTTCCAGTGCAGTGATTCGGCGCTCAAGCTGGCGCAAGCGTTGTCTGCGTATTTTCATCCGTGCTTCCCTCCTCGTAGAGATCGTCGATGCTGCATTGCAGCGCCTTTGCCAGCGCGGGGAGCTGGGACGCGCGCGGATACGCCGCGCCGATCTCCCATTTTGCGACGGTGCTCCGCTCGACATTCAGCAGGTCAGCGAGTTCCTGCTGCTTGAGCTTCGCCCGTTTTCGCATACGGACCAGTCCTTTCGTATACATCCCTCCTTTAAAGTAACACTGTTATCGTTGATGTGATTGTTAATCACTATTTGGAATACAGCACGTTCGCTCACGTTTGTCAATAGAAAAGTTATTAAAAATCATAATTGAATTGTGATGGTCGTTCACTTATACTTGAGCCAGGTGATTCCAATGAACAATTTCAGAAGATTCCGCGAAGCAAATAATGAATCACAGCAGGATATTGCCGATTTTCTCGGCATCGGCAGAACAACTTACACAAAATATGAAACCGGGCAAATCAAGCCGCCGTACTCAAAGATTGAAAGAATGGCGCAGCACTGGAATACGACGGTAGCGATTCTGATGGGCACGGAAGAAACTAAAACCCCCATCGGTGCATCCGATGAGGTTATCAGTGTTGCTGAGACATTTATGCGCCTGCCGCCTGAGGCGCAGAAGGAAGCGCGGGCGTATCTCGACTACCTAAAGCAGCGATATAAGAAACAAAAAGGCTGAGTCCCTCCGGGGATAATGATTCGAGATCACGGAGCAAATTCTCATCCAATGCGGCACTTCCTTTCTCTCATACATAAGGACAGCTCGATCGAATATGTGAAAGAATATAAAATTGACAATGAGTATGTAAAGGTAGCCGTCCGGGCTGCCAGCAGCGACCAGCTCTACGCCCGGACACTGTATGTACTGAACCGAAGTCGAGCCGAGCATTTTATTGAAACCGGGAAGTTGATCCCGGTTTCAGATTGACATATCTTCAAAATCGTGTATAATGTAACTGTACCAAGTATATACTTGCATGGCGGGCTTTGAGGATAGAAAAGGCATCTATCGACTATATGTGCGATGTGGGAGCTGCCGCCCCACCAAAGCCCGTTCAAAACAGACGAGGACAGTTGCTGCTGTCCTCGTCTGTTTTTATGTCAGACGCGGATACAGCCTTGCGGAAGGGGAAAGTATTATGCCGGAGGATTCACCCCGCCGCCGCGTTGCCGACGGCGGGGCTCTGAGGTTGCGACAAGCGCCTGGGAGCGCCTGTAATTGCATAGTACGCGCCGGCGAGTGGGCTTGTAAAAACCATTTTGTGACTTTTTACATACAGAACCGTGTGTTATATACTTCCAATTTTGCGTTTTCGACGCAAATCCCGAAAAAATGACGAAAGAAGGATGCGCCCTTGAAGCCTAGAATTTCCGAGCTATGCAGAAAAAACAAGGATACGATGAATCCGTGCAGGACCAACGAAGATCTGGCAGAGCACACGAACCTGAGCCTGAACACCGTGGCGGGCTTCCTGCGCGGTGAGGTAGCAAACCCGGCATCTACACCGTCGGTCCGATCTGCCGCGAGCTCGGCGTGTCTCTGGACGACTATTTTGACATCCAGACGCCAAGCCGCGAAGCCAGCGAGGAGGCGCGGCAGCTCGTTGCCGAAGCCGAGCGCCTGAAAATGACGATTGCCGGACTGGAGCGCGACAACGCCGAACTGCGCCAGACGCGGCGCATCAACCGCATCGAGATATACATACTGCTCGGCATCGTCGCCTTCGCGGTGATCGCTCTGCTGATCGACGTCCTTAACCCCGACGTCGGCTGGATTCGCCGCGCGCTGGAAAACACGCAGCAGATCATACAGGGGGTGCGGCAGCTTTGAGCGCAAAGCCTAAAAATCGCGGCAACAGCACCGGCAGCGTCTACAAGCTGCCCAACGGCACATGGTGCGCCGCCGTGACGCTGGGCTACGAGATCATGCCCGGCGGCGAGCAAAAGCAAAAAAGGCGGATTTAAGACAAAACGCGAAGCGCAGGAGTATATCCCGCAGCTTCGCGTGACGCCGCCCGGCATTGACCCGGAGATCACCTTCCAGCAGCTCTATACGGAGTGGTTTAAATTCCACTCGCAGCTCCGCGGCAAGGACACGATGAATTGCTACGCCGCCGCGTACAAGTACTACAAGCCCGTCTGGTGGTGCAAAATGCGCGATCTCAAAACTGCTGCGCTGCAAGCCTGCCTTGACGCCTGCCCGCGCGGCAGGCGCACGCAGGAGAACATGAAGGTGCTCGGGACGATGCTGTACCGCTATGCCATGCGGGACGACATCGTCGCGCGTAACTACGCCGAGCTGGAAAAGATGCGCAAGGCTGTTGGCACTGTGCCCAAGATCGAGCCGGTACTCATCCTGTGTTATACCGGCTTCCGACTGGAGGAGTTCCTCCAACTCCGCGACACCGATCTGCATTACGACGAGATCGTCAAGGGCTATTATTTTATCGGCGGCGAAAAGACCGAGGCGGGCATCAGCCGCATCGTCGCCGTCAGACCGAAGATCCTGCCGTATGTGCAGAGCTGGCTCAAGCCCGGTTATATCTTTTCGGAGGACGGCAGCCGCAAGGTGCAGCAGAAGAAATTCCGCAACGAGTGGTACTACCCTGCCCTGGACGCTGCGGGCGTCCGCAGGCTCGTGCCGCACTGCTGCCGTCATACCTTTGCGACGCTCATGAAGGAAGTGGACGCGCCAGACGCCGACAAAGCCGCCATGATCGGTCACACCAAGATCGATATGACGTACAAATACACGCACACAGATGTCAAATCGGCGTCCAATATCGCGCAGAAAATCTAAAAACAGCCTCTTGAAATGAGTGCAATAGCGGGTGCAATAGCGGAGATTTTTAGAGTTCAGCCCTGTATTTTACAATTTAAGCACATTCAAAAAGTTCTGAGTGCATAGAAAAAGCACCGTAAAACCCATGTTTTACGGTGCTTTTTTGTGTCATGCGAACACTATAGATCAATTAAAATTCAGTGTCATCGAACTATTCCGAGCCATAGCTGTCGCAGTTTCAATCGGTATTCATCTCAAGTGTACCTTCTAAATCGCCCATGGAACGTGCGGAGTGAATCTGATAGTGAACTTTGATTATACCGTTGACCGGTTTAATGAGCATCCCATGACTAAACCATCTACATTCACCTGGACGTAGATTGGCAATATCAAATTCGTAATATCCGCACCCACTGGAAGATGCTATAAATTCTTCTAGTTCTTCTTTATAATCTTCTTCTGTTTTTTGTGGCTGCGATAGTTGTCCAAATGGACCTGGCAGTGTTGGTATATAACTGGATGGCTCAAATGGGATGTTTTCTACATGAATAGTTCCGTCTTCAGTTGGTGCAAACAATTCACAGATAGTCAGCACTAAGAGCCATGATAAAATCCGTTTCTTCATAATAGTATTTTTCTCCTTTGCGTATTGTGGTTGTGGTTATGCTTCGCCGCGCGCTGGCGCACGCACCAAATACCCAAGGGGTGTGCGCGCCGTGCCCATGCCGGGCGGCCCGGTTCGTACCGGCAGCCAGACACGTTGTGTTCTGATTCGCATTGTTCGTCACCTCCCTCTTGGTTTTGTGTGCCGCTCATGCGTCTTCCAGCAAGGACGCAATCGTTTTATCCTGAAACGCCTGATCCAGATAGGACTGGATGTGCGCGTAAAAGCGGTGCACCGGGCACGTCGCCGCGCCGTTGCGGGAGCAGTAACCGTCGTCCTCCAGACAGCGGTTGATCCGCGTCGTGCCCTCCACCAGATTGACGATCTCGTGCAGCGAGATCTGCTCCGGCGCGCGCCCCAGCGCAAAGCCGCCGTTCGCCCCGCGCACCGTGCACAGAATGCCCGCGCGGCGCAGAGGCTTTGCCAGCACAGTGATATATTCGCGTGGAATCGCCATTGCCGTGCTGATGTCCGCCGCCGTGGCGACGCTGCCAAGCATCGCCAGATACAGCGTCATGCGAATGGCATAGTCAGTTGATAGTTTTAATTGCATTCCGCTGCCTCGGTTCTGAATAGAAATACAAGCTGCCCGCTTTTCTATTTGCTGAAAAAATAGCGCCCTATAAAAGGACAAAATTTATATTTTGTCGCAAAAATCAAGCTATCGGCAGAAACTCTACCAAAGCAGTAGTCAAAAAATATGCTTCTATGAGCAGAACAAAATGAGCCACAAAAATGTAAGATTTGTGGCTCCGGTTTTTGTACGCTTTTTCGCAAAGGAACTAAAAAAGATTCTTGAAAATTCTTTCCTCGTGTGGTAATCTATGCGTAGAATTTGGCGAAATATCGGGAGAAATCATGGAATCCGGCGTTCGCTTCCTGATATTGGATTTTGCTATGTAATGTTTTAACAACGAAATATAAATTTTGTTGTTTGCCGGGTTTACCGGCATTTTTTGAAACAGCAAAATATAAATTTTGCCGCATCGCGCATTGCGCGGTGCTTTTTTGCGCCTATAGGACCAGCCCAAGCCGGTCAAGCTGCCGCTGGTGCTCTTCGCCGGTCGTCACCAGATAGATGCGCGTTGTCTCAATACTGCTGTGCCCCAGCACATCCGCCAGCTTCGCAATATCCCGCGTCGCGCGGTAGAACGTCTGCGCAAACAAGTGCCGGAAATTGTGCGGGAACACCCGGCTCGGCGCGATCCCCGCCGCGCGGCACAGCCGCTTGAGCTCAAACCAGATCTGCCGCCGCGACAGCCCCCGCCCCGTCCGCGTGCGGAACACCTCGCCGGACGAGATAGACTCAGACTTGGCGTAAGCCAGCAGCTTTTTAGACAATTTTCGCGGAATGAGGATGGTGCGGATTTTGCCCTTGAGCGAAATGTCCGCCCGCCCCCGCCGCGCCGCGTCCACGGTGATGTACCGCAGCTCCGAAACACGGATGCCCGTGCCGCACAGCGTTTCCATCACCAGCCCCAGCCGCCGCTGACCCGACCCCTCCGCCGTGCGCAGCAGCCGCTCGTAGTCCGTCCGCGTCAGCTCCCGCGCGTCCTCGCGGAACATCGCCCGCTGCACCCGCAGAAAGCGCAGACGGAACGGAAGCCCCGCAAATTTGCAGAAGCAGTTCACCGCCGCGAGCATCGCGTTGACGGTGCGGGCAGAGTAGCGCAGAGAGAGTTCCCCCTTCCACGCGTTCAAACCCTCCTGCGTGACCCTCGCCCGTCCAGCCACACCGCAAGCCCCAAAACCGCCCGCCCATACTGCGCCACAGTCCCGGAAGAACGCTCTTCCGTCCGAAGCGCAAGCCGAAACGCCGAAATATCGGCCTCCGTGATAGAAAAACCCATAAAAATCCCCCCATGTAAAGTTTGTCCTTTTCACTCTATATCGGGAAATTTTAGTTTCCAGCGGTAAATCTTTCCTGTAAATCCACCGCAATCGCAGAAATCCTCCCCATTTCCGGCTGTTTTCACTAAAATTCAAACAAATTCGACAAACGCACAGAAATGAGCGAAAAAATTCTCCCCCGATTTTTTTGCATCGCCGCGCGCTCCCCTTTTCCGGCAGAAAAAGCGCGCAGTGGCTTTCGCTTGCTTTTGGGGCATAATTGTGGTATGATCGTGATACAGGAGGTGTTATTATGCCGCGTATCATTCCGATCCGTGATCTTAAAAAGACCGCCGCCATCTCGCAGATGTGCAGCGAATCCGACGAGCCCGTCTATATCACCAAAAACGGGTATGGTGACATGGTGCTGATGAGCATGAAGGCGTATGAGGAAAAGTTTCGGATGCTGGAGCTGTATGAAGCCCTTGCTCGCGCCGAGGAGGACGTCAGCACCGGCAAAACACAGGACGCCGCCGCTGCCCTGCGCGCGCTGAGGGAGCAGTATCATGTATAGGGTCGCGATCACCGACAGCGCCGACCGCGAGCTGGCGGAGATTCTGGCGTATATCGCCGTCCATCTGCAAAATCCCGCCGCCGCGACCGTGTTCGCGGACGAGGTGCTGTCCGTCTATGCAGCTCTGGAGCAGACGCCGTATATGTACGAGCTTTCGCACAATCTCCGTTTGCACCGAATGGGCTATCACAAGGTCGTCATCAAGAACTACGTGATGCTCTATCGGGTCGATGAGCAGGCAAAGACCGTGTACGTGATGCACTTTTTCTACGGCGCACGGCAGTATGAGAAGCTGGTCTAGTCATTTTCTTCTTGACAAATGCAAATAAATATGTCATTCTAATAACAAGAATTATTATCATTAGGAGGAAATGATATGGAGTTCAAAGAAAACACCGAGCTTTGCCACTGCAAGCACGTCACGCTCGCCGACATCGACCGCGCGCTTGCGCAGTCGGAGCACTTTGCCGACGTCGAGCGCGAATTTCAGGAAGTACAGAAGCTCACAAACTGCTCCACCGGCTGCGGCGGCTGCCATGACAAGATCATGGGTGTCATCTCCGGGCTTATGAGCGGCTAAGAAGGAGGACAAATATGAAGATCAGTATCAATCGAGAGATCGTAGAATTTACCCCGGAAAACCCCGCCGAAGCCACCGAGCTGGAGGCTCTGTGGATCAAAATGGCGAACTGCATTGGCAAAACAAAGCGTCTCGAGCCGATGGGCACTTATATTCCCAGCGAGGATAAAACTGCGACGTTCCATATCGAGGGTCTCACCCGCGAGGAAGCCGGCGCTGTGCCCACCGTCCGCGCACCGTATGACACCGATGTCTACTGCCACACCTGCAACAAGACCCTCCATGTCAAAAAAGGCGAGGTCATTCCCTTCTGCTGCGGCAGACTCATGGAGATCTTGGACTGAAACATTGCATACTAAAGGTCAGCCAGCGGTTTTGAGCTGCCCCCCGTCAAGAGGACAGAGAAAGAATACAAAACGCTCCCGGTCAGCACTATAGCAATTTTCAATAATACAGCAGAACACTTTAACTTTTGAGAAAAAGTGATATAACAAAGGCAAAGAGCAGTCCACTGAGATGGACTGCTCTTTTCCTTTATGGTTCGGGATCTTTTCCGTCGTACCTCAAACTCTTCGAGCTTACTCTATCACGACCAGCGGCTTGATCAGATCCCTCGGCTTGTCCTTCATCAGCATCAGCGCCGGCTCTACGTTTTCAAGACCGGTGAATCTATGCGTGATCAGCTTTTCAGGATGGATGCGGTTCTCCATGACCAATCTCGCCAGCTTTTCAGAGCGCAGCCGTCCGCCGGGCATCAGCCCGCCGCGAAGCTGCTTATGGCCCATACCGCAGCCCCACTCCAATCTGGGGATACCAACGCTGTCTCCCTCCCCAAGATAGTTCACGTTTCCGATGATCCCGCCCGGCTTCACGATCTCCATCGCCTGCGCAAAGGTGTCGTTGTCACCGCCAGCTACGATCACCTTGTCTACACCCATACCATGAGTCTTCTCCATGATCTGCTCGACGATCCCGCCGCTGCGGTAGTTGATGATCTGTGTAGCGCCAAACTCCAGGGCAAGATCGCAGCAGTTCTTACGAGACCCAACTGCGTAGATCCCAGCAGCGCCGCGGATCGCCGCCGCTGCAACTGCCATCAGACCGACCGGGCCGATGCCAATGACCGCGACATTGTCGCCGAACTGGATGTCAGCCAGTTCTGCGCCGTGGAATCCCGTAGGCACCATATCCGAGATCATTGCCGCCGCCGCAAGATCCATGCCCTCCGGCAGATGCGCCAGGTTCCCATCCGCATCATTCACATGGAAATACTCTGCAAAGACGCCGTCCTTGAAGTTGGAGAACTTCCAGCCGGAAAGCATACCGCCGGAGTGCATCGCAAAGCCATCCTGCGCCTGTCTGGAGTTCCAGTCCGGCGTGATCGCAGATACCAAGACCTTATCGCCCACCTTGAAGTCACGGACAAGACTGCCGACCTCCACGACCTCGCCGACCGCTTCGTGTCCGAGGATCATATTGGACCGTTCGCCGATCGCGCCAGCCCAGACCGTGTGTACGTCCGAGGTGCAAGGTGCCAATGCCAACGGCTTACAGATCGCATCCATAGGACCGCACTGCGGGATCTCCTTCTCGATCCAGCCGGTCGCTCCAATTTTCAACATTGCAAAACCCTTCATGCTTTTTCCTCCTAATTATGATGTTTTTATCCGGCATGGCTGCCGATCTATCAAAACGCCTGCACAGATCCGTTTCCCGGCTTCTGCGCTGCGGTTTCTCCGATCCGTCTGGTTGCCAGCGCGCTCAGATCTGCTCTGTGCTGTACAGACAGGCTCAGTTCATCCATCCTGCTCTCTTCGACCGCTACGCCCGTGGCCGCAAACGCCTTGCGCATCGCCGCGCCTATTTTCCCCACGTCAAATTTGGCAATATCACCGCTCCGTTTTTTGATCTCCATTTTTATCTCCGTAAAATCAATAATAGATATTGTTTTTAGTATATTACAATATGCAGCCGCGTTTGTCAACATATAGTGGTATTCATTTTCTAAGCCACAATATATTGAGTTTTATATATAGAGAAAGAAATGCCATACATAGAAAAGCACACGCCGACGCCGTTGTGGGCAAGGAGCTTTCGTGCGTTCACTGCGTACCTGACGACCAGATCATCAGCCAGCCGAGCCTGACAAAAGCCATCAGAAGCCTGGAGGAGGAATATAACGTTCAGCTCCTAAAGAATACTTGAATTACGCTTTTTTATCGGTGCAAAGAAGCTCCTTACTGCCGTGGCAGTCGGGAGCTTCTGTTGGCTTACTTGAGCAGCGTCTTCAGATCTGCCTCCGGCGTGGTGATGGGGGCGATGCCGAAGTGCTCGACCAGATAGTTCAGCACATTCGGCGAGAGGAACGCCGGGAGCGTCGGACCGAGGCGGATGTTTCGGATGCCCAGATGCAGCAGCGTCAGCAGGATGCACACCGCCTTCTGCTCATACCACGAGAGCACCATCGAAAGCGGCAGATCATTCACACCGCAACCGAACGCGTCCGCAAGCGCGAGGGCGATCTGGATGGCGCTGTAGGCGTCGTTGCACTGGCCCACGTCCATCAGCCGCGGCAGTCCGCCGATCGTGCCGAGATCGAGGTCATTGAAGCGGTACTTGCCGCAGGCGAGCGTCAGCACCACGGTGTCCGGCGGGGTCTGCTTCACAAATTCCGTGTAGTAGTTCCGCCCCGGGCGCGCGCCATCGCAGCCCGCGACCAGGAAGAAGTGCCGGATCGCGCCAGATTTCACCGCGTCCACGACCTTGTCCGCCACACCCAGCACCGCGCCGCGCGCAAAGCCCGTCGTCACCGTGCCGCCGCCGTTGATGCCAGTGAATGGCTTGTCCTCGTTGTAGCCGCCCAGCGCCAGCGCCTTTTCAATGACCGGCGTAAAATCCTTGTCCTCGCCGATGTGGGTCATTTCGGGGTAGGACACCACGGCGGTCGTGAACACGCGGTCGGCGTAGCTCGCCCGTGGGGGCATCAGGCAGTTTGTGGTGAACAGCACCGGCGCGGGGAGGTCTGCAAATTCCTTCTGCTGGTTCTGCCACGCCGTGCCGAAATTGCCCTTGAGGTGCGGATATTTTTTAAGCTCCGGGTAGCCGTGCGCGGGCAGCATCTCACCGTGGGTGTAGATATTCACGCCCTTCCCCTCGGTCTGCTCCAGCAGCAGCTTGAGGTCGTGCAGGTCGTGCCCGGAGATGACGATGAACGGTCCTTTTTCCACCGTCAGCGGGACGGTCACGGGCGTGGGCGTGCCGTAGGTCTCGGTGTTGGCTCTATCCAGCAGCGCCATGCACTGGAGGTTCTTTTCGCCGACCTCCATCGCGATGGGCAGCAGCTCGTCCATGCCCCAGTCCTCGCCCACGGCGAACAGCGCCTTGGCAAAGAAGCGGTTCACGGTGTCATCCGTATAGCCCAGCACCAGCGCGTGGTGCGCATATGCCGCCATGCCGCGCACACCGAAGAGGATGAGCGATTTCAGGCTGCGCACGTCCTCCTGCGCGTTCCAGAGCTCTGCCATGTTGTAATCGTCATTGCGCCCGCAGCGCGACGCGCAGGCGGAGCAGTTTGGGATCAGGCGCGCCTTTTCCGCGTGCACGCGGCTAATCAGTGCCCGGATAGTCGCTTCGTTGAAGTTCACGTTCGTCACCGTCGTGAACAGCCCCTCGATCAGCAGCAGCCAGGTATCCGCGCTCACCGGCGTATCGCCGTCCGTGGCTCTCGCCAGCCCGATGAGCGCGCCGGTCAGCTCGTCCTGCAGCTTTGCCACATCGGCGGTCTTGCCGCAGACGCCGCGCTTTCCCGTGCAGCCGGTGCAGCCTGCCGTCTGCTCACACTGAAAACAGAACATTGTATTCTCCATCGTGTATCCCTCCATGTTGTTCTTGCGTTTCTGGGCGTATTATAATAGAATAGGTTCAACAAGTCGGTTGAATTTTCAACAAAAGAGGACTTTTTATGCAAGAATATTTTTCCGTCATCCGTTCCTCACCGCTCTTTTCCGGCATCTCCGAGCCGGAGCTGGCGGCAATGCTCACCTGTTTGGATGCCAGGCAGGAAAATTATCCGAAGGACGCATTTTTGCTGCGTGCGGGCGATACGGCGGAGTCGATCGGGCTCGTCCTGTCCGGCAGCGTGCTGGTCGTGCAGGAGGATGTCTGGGGAAACCGCAACATCCTCTCCAGGGCGGGGGCGGGTCAGAGCTTCGCCGCCGCGTATGCCTGCGCACCCGGGGCGCGGCTGAATGTGAGCGTGGTCGCGGAGACGGCGGCTGTCGTGCTGTTTCTGAACGTCAAGCGCGTACTGACCGTCTGCTCGTCCGCCTGCGCGCACCATAGCCGGGTCATCCGCAACCTGCTCGGCGAGCTGGCAAATAAAAATCTGCGCCTTGGCGAAAAGGTCACGCAGATCAGCCAGCGCACCACGCGCGCGAAGCTCCTGTCGTATTTTTCCGCCGAGGCGCAGCGGCTTGGACGATACGAATTTGATATTCCGTTTTCCCGGCAGCAGCTTGCGGATTATCTCGCGGTGGAGCGCAGCGGACTGTCGCTGGAGCTGGGCAAGCTGAAAAAAGAGGGACTGCTGGACTTTCACAAAAATCACTTTGTTTTGCGGATCTGAATCCAGCGCCATGTGAACGATAAGAAAACAGGAGAAGTGCTCCGTTGGGAGCGCTTCTCCTGTTTTTCCTGTTCCGTGAAGCTGCCGTCCGTCATACGTTTTTCCGGAAGAACGCGACCGCCACCACGCCCGGACCTGTGTGCGTGCCGATGACGCTGCAGATCAGCGTGGATTCCAGCTTGTCGATCTGCCCCTGCCAGAGGGTGCGGCTGTCCTCCACATATTTTTGCAGGCACGCGTCGCTCAGTCCGCTGTACCCGAGCAAAACCGGCAGGGAAAAATCCACGCCGCCGCACTGGGCGATCTTCTCGGTCAAGAGGTTATTCCCCTGCTTCGAGCCGCGCGCCTTGCCGACGAGCTGGATCGCGCCATCCTGGATGGTAACGACCGGCTTGATGCTCAGCAGCCCGCCTGCAAGCGCCACTGCCTTGGACACCCGCCCGCCGCGCTTGAGGTATTCGAGCGTATCGAGAAGCGCGAGCAGGCAGATGTCCTCCCGCTTCTGCTCCAAATGGGCGGCAAGCGTTTTGGCGTCCATACCGTCGGAGACGCAGCGCAGAGCGTACTGCGCCAGAATGCCTGCGCCGATGGCGACGCTCCGGCTGTCCACAACGTAAATATCGTCATAGTCCGCTGCCGCGATGCAGGCGCTCTGGTATGTGCCGGAGAGCTTGGACGAGAGCGTAATGACGACGGCGCTGCCGCCTGCGCGGGCGACGTCCTCAAATACCGTCTGGAACGCGGCGGGCGTCGCCTGACTGGTGGTGGGCAGGACGTCACTCTCCACCAGCCGCTCATAAAACCGGCGGCGGTCGATCGTCACGCCCTCAACGAGCGTTTCGCTGCCGAAATGCACCGTCAGCGGCACGGTGCGGCACTGCGCCGCAAACCGCTCCGGCATATCTGCCGTGGAATCTACAATGATCTGTACTTGCTTCATAAAGCCTCCGTAGTGGGAATGGGTCGGATGTTGGAAATGTCGTATGGGGTCGTCTGGTAGACGAAGTAGTTCAGCCAGTTCTGGTACAGGAGGCTCGCGTGGCTGCGCCATGTGACCATAGGCGGCTGGGTATCGTCGTTATTGGGATAGTAATTCTCCGGCATGTGGATGGGCAGTCCGGCGGCCTTGTCCCGCAGGTACTCTGCCTCCAGCGTGCGTGCGTCGTACTCCGAGTGCCCGGTGATGAAGATCTGCCGCCCGCCCGCCGTTGATACGGCGTAAACGCCCGCCTGCTCGGACGACGCGAGAATTTTCAGCTTGCCGCAGCGCTCGATGTCCTCGCGCAGCACGGTCGTATGGCGCGAATGCGGCACCATGAACGTGTCGTCAAAGCCGCGCATGAGCATGGAGAACCGCCGCTCGACCCGGTGCGGGTATACGCCGAACAGCTTTTCCGGCAGCTCGACCTTTCGGATGCCGTAATGGTAATACAGCCCCGCCTGCGCGCCCCAGCAGATATGGAACGTGGAATAGACGTGCGTCTTGCTCCACTCCATGATCCGGCACAGCTCGTCCCAGTATTCGACCTGCTCAAAGGGCATCTGCTCCACCGGCGCGCCGGTGATGATCATGCCGTCAAAATTGCGCTCCTTGACCTCGTCGAACACCTTGTAAAACTGGAACAGGTGCTCGCGGGCGGTGTTTTTTGACTCATGGCTGGACGTGTGCAGAAGCTCCAGCTCGACCTGCAGCGGCGTATTGCCGAGCAGCCGCGAGAGCTGCGTCTCTGTGGCGATCTTTGTGGGCATCAGGTTCAGAACAAGAATTTGCAGCGGGCGGATGTCCTGCGTGGTCGCCCGCGTTTCGTTCATCACGAAAATATTTTCCTCTGCCAGCGTCTGCGCCGCCGGCAGTCCGTTTGGGATCTTGATAGGCATACAGTGCTTCCTTTCCTGCGCCTTACCGCAGCGCCTGCGTAAGATCTGCGATCAGATCCTCTGCGTCCTCCAGACCGCAGGAGTAGCGGATGAGATCCTCCCGCACGCCGGCGGCAAGCAGCTCCTCGGCGTTCATCTGCCGGTGCGTGGTGGACGCCGGATGCAGGCAGCAGGTATGGGAGTCCGCCACGTGCGTCTCGATGGACGCGACCTTGAGCCTTCCCATCACAGCCTCCGCCGCCGCGCGCCCGCCCTTCACGCCGAAGGACACCACGCCGCACGAGCCGTGCGGCAGATATTTCTGCCCCAGCGCATAGTATTTGTCGCCCGGCAGACCGCAATACTGCACCCACGACACGTTCTCATGCCGCTGCAAAAACTCCGCCACGCGCTGTGCGTTTTCGCAGTGGCGCGGCATCCGCACATGCAGGCTCTCCAAGCCGAGATTCAGGTAGTACGCGCTCTGCGGCGACTGGATCGCGCCAAGGTCGCGCATGAGCTGCACGGTCGCCTTGGTGATATACGCCCCCACCAGTCCGAAGCGCTCGGTATACGTCACGCCGTGATAGCTCTCGTCCGGCTCGCACAAGCCGGGATATTTATCCGGGTGCTTCGTCCAGTCAAACCTGCCGGAATCCACGATTGCGCCGCCGATAGCGCCCGCGTGACCGTCCATATATTTCGTGGTGGAATGCACCACAATATCCGCGCCCCACTCGAACGGGCGGCAGTTGATGGGCGTTGCAAACGTATTGTCCACGATGAGCGGCACACCGTGCCGGTGCGCGGCAGCCGCAAATTTTTCGATGTCGAGCACGGTGAGCGCGGGGTTTGCGATCGTCTCGCCGTACATTGCCTTCGTATTGGGGCGGAACGCGGCGTCCAGCTCCTCGGGGCTGCAATCCGGGTCTACAAACGTGACCTCCACACCCATGCGCTTCATGGTGACGGCAAACAGATTGAAGCTGCCGCCGTAAATGCTGGAGGAGCTGACCAGATGGTCGCCCGCGCCCACGATATTGAATACGGCAAAGAAGATCGCCGCCTGCCCGGACGAGGTCAGCATCGCCGCCGTGCCGCCCTCCAGCGCGGCAATGCGCGCCGCAACGGCGTCATTTGTCGGGTTCTGCAAACGCGAGTAAAAATAGCCGCTCGCCTCAAGGTCAAAGAGCTTTCCCATCTGCTCGCTGCTCTCATATTTGAACGTCGTGCTCTGAATGATCGGGATCTGCCGCGGTTCGCCGTTCTTCGGATCATACCCCGCCTGCACGCATTTCGTGCCAATTCCAAGTTGTGCCATAGTGGATCTCCTTTCGTGGCTTTTCTGTTGTGCAATAGTATACGGGCTGCTGCGAAAAATAGCAATAGTAAATTGCATGGAGCTGCGCACCCTCCGCCCATGTAACCGCTGAATCAATCGTCTGCAGTTTTCGGCGGATCTTTCGCGTCAAAGCGCTTCTGCAATACCGGCAATACATATACGGGCGCGTCTTAAAAAAGAATATCGCCGTCTTCCAGTCAGAGAGCAGCGCGGACTATCTCTCCGCGATCTCCAACGATCTCGGTCAGATCAAGGACAGTTATCTGGAGTCCCTGCCCTATATTGCAGAGCTGGTGCTGAACTTTATCGGCACCATTGTTTTGATGCTCTACTACGACCCGATGCTGGCGGCGCTCGCCGCCGGGATCTCCGTATTCCCGATCATCGCTTCCCTGGCGCGTATGCAGGAGGTATCCGTCCGCGAGGAGGCACTCTCCGCCGCGAACAGCCGCTTCCTCCGCGTCTTCTCTGAAGTGCTGTAGGGCTTCCGAACGATCAAAAGTACGAGGTCGGAAGCACAGATCTCCGGCAGGCTGCTGGAGGAAAACACGCACGCCTCGCAGGCCTTTGGCCGCAGAGAGCATACGGAGATCGCCGTTGCCTACACAGCATCCCTCACCGGACATGTTGCGCAGATCATCTTCTTTCTCGTCAGCATGATCCTGGCACGGGCTGACGGCAAGATCTCTGTCGGCGTGATCGTTGCGTTCATCCAGCTCATGCGGAACATCATCCAACTGGCGATCACCATGCCAGAGCTCATCGCCCGTGTCAAGGCGGCAAAGAGTCTGATGCGCAGGCATGACGAGCTGCTGGAAAGCAGCCAGCCCGTCGGGCAGGATGTTGCGGTATCCTGCAAGCGGGAGATCGCTCTGGACCATGTCACCGCCAGCTATGGCGGTGCGGAGCCCGCGCTGAAGGACTTCTCCTATGCGTTCCGCGCACACGGCTGCTATGCGATCCTGGGTGAGAGCGGCAGCGGCAAGACGACGCTCCTGAATCTGCTGACCGGCTTTCATCGCCAGTACAACGGCGACATTCGATATGATGACGTCGTCATCCGGGATGTTTCAAATGAGAGTCTTTGCCAAATCATGTCTGTGATCGATCAGGATGTCTTTATCTTTGATGCAACGATCGCCGAAAACATCTCCATGTTTCATCCGTACAGTGACGCCGCACTTCAGAACGCCGCCCGCAAGGCGGGGCTGTCCGCGCTGATTGAGCAAAAGGGCTGGGACTATCGCTGCGGCGAAAACGGCAATCAGCTTTCCGGCGGCGAAAAGCAGCGGATCGCCCTTGCAAGAAGCATCCTGCAAGGGACCGACGTTCTGTTCTTCGACGAGGTCACCTCGGCACTCGACGCAAAGACTGGGTATCAGATCATGGAGACCATTCAGAACATGACTGAAAAGACGCGCATTGTCATCACGCACGACATCTACCCGGACCTCATGGACAGCTTCGATGCTGTCCTCGTTCTAAAAGACGGCCAGCTCGCAGAAGCCGGAACGTTCACCGACCTCATGGCAAAACAGAGCGTCTGCTGCCATCTGGTGAATAAGAGTATTTCATAAACGTGTCCTTGAACGCAGGCAGCCGGAATACCCGGCTGCCTGTTGATTTTTGCACCTTTTAGTCGTAGATAGACTCCACATCCCATTCGATCACAGCGCCGGTGGCGGCATCGATGGTGAACTCGAACTCCATCTGGTTGTAGATGATCTTGCCCTCATACTCCCAGCGCCCGTCGTCGTGGTCCAGCTTCCACTCGTAGATGTCCGATGTGGACGCGCCGGGCACCTGATTGACCGCCGTCAGCTTTGCCGTCGCTTCGTCGATCAGCGCGCCGGTCGTGGTCGTCATGGTTGTCTGCGGCGTGTAGCTCTCGGCATCGTAGTCATAGCTCAGGATGCTCCCCGTCGCGGTGTCGATCTCGTAGTCGTATTCCAAATAGCCATTGCCGGAGGTCGTGACAAACTCGATCTCGTAGACCAGCCTGCCGTCGTCGTAGTCCTGCTTTGCTTTGACAAACGTGACGGCATCGGCAGTCAGACCGGCGTGGTTCAGCGCGATCGTTTTGGCTTCCTCGACGGTGATGCTGCCCGTCGCCTGCGTTGCGGCAGGCTGGGCAGTGACCGGCGCGGCGTAGCCCTCGATGTCGTAGTCGAAGCTCACGATGCTGCAGTCTGCCATGGCGATGTCATAATCGTACTCCAGATAGCCCTTGCCGGAAGCGACGACGAACTCGATCTCATACACGCTGCGGCCGTTATCGTAGTCGCGCTTCGCCTGGATGAAGGTCGCGTCCGCTGCCTTAACACCGGCGTGCTCCAGCGCGATCGTTTTGGCTTCCTCCACCGTGATCTCCCCTGCCGTCTGGTTCGTATTGGGCTGCGCGGTATCGGGCTGTGCGGAGACAGCAGGTGCGACGCCGTTGTATTCCTTTTCAAATTTGACGATCTCCCCTGTTTTCGCGTTCACGTCACAGTCAAATTCATAGCTGTCTGTGGTGAACTCCACGTCGTAGACCATTGCGCCCTGATGGGTGTCCAGACCGATCTTATAGAGCAGAAGCTCGCTTGCCGTCACGCCCGCCCGTTCCAGTGCGACCGTCTTAGCCTTTGCCTCACCGATGTAGCCCTTCTCGCTGGCTGTGCCAACGACCGTCACCTGCGTCGCCGCCGCCGTTTCCTTGCCCAGCAGCAGATTCAGCTCATTGATGGACAGCGGTGCAAGCTCGTCAAAGGTATGCAGCGTGCTCCTGCTGAGAATATCCTGAATGAGCTGCGCCTTACCGAGCGTGATACCGTACTGCTCCGCCATCTGCTGGAGCTCGCTGCTCCTGACCACGGTCTGGCTCAGCACCGAGGCGCTGAACGAGTCCGTCTGGAGCAGCCGATCGACCTCCGCGCTCAGGCGCGCCTGCAGATCCGCCCCGCGGACGGGATCGTCGTTATCCACGCTGATCAGGATGGAGTTCGCCAGCTCGTTGAGGTAGCCGTTCTGGAGCATTGAGCCGATCAGAGCGTTGACCGCCACATCCAGGCTGCTGCCGGAAAAGTCCATATCGCCGACGATGATCCTTCCGTCCTCATTCAGCGCCTTTACGTTCAGCACCCGTTCCTTCTGATTGACCTGGAGCTCCACGCTGGGGTTGACATCCAGCGAGACCGTCGCATCCACCATATGGTTCACACGGTAGCTTTTGAGTCCAAAGCCGCCCCCGAGGAGCAGGCACAGGCACGCCGCCGCTGCGATCAGCGGGCGCAGCCATGCTTTTTTCTTCTTTTCTGTTGTCATGGAGACTACACGTCCTTTCTGTTCATTACAATCGGAAAGAACGGCATCCAGCACATCCGGCACTGCGTGTTCATACGCCTGCCGGAGCTTTTCATTCAGCTCCCGATCTGTCATCATCGCCGCCTCCTATTGCAAGTATTGTTTCAGCCGTTTGATGGCCCGGTTGTATTTTGAAAGAACCGTTGAGAGCGGAAGCTCCAGCAGCGCCGCGATCTCGCGGTGCTTAAAGCCCGCCACGGCGTGGAGCGCCACGATCTGCCGCTCCTGATCCGTCAGCTGCTCCAGACAGGCGCGCAGAACACTTCTGTCCTCCATCGTGAGCGCAGCGGTGTCCGGGAGCGTCAGCTCCCGGTCCTCCAGACCGGCTTCCGTTTTCCGCTGCTCGCGCAGCCTCTGGAAGCACAGGTTTTTAGCAATGGTCAAGATCCACGCCAGCGGCTTTCCGTGGGAGGCATAGCTCCCCGCGCTCTGCCACACCGCAACATAGCAGTCATGGAGCACATCCTCCGCATCGGGATGGCTCTTCAAAATTGAAAGGGCGAAGCTGTAAACGGATGTACGGGTCGCCTGATACAGCCGCTCCAGAGCCTCCCGCTCTCCGCGGGATATGCCTCTCAGAAGCCTGTCCAGCTCCTCGCTATCTGTTGCCTGCTTGAGACCTGACGTCAAGGTAAAAAGCAGCATTGTCTCACACCCTTCACTAGAATAATGCACGGGGAGCGCGTTTTATTGCAGCGCATAAAAATTTTTTCGCAGGCGTTCCAATTTTGCCCAGTTTTTCAGGCTGCGGAGCACACGTCTCCGCCCGAAGCTCCTCGACCCGCCGCAAAGACCAGCCGTAGACAGGCGGTTTTCCGCTCTGACGGCAGGCAGCGCATTTTCCATCCGCCCGCGCAGGTTTTGGCGTATATTACATACAAAATGCAAATTTGTCAATCACCTTGGTGTTTACCTCACGCTTCCGCCTCCTTATTTTTGCACCGAGGAGCTGGCTTCACATATGCAAATTAAAAGAACATCGCCGCAATATTGCAAAACAGGCTAAATTGCTTCGGCAAGAAAAAGCTGAAGTTTTCAGAGGAGCTTGGCCTTCCCCGTTTTATCCTACAAAGCTCTGCCGTGATCCGGCGATAGCCGTATCTTCCTTTGTTTTCATGGTAAATTGCCGTGATTTCTTGTTTTTCTGACTCGTACTTATCCACCTGCTTCATCCGTTTCAGATGATAGTAGAAGGTTGCACGAGGCAGTTGAGCGATTGAGAGTAGGATACTGAGTGCGTGTTTTTGCCTTAGCTCCTGAACTACCAGCGTTTTTTGTGCTGGCGTCGCTCGTCTTCCAAAACCAAGGCTTGCAATTTTTTTAGGTAATCGTTCTCCGCGCGCAGCCGCTGAACCTCTGCCAGCAGATCCTCTTCTGCCTCCTTGGGCAGTTGCTTCCGACTCTTGCCGCCGCGGCCGCGTCGCTCGACGGCAAACCCTTCCGGTCCTTCTGTCAGATAGATTCGCTCCCATGCGGCAACGCGCTTGTGATCACTTATTTCAAACTGTCTTGCCGTTTCACAGTAGCTCAGCTTTTCTTTCATCATGGTTTCCACGACCAGCTTCTTGAATTCTGGCGTGTATCGTTTGTTCGGCACTCCCTTTGGCATAATGAAACACCCCATTTCTTAGTATAAGTATTCTACCATACTTGTCTAACAAATGGGGTGCAGTTCAATATTTATTGGATCAAAACTGATGCACAACTGAGGCACATAAAAAGTCCATACTGGACACAACGAAAGGGTGTCTGGTATGAGCTTGTTTTTTATAATCCGAATCCTGCCGGAAAGCAGGTTGGCGACTGCCCAGTGCGAGCTATCGCAAAGGCTACCGGGCAGAGCCGGGATGAGACGTATACCGGGCTTTGTGTGCAAGGTCTGGCAATGGGCGATATGCCGAGTGCAAACAGCGTATGGGGCGCGTATCTGTGCCAACACGGATTTATCCGCAACGTCATACCGAACACCTGCCCTGACTGCTATACCGTCGCAGAGTTTGCCAAAGGCCATCCTCAAAGTGTGTATGTACTGCCCTTGTCAGACCCCGTCGTTTGTCAACTGAACGGGGATTATTACGACACGTGGGATAGTGGAAACGAAATTCTATTCTTCTACTGGAAATAGGAGGATGCCTGATGTTCGGACAACAGCCTTATGAGTATCAACAACCGATTTACAACCAGCCGTCCATGCCGGCGATGCAGGATATGCCGATGCGCCCGCAGTATCAGCCAGCACCGCAGATGCAGTATCCGCAGCAGGCACAGCAGAACCAGTCTATCACTTGGATGCCGAACGAAAAAGCAGCGAATGACTTTATTGTCGCGCCCAACAGCGCTGTCACGCTTTGGGATATGAACGCGCCAGTCGTGTACGTCAAAAAAAGCAGATGCCAGCGGAAAACCTGACATGAAAACATATGGCCTCGTGGAACGCGTTGCAACGCCCACAGCTCCGCAAAACGCACAGCAGATGGAATATGTGACCTGTAAAGATTTAGGCGACCTGGCGGCGCGTGTGGCGGTGCTGGAAAAGGAGGACGTGAACAATGTCTAATCCTCTCCTTAATGCCCTTGGTGTTGGGTAGATGCCCGGTCCAATGGGGCAGTTTCAAAATATGATGCAGCAATTTCGACAGTTTCGACAAACGTTCCATGGCAGTCCAAAAGCAGAGGTCGAAAAACTTGTGCAAAGTGGAAAAAACTCGCAACAGCAACTAAACCAGCTGCAACCAGCTGCAACAGACGGCGGGGCAGTTTATGCAACTGATTCCGACCGGATATTTTTTTATTTGAAAATTCCTTGAAAATTTTTTGATCATTGTGCAGAAAAAATCGAAACGCGCCCTATTTTCTTAGTGTAAAGACTCTCAAGCAGTGTACCTTGAAAATTGAACACCCATCTGTCAGGGAGATACAGCAGCCGCGGACAGTATGCGACGATATGAGCGTACCCACGGCCCAACGCTGCACAGCAGCGACTGCAATACGTGCTCTTAACAGGAGCGCAGGAACGGACTGCCAGATGGCTTAAAACAAAAAAGCGCCGTTCTCAATGTGTTGAGAACGGCTGGAAAAAAGTGAAGGAGAAACTTATGAACGAACAAAAACAAACAAGCGCAGACCTGCCGCGAATTTTACACGTAAAAGATCTTCAGGTACTGCTTTCTATCAGCCACAACACCGCTTACACGCTTGTGCGCTCGGGAAAAATCCGAAGCATTCGGATCGGGCGTACATACAAAATCCCTCTGGATGCCTTTCAGGAGTATCTGCATAATGGCTAAATCGCCCCGTCTTGCACATTTGCCGTATTCGTGGTACGATTAGGATGTACCTGCTATGCGGCATCGAAAGGAGCGTAATATATATGTCGCAAGGCAATATGACAGGAAAAAAGTCCGCAGCCGGAATGGGCTCGATCCGAAAGAAAGAGAAAGTCATAAACGGAAAGACCTACACCTATTACGAAGCACGCTATACCGTCGGGATCGATCTCGGCACGGGCAAGCAGATCCAGAAGAGCATCAGCGGAAAAACGCAGCGAGAGGTAGCCAAAAAGCTGAAAGAGATCACGTCTTCCATAGATGCTGGACTCTACCTACCTTCCTGTAAGCTGACAGTCGAAGAATGGCTTACTACCTGGACAGCGGAATATGCAACGGACTGGAAGCCTCTCACAAAGAGAAACTACGAAAAGCAAGTTAAGAAACACCTGATCCCACATCTCGGGGCAGCGAAGCTGGAACAACTGGACACACACACAATTCAGCTCTTTTACAATTATCTAACAAAGACTGGTCTGGCCGCAAAAACAGTCAAGAACATACATGGCATTTTGCACGCTGCGCTTGAGCAGGCAATCGTAAACGGCTATATCAGAAAGAATCCAACAGCAGGCTGTAAGCTCCCGAAAGTTGTAAAGCCTGAAATAAAGCCACTGGAGCCGGAGGAAATTGGGCGCATGCTGAAGGAAGCGAAGGCTGACGCCTACGATAATCTGTTTGTAGTCGCAATGTTCACCGGAATGCGTCAAGGCGAGCTTCTCGGTCTGTCCTGGAACAACATCAATTTTGAAACCGGGCAAATTATCATCAAGCAGCAGCTTCAATGCGCAGATGGCACATATTTTCTTGAAACACCGAAAAGCGGAAAATATCGAGCCATATCACCCGCACCTGTAGCCATGGAAGCACTGCAAAACGAGCTGCAGCAGCAAAACGCGAACAAAGAAGCTGCGGGAGCCGCATGGGAGAATAAATGGGATCTGGTATTTACCGATGGGCTAGGAAAGAATCTTGTACGGCGAACGGTCGTAAAGCACTTCAAAGCCATCACTAAACGCGCGGGGATACCCGATAATGTTCGCTTCCATGATCTTCGTCACAGCTTCGCAGTAACTTCTCTGTATGCAGGTGATGACATCAAGACCGCACAAGCCAATCTTGGGCACGCCACGGCACAGTTCACGTTGGATGTCTATGGACATATAACCCAGAGAATGCGGCAGGAAAGTGCAGCACGGATGCAAGCCTTTTACAACCAACTGAACGCATAGCTGACCATGTGTTACCACTCTCCGATAAGGGAGAAAAATGGGGGAAAAGGCCTGGCGCCTCATAATTGCGAACTTTTTCAGCCGCAAAATGCGAAGAAATAAAAGAAAGTAGTCAGTAATCCAAACAATTACTGACTACTTCGTGGCAGGGGCACAAGGACTTGAACCCTGAGCCTACGGTTTTGGAGACCGCCGCTCTACCAATTGAGCTATACCCCTATATTTGGTGGGCCTTCGGGGACTCGAACCCAGGACCGACCGGTTATGAGCCGGCTGCTCTAACCAACTGAGCTAAAGGCCCATAATCTCCTTGTTAAGGACATAGCCGCCACAAACGTGACGGCTATATCATGGCTCCCCCTGTTGGACTCGAACCAACGACCCCCTGATTAACAGTCAGATGCTCTACCGGCTGAGCTAAGGAGGAATATATATGTTGGCACTACCTATTTTCCCGGTCAGTCACCCGACAAGTATCTTCGGCGGAAATGAGCTTAACTTCTGTGTTCGGTATGGGAACAGGTGGACCCTCATTCCAATCAGCACCAACTATATATCTGTTGACAGCCGAAGCTGAAAACAACTTTGTAAATCATGCCCACTCTAAAGAGTGGTGACCCGTACCGGATTCGAACCGATGTTAAAGGCGTGAGAGGCCTCTGTCTTAACCACTTGACCAACGGGCC
>CAKUED010000015.1 GCA_934646005.1 uncultured Oscillospiraceae bacterium
GACCCGGAACAGACTCGAACTGTCGACCTCCAGCGTGACAGGCTGGCGTGCTAACCGACTGCACCACCGGGCCATATAAATGGTGGAAAGTACAGGGCTCGAACCTGTGACCCCTTGCTTGTAAGGCAAGTGCTCTCCCAGCTGAGCTAACCTTCCGTTTCACACCCGCCGCATATCTCAGCGACGGGTGTTATTATACATACAGGGGGGCTTCTTGTCAAGCATTTTTGCAAAAAATCTCGGCAAAAAATTCAGGCGTCCGCCTCCGGCGCTTCCTCCAGCGTCCGCAGCAGCGCCGCAACGTCCTGCGGCGTGAAATCGTACACATGGTCGCAGAACTGGCAATCGACGTGCAGCGTTTCGCCGTCGCGCACGACCTGCTCCAGCTCGTCCTTGCCAAGACTGATGAGCGTGGACTCCACGCGCCGCCGCGTGCAGTAGCAGCGGTACTCGATCGGCTGCGTCTCCAAGATCTCCACCTCAAAGCCGGTGAGGACCTTCTGGAGCATCCCGGCGGCGTCCAGACCGCCGTCTAACATCGCGGTCGCCGCGCCGGCAGCCTGCACGCCCGCCTCCAGCCGGTCGATCACGTCGTCCGGCGCGCCGGGCAGAAGCTGCACCAGATACCCGCCCGCGGCGCGGACGCTCTGGTCGGTGTCGATGAGCACGCCGAGGGCGCAGGCGGTGGGCGTCTGCTCGCTCTGGGCGAAATACTGCGTAATATCCTCGGCAATTTCGCCCGAGACGAGCTGGACGCTGCCGATATACGGATCTTTCATGCGCAGGTCGCGGATGACGGTGAGCGTGCCGTCGTTTCCGACCGCCGTGCCGACGTCCAGCTTGCCGCGGTATTTTTCGAGCAGGCTGATCTGCGGATGCTCCACCCAGCCGCGGACGTTGCCCGCCGCGTCCGAGACCGCGAGCAGCGTTCCCAGCGGACCGCCGCCCTTTACTTGCAGGGTGATCGAGCCGTCGTCCACCTTCTGCATATTGCCCATCATGGACGCGGCGGCGAGCAGCCGCCCCAGCGCCGCCGTGGCGGTGGGGAGCGTTTTGTGGATCTGCCGCGCCCGTTCGGTGAGCGTTTTTGTCGTCACGGCGACCGCCTTGACAAAGCCGTCCTTCGTCATGGCGCGCACGAGTTGATCGTTCATGGTTTTACTCCTTTTGTAACCGCTGATCCAATCGGCAAGAGCCGTCAGCGAGAGATTTTGGCTCAAATGAAAGTTTGGAAAACGCAGGAATACTCTGTGTATTTCGCGTTTTTCAAACTGCGCAGTTGGGGCAAAAGATCCGCTGAGGGCCGCAGGCGATTGAATCAGCGGTTACTTTTTGGCTGCGAACCAGACGCGCAGCGCGCCCGCCTCCGGGGCGTGCAGCACGCGGTCGCCGTAAACGGTGACGGCGGAAAAGCCCGCCGCGGTTAAGTATTGCGTGAGTTCTTCGACCGTATAGGCGTACTCAGTGTGCTCCTCGCGGCTGTGCCGCCAAGTGCTGCCCTCGCGCCGGAACAGGTCGATACCATACCGGCACAGGCGCTTTTTGGCGGAGTATTCCGCCCGCCAGACGCAGTAGGTATCCTCATTTTCATCCAGAAACACCTGCCCGTCCAGCCCTTGCAGCTTTTCGGGCGTGTTGATGTCAAACACGAACACACCGCCCGGGCGCAGCGCGTCAAACACCCGCCGCAGCGCCTGCTGAAGGTCGGCGGGGCGGGTGACATAGTTCACGCTGTCGAGGCAGCAGCACACGGCATCCACCGGCTGCGGCAGGCGCAGATGCTGCATTTTCTGCAAGATCCAGAACGGCGCGTTGTCCATCCCGGCGGATTTCTGGCTTGCCTGCGTGAGCATCTGCTCGGAGCAGTCCGCGCCCAGCACGGAAAGTCCCTGCCTGGCAAGCAGCACCGCCAGCGACCCCGTGCCGCAGGCGAGATCGAGCACCGACGCGGGCTTACAGCCGTGGCGTCTGCACACGCGCAGGAAAAACTGCGCGATCTTTTCATACGGCACGTCCCACGTCAGCGCGTCATAGCTGCCGGCGAGGGCTTCATAGGCGCTCACGCCTTGCTCTCCTTCACCCGCGCGAAGATCTCGCGGTAGGCGTCCGTGCCATAGTTGAGACTGCGGTTGACGCGGCTGATGGTGGCGCTGCTCGCGCCGGTCTTTTCCAGAATGTCGTTGTAGATGAGCCCCTCGTCCAGCAGCTTCGCCACCTCATAGCGCTGCTCCATGGCCTTCAGCTCTGAAATGGTGCAAAGATCGGTAAAAAAGTTGTAGCATTCCTCCACGCTCCTCAGGCTCAGGATCGCCCGGTACAGATCGCTTTCGGGGTCGGAACGCTTGTTGCGGTTATTCAAGACATCTCCTCCGTTTCTGACGCTTGTTCTTGCTTTCTCACTTCATATAGTAAAGGAATAAAGTGAAAAAGTAAAGCAAAAAAACGACGCTTTGCAAAATAGCTATTCAATTTACTTATTACGACCATCAATATTTTCTGTTTTACTTATGGAAAACGATATGCTATACTGCATCCGAAAACGGCGCGGACTGACCGTGCATTTTTTCTGCGTTTATGGTATAATACAAAATAAGTATAGTAAAGGAGTTTTGAATATGAGCAACTGTGCGATCGTAGGCATCAACTGGGGCGACGAAGGCAAGGGGCGGATGGTCGATCTGATCGCCCGCGAGTATGACGTGGTCTGCCGGTATCAGGGCGGCAACAACGCGGGGCATACCGTGGTGAACGAATACGGCAAGTTTGCGCTGCACCTCATCCCGTCCGGCATTTTCCTGCCGAACGTCGTGAATGTGCTCGGAAACGGCGTGGTCATCGACCTTGAGAGCCTGTGGGGGGAGATCTCGGCGCTGCAGCAGGCGGGCATCTCCATCACGCCGGAGAATTTCAAAATTTCGGAGCGGGCGACCATCGTGTTCCCGTATCACCGCGCGCTCGACGGGCTGGAGGAAGCGCGCCTGAAGGATAAGAAGTACGGCTCGACCCTGCGCGGCATCGCGCCGGTCTACTCCGACAAGTACCAGAAAAAGACCATCATGATGGGCGAGCTGCTGTACCCCGACTACCTCAAAAAGCGCCTTGAGACCATTCTGGAGTGGAAAAATCTCACCATCCAGAACGTCTACGGGGCTGAAGCCTACAAGCTGGAGGATATGCTGGACTGGTGCCGCGAATACGGCTCGCGCCTTGCGCCGTTCATCTGCGACACCACCAGCTATCTCTATGCCGCCGAGCGCTCCGGCA
The DNA here is from genome assembly GCA_934646005.1 of uncultured Oscillospiraceae bacterium. Taxonomy (GTDB): domain Bacteria; phylum Bacillota; class Clostridia; order Oscillospirales; family Oscillospiraceae; genus CAG-170. The sequence continues at coordinate 3,265 of CAKUED010000015.1, forward strand.
AGAACATCATGTTTGAGGCGCAGCTCGGTGCGCTGCGTGATATTGACTTCGGCATTTTCCCGTACACGTCCTCGTCGTCGTCCAACGCGGGCTACGCGTGTGTGGGCGCGGGCATCCCGGGCAGCCACATCGACCGCACCGTCGGCATCGTGAAAGCCTACTCCACCTGCGTGGGCGAAGGTCCGTTCACGGCGGAATGGTTCGGTGAGGAAGCCGAGGAGCTCCGCAAGGCGGGCGCGGAATACGGCGCGGCGACGGGTCGTCCCCGCCGGGTGGGCCCCATCGACCTCGTGGCGACGCGCTACGGCGTGCGCATTCAGGGCGCGACGGAGGTCGCGCTGACGAAGCTCGACGTGCTGTCTTATATGAAGGAGATCCCGGTTTGCGTGCAGTACGAGCTGAACGGCGAAAAGACCGACGACTTCCCGTTCACGGCGCTGGTCGATCAGGCGAAGCCCGTTTACAAGACCGTCCCCGGCTGGGGCTGCGATATTTCCGGCGTGCGCAAGTATGAAGACCTGCCGCAGGCGGCGCGCGACTATGTGGAGTTTGTGGAGCGCAGCATCGGCTGCCGCATCAGCTATGTGTCCGTGGGCGCTGCCCGCGATGAGATCATTTACAGATAAGGACGGATCATCATGAAGCCGAGCTATGAAAGCCCGCTTGCCTCGCGCTACGCGTCAAAGTATATGCTGCACCTGTTTTCGCCCGATATGCGCTTTGAGACATGGCGCAAGCTGTGGGTGAGTCTGGCACGCGCGCAGCACGAGCTGGGGCTGCCCGTCACACAGGCGCAGGTGGACGAGCTTGCCGCCCACGTCAGCCCCATCGACTATGACGTGGTGAGCGCGCGCGAAAAAGAGGTCCGGCACGACGTGATGGCGCATATCTACGCCTTCGGCAAGGACGCGCCGGGCGCGGCGGGCATCATCCATCTGGGCGCGACGAGCTGCTACGTCACCGATAACGCTGACCTCGTGATCTACCGCGACGCGCTGCGCCATCTGCGCGCGGAGCTGACGGCGGTGATGGAAAATCTCTGCGCGTTTGCCGAGCGCTACGCCGCCATGCCGTGCCTCGGCTACACGCACTATCAGCCCGCGCAGCTCGTGACCGTGGGCAAGCGCGCCACGCTCTGGCTTCAGGACCTCATGCTGGATCTTGAAGAGCTGGACGCTGTGCTCGCCGCCATCCGCTTTCTCGGCTGCCGCGGCACGACCGGTACGGAGGCGAGCTTCCTCGCGCTCTTTGACGGCGATACGGCGAAGATCGACGAAATGAACCGCCGCATCGCCGCCGACTTCGGCTTTGAGCGGCTGTATGACGTGTGCGGGCAGACCTATCCGCGCAAGCTCGACAGCCGCATCCTGAATGTCCTGTCCTCCATCGCGCAGAGCTGCTATCGCTTTGCGAACGACGTGCGCCTTTTGCAGCACGACCGGCAGCTCGAAGAGCCGTTTGAGGTCTCGCAGATCGGCTCGTCCGCCATGCCGTATAAGCGCAACCCCATGCGCTGTGAGCGCATCTGCTCGCTGGCGCGCTTCGTGATGGCGGACGCCGCGAACGCGCCCATGACCGCCTCCACGCAGTGGCTGGAGCGGACGCTGGACGATTCGGCGAACCGGCGCATCAGCCTGCCGGAGGGCTTTCTGGCGGCGGACGGCATCCTGCGGCTCATGCAGAACGTGACGAAGGGGCTGCACGTCAACGAGAAGATCGTCGAAAAATTCGTGCTGGACTATCTGCCCTTCATCGCCACGGAAAACCTCATGATGGCAGCGGTGCGCCGCGGCGGCGACCGCCAGCAGGTGCACGAGATCATCCGCGAAGCGTCGATGGACGCGACGGCGAGGATGAAAAACGGCGAGCGCTGGGATCTCATCGCGGCGCTGGCGGCGCGGCAGGAGTTTGGCATGACGGCGGACGAGCTCCGCGCCGAGCTCGACCCTGCGCGCTACATCGGGCGCTGCGCGGAGCAGACGGCGGCGTTTGCCGCAAAATGCCGTGCGCTGTGCGTCGGAAGCGCTGCCGCGGAGGACATTTCCCTGTAAAAAACGAACAAAACGCGGCGTTTTCACAGCGCCGCGTTTTTTGCAAAAATACGATATTGACAGCTTCAAAAATCGTGCTAAGATAGCCTCCGATATGGGGGCAGCACCGCGCAATTGCGTCGGCGCGCTTCGCCGGATCTTTTCCGCCAATGCTGCGGTTTGAAAAGCACGAAATACACAAAGTATTCCTATGCTTTCCAAACCTTGCCTTGACGAAAAATCTCTCGCCGAATCTGCTTGCCGAATTGTGCGGTGCAGCCCTAGATGCTTTGTTTTTTAGAAGGCAGGCTGGCTTTTATGACTCAGGATTTGACGCAGGGGCGTCCGCTCGGCATGGTCTGGCGGTTTACGCTGCCGGTGCTGCTGGGGCTGATGCTCCAGCAGGTCTATTCTCTGGTGGATACGATGATCGTCGGGCACGCGCTGGGCGTGATGGCGCTGGGCGGCGTGGGCGCGACGGGGTCGGTGAATTTTCTGGTGATCGGCTTTTGCAGCGGGCTGTGCACGGGTATGACCATCCCGCTGGCGCAGGCGTTCGGCGCGGGCGACCATGCGCAGCTTCGGCGCTACGTCGCCGGGTGCGTGTGGATCGGGGCGTTCGTGTCGCTTGCGATGCTGGCGCTCACGCTGCCGCTGTGCCGGTCGCTGCTTACCTGGATGTCCACCCCGGCGGAGCAGATGGAGTACGCTTTTAATTACATTTTCATCATTTTCCTCGGCATCCCCGCCACCATCCTCTATAACCTCTGCGCGTGCGTGCTGCGCGCGCTGGGTGACAGCCGCTCGCCGGTCTGGTTTCTTGCCATCGCGTCCGGCATCAACATCGTGCTGGACCTGCTCACGGTCTGCGTGCTGGGCATGGGCGTTGCCGGCGCGGCGATCGCGACCGTCGCCTCGCAGCTCGGCTCGGGGCTTTTATGCCTGCGGTATATGAAGCGGCATTTTCCCGTGCTGCGCATGACGCGCGAGGAATGGGCGCTTCGCCCGCGCGAGGCGCTGTGGCTGCTGGGCATGGGCGCGCCGGTGGGGCTGCAATTTTCCATCACCGCCATCGGCACGATCATCCTGCAAAGCGCCGTCAATACACTCGGCGCGCTGTATGTCTCGGGCGTCGCCGTGGGGTCAAAGCTCACGCAGCTCTACGCCTGCCCGTATGACGCGCTGGCGGTCTGCGCCAGCAATTTTACGGGGCAGAATCTCGGCGCGGGCAAATATGACCGCATCCGGCAGGGGACATACGCGTGTATGCTGCTGGGCGGCATTTACTGCGTCGTGCATATTCTTCTGGCGCAGTTCGGCACGCGCTACGCGATCTTGCTCTTCGCCTCCGCCGACGAGGCGGCGCAGGTGCTGCCGTATGCGCAGCAGCTCAACGCCATGGACGCGTGGTTCGCGCCGATGCTGATGCTGGTGAATGTGCTGCGCCTGTCCATTCAGGGCATGGGCTACAGCCGCCTGTCGCTGCTGTCGGGGCTGATGGAAATGCTCGCACGCGTGGCGGTGAGCTTCTGGGCAGTGCCGCGCTTCGGCTATGACGCCGCGTGTCTTGCCAATCCCGCCGCGTGGGTGCTGGCGGACGTCTTCCTGATCCCCGGCTTTTACGGCTGCCTGCGCGCCAGAACGCGTCAGGCGGCGCGCGTGAAAAAAGAGCTTCCCCAAGAGTAATTTTTAGGAGGTCTGTGTATATGAAACAACCGGGCTGGCTGAAGGACGCCGTATTTTACAACATCTATCCCCAGTCGTTCTATGACTCCAACGCGGACGGCATCGGCGATCTGCCGGGCATCACGCAGAAGCTGCCGTATCTGCATGACATGGGCTTTAACGCCGTCTGGCTCAATCCGTTTTACGTCTCGCCGTTCCGCGACGCGGGCTATGACATCGCGGATTTTTACAAGGTCGCGCCGCGCTACGGCACGAACGACGATTTTGCCGCCCTCTGCCGCGCCGCGCATGAGCAGGGCATCCGCGTGGTCGTGGACCTCGTCGCGGGGCACACGGCGCTGGAGTGCGAGTGGTTTCAGAAGTCCGCGCAGCCGGAAAAAAACGAGCTTTCCAACCGCTATATCTGGACGGACGACTGGCAGAAGGACTATCACGGCATGGGCGTGGGCGGACTGGCGAGCCGCAACGGGATGTTCCTGCGGAACTTTTTCTACTGCCAGCCGGCGCTCAATTACGGCTTCAAGCAGATCGACGACCCGGCGTGGCAGCTCCCGATGGACCATCCCGACTGCCGCGCCACCAAACAGGCGCTCATTGACATCATGGAGTTCTGGCTCGCGCTCGGCGCGGACGGCTTCCGGGTGGACATGGCGTCCTCGCTCATCAAAAACGACCCCGACGGCAGCGGCATCCGCGCCTTCTGGCAGGAAATTCGGCAGATGTTCGACGAAAAGCACCCCGACTGCGTGCTCATCTCCGAGTGGTCGTACCCGGAGCGCGCCATCGCGGCGGGCTTCCACATCGACTTTATGATCCACTTTAACCTCGCGGGCTACACCAGCCTCTTCCGCGCGGAAAACCGCCCGCAGGAGTGCAACTGCTTCCCCGGGAGCAGCTTCTTCCAGAAGGACGGCAACGGCTGTATCGAGAATTTCCTGCGCGACTATCAGGCGCAGTACGCCAAAACGGACGGCAGGGGCTATATTTCGCTGCCCACTGGCAACCACGATATGCCGCGCCTTGCCTACCACCGCACGCTGCCGGAGGTGGCGGACTGCTTTGTGTTTTTGCTGACCATGCCCGGCGTGCCGTTCGTGTATTACGGCGACGAGATCGGGATGCCGTACATCCCGGAGCTGCCGTCCAAGGAAGGCGGCTTCAGCCGCACCGGCTCGCGCACGCCCATGCAGTGGACGAATGGCAAAAACGCGGGCTTCTCCGAGGCGGATGCCGACGCGCTGTACCTGCCCGTTAATGAGCACGGCGTGAGCGTGCAGGCGCAGATGGCGCAGGACGGGTCGCTGCTGCGCACGGTGCAGAAGCTCATCGCGCTGCGAAAGTCCAGCCCCGCCCTCTGCGCTGACGGACGCGTGGAGTTCCTCAACCGCCGCCACGGCGGCTACCCCCTCGTCTACCGCCGGTACGACGAGCACGAGGAATACACCGTCTGCATCAATCCCCTCGACGAGGCAAGAGAGTACGCGCTGGACGGCACGTGGGAAACGGCGCTTGCCCATGACGCGGCGCTGGAGGATGGCACAGTACAGCTAAAACCGTTTGGCTATGTGATCTTGAAGAAGGCATAAAGAACCCCCGCCCGCGGAGCATCCGCGGGCGGGACTTTTAATGAATCACAAAATGATTGCCATTCTTAGTCGTAACGTAGGGGAGGGGCTTGCCCCTCCCGGCGGTACAATGTTACAAATTTGGACGCACCAATGCGGACACACACGCACCCGTAGGGGCGGACGCCTCTGTCCGCCCGGCGGTGTGCACCCGAAAAACCGAATGCACCAATGCGAAATCATTCCATGTTTGTAGGGGTCGATGCCCACATCGACCCGCGCGGGACGCATTTCCATTTTACGAAACCCTGCGGCGAAATTGCAATTGCCCAACGGGCGGACAGAGGCGTCCGCCCCTACAGGGCATTGTGCGTGGTCGCCGATGGTGTTTGCAATTTTGTGATTGCGCATTGCCGGGTCGATGTGGGCATCGACCCCTACGGGGATTTTGCGTGGTCGCCGTTCATTGTGCGATTTTGTTGGTGCGTTCTGCGCGGGCGGGGTAGAACCCCGCCCCTACGCAAGAGCGCAACATTTCAAATCATTTCCGCCCCTGCTGCTTTTGCAAACCGCAAAAACGCCGCGCGCCCTTCGGCTGTGCATTTATACACGCCCGCATCCGCCAAAACCTGCGCGAATACTGCGCCGACCTCCTGGCGGAGAACTTCGTCGATGTTTTCCTCCGTGAGGGTGCGGCGGGCTTGAATTTTTTCCGCCCAGTCGGCGTGTTTGCTCAGTGCTTCATCCGCGCGCAGGTCTCTGCCGGTGAGGAGCGCGGTGCGCAGGGCGGCGAGCTCTGTGTCCAGCCGCGCGGGCAGGACGGCGAGACCCATGACCTCAATGAGCCCGATGTTTTCCTTTTTAATATGGTGCAGCTCCGGGTGCGGGTGATACACGCCCAGCGGGTACTGCTCGGTGGTGAGGTTGTTGCGCAGCACCAGATCGAGCTCAAACAGCTCCCCGCGCCGGCGCGCAACGGGCGTGATGGTGTTGTGCGGTTCGCCATCTGTTTCGCTCAAAATGAACGCCGCCTCGTCGCTGTAGCCGCGCCAGTCGTTTAAGATCCGCTCGGCAAGCGCTGCCAGCTGCGCGGGGTCTTTGCCCGTCAGGCGCAGGACCGACATTGCCCAGCGCACGATCCCCGCCTGAATATCCGGGAAACCGGCAAAGCGCAGCGGCTGCTCGATGGGCGCGAGCTCCATGGCAAAGTGATACCGCCCGCCCTGAAAATGGTCGTGGCTGAGGATCGAGCCGCCCACGATGGGCAGATCCGCGTTCGAGCCGAGGAAATAGTGCGGAAACTGCCCCACAAAGTCCAGAAGCCGGTCAAACGTAGCGCGTGAAATCTGCATGGGCACATGGCGTGCGTTCAGGACGATGCAGTGCTCATTATAATACACATACGGCGAATATTGCAGATACCAGTCGCCGCCCGCGAGCTTTAACGGCACGATGCGGTGATTTTCGCGCGCCGGATGGTCGAGCCGTCCGAAATAGCCCTCATTTTCCGCGCAGAGCTGGCACAGGGGATAGCCGCCCGGCGCGGCGTTTTTGGCAGCCGCGATGGCGCGCGGGTCTTTTTCGGGCTTGGAGCGGTTGATGGTGATGTCAAGCGTGCCGAAGCCGCTCGCATAGCGCCACTTGCGGTCTTTTGCGATGCGGTCGCGCCGGATGTAGTTCGTGTTCTGGCTGAAGGTGTAGAACCAGTCGGTCGCCGCCTGCGGACTGAGCGCGTACAGCGCGCGGAATTTGCCGCGCACCTCGCGCGGCGCGGGCGTGAGCGCACCCATGAGGCGCGTGTCGAACAGATCGCGCGAGGCGATGCCGTCCTCGATCACGCCGCGCCGGACGGCGTCATCGGTGAGCGTTTGCAGCAGCTCATGCAGCGGCGCAGTTTCGGAGGGTGCGGCAGGGTCATAGGCAGAAAGCTCCAGAATGCCGAGCAGCGTATTGACCGCCCACGTCTCGTCGCACGCCTCCAAAAGCCCCGCGCGCACGGCGTATTGCACCAGCGCAGTAATTGCAGAATCGATCATGCGTATTCCTCCAGCAGCACGCCGCCCTCCGGGCGGACGGACAGAATGTGGCAGCTTCCCGCGCCGAGCACGGCTTCCATGCCGCGGCGGAAATGTTCCAGCGCGTCCAACGGGACGAACGCCTGGATCGTCCCGGCAAAGCCGCCGCCGTGCACGCGGCACGCGCCGCGCCCGCCGAGCAGCTTTTCCGCCAGCGCCAGCGCGAGCGCCATATGCTGCCCGCGCGTCGCGCCCAGCGGCACAACGTCCTGCAAATACAGCCACGACGAGCGCCCGGATTCACTGACCAGCCGCAGAAATTCGTCAAAATCTCCGCGCGAAAGTGCGTCCGCCTGCTGCGTCACGCGGCGGTCATCATCAAAAAAATGCATCGCGCGCAGCGCGGCGCGGTCGCCCGCGGCACGGCGCACGGCGGGGAGGTTTTCGTAAAACGCCGCCTCGTCCACATCGCGCAGATATTGCTTGCCGAACACCGCCGCGACCGCGCACATCTCCGCCGGGATGGCGGCGTACTGGTCGGTCAGCGCGGCATGGTCCGCGCCGGTGTCGAGGATGCACAGCGCGTAGCCGAGGGCGTGCAGGTCCAGCTCCACCCGGCGCACCTGCGGCGCGGCGGGGTCTGCAAAGTCGATGGCGACCACGCCGCCGACCGCCGACGCGGTCTGATCCATCAGCCCACAGGGCTTGCCGAAATACACATTCTCCGCCCACTGCCCGATCTGCGCGACCTGCACAGGCGTAAATTTCGCACCGCAGAAGAGGTGATTGAGGATCGTTCCGATCAGCACCTCAAACGCCGCCGAGGACGAAAGCCCGCTGCCGGGCAGCACCGTGGAGGTCACATAGGCGTCGATGCCCTCCAAGGTCGCGCCGAGCTGCGCAAAGCGCGCGGCAACACCCCGGATGAGCGCGGCGGTCGTGCCCGCCTCGTCCGGCTTCTGCGCCAGATCGTCCAGCTCCACGCGGCACAGGGGGTAGCCCTCGGAGAGGACGCGGATGCAGCCGAGATCGTTTTTTGCCACGGTCGCGCGCGTGTCCAGATCGACCGCCGCCGCCAGCACATGACCGTGCTGATGGTCGGTATGGTTGCCGCCCAGCTCCGTGCGCCCCGGCGCGGAAAATACCCAGCGCGGGCGCGTCTGAAAATGGCGCGAAAATTCCGGGTTTCTGAGATCCTGCATGAAATTCCCTCACTTCTCTCTATGATTGCTGCCATGATACCACGCGCCGCGCGGCGCACGCAACGATTTTTTCCGTCAGCGGCAGAAGTTGACTGTATTTGCAATACACTGCATGGCAAAATGGAAAAACTTAGGAAACTTGAGGCGAGGGAGCGAAGAGAATGCGGCAAACAGTTCGATGTGCCGCCGCACTGGCGGCGGTTTTTCTGGTCCTTTGCGCGCCGTGCCGGGCGGCGGAGATGGACGAGCACCCGGCGTATCTGGCGGGCTTTGCGGACGGGACGATGCGCCCGGACGCGCCGCTCACGCGCGAGCAGCTCGCGCAGATGCTTTACAGGCTTCTGCCGGAGGACGCGCGAAAGAATACGCCGCGCGCGGCGGCGTATGTGGACGTGGCGGCAAACCGCTGGTCGTACCGCGCGGTGTGCGCGCTGACGGAGCTTGGCGTGTGGGACGATATGCGGCGGGCGCAGTTTGACCCGGAGCGGGCGGTGACGGGCGCGGAATTTGCCGAAACGCTCCGCCGCGCCGGGGCGGTTCTCCCGCAGCTCGCGGCGGCGGAAAGACCGGCGGACGCGGACGCGCCGCTTTCGCGCGGGCAGGCGGTGCGGGCGCTCAACGCGCTTTTGCATCGCTCGGACGAGACGGCGCTGGACGGCGTGCTGACGTGGCGCGATGTGGACGAGGGCAGCCCCTATTATGCCGATGTCCGCGAGGCGGCAAACCCGCACTGCGTGATGCCGGACGGCACATGGGGTGCGGTAGGATAGACTATACAAATCCCGCCCGGCGCGGTATAATGTGCGTGACTATAAACGTCCGCGCGCCGCGCGGAGGACGGGAGGAACTATGGAATATCTGGGCATTTCGTTCGAGCTGGGCAATGTGCCGCAGCTTGAGCCGGATTTTATCCCCTTTGCCGCGTGGGCGCGGGCGTATCTGCGCGGCGCGGGCGTGCCGGTATCGGTCGCGGTGGAGCGCGAGGGCGGCAAGGTGACGGTGCGCCATACGCGCATCCACGGCACGGCGGAGCTGCACGACGCCGACCGGCGGTATCTGGAGCGGTATGTGAAATTCCTGCTCTGGAGCGTGGGCGGCTGGCGCGTGTATATCCGCGGCGCGGACGCGCTGGCGCGCGAGCTTCAAAGCGACTATGCTCCCGGCGGCGCGCGGGAATTTGACGTGCAGTTCATGCAGGACGTGTACGAGCGCCCGTTTGAGATCGTGGTATGCGAGGCGGGCGCGGACTTCCCCGCCGAGCATGACAGCGCCGTGCGCATCGGCGGGCATACCGACGGCTGCCGCATCGGCTTTGACGCGGGCGGCAGTGACCGCAAGGTCTCGGCGGTGGTGGACGGCAAGGTCGTCTACTCCGAGGAGACAGTCTGGCTGCCGAAGCTGTCCGAAGACCCGCAGTATCAGTATGACGGCATCCTCGACTCGTTCCGCACGGCAGCGTCCAAAATGCCGCGCGTGGACGCCATCGGCGTCTCGTCGGCAGGCGTGTTCATCGGCAACAGCCCGATGGTCTCGTCGCTGTTCATCAAAGTCCCGCGCAGCCGCCGCGAAGAGGTCAAAACGATCTACGACCGCGCCGCGGCGGAGATCGGCGCGCCCATCGTGGTCGCCAACGACGGCGACGTGACCGCGCTGGCAGGCTCGATGAGCCTGGGCGTGACGGGCGTGATGGGGCTTGCGATGGGCACGAGCGAAGCGGTCGGGTATGTTGACCGCGAGGGGAACGTCCTCGGCTGGTTCAATGAGCTTGCCTTCGCCCCGGTCGATCTCAACGAGCACGCCATGCGCGACGAATGGTCGGGCGATCTCGGCGTGGGCTGCAAATATTTTTCGCAGGACGCTGTACTCAAGCTCGCGCCCGCGGCGGGCATCGAGCTGGACAAAACATTGTCGCTTGCCGAGCAGCTCAAGCAGGCGCAGGCGCTCATGGAGCAGGGCGATGTGCGCGCGGAGGCGATCTGGCGCACGATCGGCTGCTATCTTGCGCATACGCTGCGGCTGTACGCTGATTTTTATGACATTCGCCATCTGCTGGTGCTCGGGCGTGTGGTATCCGGGCGCGGCGGCGAGGTGCTCATCGACGAGTGCCGCCGCGTGCTGCGCGAGGACTACCCGGAGCTGACGGACATCGAGATTTTGCTGCCGGATGAAAAGACCCGCCGCGTCGGGCAGTCGGTGGCGGCGGCGAGCCTGCCGCAGATCGGAGGCTGACGGTATGCGGTACAAAAATGCAAATATTTTTGTGGACGACCACTTTATTCTCGGCAGATTTACGGTCGAAAACGGGATTTTTACGGAAATTTCCGAAGATACGTCCGGCGCGGGCGAGGACCTTGCCGGGGCGTATGTTATTCCGGGGCTCATTGACATCCACAACCACGGCAATTCCGGCGCGGATTTTTCCGACGGCGACGACGAAGGCTTGCAGCGCATGGCGCGGTATCTGGCGCAAAACGGTGTGACGTCGTTCGCGCCCGCGTCCATGACGCTGCCGTATGACGTGCTGGCGCGGGCATTCGCCTCCGCCGCGCGCTTAAAAGCCGCCGCGCCTGCGGGCTGCGCGCACCTGATGGGCATCCAGATGGAAGGTCCGTTCTTCTCCGAAAAGAAAAAGGGCGCACAGAACGCCGCCTACCTGCGCCTGCCGGACTTCGAGGCGTTTATGGCACTTCAGGAGGGCTGCGGGGGGCTTGTGCGCATTGTGGACGTTGCACCGGAGCTGCCGGGCGCGGTCGAGTTTACGCGCGCGGCGAGCCGCGTGTGCACCGTATCGGTCGCGCACACCGCCGCGAACTATGACGAGGCGGCGGCGGTCTTTGACACGGGCGCGACGCACCTGACGCATCTGTATAACGCGATGCCGCCGCTCCATCACCGCGACCCCGGTCCGATCGGCGCGGCGGCGGAGCGCGATACGGTGCGCGCGGAGCTGATCTGCGACGGCATCCATGTCCACCCCAGCGCGGTGCGGCTGGCGTTCCGCCTGTTCGGGCGCGAGCGGATGTGCCTCATCTCCGACGCGCTGCGCTGCTGCGGGATGCCGGACGGGCAGTATACGCTCGGCGGGCAGGATGTGTTCCTCGCGGGCGGCGTGGCGCGGCTTGCCGACGGGACGATCGCGGGCTCGGCGACGAATCTGTATGATTGTATGCTGAATGCCGTGCGCTTCGGCATCGCGCGGGAGGACGCCATCCTCGCCGCCACGCGAAACCCGGCGCGCGCACTCGGCTGCGCCGATGTGTGCGGCAGCATCGCCGTGGGGCTTCGGGCGGATTTCGTGATCTGTGACGCGGCGCTTCATCGCCGTAAGGTCTATCTGGCAGGCAGTGAATGCAAATGAAACAAAAAAAAGAAGGCGGCTCGGTAAAGCCCCTGCTGCCGTATCTGCGGGAATATAAAAAAGAGAGCATCCTCGGTCCGGCGTTCAAGCTGCTGGAGGCGAGCTTTGAGCTGATCGTGCCGCTCATCGTGGCACGCATCACTGACGAGGGCATCCGCACCGGCGACACGGGCTATATCCTGCGCCAGTGCGGGCTTCTCCTGCTGCTGGGGCTTCTGGGGCTGGCGGCGTCGGTCACGGCGCAGTATTTTGCCGCCAAAGCCTCCTGCGGCTTTGCCGCGCGGCTGCGCAGCGCATTATTCTCCCACATCGGCACGCTCAGCTATGCCGATCTTGACCGGCTCGGCACGTCGTCGCTGCTCACGCGCATGACGAGCGATATGAATCAGGTGCAGACGGGGCTCAACCTCACGCTGCGGCTGCTGCTGCGCTCGCCGTTCGTGGTGTTCGGCGCGATGGTCATGGCGTTTACGGTGGACGCGCGGCTGGCGCTTATTTTTGTGGGTGCGATCGCGGCGCTGTTTGCCGTGGTGTTCGGCGTGATGCTCACCTGCATCCCGCTCTACCGCCGCGTGCAGGAGCGGCTGGACGGCGTGACTGACCGCGTGCGCGAAAATCTCGCGGGCGTGCGTGTGCTGCGCGCGTTTTTGAAGGAGGACGGGCAGGTCGCCGCGTTCTCCGGCGACACGCAGCGGCTGTATGGCGCGCAGACGTTCGTCGGGCGCATTTCGGCGCTGCTGAACCCGCTGACGTATGTGATCGTGAACATCGCCATTGTCCTGCTCGTGCGCGGCGGCGCGCTGCGCGTGCAGAGCGGGAACTTGACACAGGGGCAGCTCATCGCGCTGTATAATTATCTGTCGCAAATTCTCATCGAGCTCATCAAGCTCGCAAACCTCATCCTTACCATTACGCGCTCGCTCGCGTGCGCGCGGCGCATCCAGTCGGTGCTCGCCATCGAGCCGGAGATGCAGTACGGCGTGGAAGCCGCCGACCCGGCGCGCTTCGGCGAGATCGAATTTGACCACGTCAGCCTGCGCTATCCCGGCGCGGCGGGCGACGCGCTGGAGGACGTGAGCTTCCGCGTTCAGCCCGGGCAGACGCTCGGCGTGATCGGCGGCACGGGCAGCGGCAAAACGACGCTGGCGAACCTCATCGCGCGCTTTTACGACCCCACGTCCGGCGAGGTGAAGCTCGGCGGGCGCGCCGCGCGCGATTATGCGCAGGACGCGCTGCGCGGCGCGATCGGCGTTGTGCCGCAGAAGGCGGCGCTGTTCTCCGGCACACTGCGCGACAATCTCCGCTGGGGGAGCGAAACTGCCACCGACGAGGCGCTGTACGCCGCGCTGGAAACGGCGCAGGCGCTGCCGTTCGTGCAGGAAAAGCCCGGCGGGCTGGATTTTGAGCTGGAGCAGGGCGGGCGCAACCTCTCCGGCGGGCAGAAGCAGCGGCTTTGCATCGCCCGCGCGCTCGCGGCGCACCCGCGTATCCTGATTTTGGACGACAGCGCGTCCGCGCTGGACTTTGCCACCGACGCGGCGCTGCGCAAGGCACTGCGGCAGCTCCCAGACGGGCAGACGACCGTTATCATCTCGCAGCGCACCGCCTCCATCCGCCACGCCGACTGCATCCTCGTGCTCGACGGCGGCAGACTGGTCGGCGCGGGGCGGCATGACGAGCTTCTGGAAACGTGCCCCGTCTACCGCGAAATTCACGAATCCCAGTTCAAAAAGGAGGCGGCGCAATGAAAAAATCAGCCTCCAGAGGAACGCTCCGGCGCGTTCTGGCGCTGCTGCGGGGCAGCGGCTGGCAGCTCGTGCTGGCGCTCATTTTGTCGGCGGCGAACGTCGCGGGGACGCTGTATGTCCCCATCGCGGTCGGACGTGCCATCGACTGCGTCGTCGCCCCCGGGCAGGTGGAGCTTTCCGCGGCGGCGCGGGCGCTGGCGGGCGCGCTGGTCGCTGCCTGCGGCGCGGCGGCGCTGCAATGGTGCATCAGCGACCTGTTTAACCGCATGGCGTTTTCCGCCGTGCGCGACGTGCGCCGACAGGCGTTTGCAAAGCTCCAGCGGCTGCCGCTGTCGTATCTGGACGCGCACCCGTCCGGCGATACGCTCAGCCGCATCATCGCCGACGCCGACCAGCTCTCGGACGGGCTGGTGCTCGGCTTTTCACAGTTCTTTACGGGCGCTTTGACCATCCTCTGTACGCTCGTCATCATGCTCCGCCTGAGCTGGCGCATTGCGCTGGTGGTCGTGCTGCTCACGCCGCTGTCGCTGTTTGCGGCAAAATTCATCACCGGGCGGACGAAAACGCTCTTTACGGCGCAGTCGCGCCTGCGCGGGCAGCAGACGGCATATCTGGAGGAGATGGTCGGCGAGCAGAAGCTCGTGCGCGCATTCGGCATGGAAGCGCGCAGCGCAGCCCGCTTTGACGAGGAAAACGACCGCCTGCGCGACGCATCGCTGCAAGCAACGTTCTTCTCCTCCCTCACGAACCCCGTCACACGCTTTGTAAACGCCATGGTCTACGCGGGCGTGGCGCTCGTGGGCGCACTGAGCGCCGCTGGCGGCGCGGTCACGGTGGGCACGCTCACGGTGTTTTTGAGCTATGCCAACCAGTATACGCGCCCGTTCAATGAAATTTCCGGCGTGATCGCCGAGCTTCAGAATGCGCTGGCGTGCGCCGCGCGGCTGTTTGAGCTGCTGGACGCGCCGGATGAGACACCCGACGCGGACGCTGCGCTTCCCACGCCCGTCTCCGGCGGCGTGCGGCTGCGGGACGTGTCGTTCTCGTATGCGCCGCAGCGCCCGCTCATCGAGCATCTGGAGCTGAACGTGCAGCCGGGGCAGCGCGTGGCGATCGTGGGACCCACCGGCTGCGGCAAAACGACGCTCATCAACCTCCTCATGCGCTTTTACGACGTAAGCGGCGGCGCGATCTATGTGGACGGGACGGATGTGTACAGCGTCTCGCGCAAGAGCCTGCGCGCGCAGTACGGCATGGTTTTGCAGGAGACGTGGCTCTCCGGCGGGACGGTGCGCGAAAACCTCACCATGGGCGCGCCGGACGCGACCGACGAGGAGCTGTTCGAGGCGGCGCGCGCGTGCTATGCCGACGACTTCATCCGCAAGCTGCCGCAGGGGTACGACACGCCGCTCTCCGGCGGCATGAGCCTGTCACAGGGGCAGCGGCAGCTGCTTTGCATCACGCGCGTGATGCTGGCAAAGCCGCCCATGCTCATTCTGGATGAGGCGACCAGCTCCATCGACACGCGCACCGAGCGCAAGGTGCAGTCGGCGTTTGCCGCGCTCATGCGGGGCAGGACGAGCTTTATCGTCGCCCACCGCCTGTCCACCATCCGCGAGGCGGACGTGATATTAGTCATGCGCGACGGACACATCATCGAGCAGGGAAAACACGAGCAGCTTCTCGAAAAAGGCGGCTTCTACGCCAAGCTCTACAACAGCCAGTTTGAACAATAATACTGTTTTCTGATTAAAAAATTAACCAGAAAACCCGCGTGCTTCGCACGCTGGAATTGCACAATTGTGCAATTCCCCGTCTCATAAGTTCTTAACGCACCTTCGGTGCTATAAAAATCTTTTCAAGATTTTTAATAAGAACTAGTATAAAAAATGTGCCTGCCACCCGGCAGGCACATTTTTTATAATTCCAGTGTCATGCCCACGCCCACATCCTGCACGGGGAGCGTTTGCGCCATTTGGGCGCGGACGGGAAAGGCTGTGCAGTGGCTGGGATAGAGGGCGGTGAGGGGGAGCGTCCGCAAAAATTCGACGGTCTTTTCCGCCTGCGCGTCCCGGCGCATGAGGTGCATCCCGCCGAGCAGCCCCCGCACCGGCACGCCCGGAAACAGCGCCTGCGCCTGCAAAACGATGTTGCACACGCCGCTGTGCGAGCAGCCGAGCAGCAAAAACAGCCCGTCCCGCGTCTCAAGCGCCAGCGCGGAATCATCCGGCAAAAAATCGCCCGTCCACTGCCCGCCGCTTCCTAACCGCACGCCGATGGGCGTGCGTGCCTCAAAGTCCGTCCGGCGGGGGATACGCCCCAAAAACGTGACGTGCTCCGACAGGCGCACCGGCTCGTCTGACAGCCGCACCTCCGCCTGCGCGCACGCAGCCTCCTGCGTCAGCGGCGAGCCGATCGAGAGTCCCGCGTCGTCGCGCCGGGGCGCGAATACACCGGGGCACGCCGTCAGGCGGACGCGTGTCTGCGGAAACGCCGCGAAATACGCCGCCAGCCCGCCCGTGTGGTCGTTGTGCCCGTGCGAGAGCACGATGTCCGTCACACGCGACAGATCAATGCCCATCGCCCGCGCGTTTTTGAGAAACACGTCGGAATAGCCCGTATCCAGCAAAATGCGTGCGCCGCCGTCCTCCAAAAGATAACTCACGGCGGGCTCGGCGAGAAAATAGCGGTCGATGATCGCAGCGTTATCGACCAGGACCGTCAGCTTCACAGCGCGTCCCTCGTGCCGTCCAGCAGCCGCAGCGCCATGTCGAGCAGGAACTGCACGCCGTATTTCAGGCAGTCCTCGTCGATCTTAAAATGCGGGTTGTGGTGCGGCTGGTCGCTGCCGCAGGCGGCATTGCGCGTGCCGAGCTCCACAAAGAAGCCGGGGCGCTTGCCGTCCTCCAGAAAATACGGATAGTCCTCGCCCGGCATGAGCGGCGAGATATGCAGCACGCGCTCTGCGCCGAAACGTGCTTCGATAAGCTGCTCGGCGAGCTTCGTCAGCCCCTCGTCGTTCATGACCGACGGATACCCGTCCTGCCACGAAAATTCACAGCCCGCACCCGCCGACTGCGTGATGCCGCGCACGATGCGCTCCATCTCGGCGTGCAAAAACGCGCGCGCCTGCGGACCGAGGCAGCGGGTCGTGCCGGTGAGCGTCATGGTGTTGGGGATGATGTTGTAGGCGTTGCCGGCGTTTGCCTGACAGACGGAGACGACCGCCGGATCGACCGCCGCCATCTTTCGCGAGACGAGCGTTTGCAGCGCGAGGATGATCTGCGCGCCGGTCACGACCGGGTCGATGCACGTCTCCGGCAGGGCGCAGTGCCCGCCCTTGCCAAGGATCGTGATGTCAAAGCGGTCGGTATTTGCGGTGAGCGCTCCGGCGCGCACGCCAAAGTGCCCGCTGGGGAACGTTGTGGACAGGTGGATGCCCAGCACCGCGTCCAGCCCCTCCGCCGCGCCCGCGCGCACCATCTCGATCGCGCCGCCGGGCGGCAGCTCCTCCGCGTGCTGGAACAAAAGCCGCACCGTGCCGCAAAGCTCCGACCGCCGCGCGCACAGCAGCCGCGCCAGCGTCAGCGCGATGGCGGCGTGCGCGTCATGCCCGCAGGCGTGCATCACGCCGGGGGTTTTCGAGCGGTAGGGCAGGTCGTTGTCCTCCTGAATGGGCAGCGCGTCAATGTCGGCGCGCACGCCGAGCGTCGCGGCGCTTCCGGGCTTTGTGCCGTGGATCGTGGCGATCAGCCCCGTTTTGCACGGGCGGCTGAGCTCGTCCACGCCCATCTCGCGCAGCGCATTTTCCAAATATTCGGTCGTTTCAAATTCATGGAAGGAAAGCTCGGGGCGCTCGTGCAGACGGCGGCGGCAGGCGATGAGCGCGTCCTCCTGACGCAATACATCCGGCTCAAACATAATGACCCTCCTGATGTGATTTTCGGTAGTTTTATGATACCAGTTTCGTATCTGTATTGCAAGCGCTCCGCGCGCGGAAAAACAACACTTTTGACACGCTCGGAAAAGTATGGTATAATACCAAAATCAATAATAAATTGAATAACTATAACCGTTCGCAGCAAGTACATCAATGGAGGAATCAGTATGAAAAAGCAACTCGCGTTATGGCTGGCGCTTGTCCTGCTGGTATCCGTGCTGGCAGGCTGCTCGGGGAAGAGCACCGATACGGGCATCCCCGCCGCGGCGTTTTCCACGCAGTCCGTTCTGACGCTGCCGCTGAAGGCGGAGCTGAACAGCGGCGACTACCTGACCTACGGCGGTCACCAGTTCACGAGCAAAAAAAGCCTGTCCAAAATGGCGGACCTCATCGTCAAAAACAATGAAAACGTCACGTCGGCGGAGTTCAAAAACGCCTACGGTGACAGCTGGCTTTTTTCCCGCGAGGTGACGGGCGGCGTGGACAGCTGGTGTTTGTATCAGCAAGACCCCGCCAATATCAAAAATTCCTACATCTTCTCCGGGATGCACCGGGAGCTGACGACGCAGGACGGCGCGATGGAGCTGCTGCTGCCGCTGCACCTGATCTCCGACAGCTACATCCGCGACAATATGGGCAACCGCCTCTCCCTCGCTCATGCCTACGCCTGCGGCGTGGAGGATCAGGAATCGACCGTGCAGCAGCTTTTTGAGACGTTCTACCAGAACTCCGGCTTCTACACCATCAGCCCGATGGATGACGGCTTTGCCCTCACGCCCAAGCAGGGACTGCGGCTTCAGCTCAAGATCAGCTTTACGCAGCAGGACGGCAGCGATTACTTTACCATCAGCGACATCACCGAGCGCGCGCCCGTGCCGAGTGAAAACGTCACGGTCCGCTGGGTGATGGGCGAGGACAGCGAAGCGCAGACCGCGTCCCCCGACTCCGCCGACGCGCTTCAGATGAGCGCTCTGCTCATCGGCGCGGCGTATACCGACGGCGCGGCAGCGGTGGATTATCCGTATTCCATCGACGTGGACGGCGAGACGTATAACGCAAGACTTCTGTGGAACAGCACCGACACAACGTGGAGCGGCACGGTCTACCGCAGCGGCAAGACCGCCGCGCTGTCCACCAGCGAGGCATCGGAGCTCGCGGCGCTGATGTATCAGATCGGCTTCTATGTGCCGGATGAGAGCGCCGCAGAGGCTGACCCCGAAAACGTCGTGCCGATGTCCGCGTGCATGGCGACGACCACCGAGGTCAACGTCCGCTCCGCGCCGAATACCTCCGGCACGATCGAAAAGACGCTCGCCAAGGACGACCCCGTCGCCGTGGTCGGCAAGCTCGACGGCTGGTATCAGATCCTCTTCGGCGGTCACGTCGCCTACATGAGCGCCGATTATCTGCGAGCGGCATAATCACATTCAGAACAAATTGCCCCCGCCGCCCCGGAACACGGGGCGGCGGGGGCGTGCGCGTTTACGCGCTTACAGGCACTCGCGCAGAACGCAGACTAGGGCGCGGGCGTGGCGCTGGGCGGTTTCGGCGAGGCAGGTGAGCGTTTCGGCGTGGGCAGGGACTTGCTCCGCCAGCGCGCGGTATGTAGCGGCGTTGGCAAGCTGGCGCTCATACTGCCGCCGCAGACCCGCCGCAAGGCACGCGGGCGCGTCGGGCGAAACGGGCTCGCACGCCGCCCGCTGTCCCGTGGTGATGTAGTACAGTGCCGCCAGCGTGCGCGCCTCCTGCCGGGACTGCTCCGCCAGATGCAAAAGTGTCTGCCGCGCGCAGCCGCGCAGCCGCCGCGCAAGGCGGATATTCAGCGCCGCGTCGGCGCGGGCACGCCGCAAAAGCTCCTGTAGCTGCGCCTCAAACGAGGCAGCCGGCTCTTCCGCCGTCTCCTGCGCGGCAGGTGCGGTGCTCGTGCTCGGTGCAGCTCCCGCCGCCATGACGCGGCTCCAGACGCGCTGCGCCTGCTGCGGATCAATGGAATTTGTCATCATGATCCCTCCTTCCGCCCATCCTATGACGCAGTGTGCCCGTTTGCGCGCGGCGGGGATGTAAAAAATATGCTTTTTTGCGGGAAAACCTGTTGTAAATGGGATATGACTGTGTTAAAATAACGCTTTGTGAGATAATTCGGGCACAGAAAGGGGCTTTCGTATGACCCAGGATAAAATTCGGAACATCGCCATCATTGCGCACGTTGACCACGGCAAAACGACGCTGGTCGATGAGATGCTCAAGCAGGGCGGTGTGTACCGCGAAAATCAGGTCGTGGCGGACCGCGTGATGGACTCCGGCGATCTGGAGCGCGAGCGCGGCATCACCATTCTGGCGAAAAATACCGCCGTACATTATAAAGACTACAAGATCAACATCGTCGATACGCCGGGTCACGCCGATTTTTCCGGCGAGGTCGAGCGTATCCTCAAGATGGTGGACGGCGTTCTGCTGCTGGTGGACGCCGCCGAAGGTCCGATGCCGCAGACCCGCTTCGTGCTGCAAAAGGCGCTGGAGCTGGGGCATAAGGTCATCGTGGTCGTCAACAAGGTCGATCGCCCGGACGCGCGTATCCATGAGGTCATGGACGAGGTGCTGGAGCTGCTGCTTGACCTGAACGCGACGGACGAGCAGTTTGACTCGCCCACGATCTTCTGCTCCGCACGGCAGGGCACATCGTCCTACGGTCCTGACGAGCCGGGCAAGGATCTCGTGCCGCTGTTTGAGACCATCATCAACTACATCGACCCGCCCAAGGGCGACCGCGAGGGCGCATTGCAGCTGCTTGTCTCGTCCATCGACTATAACGAGTTCGTCGGGCGCATCGGCATCGGGCGCGTGGAGCGCGGCGTCATCCGCCAGAATCAGGAGGTGCTCGTCACCGACTACCACGATCCCGAAAAGAAGCAGAAGGCAAAGATCGTGGCGCTCTATGAGTTCACGGGTCTGGGGCGCAGCCCCATCCAGGAGGCGGCGGCGGGCGAGATCGTCGCGTTCTCCGGCATTTCGGATATTACCATCGGGCGCACCATCTGCGCGCCGGATATGCCCGAACCGCTGCCGTTCGTGAAAATTTCCGACCCCACGATCGAGATGACGTTCTCCATCAACGACTCGCCGTTTGCCGGGCGCGAGGGCAAGTATGTCACGTCCCGCAACCTGCGCGACCGTTTGCAGCGCGAGCTTTTAAAGGACGTGTCGCTGCACGTCACCGAGGTCGGCACGGACTCCTTCAACGTCGCCGGGCGCGGCGAGATGCACCTGTCCATCCTCATCGAGACGATGCGCCGCGAGGGCTATGAGTTCCAGGTCTCCACGCCGCACGTTCTGAATAAGGAGATCGACGGCAAGCTCTGCGAGCCGATCGAGCGCATGGTCGCCGATGTGCCGGAGGCGTCTGTCGGCGCGGTCATCGACAAAATTTCGCAGCGCAAGGGCGAGCTGGCGTCCATGACGCCGGTGGGCAGCCGGATGCGGCTGGAGTTCCTCGTGCCCACGCGCGGGCTGTTCGGCTACCGCAACGAGTTCCTCACCGACACGCGCGGCGAGGGCATCATGGCGTCCACGCTGGATTCCTACGCGCCCGTCAAGGGCGAGATCGAGCGCCGTCAGGTCGGCTCGCTCGTCGCGTTTGAGACCGGCGAGGCGTGCGCCTACGGCCTCGGCGGCGTGCAGGATCGCGGCACGCTCTTCATCGCCCCCGGCACGGAGGTCTACGCCGGCATGATCGTCGGGCAGTGCAACCGCAACGAGGATATGTCTGTGAACGTCTGCAAGCGCAAGCAGCTCACGAATATGCGCGCCGCCGGGTCTGACGACGCCATCCGCCTCGCCCCGCCGAAGGTCCTCTCGCTCGAGCAGTGCATGGAGTACCTGGCAGACGACGAGCTGCTGGAGGTCACCCCCAAGAGCCTGCGGATGCGCAAGCGGATCTTGGATCACTCCGCCAGAATGCGCGCGGTGATGAAAAATAAAAACTGATACAAATGCGTGCTTCCCAAACGGAAGCACGCATTTACTTATGCTGCACTCCCGAATTGCACCCCCGTAAGGCTTCCTTGTGTAAAGGGAGCTGTCGCCGTAGGCGACTGAAGGATTGCGTAGCAGGCACTCGCAAACCTGCACACACTATCGGCGACCCCGTACAATGCTTTGTAGGGGCGGACGACCCTGTCCGCCCGGCGGTACAAACCCGCAAATATGGATGCACCAATGCGAATCCGTACCACGTTTGTAGGGGTCGATGCCCATCTTCGGCGCCAAGAGCCGCGCTGCGCGCGGTTGCGCCTCGAAACTAGCCTGCGGGCGTCGCATCGACCCGCATGACGCACGACCGTTTTTGCGAAACGTTGCGGCAAACCCGCGATTGCCCAACGGGCGGACAGGGTCGTCCGCCCCTACAGGACGTTTTGCGGTTTCGCCGAACATTATGCAATTTTGCGATTGCGCACCGACGGGTCGATGTGGGCATCGACCCCTACGGCAATTGGGGTGAATTTTACGGATTCGCATTGGTGTAATCTCATTTGCAACGCCGTACCGCACAATCCTTTCGTCACGGCTGCGCCGTGCCACCTCCCTTTACACAAGGGAGGCTTTGGTGCGGTGCAAACGCGACGGCGCGGTCGAAACCTTCAGCAAGCGGGCGGGGTAGAACCCCGCCCCTACGCAAATCTGATGGATTTTACGCGATCGCCGATGGCGCAGCGGCAATTTGTGCCTCTTTTCTTTTTGCGCAAAACGTTGTATACTGAAAAAAACGCCGGAGCTTGCAGACCGGCAGAAGGAGCGGGCGTATGATCAATGTGGAGCTGTCGAATATCTGGAGCAGCGTGTCGCTGCCGGAGCTGCTGGGGCGCGAAAAGGCGCTGTTTGACGCGCATTTGCGTCTGCGCGCCAACCGGGAGAATGAGCAGCCGTTCCTCGGCTGGCTGGGGCAGTCCGACGCGCTGACGGCGCGCACGCTCCACGCGGTGCGCAAGGCGGCGGAACAAATTCGCGCCAGCGGGAGCATCTGCGTGGTGGTCGGCTCAGGCGGGGCGTGGCTCGCGGCGCAGGCGGCGCTCGGGCTGCTGCGCGCCTATTGCCCCGGCGCGGGCGATGGGCAGACGCGGCTGATCTTCGCAGGCAGCGACCTGTCGGCGCAGGCGTGGCTCGCGCTGTGCAACCGGCTCGACGGCAAGGACTTCTGTCTGCACATCATCAGCTCCCACGGCGATGAATTAGAGCCCGCCATTGCCTCGCGCGCCATCCGCTGGATGATGGAGCGGCGCTACGGCGCGGACTCCAAGCGGCGCATTTTCCTCTCCACGAATGCCGACAGCCCGCTCGCGGCGATGGCGCAGGACGGCGGCTACACGCTGCTGCCGCTGCCCACGGAGCGCGGCGGCGACTACAGCGCGCTCACCTCCGCCGTACTGCTGCCGCTGGCGGTGGCGGGCTACGAGCCGCTGGATATGCTGGAGGGCGCGGCGGGCGCGTGGCGCGAGTATGACCTGCGCGCGTTTGAAAACCCTGTCTGGCTCTACGCCGGGGCGCGGCACGCTTTGGAGGCGCGCGGACGGCAGTGCGAGGCGCTGTGCACGTTTGATCCGGCATTTTCCGCGCTTCTGCGCTGGTGGAAGCAGCTTTTGCTGCGGCGCACCTGCCGGGGCGGCGTGGGCCTGCTGCCGATGCCGATGGAGCTGCCGGGCGAGCAGGACGCGCTGGACGCCGCGATCGGCACGGGCAAACGTGCCGTATTTGAGACGATGCTGCGCGTGAACGCGCCCGCGCCGCGCCGGATCAATGTGGAAATGGACTGGAAGGATTACGACGGTTTGGGGTATCTTAGCGGCAGAACGCTGGAGGAGGTCGAGCGCGCCGGGTTCGAGGCGCTTTGCGCCGCGCAGGCGGAGCGCGACGTACCCATCGCCGTTCTGGAGCTGGAGCAGGTGGACGCATATCATCTGGGCGAGCTGTTTTATTTCCTGGAACTGAGCAGCGCGATCTGTGCGCTGGCGGACGGCGTCGATCCGTTCGCACCGGTCAGCTTCCCCGCGCGCGCGGACGCGGCGCGCGTGCTCAGCAAGACGGAAGAAGAAGCATAAATTGCACAATTCCGCTCTTGTCTTTTCGGGAAAAAGCTGATAGAATGGGCGTGTAGATAAACCTACGCGGCAAAAGGAGGAATGTCCCATGGTTCATATCATCACCGGGCTGCAAGGCTCCGGCAAAACAAAGCAATTGATCGACTCGGTCCACGAGGCGCTGAAAAACGAATCCGGCAGCATGGTCTGCATTGAAAAGGGTCACACGCTGCGGTTTGACCTGGACCACCGCGTCCGTCTGGTTGACGCGGGGGAATATATGCTCGGCAGCTATGTATTTCTCAAGGGCTTTATCAGCGGGCTGCACGCGGGCAATTTTGACATCACCCACATTTTTATCGACAACCTGTACAAGGTCTCGCACTGCGACGAGCCCGCGCAGACGGAGACGTTCCTGAACTGGTGCGACCAGTTCGCGCAGGCGAATAGCGTGCGCTTCACCATCACCATCCCGGGCGACCCCGATAACGCCCCGGGCTATATCGCAAAATTCCTGTAAAAATACTCCGGGCGGTCGTTTGACCGCCCGGTTTTTGCGTAAAAAACCGCCCGGAATCAGGCATTCCGGGCGGAAATTTTTATGTACGGAACACGTCCACAAGGCTGGGGTAGAGCATCCCATATTTCTTTTTGGTCAGCTCGTATTCCGGGTGCGGCTGCGGGTCGGTGCTGCCGGTGGTCTGGATGTGCGCCACCGCCGACGCAAGGTCGGGATACAGCCCGATGCCGACGCCTGCGGCTGCCGCCGCGCCCATAGATGTGGCGCTGTCGGAGAATGTGGACACCTCCAGAAGCCGCACGTCGCACAGGTCGGCGATGATCTGCTTCCACACCGGCGATTTCGCGCCGCCGCCGATGATGCGCAGCGACTCGATCGGCTCGCGCTCGCGGAACGCCGACAAAATTTGCGCCAGACCGCAGCCCGTGCCCTCCAGCACGGCGCGGGCAAAATGCTCGCGCTTGTGCATCGTGTTCATGCCGAAAAACACGCCGCGCGCCTTCGCGTCAAAGACCGGCGAGCGCTCGCCCTCCAGATACGGCAGGTAGATCAGCCCACCCGCGCCGGGGGCGACGGTCTCCGCCGCCGCGTCCATCGCGCGCGGAGAGTTATAGCCTAAAAGCTCCTGCGCCCACGAGATGGAGCGCCCCGCGCACTGCATCGTGCCGAACACGTTGCAGCCGTGCCCGTCCATCGTGTACATATGGAACACACGGTGCTGCGGGTCGAGGAACGGCTTTTCCATCGGACCGGCGATCCACGCCGTCGTGCCGAGGCTGAGGTAGAAATGACCCGGCTCGACCACGCCCGCGCCGACGTTTGCGCACGCGCCGTCGCCGCCGCCGACCGACACGGGGATGCCCGCGCGCAGCCCGAGGTGGTACGCCGCCTCCTCCGTCAGTCTGCCTGCGATCTCGCAGCCGGCGTGGATGGCGGGGAATTTTTCAAGGTCCATGCCGACGTTCTCGAACATTTCGCGGTCATACTGCCGCGTGTGCAGGTTCATGAGCATCGCGTGTGACGCGTCGGAGAGGTCGGTGGAGTCCATGTTGCCCGTCAGGCGGTAGACCAGATAATCCTTCACCTGCAAAAATCGCTCTGTTTTGGCGTACAGCTCCGGCTCATGCTCCTTGACCCAGAGCACCTTGCACAGCGTGGACGACGGGCTGAGGACGTTGCCGGTGATATTGTAAAAATAGTCGCGCCCGTAACGCTCGCGCAGACGGTTGGAGATCGCCAGCGCGCGTGTATCGGCGTGGATCATCGCCGGGCGCAGCGCCTGACCGTCCTTGTCCATCGGCAGGCACGCGAGCATATGCCCGGAGATGCCGATGGCGTCCACGCGCTTGACATATTCGGGCGCAAGCTCGCGCAGCATGAGCATCGCGCGCACAGCGCTCATCCACCAGTCGTAGGCGTCCTGCTCACAGCCGCCGTCGGGATGGTGGTGCGTGGGATAGGTCGTGGTCACATTGCGGAGGATATTGAGCTGTTCGTCCACAAGCGAGGCCTTCAGCCCGCTCGTGCCAATGTCAAATGCCAGTAAGATCGTTTCCAAATTCAATCACCCGAAAAAAATTATATCAGACGGGAAAGCATATTTCCACCCCCGCCGAAATATTTTGCGGAGAAGTGGGGATTTCGTCGTAACGTAGGGGCGGGGCGAAATGAGGTAAGAAGTAATAGCGAATAGTGAAGAAGCCCGTAGGGGTCGATGCCGCGCTCTCCCCGGCGGTAGGCAATCGCAAAATTGCAAATGCTATCGGCGCAAACGTAAAACGTTTTGTAGGGGCGGACGCCTCTGTCCGCCCGTTGGGAATGGAAAATTTGCCGAAACGTATCGTAAAACGGTGTGCGGCGTGCGGGTCGATGTGGGCATCGACCCCTACAAACGGTGTGCGGATTCGCATTGGTGCGTTCACGTTCGCGCGGCGTCCTGCCGGGCGGACAGGGTCGTCCGCCCCTACAGGTGCGTGCATGTTTGCATCGGTGCGGTCAAATTTGTGATATTTTACCGCGCGGGCGGGGCAGAACCCCGCCCTACGGCTCGGTTGGGGGGTGCGGCAAACAGAACAGGCGGGGCATTGCCCCGCCTGTGTGCTTTTATTCTGCTTTTTTCATTTTCCTCCCAACGCCCAGCAGCGCCGCCAGCATCAGAACAGGGAAGACGATCGCGCCGAGGATGCCCATTTGCAGATCATCTCCGCAGCGGGCGGCGACGAGACCGGCGAGCCCCGGGCCGGTGGTGCAGCCGATGTCGCCGCCGAAGGCGAGCAGCGCAAACAGCGCCATGCCGCCCTGCGGCATCGCCTGCGCGGCAAGCCCCAGCGTCATCGGCCACGAGACCGACACCGCAAACCCACACAGCGCGCACCCGGCAAGGCTCAGCGCCGGAATGGGTGAGAGCGCGATGAGCAGGTAGCTCAGCACGCACACGATGCTCGCACCCGTCATCACGCGCAGCCGCGCGCTGTCGTCAAACCGCGCGCCGAGGATACGTCCCAGACCCATAAATACGGAGAACAGGCACGGTCCTGCCAGATCGCCCACAGTTTTGCTCACGCCAAGCCCCGACTCCGCCAGGGTAGACGCCCACTGGCTGACCGCCAGCTCGGTCGCACCGCTGCTGACCATAATAACGAGCAGCAGCCAGAACAGCCCCGAGCGCAGCAGCAGCCGCATCTGCCCCGCCGGGGCGCTCTCCCCGCCGAACGGCACGATGGGCGCGCCGAGGAACAAAAACGCATTCAGAAACGGTATGACTGCCCAGATACGCGCCAGCCACCGCCAGTTTTCGATGCCCGCGAGGGCGAAAAACAGCGTTGAGCCGAGGATGACGAGCACCTGTCCCCACGCAAAGCACGAGTGCAGCAGGTTCATCATGGTATTCTTGCGCTTCGTGGGGCACGCCTCGATGATCGGGCTGACGAGCACTTCAATGAGCCCCGCGCCGAGCGAGTAGACGATCGCCGAGATCATCAGCCCTGCATAGGCGCTCGGCAGAATATCCGGCAAAACGGACATCAGCGCAAAGCCCACCGACACGAGCAGATGCGCCGCCACGATGCACGCGCGGCAGCCGAACTTCGCCACCACCGGCGACGAGGTCAGGTCCACAAGAAGCTGCGTGAAAAACGTGACGGTGATCATCAGCGCGATCTGGTCGAGCGAGAGCGCAAATTCGCTGCGGAACTGGACATATAACAGCGGCGCGAGCGTGCAGATCGCCGCCTGCGCGACATAGCCGATGAAGCAGGCGGTGATGGTACGCCGGTAGCTGCCGGTGTGAAGCTGCATGGTAAGATCCTCCTATTGCCGTGGGATGACACAGTGCGTTCGAGTATAGCAAAAATTTGCCGGATTTGCAAGTATGCCCGCGGTTTGGCGCGTTTTGGCGGCGGGCGCGCCTTGTAAGCGGCGCAAAACTGTGATACGATACAAAAAACAGGAATTGGGAGAGCGCGGCATGGAAGCGAATGTGAAGGTATGGGTCAAAGCACCCTGTGAGGCGGCAGTGCGGGACGGGCTGCTGGCGCGCTTCGGCGCGGCGTGCAGCTTTCGCTTTGCGGAGGATGAGGGCGCGTTCGCGCCCGAACAGGCGGAGGTCATCTTCGGCGAGCCGGATAGGGAAGAGCTTCTGGCGGCAGAAAACCTGCGCTGGGTGCAGCTCACCTGGGCGGGTGTGGACCGCTACGTCCCCATGCGCCATGCGCTGCGCGGCGCAGTGCTGACGAACGCCTCCGGCGCGTTCGGCGGGATCATCGCGGAATACGCCGTCGGTGCGATCATCGCGCTCTACCGCGGCTTTCCGCAGTATTGGGACAATCAGAAACGCCGCGTCTGGGCGCAGCAGGACCGCGCCCGCACGATCTCCGGCAAGCGCGCGCTGCTGCTGGGGACGGGCGACCTCGGCAGGAATCTTGCCCGGCGGCTGCGCGCCCTCGGCGCGGACGTGACCGGCGTGCGCCGCAGCCCCGGGGCAGCTCTGGCTGACTTTGACCGCGTGTGCAGCCTATCGGAGCTGGACGAACTGCTTCCGCAGGCGGACATCGTGGTCGGCTGTCTGCCGGACACGCCGGAAACGCGGGGGCTTCTGACCTGCGCGCGCCTGCGCGCCATGAAGCCGGACGCGGTGTTTGTGAACGTGGGCAGAGGCAGCCTCGTGGCGACGGACGATCTTATTGCCGTGCTGCAAAGCGGGCATCTGCTCGGCGCGGCGCTCGACGTGCTGGAGAAAGAGCCGCTGCCGGAGAGCAGCCCCCTCTGGGCGCTGGAAAACGTCATCCTCACGCCGCACATCGCCGGACCGAGCTTCGGCGGCAACCGCGATGTGCAGGACGCCATCTGGGGCATCTGCACAGAAAATCTCGCGCGCTACCTGCGCGGCGAGCGCCTGAGGAACGTTGTAGACCTCGCAAAAGGGTACTGAGAAGTCATGATATTCAAAATAGAATCACGCTGCGGGGAAAATTTGCGCACGGTTCGTTGAAATTTACAAAAAAATATTGTATACTGATTAAAAATTTTGAGATTTTGTCAGACGGAACTTGCGGTGGCGGAGCACGCCGAGAACAGCTTGCTGTGACGCAAATGCCAGAAAGGATGGTTTGCAAATGGCGGTTTTCTTTGTCAACGGGCAGGAGGTACGCCCCGAAAAGAACATGAAGCTGCTGCGCTATCTGCGCGACGTGCTGCATCTGACGAGCGTGAAGGACGGCTGCTCGGAGGGCGCGTGCGGCGCTTGCACGGTCATCATTGACGGCTACACCGTCCGCGCCTGTACGCCTGATACGGATTCCCTCGACGGGCGGCACGTCATCACCGTGGAGGGGCTTTCCGACTGGGAAAAGGAGCTGTATACCTACTGCTACGGCGAAGCCGGCGCGGTGCAGTGCGGCTTCTGCATCCCGGGCATGGTGCTGTGCACCAAGGCGCTGCTGGATAAAAACCCCGACCCCACGGAGACGGATATTAAAAACGCCCTGCGCAACAACTATTGCCGCTGCACGGGCTACATCAAAATTTTTGCCGCCGTGCGTCTGGCGGCAAAGTATAAAAAGCTCGGCAGCGTGCCGCAGCCGTCCGAAACCGACTGGAAGCTCGGCTCGAGCGTCCACCGTCTGGACGTAGAAGAAAAGGTGCTGGGCTACGGCAAATACCCCGACGACTGGTATGTGCCCGGCATGACCTACGGCGGCGCGGTGCGCGCCAAATACGCCCGTGCGCGCGTGCTGTCCATCGACACCAGCCGCGCAAAGGCGCTGCCCGGCGTGCTCGCCGTGCTCACGGCGGAGGACATCCCGCCCGAGGGGCAGAATAAGGTCGGGCATCTGAAAAAAGACCAGTATACGCTCATCCCCATCGGCGGGCTGGTGCACTACCTCGGCGACGCGGTCGCGCTGGTCGTTGCGCAGGATGAAGCCACGCTCGAAAAGGCGAAAAAGCTCGTGCAGGTCGAATATGAGCCTCTGCCCGTCATCCACACGCCTGAGCAGGCGCGCGACAGCGCGGAGCGCGTCTACGACGAGGAGGAAAATAACGTTCAGGCATACAGACACGTCTCCCGCGGCGACGCCGCCGGGGCGATCGCAAAGTCCAAATACGTCATCTCCCGCCACTTTGAAACGCCGTGGACGGAGCACGCGTTCTTAGAGCCGGAATGCTGCGTCGCGTATAAAGACAAGGACGGCGACGTGATGCTCCTCACGACCGACCAGTCCTCGCATACGACGCTGCATGAATGCTCGCTGCTGCTCGGCAGCCACAAGGTGAAGGTCGAGAACCAGCTTGTCGGCGGCGGCTTCGGCGGGAAAGAAGATATGTCGGTGCAGCACCACGCGGCGCTCATTACATACGTCACGGGTCTGCCGGTCAAGGTGAAGCTCAGCCGCCCGGAGTCGCTGCTCGTGCACCCCAAGCGCCACCCGTTCTGGATGGATTTTACGCTCGGCTGTGACGAAAACGGCATCATTCAGGGCGTGAAGGCAACCGTCTACTCCGACACCGGCGCGTTCGCGTCGCTCGGCGGCCCGGTTCTGGAGCGCGCGTGCACGCACGCGGCAGGTCCGTATGCCTACGAGAATTTTGAGATCGAAGGCACTGCCTACTATACCAATAACCCGCCCGCGGGCGCGTTCCGCGGCTTTGGCGTGACGCAGACGTGCTTTGCCATGGAGAGCCTGCTGAACGAAATGGCGGACAAGGTCGGCATTTCGCCGTGGGAGATCCGCTGGCGCAACGCCATCCGCCCCGGCGGCGTGCTGCCGAACGGGCAGATCGTCGGCGCGGAAACGGGTCTTGTTGAAACGCTGGAGGCGGTAAAGGCGGAATATGACGCCGCCGTCGCTGCCGGAAAGCCCGTGGGACTTGCCTGCGCGATGAAAAACGCGGGCGTCGGCGTGGGCATCCCCGACTGGGGGCGCTGCAAGCTGATCGTGCAGGACGATGAAAAGCTGCATATTTACGCCGGCGCAAGCTGCATCGGACAGGGCGTTGGCACGGTGCTGGTGCAGATGATCGTCACCAATACGCCGCTGCGCCGCGACCAGATCGTCTATGAGCGCTCCAACACCTGGATCGCGCCCGACTCCGGCGATACCTCCGGCTCACGCCAGACGCTCATCACGGGCGAGGCGTGCCGCCGCGCGTGCGAAAAATTCTGCGAAGCGTATCACGGCGATATGCAGGCGCTCATCGGGCAGGAATTCTACGGCGAATACCTCGCCAAGACTGATAAGCTCGGCGCGGACGTGCCGAACCCCGTCTCGCACGTTGCCTACGGCTACGCAACGCAGATGTGCATCCTGAATCCCAAGACCCGCAAGATCGAAAAAATAGTCGCCGCGCACGACGTGGGCAAGGCGGTCAACCCCCGCTCGTGCGAGGGGCAGATCGAGGGCGGCGTGGTGATGAGCATGGGCTTTGCCCTGCGCGAGCAGTATCCCATCGACGAAAACTGCAAGCCCATCGACAAATACGGCAAGCTCGGACTCTTCCGCGCGCATGAGATCCCCGACATCGAAGCCATCGTCATCGACAAGCCCGGTCTGGATAAAGCCTGCGGCGCGATCGGCATCGGCGAGATCACGTCCATCCCCACCGCGCCCGCCATTGCGGACGCCTACTTCCGGCTGGACGGCGAGCGGCGCGAGAGCCTGCCGCTTGCCCACACGCCGTATGAAAGGAAGGACTGAGCCATGGCTGTGAAAAAACCCGGCAAAAATGCCGCATATGTCGCCTGCAACGGTGGCTGCCGCGCCACGGCGGACTGTCAATACGGCTGCGTCGCCTGCGGGGTGTGCGTGAGCGTGTGCCCGTTTGAGGCAATTGAGATAGGTGTCCTCGGCGTCGCCGAAGTGCTGGAAGACAAGTGCCTCGGCTGCGGCAAGTGCACGCGCGAATGCCCGCGCGGCGTCATCCATCTGCATGAGCGGCTGAATCCGATCGTCGTGCGCTGCGCGAACGAGAACATCGGCAAGGAAGCGCGCGCGATGTGCTCCGTGAGCTGCATCGGCTGCGGCATCTGCGAAAGGGCGTGCCCCTCCGGCGCGATCCGCGTGGAACAAAACCTTGCCCGGCTGGACGACAGCCTGTGCCTGTCCTGCGGGCAGTGCCTTGTGAAATGCCCGCGCGGTGTCATCGCCGACCTGCGGGGCATCCTGCATAAATAAAAACCTTCGGCTGCATGACGATCTTCATGCAGCCGAACTTGCAAACGTGGTGTTTTTATGACGAGTTTTCTCAAAAAATATGTTCAAAAGCGCGGAAAGCCCGGCGATCTTGCCGTGCGCACCGCCTGCGGGCGGCTGTCCGGCTGGGTCGGGATCGTCTGCAACGTTCTGCTCTGCGCGGCAAAGCTCACCGTCGGCACGCTCAGCGGCAGCGTCTCCATCACCGCCGACGCCGTCAATAACCTCTCGGACGCGGCAGGCTCGGTCGTGACGCTCATCGGCTTTCAGATGGCATCCAAGCCCGCCGACCGCGAGCATCCCTACGGGCATGACCGCATGGAATACATCAGCGGGCTGGTCGTGGCGGCGCTGATTTTGCTCATCGGCGCGGAGCTGGTCAAATCGTCCGTGCAGAAGATCCTGCACCCCGAGGCGGTGGAGTTTTCCGCCGCGATGGTCATCGTTCTGCTCGCGTCCATCGCCGTCAAGCTCTTACTGGCGCTTTTTAACCGCGACCTTGGGCGCATCATCGGCTCGTCCGCGCTGCAAGCGACGGCGGCGGACAGCCGCAACGACGTGCTTGCTACGGCGGCGGTGCTCGCCTCGTGCCTTGTCGGGCATTTTACGAGCCTCATGCCGGATGGCTGGATCGGACTTGCCGTGGCGCTGTTCATCCTGTGGTCGGGCGTGCAGATCGCGCGTGATACCATTGATCCTCTGCTCGGCGCAGCGCCGGACGCGCAGCTCGTGCGGCAGCTTTCGCAGACCATCACGGCGCACCCGGACGTGCTTGGCATCCACGACCTGATGGTGCACGATTACGGCCCGGGCAGGCGCTTTGCCAGCGTCCATGTGGAGATGGACGCGCACACGGACGTGCTGCACGCGCACGAGGTCATCGACGGCATCGAGCGCGCCGTCAAAAAAGAGCTGAACATCGACCTCGTCATCCACTACGACCCCGTGGTGACGGATGACGCGGAGCTCAGCTCGCTGCGGGGGCGCATCGAGCAGGCGATCAGCCGCTTCGATCCGCGCCTGAGCGTGCACGATTTCCGCATGGTGCGCGGCAAGCAGCATACAAACGTCATTTTCGACATGGTCGTCCCCGAGGACCTGCAGGGCGAGACTGCCAACCTCCGCCGTCTGGTCAACGAAACGCTCCATCAGAGCGGCGATCAATACTTCGCCGTCATCACCTTCGACTGCGAAGCCTTCAACGAGCTTTCCCGGTAAAAACCCCTCCCGCGCCAATGGCGCGGGAGGGATATTTATGTCGGTTCGTCCGGCTCGGGGTCGGGGAAATAGGTGAGCATATGGGGGTTATTTTCGATACTGTCGGGGTCGATGCCCTTGATGGCGCACCATTTGAAAAAGGCGGTACTCAAAAACTCGTTCACGCCCTGCATGGCTTCGCTGAGCATGAGGGAATCGTCGGCGACGAACAGCACCGTTTGCACGCCGCTGCGCGTGGTGACGGAGCGCTGCCCCCTGATCTGGTCGTAGGTAAAGCGCGTGCGCTTGTGGCGCAGGTCGCGGTGCTCAAACGCGGTATCGTCATAGCGGATGGAGAACGAGAAGAAATAGTACAGCAGCAAAATGCCCATGGCAAAGATCACGCCGCAGCCGATGCGCAGCAGCGTTTCATCCTTCGGCAGCCAGAACAGCACCGCCACGACCGGGAACAGGAGCAAAATCATGCCGAATAGAAAGCTGCGGCGCGGCATCCGCACGAACTTCACGCCCTTACCCAGCCCCGACTTGGGGCGCAGCGCCTTGAGGAGCGTGTCGATGAGGAAGCACAGCAGAAACACGACCGCGCAGATGATAATAATGGGAAGCAGCGTTTTCATTCGGCAAGGTCCTCCGTATCCTGAGAGAGTACAAAATCGACCGGGATGTCGTGCGCGTCGGTGTCCAGATGCCGGAGCATCTGAAAGCCGTAGCACAGCGCCAGCGTGGGGTGCTGACTGTGCGCGGCGAGGTATTTGTCGTAAAATCCGCCGCCGTAGCCGCAGCGGTGACCGTCTGGGTCAAAGGCGATGCCGGGCATGAGCACCAGCGCCGTCTCGTCGTCCGCCGCGGGTTCGTCCGCGATGGGCTCAGGGATGTTATACGCGCCGGGGGCGATGGCGGTCAGGTCGTCGAGCCAGAGAAATTTCATCTCGTCGCCAAATACCTTCGGCACAGCGACGCGCTTGCCGTCGCGCTGCGCCTGCTCCAAGATCGGCAGCGTGCGCACCTCCTGATTATACGACAGGTAGCCGTAGATCGACCGCGCGGCGCGGTATGCCGGGTGCGCAAAGAGCTGCCGCGCCAAAAGCGCGCTGGCGCGCTCGATCTGCCGCGCGCTCAGGGCGCGTTTTTTCTCCCGCATCTGCGCGCGGAGCGCTTTTTTATCCATAAGACCGCCTCCCGGACAATATTCTTCTTTATTTTACAAAACAATTCCCGCCCCGTCAATGCAAAAAGCAGGGTTTGACGGAACGGTAAAAATCGGGTAGAATACAGAATGAGAAACTGTGAGGAGCGAAACGTATGCTGGATAAACTGCGGCTGGTGGAGGAGCGCTATCTGGAGATGGAGGCGCGCGCGGCGCAGCCGGATTTTTACGCCGACGCCAAAGCGGCGGCAAAGCTCCTGCGGGAGCAGAAGCAGCTGGAGCCGGTCATGCAGGCGTACCGCGCGTACCTCAAAACGCAGCAGGAGCTGGACGACGTGCGCTCGATGCTCTCCGGCGAGATGGACGAGGAGCTGCGCGAGCTGTGTCAGGAGGAGCTGCGGCAGGCAAAACGGCGTCTTGCCGGGCTGGAGCAGGAGCTGAAGGTGCTGCTGCTGCCGCGCGACGCGAATGACGATAAAAACGTCATCATGGAGATCCGCGGCGGCGTGGGCGGCGAGGAGAGCGCGCTGTTTGCGCACAGCCTGTTCCGTATGTACAGTATGTACGCCGACGCGCACGGCTGGCGCGTGGAGCTGCTCAACTACAACGAGACGGAGCTCGGCGGCATCAAGGAAGCCGATTTTATGATCTGCGGCACGGGCGCGTGGTCGCGGCTGAAATTTGAGTCCGGCGTGCACCGCGTGCAGCGCGTGCCGGAGACGGAATCCGGCGGACGCGTGCACACGTCCACGGCGACGGTGGCGGTGCTGCCGGAGATGGAGCAGGCGGAGGTCGATCTGCGCCCGGAGGACATCGAGATGCAGGTCTACCGCTCGTCCGGCGCGGGCGGGCAGCATATCAACAAGACCTCGTCCGCCGTGCGCCTCATCCACAAGCCCACGGGCATCGTGGCGGCGTGTCAGGAGGAGCGCTCGCAGGTGCAGAACCGCGAAAGATGTATGCAGATGCTTGCCAGCAAGCTCTATGAGCTGGAGCAGCAGCGCATCGACTCCGCCGTGACGAACGAGCGCCGCAGTCAGGTCGGCACGGGAATGCGCAACGAGCGCATCCGCACCTATAACTTCCCACAGGGGCGCGTGACCGACCACCGCATCGGGCTGACGCTCTATAAGCTCGGCAGCATTCTGGACGGCGACCTCGACGAGCTGATCGACGCACTCGTGACCGCCGATCAGGCTGAAAAGTTACAGAAATCTGACTGAGCATTTCAAAAATTGCATTTTTGAAATGCTCTCAAACGAAAACCGCTTCGCTGGGTTTCCGTTTGAAAAGGCTTGCACTGCGCTGCGCGCATAATTTTTGTGCGAGCACAAAAATTCTACACTCCGCTCCGTGGGCAGAATTTTTGCCGACGTACACGCCGCCGGCAAAAATGATTCAAACTTTATTTTGCGCCTGCGGGCGCAAAACTCTGCGAGGCTTTGACTGTCAGAGATAAAGGAAGGTGATTGGTTTGAATACCAAGATTTTTACCGAGAATACACAGGAAAATATCGAAGCCGCGGCGGCGATCATCCGCGCGGGCGGGCTGCTGGGCATCCCCACGGAGACGGTCTACGGGCTCGGCGCGAACGCGCTGAACGAGGACGCGGTGCTGCATATTTTTGAGGCGAAGGGGCGTCCGCAGGATAACCCCCTCATCATCCACGTCCCGGACGAGACATGGCTGGAGCGCTACTGCCATGACGTGCCGGAGACCGCTTATACCCTCGCCGCGGCGTTCTGGCCCGGTCCGCTCACCATGATCCTGCCGCGCAAGCCCATCGTGCCGCTGCGCACGACCGGGGGTCTGGAAACGGTGGGCGTGCGCTGCCCGAATCACCCGGTGACGCTTGCCATCATCGAGGCGGCGGGCGTGCCCGTCGCCGCGCCGTCCGGCAACCTCTCCGGCAGACCCAGCCCCACGTCGGCGGCGGATATGCTGGAGGATATGGACGGGCGCATCGACGCGATCTTTGACGGCGGACCGTCCGGCGTGGGCGTGGAATCGTCCGTCCTTGACCTCACGGTCACGCCGCCGCGCCTGCTGCGCGCGGGCGGGCTGCCGCTGGAGGCGCTGCAAAGCATCCTCGGCGAGGTCATCGTGGATAAGTGCATCACCGAGCCCGTCGCCCCCGGCGAAAAGCCGAAAGCGCCCGGCATGAAATACCGCCACTACGCGCCCAAAGCGCCCGTGACCGTCATCTGCGGCGGCGCGGCGGCGAGCGCCGAGTACATCCGCGCGCACGCGCAGCCGTGCGACGGCGTGATCTGCTTCTCGGAGTTTGCCGCGAGCTTCCCGGCGCAGCAGGTGCACGACCTCGGCTCGGTCGAGAACAAGCTGGCGCAGGCGCAGCGGGTATTCGACGCCCTGCGCACGTTCGACGCAACGGACGTGCAGCGCATTTTTGCCCAATGCCCGGACGAAGCGGGGCTGGGGCTGGCGGTGGCGAACCGGCTGAAAAAGGCCGCGGGCTTTGACGTGGTGACGGTATGAGCCTGCTTGTTATCGGCATCACCGGCGGCAGCGGCGCGGGCAAAACGACGATGCTCCGCTGCGTGCAGGCGCGCGGCGGCGTGTGCATCGACTGCGACGCGCTCTATCACGACCTGACGAAAACCGACAACGCGCTGCGCGCGGAGCTGGCGAGCGCGTTCGGCGATGTGTTCCTGCCGGGCGGCAGTCTTGACCGCGCGCGGCTGGGGCAGCTCGTGTTTTCCGATGCCGCGCAGCGTGCGCGGCTCGACGAGATCACCGCGCGCCATGTCGGAAACGCGGTGAAGCAGCGCCTTGCGCAGGCGGAGGCGGACGGCGTGCCGCTTGCCGCCATCGACGCCATCAACCTCATCCAGAGCGGGCTCGGCGAGCTTTGCCGCGTGACGGTCGGCGTGCTCGCGCCGGAAGAAACGCGCCTTGCGCGCATTCTAACGCGGGACGGCGTGCCGCGGGAGCGCGCGCTCGCGCGGCTTCATGCCCAAGCGCCGGACGAATTTTACCGCAGGCATTGCGATCATCTTCTCATCAACAACGCGGACGCGCCCGCGCAGTTTGCGCTGCAAGCGGACGCTCTGCTCGATCAAATCATAAAGGATGGTTCAGCTATGACAAAAGAACAGAAGGAAAAGCTGCTCTACGCGCCCAAGCACGGCTACGCGCGCCTGAGCGAATCCGAAAAGCAGGACATGGAGCGCTACTGCGCGGACTACCGCACGTTCCTCGACCGCTCCAAGACCGAGCGCGCCTGCGTCAAGACCGCCATCGCGCTGGCACAGGCGCGCGGCTTCGTGCCCTATGTGCCCGGAATGCCCCTCAAGGCGGGCGACAAGGTCTACTGCAACAACCGTGACAAGGGCATCATGCTCGCCGTGATCGGCAGGCTGCCGCTGGATCAGGGCGCGAACATCGGCGCGGCGCACACCGACGCGCCCCGCCTCGACCTCAAGCCGAATCCCCTCTATGAGGAAAACGCCATGGCGTACCTCAAAACGCACCACTACGGCGGCATCCGCAAGTATCAGTGGGTCACCGTCCCGCTGGAGCTGCACGGCGTGGTCGTGCTGGCAGACGGCAGCCGCGTGGATGTGAACATCGGCGCGGACGCGGGCGACCCGCAGTTCATCATCAACGACCTGCTGCCGCATCTGGGGCGCGAGCAGGGCAAAAAGCCGCTGGATGAAGCCATTCAGTCCGAAACGCTCAACATCCTCATCGGAAGCTGGCCCGAGGAAGGCGAAGAGGGCAGCGACGCCGTGAAGCTGGCGATTTTGCGTCTGCTGAACGAAAAATACGGCATGACGGAGGAGGATTTCATCTCCGCAGAGCTGGAAGCCGTCCCCGCCGCGAACGCGCGCGAGCTGGGTCTTGACCGCAGCCTCATCGGCGCGTATGGGCACGACGATCGCGTGTGCGCGTATGCCGAGCTTGCCGCCATTCTGGAGCTGGACACGCCGAACAAGACCGCCGTGTGCATCTTTGCCGACAAGGAAGAGATCGGCTCGGAGGGCGTTTCGGGTATGCAGTCGGAGGCATTCGACCTGTTTATGGAGCAGCTCTGCCGCACGCAGAGCGTGGCGCTGCGCGACTGCTTTGCAAGCTCCTTCTGCCTGTCTGCCGACGTGACGGCGGCGTATGACCCGAACTTCCCGGATGTCTACGAGCGCCGCAACAGCGCGTATATCAACTACGGCGTCGGTCTGTGCAAGTATACCGGCAGCGGCGGCAAGTCCGGCGCGTCGGACGCGTCGGCGGAGGTCGTGGGCTGGCTGCGCAAGCTCCTCAACGACAACGGCGTGCACTGGCAGATGGCGGAGCTCGGCCGCACCGGCGCTGGCGGCGGCGGCACGGTCGCCAAATACATGGCAAACCGCAACATCGACACGCTGGATGCCGGTGTCCCGGTCCTGTCGATGCACGCGCCGTATGAAACGGTCGCCAAGCTCGACTGCTACATGACCTACCGCTGCATGAAGGCAATTTTTGAATCGTAATAGATACGGGCGGGGAATTTCCCCGCCCGTGATTTTTTCGTTTTTCGTCGTAATGTAGGGGAGGGGCGAAATGAGGTAAGAGGTAATAGTGAATAGTGAAGAAGTCCGTAGGGGTCGATGCCCACAAACGTTGTGCGTATTTGCATCGGCGCGTTCGTTTTTCGGGCACGTCCTGCCGGGCGGACAGGGTCGTCCGCCCCTACGGGTGCGTACCGTTTCGCATTGGTGCGCCCATATCCGCAACATCGTACCGCGCGGGAGAGGCAAGCCCCTCCCCTACGTTACGACGAATCACGAAGCTAAAAAAATCCGTCATACTTTTCCTTCCAATGCATATATATCTGCATTGGAGGGGATTTTACGATGTTGCTACAAACAGCGCCGTTTGGGACGCGGCGGCAGGCGGGGTTTTTGGCGCGGGTGCG
Organism: uncultured Oscillospiraceae bacterium; assembly: GCA_934646005.1. Classification (GTDB taxonomy): domain Bacteria; phylum Bacillota; class Clostridia; order Oscillospirales; family Oscillospiraceae; genus CAG-170. The sequence continues at coordinate 42,366 of CAKUED010000015.1, forward strand.
GGAGCGGTTTCCGTTTGTTTATGCGCGGGAGCTGACGCGCTCGCCGGGCGGGCGGTCTGTGCCCGTTTTGCAGCTTGGGCAGGGGCGCACGAAGGTTTTGATCGTCGGCGGGCATCATGCCAACGAATCCATCACGAGCCTGCTCTGCTGGCGGCTTTTGGAGGACTACTGCGCCGCGCTGGAGGCGGACGGCGACTTTGGCGGCGTGCGGGCATCGCGGCTTTATTATAACGCGGTGTTATATCTCGTACCGCTGCTGAATCCCGACGGCGCGAGCCTGGTCGCGGGCGAGCTGACGCCGGGCGGCGCGGAGGACGCCGCCGCGCGGTCACTGGCGGTGCAGCACCCGGACGTTCCCTTCCCGCTGGGCTGGAAGGCAAATCTCGCGGGCGTGGATCTGAATCTCAACTACCCCGCCGGGTGGCAGACGGCGAAGCGAATCAAGGCGGAGCTGGGCGTGCGCGCGCCCGCGCCGCGCGACTGGGGCGGGTGCAAGCCGCTCGACCAGCCGGAGACGGCGGCGCTCGCCGCCTACACCTGCTGCGTACATCCCGACCTTGTGATCGCCTATCACACGCAGGGCGGCGAAATTTATCACGGCTGGCACGGCTTTGAGCCGCCCGGCAGCGCGCGGCTCGCGCAGGCGTTCGCGGATGCGTCGGGCTACCGCGTATGCGCCGTCCCGCCGCAGTCGGATAACGCGGGCTTCAAGGACTGGTTCGTCAGCCGCTTCCGCCGCCCCGGCTTTACCATCGAGGCAGGCCGCGGCGAAAATCCCCTGCCCGAGAGCGACCTCCCCGCCCTCATGCAAGAAAATGCCCCCATCTGGGCGCTGGCGATGATGACATAGCCTGATATTAAGAAGAGGCTTCCTTCATTGGAGGAAGCCTCTTTTTGCTTATGTAGCGTGAATCCACAAAACGTGCGCGACGCGCTTACCGCTGTTGATATAGCGGTGCGGCGTAGATGCCTTGAACGCCATGGCGTCACCTTGCTGCAGAATGTGCGCCTCCGTCTCGTTGAGATAGACCGTGAGCCGCCCGGAGAGAATGTATACGAACTCCTCGCCGTTGTGTGTATGCGTTGGTCCAGAGCCGCTGCCGGGCTGGAGCGTGTATTCCACAGGATAGATCTTTCGATTCATCAGTGAGGAAAGCTGCCGCGTGTCGATGCCGGAATAACCCATCTCAATGACCGGCGCTTCGTTGCTGTGGATGACGCTGCATTCACTGTCGCCGGACTGAATGAAGTAGACGAGGCTCTCATTGTAGAAATCTGCGAGCTTGCTCAGGATCTCATACGAGGGGGTCGCGTAGTTATTTTCAATTTTGCTGAGATAGGAAACGGAAATGTCGATCGCGCTTGCAACCTCTTCCAGCGTGTAGCGCTTATTGAGCCGCGCCTGCTTCCAGCGCACGCCAGAGTAGGGAAGCGGCTGCTCCACCTTGATCGCAGTATCCGTGCGCATTTTCTGAATGACGGGATCAACATTATCCTCACGGATGGCGTTGAGCTTGCGCAGCGCTCGGCTGCGCCCGCTGTCACCCATCATGTATTTGCGGACCTGCTTGAGCGTTTCAATATCGTTAAAGTCAAAGTATCGGTAACCGTTTGGAGCGCGCTTTGCGGTAAATAGACCGTACTTCTCCCAATTTCGAATGGTCGAAGCGGTAACGCCCAGCATGGATGCGGCGTCTTTGATGGAAAGATGAATGAACGGTTTCGTTTCCGTTATCATGCAGCTCCTCCTTCACATGGATATTCCTCCACTATGAACATTGTAGCGGATACGGTAGGAAATTGCAAGACTATACTTTATAAACATTATAAAATGCCTTGTGGATTACGCAAAAAATTGCTGGAAAGTTTTTGTGAAAGTATACAGATTTTTTTGAATACTGTCCTAATCCTTGTAAAACTATTTACAATGAAAATAAAATAAACTATACTGTAAAAAACGAGACGGAGATGTTTGGCGGCGGCTTGTGCGCAGAGCTTGCTGTCTGCCGTGCCCGTTTTTTAGTGTATGGACGGCGGTCGAATCGCCGGATACATCGGGATCACAGAAAAAGGAGGCATTATCATGCTTTATGCGTTACTCCCGGAAAATAGGCCTAGCCGCGTGGTCGGCTACTGCTCCGGGAGCGGCAATACGCTCTGGGAAGTATATAGACTGCAAAAAGAGCTGGAGCAGACGCCGCAGGGCAGTCCGTTCGAGGTCGTCGGTATTTTTACGGATGATCCCGGCAGTAAGTGCGTGCAGACAGCCGGTCAATATGGTTTGCAGGTCGCTTCACTGGACATCCGTAAATTCTACGAAGAACACGACGCGCCCATGGGGGATCAGAACGTGCGGCGGGCATACGATACTGCTGCGCTGCCGCTGGTCGAGGCAATGCAGCCGGATATGATTCTGCTGGCAGGCTATGTTTGGGCATTGACCGATGTAGTCACCGGCAAAATCTTTACGGCGGGTGTGCATCCCGGCGACCTGACAGACCGCACGCCGGACGGTACGCGCCTGCTTGCGGGAGCAAACGGTGTGAAAGCTGCTTTCCGCCATCACCGTACAGAACTTCGTGCGAGTTCTTATCTTGCGACGAATGCGCTGGACGGCGGACCTGTGATGATCACGTCGCCCGCAGTACCTGTTGACTATGAGGCACACCCGGATGAGGAAGAGCGCTTCCGCTATTATCTCAAGCTCATCAACGCACAGAACCGTCTGGTTGGCGCACGAACCGTTCTGGAGATCGCCAATGGCAATTTCCAGACTGACGGAAACGGCAAGTATTTCTACAAGGGAAAGGAGATACCCCTCGGGATCAAATTCGAGGACTGGAATGAAGATGCGATCTACTGACAGAACGAGCAGCGTGCGTAAGCTGGTTGCGCCGGAGAGCATTGCGGTGCTGGGGGCATCGCAGAAGCCGGGCATCGGCGGCGCGATCGTGGAGAACCTGATTTCTAGCGGATATCAGGGACGATTATACGCCGTCAACGTGCGTGGAGAGGATGTGCTACAGGCAAAGGGCTATGCCTCTGTGCTGGATATTCCTGAGCCGATCGATATGGCGATTATTGCGCTGCCGTCACGCTTTGTACTGGATGTGGCGGACGAGTGCGGACGCAAGGGCGTGCGCGCGCTCACCTGCATCACGGCTGGCTTCAAGGAGGTCGGCAACCAGGGAGCAGAGCAGGAGAAAGAGCTGCTGGAGCTGCTGCATAAGTACGGAATGTGCATGATCGGACCGAACTGCATGGGTGTGTTGAATACCGCGCCGCACGTCCAGATGAACGCGACCATCAATCCCAAGCCACCCCAGCGCGGCAACGTTGCCATGCTCACGCAGAGCGGCGCGCTCGGTGCGGCACTGATGGATTTTGCACAGCAGCTTGGTATCGGCTTTTCTACCATTGTTTCTGTGGGGAATCAGGCGGATCTGAATGTCTGCGATTTTCTGGAGCTGCTGGAGACCGACCCGCACACAGATGTGGTGCTGCTGTATCTGGAGACAATCAGCGAGCCGCAGCGATTCCGAGCACTGATGCAGAAAATGACAAAGCCCGTGGTCGTGCTCAAATCCGGACGGACTGCCGCGGGTGCAAGGGCGGCGGGTTCACATACCGGCAGCCTTGCCGGAAGCGATGCCGTAGCACAGGCGCTGCTGCGGCAGAGTGGTGCGATCCGCACCGAGAGTTTGGAGGATGCGTTTCTGCTGACCGCCGTCCTGTCCAAGATCCGGAAAAAACAGCTCACCGGCTGCAACATTGGTATTGTGTCGAACACAGGCGGTCTAGGTATTTTGATGGCGGATGCGCTGACGGGACGGGGATTTGCTCTGCCGGAGTTGCCGCAGAGCGCTGTAGACGCACTGCGACCACAGCTTTTGCCGGAGGCATCATTTCACAATCCGATCGATCTGGTCGCACCCGCAACGCCTGCACAGTATGATGCAGCAGTACGGGAGATGCTGAAAACCAAACTGTATGATGCGCTGGTTATTACCTGCGTTCCTGCCGTTACGGTGGATACACAGAAGGTAGCTGCTGCGATGATAGACACACTCAAAGCCTCACCGATCCCGGTGTTTTCCTGTTTCTTCGGACCGGGCGCTGGCGCCGGCGGGCAGCAGGAGCTTAAAAAACAGGGACTTTTGTGCTTTGAATACCCAGAGACAATTGCGGAACTGCTTGCTTATCTCAAGCCGGAGAGGCCACTGCCCGTGCTGGTGAAGCCGGTCGCTCCCACGCCGGTGGATGCCACACTTTGTCAGGAAGTCCTGAGCACTGCACAGCCAGGACAATTTCTCGGCGCAGACGCCTGTCAGGCGCTTTTAAGCGCCGCCGGTATCCCGCTTGCGCGCGCCGGGTATCTGAAAAACCGCAATCAGGCAGCGTGCCTTGACTTGCGCTATCCGCTGGTGGCGAAGATCGACCATGAAAAAATTGTCCACAAGTCCGACGCTGGCGGCGTCAGGCTGAACATTGCCAATGCACAGGAACTTGCAGCATTGTGGGACGAATGGGTCGTCAAATTCCCAGGACTGCGCGGTATCCTTGTGCAGGAGCAGGTCACGGGCAGCATTGAGGTTATTCTTGGCGCGACGTATGATCCCGTTCTGGGACACGCTGTACTGTCAGGCCTTGGCGGCACGCTCGTGGAACTGTTTCAGGACGTCAGTTTCGGTCATGTGCCGCTGAGTGAACAGGATGCGCTGCGGATGCTGCACAGTCTCAAATGCTGGCGGCTGCTAGAGGGCTATCGCGGCGAAGCGGGTGCAAACATTGCACAGCTTGTACAGCTTATTTTGCAGCTCAGTGCACTGCTGAGCGCGTGCCCGCAGATCCGTGAACTGGATCTCAACCCGCTCATCTATGACCGGGCGCAGGGACAGTTTTATGTTGTTGACTCCCGCGTGCGGCTGTAAGGCACGCAGCAGGAAAAATGAACGAGTAAAGAAATGGAGGAACAGTATGGGTTTTCGTGAGGACAAAAAGTGGTGGGTCGCACCGGCAAACTACAATCCCGATGTAGTCAAAGAATTTAACTTTGCCAAGAAAATTGAGATCCTGGACACTACGCTGCGCGATGGTGAGCAGCAGCCAGGAATCGTATTCAGCCGGGAGGACAAGGTCGCTATCGCAAAGAAGCTGGATGCCATGGGCGTTCACCGAATCGAGGCTGGCACGCCGTCCGTGTCGCAGGAGGATGCGGATGCGATTCGCGAGATCTGCGATCTGGGACTGAAGGCAGATGTGTACTGTTTTACCCGCAATGTGGTCGCTGACATTGAGCTTGCCAAAAGCTGCGGCGTTGCAGGTGTTCTGACAGAAGTGCCGGGCAGTGAGCATATGCTCAAGGGCGGTATGAAGTGGGATGCGGATCGCGCTATCAAAGCGGCGTGCGAAACAACGCTTGCTGCGCATGAGATGGGACTGAAGGTCACATTCTTCCCGGCGGACGGTTCGCGTGCCGACATCAACTTCCTGCTTGATACTCTGCAGGCAATCAAGGAAGGCGGACACATGGACGCTGTGACGCTGGTCGATACCTTCGGCGCATTCTCTCCGGAGGGTGCGGCGTGGACCGTGCGCAGGCTGCATGAGCGGCTTGGGATGCCAGTCGAGGCACACTTCCATGAGGATTTCGGCATGAGCGTTGCGACGACGATCGCAGCACTGGAGGCGGGCGCGGAGGTCGCGCACGTTACGGTCAACGGCATTGGTGAGCGCTGCGGCAACACGCCGATCGAGCCGCTGCTGGTCGCACTTCAGTGCCTGTACGGCATTGATACCGGCATTGATCTGACCAAGCTCATCGACTTGTCGCGTGACGTTGAAAAGCGCTCCGGGATGCCGGTTTCCAAAACAAAGCCTGTCGTGGGCGAGAATATCTTCGGCTGGGAAACAGGGATTCCTGTCGGCTATTGGAAAAATGCCAAGGACATCGACCCACTGATCATGCTGCCGTATATGTGGACGCTGGTCGATCAGCGCGAGCCGTACATCTACACCGGCAAGAAGAGCGGCGTGGCGAATATGCAGCTCGTTGCGCAGGAGTTTGGCGTGGAGCTTGACAAGGAGCAGGCAAAGAAGCTCATGCAGCTTGTCAAAGCGATGGCAATCGCGAAAAAACGCGATCTGAGCCGCCCCGAGTTTAAGGCTCTGATGGATGAGATTTGAACAGGAGGACGAGTATGCGCACCTATTTCCTGGATAAGCAGTTTTTGACGGACCGCGAATATGCCCAGCTTGAGGCGGCGTTTGCGGGTGCGGGGCAGGAGCTATTGTTCCGCGAGTGGAGGCAGCCGCAGGAGGTGATCGACGGCGCAAAGGATGCCGACGCGATCATCCTCATGGCAGTGCACATTACGGCGGACGTCATGGATGCCATGCCGAACCTGAAGGTCATCGGACGCTGCGGGATCGGGGTGGACAACGTTGATCTGGACGCCGCTACCGCGCGCGGCATAGTGGTCTGCAATGTGCCGGATCACTGTACCTACGAAGTTGCAAGTCATGCCTTTGCCATGATGTTGGCGCTTGAGCGGCAGCTCCCGGCGTTTATCGGCCGTGCGAAAAAGGGCGGATACGCCAACGGTAAACTTATTAAGTGCCATCGCATCCGCGGGCAGGTCATGGGCATCCTTGGTTATGGCAAGATCGGTCGAGAGCTGGCAAAAATGGCGCTCGGCATGGGGATGCAGGTCATGGTCTACGATCCGTTCGTAAAGGAAACAGATGAGCCAGGTATCGCGCTTGCGAATATGGATACGATCCTGCGGCAGGCGGATGTGATCTCGCTGCATACACCGCTGCTGCCGTCCACCTATCACATGATCTCCATGGAGCAGCTCAAAATGATGAAGCCCACGGCAATTCTGCTCAACGCATCGCGCGGCGGCGTGGTGAACACGACGGATCTGATCGAAGCGCTGAAAACAGGTGTGATCGCGGCGGCGGGACTGGATGTCATCGAAGGCGAGCCTCTGCCGGCAGGCAGCGAGCTGTTCGACGTGCCGAATCTGATGATCACGCCGCACGTCGGAATGTATTCCGAGGAGGCAATGGAGGACATGTACAATAAGCTATTCCGGCAGACGACTGACGTGCTGGCGGGCCGTGCGCCCGGCAATGTCGTCAACAAGGCAGTGCTGGAAAAGCTATCGCTGCGGTAAGGAGGAGGGCTATGGACGCACAGGCGCTCAAAGGAAAGGTCGCTGTGGTCACCGGCTCGGGACGTGGGCTCGGCAAGGCATACGCGCTTTTGCTGGCGCAGTACGGTGCCGATATTGCGGTAACTGACCGCAGCGCTGCATCTGCCAACCGCTTTGGCGAGGGCAGCGCGGAGGATACCGTGGCGCAGATCCGCGCCATGGGCTGCCGCAGCAGCTTCTTTTCTGCAGACCTGACCGATCCTGCGGCGGTGGAAGGATTGGTGCAGGAGGTCGTGGAGACCTTCGGACACATTGACATTTGGGTCAACAATGCCGGCGGTGACATTGGCGCACATACACCACGCCCCGACCCGGACGACTGCCTGGACATTGCTGTGGAGGATGTCGAGTCCGTTGTTTCGCGCAATCTGCTCGCCACGATCTACGCCTGCAAATTTGCCGGGCAGCAAATGCGCCGGCAGATGGGCGGAAAGATCATCAACGTCGGTTCAATCGGCGCGCATATGGCGCTGCCGACCGGCGCTGTCTACAATGCCTGCAAGCGCGGAATTGAGCATTATACGCGCTGTATGGCAGAGCAGATGCGCCCGTACAACGTCAATGTCAACTGCCTGTCACCGGGCTACGCAAAGTCTGCGCGCATCGCGTCCACCCGCCAGATCCCCGATATGCCGGACACTCCGAGGTTGGAACGCTTTGCAGAGCCGGAAGATATGGCAAAATCGGTCGCGTTTCTGGCAGGACCGGATTCTGACCGGCTGACCGGTGAGACCATTGTTTTCTGGTAATAGCGGGTACGATCAGAGACTTCAGGAAACTTTCTGAAATTTACAATTGATTTAGCAAGAAAAATCAATAATTATGAGAGAGGATATATTTGAGGAGGTACACAAATGAAAAAAGCTACCGTTCTGCGCCTCGCGGCAATGATCCTGGCACTGTGCATACTCTTTGCGATTAGCGCGTGCACTGCCAAGACTGCGACTGAGACCCCCAGCAGCAACAGCGCCTCCAGCAACAACGCAAATACCACAGATACCTCTGCGGCATCTACCGGCGACTCCGCCGCAGCTTCCGACACATACAAGATCGGCGCATTTCTCTGCCTCAGCGGCGGCAATGCTGCGTTCGGTCTGGAAGCGCGCGACGCGATCCAGATGGCGGTCGATATGATCAACGCCGAGGGCGGCTTCAACGGTCAGACGGTCGAGTTCATCGCCTATGACTCTCTGACTTCGCCTGAGGAAGCAGTCAAGATCGTCAATAAAATGATCACTGAGGATAAGATCAACGCCTGTATCGGCTCGATCATCTCCAGCGAGGTTCTGGCAGCTGGTCCATTCCTGAACGAGGCAAAGATTGTCACGGTCGGTCTCGGCACATCCCCGTCCTGGATGGAGGAGGACTGGCCCTACATCTTCCGCGCATCCATGAACAGCGCGTTCGGTATGGGCATTGAGGCAGATATGCTCGTGAAGCTCGGACTGACGGATCGTATTGCCTGCTTCTACAGTCAGGATGACTCCGCGCTGTCCACACTGGCATCTTTTAAGTCGGAATGCGCCAACCGCGGAATCACCATCGTCGCCGAGGAGACACACGACGCGGGCGATACCGACTATTCCGCACAGATCGCCAACATCATTGCTGCTGACCCGCAGTGCGTCTGGTTTGCGACTGACGGTCAGGTCACGCCGCTGTTTGTCAAGCAGCTCCGCCAGTATGGCTATACCGGCATCGTCATGGATAAGGAGGCATTCGCCAACTCCATGGTCGAGATCGCCGGCGAGGCGGCTTCCAACAACCTCATGTGGGCAAACCCCTACGTCACCTACAAGAGCATCGATGATTGCGACATTCCCGTGATGAAGGACTTCCTTCAGCTCTATTCCGATAAGTACGGTCAGCTTCCGCAGACCGAGTGTGCTTACCGCGGCTGGGATTCCATCAAGGTCCTCTGGGAGGCGGCAAAGGCCTCCGGCAGCAATGACGCAGACGCCATGCGCAACGCGATCGGCACGCTGAAGTATGAGGGGCTTGGCGGTCAGATCGACTTTACAGTTGGTGACCGTGAAGGCTACCATGCGTTCAACTCCTTCTTCCGCGCGGGCGGCAAAGACCTGCTGTTCTCGAGCTGGCTGGAGAACGGCGGCTATGACGCCTATAAGACGGAGACCGGCAACGAATTTTAACTTTTGATGCAGCAGGGGGATGTTGCAGCCGCAGCATCCCCCAAAGCTGTATGTCTGCCTGAATGTGAGGAGAAAAAACATGGACAAATTCCTACAGCTGCTGATCCCGGGGATCGTACTGGGGTGCACCTACGGTCTGCTGGCGCTCAGCTGCAGCATTATCTACAAGGCGTCTGGTCTGATGAGCTTCATGCAGGGCGATGTGCTGACGCTCGGCGCGTTTCTGGGGCTGACGTTTTACAGCTTTTTGGGCATTCCGTTTTTGCCGTCACTGCTGCTGACGACCGCGATCGCCTTCGGCTTTGGCATTCTGCTGGAAAAGGGCGTCATCCGCGTCATGCTCAATCGGCACGTCACGGCGGCGTATATCGTCCTTTCTACCATTGCAATTTCTTACATCATCCAGAACGGCTCCCAGATCGCTTGGGGTACGATCCCACTGTATTTTCCATCGATCTTCAATGTGATGACGGTCAAGATACTGGGCGTGAACATCCAGCCGGAGGCGATTCTTTGTGTGATCGTCAGCGTGATCTGTATGGCTCTGATGCATCTATTTATGACGAAAACGCGCTTCGGCACTGCCATGCGCGCCGCCGCCATGGACGCCAAAGCCGCCGAATCCTGCGGCATCGACGTCTCTTTGAGTACCGGCGTGACGTGGGGGCTTTCCGCAGCGCTTGCCGCCGTAGCCGGTATGCTGATCGGTCCGATCTACGGCGTATATACCACACTCGGCGCAACACTTGGGCGCAAGGGCTTTTCCAGCGCCGTCATTGGCGGCTATGGTAATATGTACGGCGCAATCGTCGGTGGCATTTTCCTCGGTGTAGTTGAAAACTGCGTGGCGGGTTATATCTCGTCGAATTACCGTAATCTCATTGCGTATATCATACTGATCGTATTCCTGTTCCTGCGACCGACCGGTATTTTCAATGAAAAAGCCATTCAGGATGTGTAAGGGGGAGAGTCAAATTGCTGAAACAGAAAAAGAGCTTTACACAGCTTGGGCTGCTTGCGGTGATCGCGGCGATTTTGCCCCTTATCATGCTCGCTTTCGGCTATAGCTATGGCGTGCTGCTGTGCTGCTTGATCGAGATCTATATCATTGCCGTGTCGGGGCTGGACGTATGCTTCGGCTACAGCGGGCAGATATCCATCGGTCACGTTGCGTTTTATGCCATCGGGGCATACACCTCCGGCATCGTTACCAACAACCTCAGTCTGCCGCCCATTTTGAGCATGATCCTTGGCGCAATTTTGGCGGCGCTGGTCGGGATGCTGCTGGCATATCCGGCATCCAAGCTGGTGTTTCACTTTCTGGCGCTGGCGACGATTGCCTTTGGCGAGATCATCTATCAGCTCATTGCACATTCCCCCGGCGAGATCACCGGCAACCTGCGCGGCATGACGAGCACCTATGTAAGCCTGTTTGGCTTTGAACTGGATACCAATCTGCGTTTCTATTTTTTTGGCTTGGTCTGTATGCTCCTGTTCTTGTTGGCAAAGGTGTTTCTGGTGGATTCCAAGGTCGGGCGCGCATTCATCGCTGTGCGTGAAAATACCCACGCCGCAGAGGGCATGGGCATCAATGTGCGCAAGTATAAGGTGCTGGCATTTGCTATCAGCGCGTTTTTTACCGGCTTTGCCGGTGCAATGTATATGCACCTCGTGCGTTACATCAGTCCCGATACTTTTGTGCAGAAGCAGTCCATCATGTTCATCACCATGCTGCTGTTTGGCGGCACGGCGTCACTGCTTGGACCGATCATCGGCGTGGTCACCATCACAGGGCTCACGGAGGTGCTGCGTAGCTTCCAGGATTATCAGATGCTGATCTATGGTATTTTGATGCTTGCGGTCATAGTGGCGCTGCCCGGCGGCATTTACGGCGCGGTGCGCGACCTTGCTGCAAAATTACGCGCAAAACGGACGGGAGGGAAGAGCCATGCTGAAAGCTGAACACGTCACCATAAAGTTTGGCGGTCTTACGGCGGTCAATGACGTCAGCGTGGAATTGGAGGAACGAAAGATATACGGTTTGATCGGTCCGAACGGCGCAGGTAAGACCACATTCTTTAACTGTATCAGCGGCGTTTATACGCCGAATACCGGCACAGTCGTTTTTGACGGAAAGCATCTGGAGGGCAAGAAGCCGCACGAGGTCAACGAGGCGGGCATCGCCCGTACCTATCAGGTCATCAACCTGTTTCGCAGTATGTCTGTGATCGATAATGTGCGCGTCGGTATGCACACCCAGCTCAAGAGCGGATTTTTTAGTTCCATGCTGCATCTGCCGAAGGAACGCGCCGAAGAGCGCGCGGCGCTCCGCGAAGCATATGAATGGCTGGAATTTGTCGGACTGAAGGAAAAGGCAGACTGGGCGGCAGGTAATCTGTCTTATGGTGAGCAGCGGCTGCTGGAAATCGTGCGCGGTCTTGCCAGCCGCCCCCGGCTGATCCTGCTGGATGAACCTGCCGCCGGTATGAACTCTACGGAAAAGGTGGAGCTGGACGCGCTGCTGAAGGAGATCCTGGCGCGTGGTGTCGGCATTTTGATGGTGGAGCACGATATGAAGCTGATGATGGGGATCTGCGATTATATTTTTGTGCTCAATCAGGGGCGGCTGCTCTCACAGGGCACGCCGGAGCAGATCCAGCAAGACCCTGATGTGATCAGCGCATATCTGGGAGGTGACGAGACATGAAACCGTTGCTTGAGGTACACGATCTGCACTATTATTACGGCAATATCCATTCGGTCAAGGGCGTTAGCCTTTATGTGAACGAGGGCGAGATCGTTACGCTGATCGGCGCAAACGGCGCGGGAAAGACCACAACGCTGCAAACGATCTCAGGCCTTACAAACCCGGTGGGCGTCCATGGCGAGATTTTGTTTGACGGGCAGCCGATCCAGAAGAAAAAGGGCAATAAGATCGTTGCTCTGGGACTGATGCAGGTGCTTGAGGGACGCCATGTATTCCCCAAGCTGACGGTGGAAGAAAACCTCTTTACGGGCGCATATCTGCGCAGAGACACCAAAAACATCAAAGAGGACCTGAAAAATGTTTACCGGCAGTTTCCTCGGCTGGAGGAGCGGCGCAGACAGCTTGCCGGCACACTTTCCGGCGGCGAGCAGCAGATGCTCGCTATCGGACGTGCACTTATCAACCGCCCGCGTATGATCCTCATGGACGAGCCGTCACTGGGGCTGGCGCCGCTGATCGTTAAGGAGATCTTTGAGTCAATCCGTGACATCAGTCGCCAGGGCACAACGATCCTGTTTGTGGAGCAGAACTCCAAGATCGCGCTGGCAACGGCACAGCGCGGCTATGTGCTGCAAACGGGTGAGATCATTCTGCACGACACCTGCGAAAACCTGCTTGGAAACGAGGACGTTCAAAAAGCGTATCTTGGCGTGAGCTGACAGTGGATAAACCCAATATAATCCCCCCGGCGGGCAGCAGTGCCCGCCGGGGGGGTGCTTTGCATTTTCAGACCTTTGGGGCGTGGCAGCGGATGGCGCGGATGGCGTTCAGGACTGCCAGGACCATGACGCCGACGTCGGCGAAGATGGCTGCCCACATATTGGTGATGCCGGCGGCGGTGAGCGCGAGGCAGGCGAACTTTATAATGAGCGAGAACACGATATTCTGCCGGACGATGCCGATGCACTTGCGCGAGATGCCGATGGCTTTGGAAATTTGCAGCGGGTCGTCGTCCATGAGCACCACGTCAGCCGCTTCGATGGCGGCGTCTGAGCCCATCGCGCCCATGGCAATGCCGATGTCGGCTCTTGTGAGCACGGGCGCGTCGTTGATGCCGTCGCCGACGAAGGCGAGCTTATCGTTTTTGCCGCGCTGCGCCAGCAGCTTTTCGACCTCTTCGACCTTACCTGCCGGGAGCAGCTCGCTGCGCACCTCGTCAACGCCCAGCTCGGACGCGACCTCGTCGGCAACGCGCCTGGCGTCGCCGGTGAGCATGACGGTCCTCTGCACGCCGCACTTTTTGAGGTGCGCGATGGCTTCCCTGGAATGGGGCTTCACGACGTCCGAGATGACGATGTGCCCGGCGTACTGCCCGTCGATCGCCATGTGGATGATCGTGCCGACGCTGTGGCAGTCGCAGTATTCGACGCCCAGCTTTTTCATGAGCTTGGCATTGCCGGCGGCGACGGCGTGCCCGTCTACCGTGGCGGTGATGCCGTGACCGCTCAGCTCTTCAATATTCGTCACGCGCTCGCGGTCAATTTCGCTGCCATACGCCCTTTGCAGGCTCTTGCTGATGGGATGCGAGGAAGCACACTCGGCAAGCGCGGCGTACTCGAGAAGCTGCTGCTCGTCATACGGGCTGTGGTGCACCGCCGTGACCTCAAACACACCCTGCGTGAGCGTGCCGGTCTTGTCAAAGACGACGATTTTCGCGTCCGCCAGCGCTTCGAGATAGTTAGAACCTTTGATGAGGATACCCTCGCGGCTCGCGCCGCCGATGCCGGCGAAGAAGCTCAGCGGGATGCTGATAACGAGCGCGCACGGGCAGCTCACAACTAAGAACGTCAGCGCGCGGTAGATCCAGTCCACCCAGTCGGCGTCCACGCCCGCGAGCATCCGCCCGAGCGGAACGAGGATCGCCAGCGCCAGCGCCGCGAAGCAGACGGCGGGGGTGTAGATTTTTGCGAAGCGGGAGATGAACGTCTCGGAGCGCGACTTGCGGGAGCTGGCGTTTTCCACGAGGTCGAGAATTTTCGACACCGTGGACTCGCCGAAGGCTTTCGTCGTGCGGATCTTCAGCACGCCCGACAGGTCAATGCAGCCGCTGACGATCTCGTCGCCCGCCTTCACGTCGCGCGGCAGGCTCTCGCCGGTGAGCGCGCTGGTGTTGAGGCTTGCCGCGCCCTCGACGATCACGCCGTCCAGCGGGACTTTTTCGCCCGGCTGGACGACGATGATGCTGCCGACTTCGATCTCGTCGGGGCTGACCTGCGTGAGCTGACCGTCCTGTTCCATGTTGGCATAGTCCGGGCGGATGTCCATGAGCGCGGAGATGTTCCGGCGGCTCTTGCCGACGGCGTAGCTCTGGAACAGCTCGCCGATCTGGTAGAACAGCATAACGGCGATGCCTTCGACGTAGTCGCCGCTCTTTGTCCAGATGGCGACGGCGAACGCGCCGAGCGTCGCCAGCGCCATGAGGAAGTTTTCATCGAACGGGCGGCCGCTCGCAATGCCGTGCGCCGCCTTTTTCAGAATGTCATAGCCGATGACGGCGTAAGCCGCCAGATACGCGATGAGCTGGGGGATGCCGGTGATGGGGATGAAGTTCAGGGCGATGAGCATCACCGCCGTGATGAGGATGCGCACGAGCATCTTTTTCTGTTTCTTTGTCATAAGAATGACTCCTTCATCAACTCTTTACAAGCAGGAAAAGGCGGTGCTGCCGACAAAATTACAGCTCGATCTCACAATCCGGCTCTACTTTTTTGCAGGCTTTCAGAACTGCCTTCATCGTCTTTTTCTCGTCCGCGCCCTCGGCGAACTCGACGATCATCTTCTGCGTCATGAAGTTCACGGTCGCCGCCGCGACGCCTTCGGTCTTTTTCGCAGCTTCCTCCATCAGGTTCGCGCAGTTGGCGCAGTCCACTTCGATCGCATAGGTCTTTTTCATAGCTGTTACCTCCGGTATTATTTGCGCTGCGTTCCAAAATTAAACGCTTGCTTAATCGTTCTGACCGTAGTATACTGGCGGCAGATGCAGAAATCAAGCGATTTTGGCGCTTGTGTCCGAATGGGCGAACGATATTTCCAAAACGGAGAAGGAGGGAGCGATATGTCGGAATTTGTCCTGCCGCATCATCACGGTGAGCGGCGCGACGACGCGGCGCTGCACGCACAGCTTTTGGCGAACGGCGATTTTTCCGCGGCGTCGGATGTGTTCCGGCAGCTCGCCGACCCCACGCGCGTGCGCATTTTCTGGCTGCTGAGCCACCGGGAGGAGTGCGTCATCAACATCGCGGCGATGCTGGAAATGTCCAGCCCGGCGGTGTTTCACCACTTGCGGTCGCTGACCGACAGCGGGCTGCTCGTCAGCCGCCGCGACGGGCGCGAGGTCTACTACAAGGCGGCGGACAGCGAGCTGGGGCGGCTGCTGCACGAGCTGGTGGAGCAGGTGATGCAGATCGCCTGCCCGGAAAAAACCGTGGATTATCAGGCTTCGCAGGAGGAGCTGATCCGCAACGTACATCATTATTTAGTCGAGCACCTGTCCGAGCGCGTGACCATCGACGCGCTCTCGCGGCAGTTTCTGATGAACCCGACCACGCTCAAGCAGGTCTTTAAGCGCACCTACGGCGAGACCATCGCCGCACATATAAAGCGCCACCGGCTGGAGGCGGCGGCGGGGCTGCTGCTGCAAACGCAGGACGACATCGCGTCCATCGCGCAGGCGGTGGGCTATGAGAGCCAGAGCCGTTTTTCCAGCGCCTTCCGCGAGCAGTACGGCGCGCTGCCCACCGAGTACCGCCGCCGGAAGGGACAGATATGCCGTCCGCATGACGTGGACGGATAACAAACCCGTCACCGCAAACAAATCGATTCGTTTTGGCGGATCTGACGGCGCGGATTGCAAACTCTGCACGCGCGGCACTTACAATTTTTCTCACGCGGGACGAAAAAATGCTGAAACGGTGCTGAAAGCCGCTGAAAATGAACAATTTGGGACGGAATATTAACTAAAATTTTAGCCGCAAACTTGTCCAGAATGCACAAAAAAGAGAAAACCGCAAGATTGTCGTGTAAAGACTACAAATTTTGTATGGAATTTGGGCGCAGAGTATGGCAAGATAGCATCAGGGCGTAAACGGCAAAGCGCAGGATTGTACCCCTTGGCGCGCGTTTACGGCGGACACGAACAGTGTAGTTCATACCAGTACGGATTTCGGAAATACATTCAATTCTAGGAAAGAAGGTCATGTGATGAAGAAACTGAATTATGGCATGGTAGGCGGCGGCCCCGGTTCGTTTATCGGCGACGCGCACAGAAAAGCGATCAACATTGACGCGATGGCAACGCTCGTTGCCGGCTGCTTCTCCCGCACCCCCGAAAAGTGCCGCGAGACCGGCGCGCAGCTCGGCGTTGCGCCCGATCGCTGCTACACCACCTTTGACGAGATGGCTAAGGCAGAGGCTGCCCGCGCAGACGGCATCGATTTTGTCGTGATCGTCACGCCGAACGTCAGCCACTATCCCGCCTGCAAGGCGTTCCTGGAAGCCGGCATCAACGTTTCCTGCGACAAGCCCCTGTGCCTGACTGTTGAACAGGCGGACGAGCTGGAAAAGCTGGCGGACGAGAAGGGTCTGCTGTTCCTGGTCACCTATACCTATATGGGTCATGTGACCGCCAAGCACATCAAAGAGTACATCAAGGCCGGCAAGCTCGGCAAGATCCGCACGGTCATGGCGGAGTATCCGCAGGGCTGGCTCGCCTACGAAGGCGAGTGGGGCGGCAAGCAGGGCGAATGGCGCTGCGACCCGAAGCAGTCCGGCGGCGTGAACTGCCTGGGCGACCTCGGCACGCACGTTGAAAACGCAGTCGCGCATATGACGGGTCTGAAGATCAAGCGCGTGCTCGCAAAGATGGACGTTGTCGTTCCGGGCCGTGTGCTGGACGATAACGACGTGGTCCTCGTCGAGTTCGAGGGCGGCGCGACCGGCTGCTTCTGGACCAGCCAGTTCGCCATCGGTCACGACAACGACCTGCGCGTGCGCATCTACGGCGAAAACGGCTCGATCCTGTGGAAGCAGGAGGAGTGCGAAAAGGTCACCATGATCGCGCGCGACGGCACGATCGTTGAGCGTCACCGCGGCGGCGGCGGCATCGAGCCCGAAGCTGCGAAGTACGGCCGTCTCCCGTCGGGTCACACCGAGGGCTGGCTGGAATCCATGGGTAACCTCTACCGCTCCTTCATCTCCTGCATCGAGGCGAAGCAGGACGGCACGTTCAAGCCCGAGATGGTCGATTTCCCGACCGTGCACGAGGGCGCGGAGGGCGTGCGCTTTGTCCATGCGTGCCTGAAGTCCAACCAGGAAGGCAACGTCTGGGTCGATATGTAATTCATAAGATCAAACGATCTCTACCGAACATTTTTAAGGAGGAACTAAATTATGTCGAGACCTGTTACTCTGTTTACCATTCAGTGGGGCGACCTGTCCCTGGAAGAAGTCTGCAAGCTCGCCAAGCAGATGGGCTATGAAGGTCTGGAGCTGTCCGCCGCGCATCTGGATATGAAGCGCGCCGCGACCGATCCGAAGTACGTTGAGGAAGTCAAGGCGACCCTCAAGAAGTACGACCTCGGCTGCTGGGCTCTGAGCAACCATCTTGCCGGTCAGTGCGTCTGCGACACCCTGCCCGATGCGTATGATTCCCGTCTGGACGGCTTTGCGCCCGCGGCGCTCGCCGGCAAGCCCGAAGAGATCCAGAAGTGGGCGATCGACGAGATGAAGGCGACCGCGCACGCCGCCAAGGCGATGGGCGTGAGCGTTGTCACGTTCTTCATGGGCTCTCCGATCTGGAAGTTCTGGTACTCCTTCCCGCAGACCTCCGAGGAGCAGATCGAGGCGGCTTATCAGAAGGTCAAGGAGCTGTGGAGCCCGATCTTCGACGAGTTCGATGCCTGCGGCGTGAAGCTGGCTCTGGAGGTCCATCCCACCGAGATCGCGTTCGACTACTGGTCCACCAAGAAGCTGCTGGACGTGTTTGACCGCCGTCCGACCCTCGGCATCAACTTTGACCCGAGCCACCTGCTGTGGCAGGGCGTCGATCCCGTGGTGTTCTGCCGCGACTTCATCGACCGCATCTACCATGTCCATGCCAAGGACGTCAAGCTGAACTTTGACGGCCGCAACGGCGTGCTGGGCTCTCACATCACCTTCGGCAATATGCACCGCGGCTGGAACTTCGTGTCCCTCGGCCATGGCGATGTCGATTTCGACGGCATCTGCCGCTGCCTGAACCAGGGCGGTTACACCGGTCCGTACTCCGTGGAATGGGAAGACTCCGGCATGGATCGCGTCTACGGCGCGACCGAGGCGTGCGAGTACATCAAGAAGTACAACTTCAGCGCGTCCGACTTCGCATTCGACAGCGCTATTAAAAACGATTGATCCATCAAACGGTTTTAGCCGGTTCGCCGGTTAAGATAAATTATAATTGGAGGAACAAAAAATGAAAAAGATCATTGCTCTGCTTCTGGCAGTCGTGATGGTGTTTGGTCTGGTTGCTTGCGCATCTCAGGCGAATACCCCCGCGGCAGAAGAGAAGCCCGCCGACACCACTGCTCCGGCAGAGGAGACCCCCGCGGCTGAGGAGACCCCGGCTGCTGACGAAGCTCCCGCTGCGGAAGTGAAAAAGACGATCTATGTCCTGGCCCCCAACCCCGACCATGGCTGGACCGGCGCGATCGGCGTCTTCGCACAGGCGAAGGTCGATGAGCTGAACGCCGAAGGCAAGTACAACGCTGTTATGCAGACGTTTGCTTCCGCTGACGATCAGATCAAGCAGATCGAGGACATCATCGCCAACGACCCCGGCGACGGCTCTATCGGCGTTGCAATGCTGCCCGCCGGCACGGATCTGGAGAATGCCATCCAGCAGCTTGCTGACGCCGGCATCCCCTACACCTGCTGCGACCGTATCATCCCGTCCGTGAAGGACACCGCTGTTTCCAACATCAAGTACGACAACGTTGAGATCGGCGCTGCCGCTGCCAGCTATCTGGTCTCCAAGGGCATGAAGGAAGGCGACAAGGTCGTCTGCATCGAGGGCGACGGCTCCTCCGCGGATACCGACCGTACCGACGGCTTCAACAAGTACCTGAAGGGCGAGGTCGAGTATAACGGCGCGAAGATCGAGACCCCGTGGACCAGCCTGGATTCCGTGTCCTACTCCGGCGCTACCGGCTGGAATCCCGCCAACGCGCAGGCGTACTTTGAGACCTACATGTCCAACGCCGACAACGCCGACACCAAGTACATCGCTGCTTGGGACTCCGGTCTGGCTCTGGCTGTGTTTGACGCTCTGGAAGGCTCCGCCATCGACGAGGCGACCAAGGAAGCATTCCTTGCCAACGCTCCGTACATCACCGGCTGCGGCGGCCCGAAGACCATCTACACCGTCATCTCCGGCGACTACACTTCCTACCCCGTTGCCGAGAAGTTCGGCGGCGTCATGGACGTCACCTATCCGCCCGCTATGATCCAGGATACCATCCAGGCTCTGGTGGACTTCTTCGACGGCAAGGATGTCCCGCTGGACAACACCCAGTCCGCACAGTGCGTCACGGCTGACAACGTCGCTGACTTCATGGACAAGGGCTTCGAATAAGCCGAGGCTCGCCGGGCGGTAATGCCGCCGGGCAAACAGAACAAGTGAATCAGGTGGTGTCCCACGGCCTTCCGTGGGACACCACTGCCCATAATGGGAGAGTAGATATGAACATTCTGGAAATGCATAATGTCCACAAGGCATTTGTGGGCGTCCCTGTGCTCAAGGGCGTTGACCTTGCTGTCAAGCAGGGCGAAGTCCATGCGCTCCTCGGTGAAAACGGCGCGGGCAAGTCCACGCTGATGAATATCCTGACCGGTGTGTTCCCGCTGGATGAGGGCAGCGTCGTTTTTGACGGCAAAGACATCACGAACTGCACCATCGCCGAAAGCGAAGCGGCGGGCGTTGCATTCGTGCATCAGGAACTGAACCTGTTCAATGATCTTCGTGTTTTTGAGAACATTTTCTTCAACAAAGAGCTGACGACTCGCTTCGGCACGCTGAAGAAGCAGGAAATGATCCAAAAGTGTGACGAAGTTTTTGAAAAACTCGGCGTCAGCATCGACCCGACCGATCTGGTCGAGCATCTGAGCGCCAGCGAAAAGCAGACGCTTGAGATCGCCAAGGCGATCTTCTTTGAGGCGAAGCTGCTGATCCTGGACGAACCAACCACGGCGCTGAGCAACGAAGAAATTGACCATCTGTTTGAAATCGTGAATAAACTGAAGGCTGAAGGCAAGTCCTTCATCTTCATCTCTCATAAAATGCCGGAAATTTTCCGAATTTCCGACAGCTACACCGTGCTCCGCAACGGCGAGTTCATCCAGACCGGCAGGATCGCAGACGTGACCGCGCCGGAGGTGACCTCGACGATGGTCGGCAGCTCCTTCTCCACGGCGGAGATCTATTCGCCGCGTGAGATGGGCGACAATATTCTGGAGCTCGAAGGCGTGAGCGGGCCGAACTTCTCCGATGTGAGCCTGAGCGTCCGCCGCGGCGAGATCGTCGGCATCACGGGACTTCAGGGCTCGGGCGCGAGCGAATTTTTGCAGTCCATTTTCGGAGAGCTTCCCACCTTCTCCGGCACGGTGAAGGTAGGCGGCGAAGCCTTTACGCACAACAACATCCACCATGCGATGAAAAAGGGCGTGGCGCTCCTGCCTGCCAACCGCAAGGAAAATTCCGTTGTGCCGGATATGTCCATTCTGGAAAATATGTACCTGTCCGAGCATGAGCTGTCGGCAAACCGGCAGACCATCCACAAGGGCGAAGAGCTTGACAAGTACGACAATCAGAAGGCAAAGCTCAACATCAAGGCGGAGTCGCCGCACAACCTCATCCTTTCGCTCTCCGGCGGCAACCAGCAGAAGGTGTTCTTTGCCCGCTGGCTCAACACCGACGCAGACCTGCTGCTGCTCGATAACCCCACGCAGGGCATCGACGTCGGCGCGAAAGCAGAAATTTACAAGCTGATCCTGAAGCTGGCGGAGGAGGGCAAGACCATCCTCGTCAACACCCAGGAGATCCCGGAATTGCAGCGCATGGCGGACAGATGCGCCGTGTTCTATTCCGGCAGGATCGTAAAAATTCTTCCGCATGAAGAAATCACCGAGCAGATCGTGATGCAGTATGCGACCAACGCGCTCGAAGTAGAGGAGGCCAACTGATATGAGCCAGAACACCGTACAAAAGCACCGCCAGAAACTCTCGCTCGCCCAGTATTCCTACGTTATTATTTTCATCGTCCTGTTCATCGCCTACTATCTCATCAGCGGGCAGCTCAAGTGGACGGGCATTACCAACATCCTGCGTCACTCCGCGGTCGTCGGCGTGATCTCGCTCGGCATGGGTCTGGTCATCATCATCGGTGAGATCGACCTGTCCGTCGGCGCGATCCTCGGCTGTATCGCGTCGTTCGGCTGCGTGATCTTTAACGTGATGAACAACGCTGGGATGCCGGTGTGGCTCATCTTCACGCTCACGATCCTCTTCTGCCTCGCCGGCGGCACGCTGCTCGGCTTCTTTAACGGCTTTTTGATCGGTCGTGTGCAGCTGCCGGCGTTTATCGTCACGCTGGCAACGCAGCTCATCTTCCGCTCCGCCTGCCAGTACGCCAGCCGCGCACTGCCCAAGGAGCTGACCGGCGCGTCCGCAAACTCCTACTCCATGATCAAGGCGCAGGTCGAATCGGGCATGAACGCCCGTGACGCGATGTACACCTTCGGCAACAGCAAGATCCCCGGCATCGAGATCCCGGTCGTCGGTCTGATCTTCATCGCCGTCGCGCTGCTGCTCGTCTATGTCACCACCTCCACCAAATACGGCAAGCGCCTGTTCGCCATCGGCTCGAACACCAAGGCGGCGCACATGGCCGGCATCAACGTGGAATGGAATAAGGTCTCCGTGTTCACCATCACGGGGCTGCTGTGCGGTCTCGGCGCTGCGATGTGGCTCTGCCTGCAGGGCAACGTTGACCCCGCCACCACCGGCGTGAGCAATGAAATGTTCGCCATCGCGGCGGTCGTGCTCGGCGGCATCTCGATGTCCGGCGGCAAGGGTCGTCTCGCAGGCGTCATCTTCGGTGCGCTCAGCTACACGATCATTGATAAGATCATCGCCGCGCTGAACGTGGACTCCCTCATCAACAACGCTATCAAGGGCGCGATCCTCCTGATCGCTATCGTCATTCAGGTGCTCGGTCCGCAGCTCAAGGGCAAGGCAAAGAAAAAGGCGTAAATCACACGCTGAAAATGACCGACCGGCACGCGCCGGTCGGTCATTTTGCACAAGTCGATGCGCGGTATAACGACACCCGTCCGTCACTGGCGGAAAAAATTTGCGAAATTGCGCGAAAAACACTTGACTTTTCGCCGCGCGGTGGTATGATAGCGGTGTTCAAATGAACCGTAATTTCATATCGTTCCGTTGATCGCGCTCAGAACGCACGGCGAACTGAGCGCGGGAGGAATCTCTGGAGAACTCATTGAGTTGAGTGCCGAAGGTGCAAGGCGAAAGCCGAATCTCTCAGGCAAAAGGACAGGGTATGCGCACAGCGTCTTATGAGCATACAAGGTGGGTGATCCGAAAGCGGTTCACCCACTTTTTTTGCGAAAGGACAGTCACCATGAACACCATTCTGAACTCTGAAATGCAATATATCCGGGACTGTGATCCCGAGATCGGCACGCTGATCGGTCAGGAATTTGACCGCCAGAGCGAAAATATCGAGCTGATCGCGTCCGAAAATATCGCCTCCGCGCCCGTTATCGCCGCCATGGGCAGCGTGCTGACCAACAAATACGCCGAGGGTCTGCCCGGCAACCGCTACTACGGCGGCTGCGAATATGTGGACGAGATCGAGCGTATCGCCATCGCACGCGCCAAGGCGCTGTTCGGCGCGGAATTTGCAAACGTCCAGCCGCATTCCGGCTCGCAGGCAAATCTGGAGGTCTACGCCGCACTGCTCCAGCCGGGCGACACGCTCATGGGCATGGACCTCGCGTGCGGCGGGCATCTGACGCACGGCGCGCGGGTCAGCCTGTCCGGCAAGTATTACAACAGCGTCTCCTACGGCGTCGATCCCGAGACCGGGCGCATTGACTATAACGCCGTGGAGGACATGGTCAAGCAGTACCATCCCAAGCTGCTCGTCGCCGGCGCGTCGGCGTATCCGCGCGCGATCGACTTTGCGGCGTTTGCCGATATTGCGCACCGCAATGGCGCGCTGCTCATGGTCGATATGGCGCACATCGCCGGGCTCGTCGCGGGCGGCGTGCACCAGAGCCCCGTGCCGTATGCCGACGTCGTGACCACCACCACGCACAAGACGCTGCGCGGCCCGCGCGGCGGTCTCATCCTCGCGCGCGAGGAGTTCGGCAAAAAGCTCAACAGCGCGGTCTTCCCCGGCGCGCAGGGCGGTCCGCTCATGCACGTCATCGCCGCCAAGGCGATCTGCCTCAAGGAGGCGGCGCAGCCGGAATTTGCCGTTTACGCGCAGAATATCGTGAAAAACGCCGCCGCGCTGGCGGACGCGCTGCTCGCGCGCGGGTTCGACCTCGTGACCGGCGGCACGGATAACCACCTCATGCTCGCCAATCTGCGCAGCAAGGGGATCACCGGCAAGGAGCTGCAAACGCGGCTGGACAGCGTACACATTACGGTCAACAAAAACGCCGTCCCGAACGACCCGGAGAAGCCCGGCGTGACCAGCGGCGTGCGCATCGGCACACCCGCCGTCACCACGCGCGGCTTTACCGCCGAGGATATGCCCATCATCGCCGACTGCATCGACCGCATCGTCCGCGACTACGAAGGCAGCCGCGAGGAGGTCATCGCCGCCGTCCGCGAGCTGACGAAGAAGCATCCGATCTACGAATAAGCAAATACCCCGGGAGAGATCACTCTCCCGGGGCTGCACTATCTAATGGCTTTCCCTTGAGATGCGAATCAATAGTTGAACTGCAAAAGTAAAGCGGCGAAGGCGAGGGCGGAGAAGATGTGAAAGAGCAGACCGGC
>CAKUED010000016.1 GCA_934646005.1 uncultured Oscillospiraceae bacterium
CGCCACAAATCCGACGGCACCGTGGCGGTCTTGGCATGGGCATGCCTCCTTTGTTTTCGGTATATACCGATTATATAGCAAGAAGACGGCAAATTCAAGTAGGATTATAAAGATGAGTAACTATGTTTTTTGTTTGTTTCTTTTGCAAATTCCCATCAAAAAAATGATTTTCTATTGAAGCAAACTGGGCTCGTACGCCTTTCTCTTTGACCGCTACAAGCGGCCGTTCTATGTGACTGAGTGCGGATTGAGCTGTAATGACCACATGTTCCTGGACGGACAGATCCACGACACCGACCGGAGCGATTTCCTGCACCGCTATCTGCTCGCGCTTCGCAGAGGATGCGACCGAGCCGACGTCCACAGCTTTTCCACTGGTCGCCGACCGACAATTTTGAGTGGCACAGCGGCTATGCCGAGCGCATCGGCCTGATCTATGTCGACTATCCTACGCAAAAACGGATTCTGAAGGACAGCGCGCGCTGGTTCGCGCAGACCGCCCGGGAAAACGGCAGAAATCCGGAGCTATTCTTTGTTTACAGCGGCGCAGTTTCTGCGCCGCTGATTTTCTGTTCTGACCCAAACCGTGACCCAAACGCGGAAAAATCAGGTGGAATTATCCGTGCTGGAAACGACGAAGCTGCGAAATTTTCTGAGCAGAAAGGTGCGAAAATGCCCCGAAATGTCCACGAGAAATATCCGACCAACCTTCGGGACCAAGAGGCCTCGGGTTCAAATCCCGACACTCTGACCAAATTCGGTTGAAACCGTCAGGTTTCAACCGAATTTTTTGCATTTTCCGAACTTTTTCCGATGGATAATTTTGCAGCTTTTCCGTTTGACCCAAACGTGACCCAAACGGGATTTCGGAACGGAAAGCGCCGAAAATAAAAAATTGCCGCCTGCAGGAGCAATTCCGGCAGGCGGCGCAGTCATTTTTCGTTTTTTTCATCCGACGCTTGCCATGAAGCCGCTGATTTTCTGCGCGGCTTCTTTTTTCATGCCTGCTGTCACATGGGTGTACACGTCCAGTGATAATTCTGCCAAGGCGTGACCGAGAATTTCTGCGGCTGTTTTCGGGTCGATGCCGCTTTGGATTGCCAGCGTCGAGAATGTGTGTCTGAGGTCATGGAATCTGACGTGTTCCTCAATACCAGCCTTTTCTAACAGCTTCTTGTGAATCCGCCCGACGCAGTCCGGCCCATACATCCCGCCGGTCTTGGGTGACGGGAACATATATGGGCTGAACGGGTGATTCTTGCGATCCTCGACCAGCAGTCGAATTGCTTCGTCGCTGAGATAAATCTCCCGGACGGAATTTTCCGTTTTCGGTTCTGTCACGACCAGCTCTCCCTTGCCGCGCGACACAGATCTGACTCGACCATATTTATGATACCTTGACAGCTTTGTGCTGTCCATATTCAACCTGCGCGGTGGGGCTGCTCAATCCGGGCGGTCTTATTGCTCAATTCAAGCGAAACCGCTGCCCAATTTCGCCGGTCGAGGTGATTTTGCAGAGCGGCGTATGCAATTTGAGAATTTCCATGGAAGAATACGGATAAAGCGAATGGCTGGATCTTATCAAGGTCAGTCGATATGGAACACACGGCGAGCAGTGCCTTCGTAAACAGCGGTATACTGTTCGTCTGTTAGGTGCAGGGCTTTGTATTTACCCAACTCAGCGCCTGCATTCAAAGGAACATCTGTGCCGAACATTACACGGTCAGCGCCGATGGTCTCAATAAAGGACTTAATATCCAGAACAGTGCTCCAGGAGGTTTCCAACGTAATATTGGGACATTGTGTGGCAGCAATCAGGGCCTCGCCTCCATACATCCCTGCGCCGGAGTGGGCAAGAACAATGTTCAACTCAGGATAGGCCTTTGCAATAGGGATAGACAGCGAGGGCAACGCGCTGGGAACACCATTGCCAGTGTGAATAATCACAGGAATATTTAATTTGGAAGCGGTCTCGAATACCTTTCGTCCTTGTGGAGAAACAGGGCTTGCACAGAAGGCGTATGGTTGGAGCTTTAGTGCCTTAAAGCCAAGATACTCGACAGTCCACTTAACAAAATTTTCATACTTATCTTCTTTCATGTAGGGAGATAACACAGTACAGCCCCAGAACTTATCAGGATATTTCTTGGTCAGTTCATAAATTCTCTGATGTGCGGCTTTCACATCAACAGGCATAATGCCAGGCTGGAGAAGAGCACCTCCAATGTCCCATTCGTCGAAATAAGCCAGAATATCATCTTCGGAATCGTTTGTGTTAAAGATCAGATCTTCCCCCAAATGCATATGAGAATCAATAATCATATTGCTTTACCCTCCATTATTCTGTTCATAGAAGCAGGGCGCAGGTGCTTATACACCTGCACCCCATAGATACAAGAGTCAATTCAGACCACAAATATCTTCATCAATCTCCGTCAGGTGATCTTCCACATTGTCCGCAGTCAGCAGGAAGGTCGGAACAGAAATCTCCTTTTCAACAGTTTCACCTGCAAAATAGGAGTTCAGCGCATTAACAGACTCCTTACCCATCTTTTTAGCCTGCTGTGCGCCGCAGACCAAAACCTGACCGTTCTTCAACATATCAACAATATCGGCACTTCCGTCGAATGCAGCAACAAGCACCTTGTCGCCCAAGCCCAGATCCTGAATTGCAGACACAGCGCCCAATGCAGCCTGATCATGATTTGCGAATATAGCAACTAAATCTTTATTTGCAGTTACGATGTTTCTTGTCTGACCATCGGCCTCATCCACAGTAAAATCACTACTCTCCAAAGTAGTGTTGACATCAAAGCCATACTCAGCCAAACCATCGGCAAAGCCCTGTGTCCGCAACTGACCATTAATTCTGGACAAAGGAATGGTGATCTGACCAATGCTGCCAGAGGTAATTCCATTTTCCGTTAAATACTTGCCCAGATATTCACCGACTTCTTTTGCGCCATCATAGTTGGGAGTGGAAACCATGGACAGGTATTCACCCTCGTCCGTGCCAATATCGCAGATGATCACAGGGATTTTAGCGGTCTCTGCTTCATCCAGAACGGCGCCGCAGGATGCACTATCCGTCGGAGAAATAATGATTGCATCGACCTGAGCGGTAATGGCATTTTGTGCATTCTTCAGTTGCGTAGCAGAATCATTACCACTATCATAGACCTGAACAGACCAGCCGATCTCCTTGACCTGGGCTTCAATGCCGGTCTGAACCCAGTTCCAGAAAGGAGTTGTTGTAGACGGAGTAATGTACGCAATATGCTTTTCATTCTTTTCGGCATTTGCCGAAGCGGGCGGGGCAGAAGCTGCCGACTTACTACTGCTGCAGCCGATCAAGGTGCTGCACATCAGGGTCAGGCACATCATTAAACACAGGAACTTCTTCATAATATATCCTCCTTAGTTTTTTCTCAATCTATTTAAACCGATTTCCGGCTTAAACCAAACAAAATTATATCTTCTTGCTGGAAAGGCGCTCGATCAGAAGGGCCAAAATGAGTACGATACCGGTTGCAACACCTTGCCAGTATGGAGAAACGCCGGTAATGTCCAGCCCATTGCTCAGAACTCCCATGAAGATTACGCCGATAGCGGTACCCAGGATCGTTCCCTTGCCGCCAGTCATAGCGGTGCCTCCAATAACAACGGCCGCCAGTGTACTCATTTCATAATCTGTACCATAATTGGGGTCAACAGCACCGAAGCGAGCTGCCATGATGATACCACTGACTGCGGCCAAAATGCCGGAGATAATGTATGGTAGCATCCGATACAAGGAAGTATTGATGCCAGCTAATCTGGCAGCAGCGGCATTACTGCCGATCGCATAGGTATTACGCCCAAGCTTGGTATTGGATAGGACCCAATGAATTATAACGTACAAAATAATAATGAAAACATAATATACACGGAAGCCGGTAAAAATTTCGCCACTGGCAAGCGCACGGTATGCCTCCGGCAATTTGTTCACAGCGTGACCGCCGCTGATGAGGTAGTCGCCGCTGCGGCAGGCCTGCATCATGCCTAACGTTACCACAAACGCGGGAATGTCAAACTTAGCAACAAGAACACCGTTGACTAGACCGACCACTAGTCCAACCAACAACATGACCATGATACCAAGTGCCACACTGCCGGTGGATTTCATCACAATAACACCGACCATAGAGCTGATTCCCAGCACACTGCCTACGGACAAGTCAATGCCGCCAGTCAGCATGACGAACGTTTGACCCAAAGACAGGATTGCAATAAAGCCAATCTGCGAGAGAATATTCGTCACATTTCTTACGGTTAGAAATACTGGGGAAATGAAGCTCAAAGCCACAAGCATAATGATCAGTACACTGGCCATCATTACTTCACTGCGGTGTCCAGTGGCAAAGAGCTTTAGCTTAGACTGCGTTTTTTTCTCAGACATTCTTCCTTCCTCCTTATCATCTGTCCATTCATCACATTGCAGTACCGAAGGACGCATAGCTCATAATTAGTTCTTCGCTTGCTTCTTTGGCATTCAACTCACATTTAATTGCGCCATCCTTCATGACCAGAACGCGATCACAGATACCAAGGATTTCCGGAAGTTCGGAAGAAACAATAACAACACAGACCCCCTGAGCAGCCAATTGATGCAAAATCGTATAGATCTCTGCTTTTGCTGAAATATCAATTCCTCTGGTGGGCTCGTCAAGAATTAGAACCTTGGGATTGGTGAGCAGCCACTTGGCCAAAACGACTTTTTGCTGGTTTCCACCAGAAAGGCTACTGGCAGGCGCCATATGGTGTCCAACTTTGATATGCAGCTTCTTTATCATGCCAAGACAATCCCGTTCCTCGACCTTTTTCGGGAGAATATAGGATTTTCCGTTGGCTGTCTTGGCTAATGCGGTATTCAGGCAGATCGGAAAATCCACAAGCAAGCCCTCTTCCTTACGGTTCTCTGTAACTAAGGCAAGTCCTTTTTTGATGGAGTCACCAGGGTTGTTGACTTTCACTTCCACATCGTCAACCTTTACGGAACCGGCAATCCGCTTTTCTGCGCCGTAGATGCTGCGAACCAGCGTAGTGCGGCCCGCACCCACCAAGCCTGCAATACCCAAAATTTCGCCGCTCCTCGCCTCAAAGGACAGATCCCTGATGAAGTTCCAGCTGTCTGTCAAATGCTCAACTTTCAGGAGGACCTTAGACTCAAAAGACTCTGGCAGGTCAGACTTGAAGCCAAAGAAATCCTTGATCTCACGTCCAACCATGGCGCGAATCAGATACTGTTCGTCCATTTCCTTGATATTCATGTCATGGACAACACCAATACCGTCCCGGAATACCGTGATTTTATCAGAGATTTCGAAAATCTCATTGAATCTATGCGAAACAATGATAAATGCAACGCCCTTCATTTTCAATTCTCTGACAACATCAAATAGGCGGCTGGCCTCTTTATTTGTCAGAGATGCCGTAGGCTCATCCAGAATAATAATTCTGGAATCATAGGACACAGCTTTGATGATTTCAACGATCTGCCGTTCTGCTACGGTTAAACTTCCCAAAGCTGCATATGGACTGATTTGATTCTGCATATCAAATATGGTCAGGAGTTCTTTGGTTCGGCGGACAGCCTGCGCCTTATCAAGAATAACACCATGCTTGAAAATCTCCTTATGTCCAAGAAAAATGTTCTCGTACACAGGAAGATGCGGCATGGAGCTCAGCTCCTGCATCACAATGGCAATGCCGTTTGCAATGGCATCTGCGGGTGTATTAATCTGAACTTCTTTTCCACTTAATTCAATTACGCCCTGATCCGCAGAGTAAATACCGGCAATGATTTTTCCCATAGTGGACTTGCCGGCACCGTTTTCCCCCATCAGCGCATGTACTTCTCCAGGATATAACTCAAATTCCACATTCTTCAGTGCCTGAACATTCCCGAAGGATTTACTGATCCCGTGCACCTTCAGAATCGGTATTGCGGCTACTGCCATGTCTCACTCCTCCGCATGATCCTATTTTTCTGTGTTTTATGCAGGGAATTGCAGGAAACTCACCGTGCATTTCTCTCTGCAAACAGGCATTGTTATTTACTGCCTGCGTACTTCTACGCCGGTGATCTTTTCATAGTACTTGAGAATTGCGCTGTGGTCATTCTGCCCGCAGTCGTTATTATGCAGCCACTGCAGCATCTCCTGCACCTGTGCCGTCAGCAGCATCGGCGTGCCAAGGCCGTGGCCGGTATCGAGGGCGTTGTTGAGGTCCTTGATATGCAGGTCGATCTTGAAGCCGGGCTTAAAGTTGCCATCCATCATCATGGGCACCTTCGCATCCATGACCGTCGAACCGGCCAGACCGCCGCGGATGGCAGCGAAAACCTTCTCCGGGTCGACACCAGCCATAGTCGAAAGCGAATATGCCTCGGCACAGGCCGCAATGTTGACTGCTACAATGATCTGGTTTGCAAGCTTGACGGTATTGCCCGCGCCGTTGACATCGCCGCAGTGGACCACGGACGCGCCCATGACCTTCAGCAGCTCAAAATACTTGTCAAAAAGTGCCTTCGGACCGCCGCACATGATCGACAGCGTACCGTCGATAGCCTTAGGCTCGCCGCCCGAGACCGGCGCGTCCATCATATGGATGCCGGCCTTTTCGCACTCCGCCGCGATTGCCTTGGACTCCAGCGGCGCGATGGAGCTCATGTCAATGACGTCCAGCCCCTCGTGTGCGCCTTCGACCACGCCGCCCTTGCCGAGCACGGCTGCACGCACATGTGGGGAATTGGGAACCATGGTGATGACGACGTCGCTCTTGGAGGCAACGTCCGCGTTGCTCTCGCCGCGCTTTGCGCCGCAGGAGACAACGTCATCGAGCGCCTCCTTCGCAAACGGGTCAAATGCCATTACTTCATAGCCTGCCTTCAGAAGGTTCTTGCACATGGGTCTGCCCATAATACCAAGACCGATAAATCCAACTTTATACATTTCTTCAGCTTCCTTTCTATTAATAAATATTAAATCCACCGCGATGTTTTTCTGTTTGACATATATGTTTCCAGCGGGGCCCAGCCGGTCTCGTTGAACTGGCTCAAAAGCTTCTGTGTCACACCATAGATGATGAACTCTGACGGCTTCATGCCGTCTGGCTCGTAGGCGCGAACAAATTCGGGGATCTTCATCAGTTGATCCAGAATACTCTGCGGGATCGGATTCGAGATCCGCTCCTCCTGCGGGGGATCTGCCGCCAGGATCATATCCTGTACACGGGTATTGATCGTATACAGGAGCTTTCCGCCCGCCATCTCCGTCAGGTGATATGCACCGCGCAGGCCTGCCGGCATGATAACAGCGTCATAGCCGCGCTCTTCAAAGATCTGATATGTGCGCTTGGCAACGGAAAGCCCCGCCATCGTGATGACCGACTCCTCCAGCCCCAGCTTCATATCCTGCGCAACATCGCGCAGATAATCGTCCAGCCGGCCGACCTGCTGCACGACGATGCACAGCGGGGGCTTTACGCCCGCAGCCAGCGCCTTCTGCTTGCCGCGCGCATAGGCCTCGGCCACGGCAATTGCCTGCGAAACAGAGACGTTGATCGTGGCGCAGATGGGGATACCCTCCTCGGCCAAATGCTCGATGACCTCCACACCCGCCGCCGTTGCCGGGAGCTTTACCGCGATATTCGGCGCCCACGCATGGACGCGCCTCGCCTGTGCCAGCATCCCCTCCGCGTCGCCTGCGCGACCGGGGTTCAACTGCCCAAGCGCATAGCCGTCCGCGCCATCCGTCGCATCATAGATTGGGCGAACCTTTTCTGCTGCGTAGGTCGCGACCAGCCGCAGCAGTGCCTCGGCACGTGCCTCCGGCTCAAAATCATCACCCAGCGCCTGCACCTTGGGATTCCAGAACTCCGGCTGGGACTGGAACGAACGGAAGGTCAGGACCGGGTTCGTCGTCACGCCGGTCGCACCGCGCCGGATCGCCAGCTCGATCTCATCCGGGTTGCCGGAATCGTGCCACCATCTAGTCGGCGTGCACTGGTTGATCCATTCCAAATAGTTCATAACCACACCTCAGCTTAGAATTTAAAATTGACCAGTGGATTCCAGCCGTCGTTGATAAACTGATCGGTCGTGCGGTTGGCTGAGCCGAAGGTGATGAACTGCTCACGGGTCATACCATCCTCAAGATAGGCCTTGCGGAACTCCGGCATGGTCATCAGGCGGTCGATCACATCCTGCGCGACCGGGACATCGATGCGCTCTTCGCACTTCGTGTCGCTCGGAAGCATCTTAACAATCTTCGGAGCAATGGAGAAGATCATCCTCGCGCCGGCCAGCTCGATGATCTGGTTTGCACCACGGCAGCCCGCCGGCATGAGGTATGTATCATATCCGCGTTCGTTGAAGATCCGATAAGCCTTTTTCAGGCAGGCAATACCAGCCTGTGTAATATCGCTCTCGCTGACGGCCGCGCCGCTGTCGTGCGCGACGTCGCGCAGGTAGTCGTCCAGGCGACCGCACATTAAGACGGCAATGGTCAGACCGGGCTTGAATCCGTTTTTCTTTGCACGCTCCTTGCCGCGGGCGGCAGCCTCGCCAACAGCGAGAACCTGCGGAACGGTAAAGCTGACCGTGGCTGCGACGTTCATGCCCAGCGCCGCGCACTCCTCATATGCCTTAATGCCGGCGTTGGTCGCGGGCATCTTGACCACAATATTCGGCGCCCACAAGGAAAGGATCTTTGCCTGCTCGATCATGTATTCCGCATCGCCCGTCTTATTGGGGTTCGTCTGTGCGCAGACATAGCCCTTGCCGCTGACGCCCTTTTCAAAGATGGGGCGCGTCTGTTCAGCATAGTAGCCGGTCACGCACTGCATAAGAGCATAAACCTTTTCGTCGCCCGTAAGACTTTCGGGGATCTGCGCCAGACGCTCTTCCCAAAACTTTTTATCCTGATTCAGCGTGGACTGGATCAGAAACGGGTTGGTCGTCATGCCGGTAGCACCGTTGGCAAAAGCAATCTGCTGCTCTGCGCGAACAGCGGAATCATGCCAGTAGATAGATTTTGTCTGGCTGCTGAACCATTTCAGATACTTATGCTCGCTCATTTTTTATACTCCTTCTCTTTGATTTTTCCGTTCCAGCTCCAAAATGGAGACTAAATTCTTCATGTATGCAAGACCGCGCTGCGCGCAGTCAAATTCCGTGGGGTACGGCTGGCATTCCGTGGAGATATACCCTTGATAGCCCGCATCCATCAGCGCACCAAGCACCGACTTAAAGTCAATGTTGCCCGCGCCGGGATAACCGCGATTCGAGTCCGAGAAATGCACATAGCCCAGAATATCCGCACACTGGCGCACGCTCTGCGCAAGGTCCTTGTCCTCCAGGATCATCGAATGCGTGTCGATATGCAGCTTAACGCGCGGCAGATCGATCCGCCGCAGATAATCCGCCGTCTCCGGCGCGCTGTTAAGGTAATTGTTGATATAGCGCAGGATAGACTCAACAACAATGCTGCCGCCCGTCTGCACAGCGTAGCCACTCAGCTCCGTCAGTGCCTGCGTAAAGCGTGCCTCATATTCATCATACCGCGAAAAATCTGGGATATTGCCGCGCATAATGCCTACGATTACCGGGCAGTCCAGCGCTGCGCCCAGATCCAGATGCGCTTTCAGGGCGTCAACCGCTTTTCTGCGTTTTTCTGCATCGTCGCTGATCAGGCACAGACCGTTGAGGTTATACTCCATGCCGGTGGCGATGGCGCAATAGCCAAGCCCCTCGTTTTTTGCCGCGTGCAGAAGTCGTGATGCGTTGTACTGTGCTGCGTCGCGGATGAATAGCTCGATCGCGTCATAGCCCGCGCGTCTGACTTCGGCAGCCACATACTCGATCTCGCCGCGGATGATCACTGGCTGGCGCTGCGGCTGCGGCTCCAGCGCGCAGGAGATCCCATAATGAAATTGATACATTGCACATACCTCACGCCATATACATTCCGCCGTTTACATCCAGCATATGTCCGGTGATAAATGCCGCGTCATCGCTGGCAAGAAACGCCGCCGCATTCGCCATGTCCTCCGGCTTTCCAAGCCTCCCCAACGGGATGCGCGTCAAAAGCCGCTGCATCGCCTCGTCGGTAAACGCCTTCGTGATGGGCGTTTCCGTCGTTCCCGGGCAAATGGCATTCACCGTAATGCCAAACGGCGCAAGCTGACGGGCAAAGCCCATGGTCAGAGCATTGATCCCGCCCTTTGATGCTGAATACGCAAGGCATGTCTCAAAGCCGCCCATTCTACCTGCCAGAGAGCTCGTGTTGATCACGCGCGCGTGCGCGGACTTCTTCAAATACGGAAGTGCCTTCTGCACCATAAAGAACACGCTCTTCAGGTTGATCGCCATCGTTCTGTCCCACTCCTGCTCGCTCACGTCCTCGATCGCAGAGCTCGGCAGAATACCTGCATTATTCACCACAATGTCAATTCCGCCAAACGCGGCGGCGACGGATGTGATCGCATTTTCAATGCTCCCGGGACTCGATACATCGCAAGCAACGCCAGTGCAGCCGTTTAGCTGCTGCGCGCTTTGACGCACCTTTTCCTCGTTGATGTCCAGCAGTGCCACGCGGCAGCCCTCTTCGTTCAGCCGCTTTGCAATGGCGAAACCGATCCCCTGTGCCGCGCCGCTGACAAGCGCTCTCCTATTGTTCAGCTTCATAGTTTGCTCCTTCCGCTCATATTGGTTTACCGCGCCCAGCATGGTTTCTTGGGGGCGTTCGGCACACACTTTTCCGTCACGCCATCGAAATGATCCCGCAGAATGAGTGATCTGGGTGTTTTCCATAAAACGAGCACCTTCTATCCGCGCCAATCAGCGGGATATAATAATCGATCATAAGCATGCCGACACAAGGTGTCGCATCTGTGGACCCTGTGGCTGCGGAGACATCTACGCAGGGGGAATCCTTGGTCTTTTCCGGCTGCAGGACAGGTGCCTGCATTTTGGCGCAGTTGGCAGGCGGTGTCGTCGGCGCCAGTGACGCCAATGGACTGCACGCGGTCCTTTTATTTAACGTTAATTCATTTGCAAATACAAATTATCTGTTTTTTCCCTGTTTGTCAATGTGTTTTTTAGTTTTTCTACATAATCCAATAATTAAACCCAAATAACTTATCTAATATGCACAATATTCTATCTCCACTTTTACCTGCCGATATTCTCCGTTTCTTTTGGTTTAATCAATAATTTGAACATTTATCGGTGCAAAAATAATAAAGATCAAATCAATTATTGACAATTCTCGAGTTTCTGTTATTATGTATTGTAGATTTAACGTTAATTTATTCAAAGCGAGAATGCAGCATGTCAAAAGTCACATTAAAGGATGTCGCGCAGGAGGCAAACGTTTCCGCGATGACTGTATCCAAGGCGCTGAACAACAAGCCCGGAATCTCCAGGCAAACGCGTAAAACCATTCTTGAAATCGCAGAAAGAATGAATTATTCGCCAAACCTGATCGCTAAAAGTCTGCGTGTCAACGAAACAAAAACTGTCGGCGTCATTTTATCCAACACGTCGGAAATCGTCACATCCACAGTCCTGCGCGGGATTCAGGATGTTGCCGAGATGGAAGGCTACAGCATCCTGCTTTCCAATACAGATCGTAAGATCGAGCTGGAAAGAGAGGCTATCCGAACGCTGATGAGCAAGCAGATCGACGGGCTGATCCTGATCGCGTCAATGCTGCATTCGGACGAGGGCATTTCGGAACTGCAAAGGCTGCAAATTCCTTTCATATCCCTGCTTCGGAAGAAAGACCGTATGAGCATCGACACTGTCACCGGCGACAATTTTCTCGGCGGATATAAAAGTGTCCTGCATTTGCTTGAGCAGGGCTGCCGCAGCTTTCAGGTCATTGCGCTAAGCGATATTTACGGTCTTTCTGATCGTCAGGCGGGTTATGAACAGGCATTTCGGGAT
Source organism: uncultured Oscillospiraceae bacterium (assembly GCA_934646005.1). GTDB lineage: Bacteria > Bacillota > Clostridia > Oscillospirales > Oscillospiraceae > CAG-170. The sequence continues at coordinate 11,990 of CAKUED010000016.1, forward strand.
TTTCGAGTCCCACAGGATTGTGTGAACATCGTCTATGGAGGACCGTTTATCGACAGCGGCTATAAGACCATGAATCGGATCATCTCTGAATCCAGGCCAAACTTTGACGCGGTCATCTGTAGCTGTGACATGATCGCAATCGGCGCTATGGAGGCTCTGCTCGAGCACGGAGTCCGCATCCCGCAGGATGTCCGCGTGATTGGATATGACGGGATCTATATGGCAAAGTATCTGCGCGTTCCACTAACAACGATCGAGCAGCCGCTCTATCAAATCGGTGAAGAAGGGATGCGCATTCTGCTCGAAAGGATCCGTTTTCCGAGCATTTCCGTTCGAAAAATTGTTTTAAAGAACGAGCTTGTTGTGCGTGCATCCACGGTCGGAGAAAAAACGCCTGCAAATAATCCTTAAATCACAATTACAGTCTTCGCTGCCTTTGCGCGTTCTGCATACTTACACAAAGGAGGAATCCCTATGAAAGCGCTGCGCTACCTCGGCAATCAAGTCCTTGAGGTCCAGGAAATCGAAACACCGTGCCCAGCTGAAGGCGAAGTATTGCTGCGTGTCCGCGCCTGCGGCATCTGCGGAAGCGATGTGCATGGCTGGCTTGGCAAGACCGGGCGAAGAATCCCGCCTATGACTATGGGGCATGAATTTTCGGCAGAGGTCGTAGAGAACGGTCCCGGTGCGGGGAAGTTTGCCCCTGGCAGCGGCGTAATCGTTCAACCGATCAACTTTTGCACCCATTGCAAAAATTGTAGAAAAGGGCTTACCAATTACTGCCTGAACAAGATTTTTTTCGGCGTTTTGACTCGTGACGGGGCGATGGCTGAATACATCAGCGTGCCTGAGAAGCAGCTCTACGCGCTGCCAGAGACCTGCTCCTATGAAATCGGGGCACTTGCCGAGCCTTATGCCGTTGCTTATGGTGCAGTCAAAAAAGCGGGATATCTGACCGGCAAACGCGTCATGATCATCGGTGCCGGCACCATCGGGCTTTGCATCCTGCAGCTCGTAAAGCTCCAGAGCCCCGCCCAGATTCTTGTTTCCGATCTGAGCGATCATCGTCTTGCCGTTGCACGTTCCCTCGGAGCTGATCAGACTGTCAATCCAAAGCATGTGGATTATATGCAGGCAGTTCAGGAGTTGACCGATGGTGAAATGATCGATGTTTCCATCGAGGCCGTTGGCGTAGAAAGCACTGCCAATCAGTCGGTCCGCGTTCTCTGTATCGGCGGCCGCGCCGTATGGGTCGGAATGTCTCAGGCGCAGATGCAGATCAACATGCAGGACATTGTTTGCTCCGCACGGGAAGTTCTCGGCTCCTTCAACTATACCCACGAAGAGTTCGGAGAGGTCGTTTCACTGATCGGCTCCGGCAAAATGGCTTCTTCTCAGTTGATCTCCCATATCTGCTCTCTGGAAAAGGCATCGGACGCTTTTATGGATCTGTATCAGAAGCCGGATCAGTTTATCAAGATCATCATCAAACCGTAATAGGAGGCAACATGAAATACGGGTGCTGTTTGAATATGGTGGCCGGGAAGCCTGATAAGACCGGCGCAGAATGGCTGCCAGCAGCGAAGCGCAGCGGCTTTGACTATGTAGAGCTGCCTCTGGCGGAAATGATGGCGCTTTCAGCATCTGACTACGAACAGCTTCGCAGTATGCTGCAGCAGTCATCCATCTCCTGTCAGGTCTGCAACAACTTTTTTCCGAAAACACTGCGTTTGACCGGACCGAACGCTGCAACGGCAGAGGCCGTACGCTACGCCCACGCCGCGCTCACGCGCGCGGCAGAGCTCGGCGTCTCAGTCGTTGTATTCGGCAGCGGCGGGGCAAAGCAGGTTCCTGACGGCTTTTCTCTGGGATCCGGATATGAGCAGGTCGCAGAGCTTCTGCGCCAGCTTGCGCCGATCGCGCAGGAAAAGGGGATCACCATTGCAATCGAACCCCTGCGAAAAGCAGAATGCAATCTGATCAATACCTTTCGTGAAGGATGTCATCTGGCTGCGGATGTCAGCAGTCCTTCCGTGCGTGTCCTGATCGATTTTTATCACATGACTATCGAGCAGGAATCCCCAAACGTCTTACTTGAGCTCGGTCCGCAATATCTGGCTCACGTTCACTTTGCCAATCCGAATGGTCGGGTATATCCGCTCCATGCGGATGAAGCGCGCTACCAGCCTTTTATGCAGGCGCTGCAGCAAATCGGTTATGATGGGCGTATCAGTTGCGAAGCCTATACGAACCATTTCGCCGCAGCTGCACCGCTCGCACTGAATCTGTTACGTTCCCTGAATCAGCAAGGTCACGAAAAACTGGATTCTATACCGTTATAGGAGGTATTTATGTCAATCAATTCTGCTTCCATCGCGCGTCTGAAGGAAAAAGCAAACACGCTTCGCCGCGATGTCATTATCAGCATTGGCGTTGGCGTTGCCGGTCATGTTGGCGGGTCATGCTCCAGTGCAGAGCTTGTGGCTGCCCTATACTTTTACAAGATGAAGCACGATCCGAAAAATCCGCAAATGCCGGATCGTGATCGCTTCCTGCTGAGCAAAGGTCATGTAGCGATCCTCCAATATGCTGCGTTGGCCGAAAGCGGGTATTTCCCAATCGAAGATCTGACGCACACAAAACAGATCGGCTTTCATTTGCAGGGTCATCCTGATTTTTTGAAAACGCCCGGCATCGAGGCCGGAACGGGTTCTTTGGGGCAGGGCCTGTCCATTGGTCTCGGCATGGCGCTTGGTCTTCGGATGGACGGGCTATCCAGTAAGGTTTATGTTCTGTGCGGCGACGGAGAATTAGCAGAGGGTCAGATTTGGGAGGCTGCGATGGCCGCCAGTCATTTCCATGCAGACAATTTAGTCGCTATTGTTGACCAGAACGGCTTGCAAGCGACCGGCAGCGTTGATACCAGAATGAATTCTAATCCGTTATCGGATAAATGGCGCGCTTTTGGCTGGCAGGTCATTGAATTAGATGGAAATAATATGGATCAGGTGGTCGCCGCGCTTGATGAGGCCGGCAAAACAGGCGGGAAGCCTTGCGTTCTTTTGGCGCATACGATCAAAGGAAAAGGTATCAGCTTTGCGGAAAACAACGTGTCTTTCCACAATGGTGTCTTAACGGAGGAGCTTTATCAGAAGGCTCTTCAGGAGCTGTCCGGCGCGAAAGGAGCATAACAATGGAATATACAAATCAACGGCAGGCATACGGTCGTACACTGGTTTCACTCGGCGGGCAGGATCCAAACATTGTTGTATTGGATGCTGATCTAAGCGGTTCAACTATGGGAAAATACTTCCGGGAAGCGTTCCCGGAACGCCATTTTGAAATGGGAATTGCAGAAGCCAACATGACATCTGTTGCAGCCGGGCTTGCGCAGACCGGCAAGATCCCATTTACGAATTCCTTTGCCGTCTTTGCCGGCGGTCGGGCCTTTGACCAGATCCGCCAGACGATCGCTATCGGCAAGCTGAATGTCAAGATCGTTGGCTCATCCTCCGGTCTGTCTGATTTTGGCGATGGTGCGACACATCAGTGCATCGAAGATCTCGCTATTTTTCGTGCTATCCCGAACATGACGGTTCTTTGTCCCGCCGATGCCAACGAAGCTGTACAGGCGACCCGCGCCATCGCTGCGCTTCATGGACCATGCTATATGCGTCTGAACCGCAACGATTATGAAAACAGCACGCCCGCAGATCGTCCATTTGAAATCGGTATGCCGTATCAACTGCGCGAAGGCAGCGATATTGTGGTCTTTGCCTGCGGGTATATGGTCCATCTGGCGCTGGAGGCAGCGGAGGCTGTAAAAGACAGTATTTCCGTTCGCGTTGTCAACGTGCCGTGCATCAAACCGCTGGATCAGCAGGCTGTCATCCGTCTGTCCGAGGGCTGCCGCGCTGTTGTTACCGCAGAAGAACACAACGTCATCGGCGGTCTTGGAGGTGCGATCGCAGAGGCGCTCCGCAGTCAGCCCAAGCCCATGGAGCTTGTCGGCGTAAATGACCATTTTGGATGCAGCGCGCACAGCTACCAGGACGTGCTTGCGTATCAGGGATTGACGACTGCACATTTAGTCAAAGCGATCAGTAAAATGTCAGCGTATACACGCTGATCGCGTTAAGCCTCGCTCTTTCAATCAGCCGCTCCCGGTGCAGAAAGGAATGCTGAACAGATGCAGCAACAGGAAATTCTTCTAATTCACGGCAAAAACTATAAGCAGATGACAAAGACTCTGTTGCAGGCTGCCGGGCTGGCTGAGGAGATCGGCAGCCGGGAGACCCCGGTCGCACTGAAGCCAAATCTTGTGATCGGCGCACCTGCTTCCCGCGGCGCGACGACGCACCCGGAGCTGGTGGCGGGCGTGCTGGAATACCTGCAGGAAAACGGCTTTCGGGATCTGCGCGTCATCGAAGGCTTCTGGGTCGGCAGCCGGACCTCGGAGACCGCTCAGACGAGTGGTCTGCTGGATGTCTGCCGGCAGTACCATGTCCCGTTCATTGACCTGCAGAAGGACGCCTCCGCCAGCTATGACGCAAAGGGTATGCAGATCAAGGTCTGCAACGAAGTCATGCGCCCCGGTTTTTTGATCAACATGCCAGTTTTGAAGGGTCACGGGCAGACGCTCATCACCTGCGCACTGAAAAATGCGAAGGGGCTGATCCCCAACTCAGAAAAGCGCCGCTTCCACACGCTCGGTCTGCACGCGCCGATCGCACATCTGAACGCACTGATCCACTGGGATTTCATTCTAGTTGACAACATCTGTGGCGACCTGGACTTTGAGGAGGGCGGCAACCCGGTCGAGATGGATCGGATCTTTGCCTGCAAAGACCCGGTGCTCTGCGATAGCTTCGTCTGCCGAGCCATGGGGTATCAGCCGCAAGACGTCCCCTACATCCCGATGGCAGAGGCACTCGGTGTCGGCAGCGCAGATCTTTCTTCCGCAACGATCACCGCGCTCAACGAACCGGCACAGGCAGTCACAGATCAGCGGCCGTCGCGCCGCGTGCAGGCGCTGGGACGGTATGTCTGTGCGGATGCAGCGTGCAGCGCCTGCTATGGCTCACTCCTGTACGCACTCAACAAGCTGGAGACAGATTATGGCCGCCTGACCTTTGATGAAAAGATCTGTATCGGTCAGCAGTACCGCAGAAAAAACGGCGCTCTCGGCATAGGAAGCTGCACGCAGAGCTTTGCCTGCAGTCTCAAGGGCTGTCCGCCCCCCGCCACTGAGATCTACGACTTTTTGCTGGCGCATATGGCGGCGCGGTAACGCATTTTGGGATCAGGCAGCCCATTTTCGGATGGGCCGCCTTTTTTTCGCAGCCTGTCTGCGAGGATTGACATAGGCAGATCGACGGCGTATAACAATATGCTGTTATATAGTTGTTATGGTTTAGGGAGGATTCAATCCCAACTTTGCAGAAGATCTCCAGAGGTACAATTGTGGATGCGGCGGTGGATGCCATGATCAAAAGCGCAAATTGCATTTACAGCATGAAAAACCCGATGTGCGGTGCACATCGGGTTTTTCGGAGGGAAACTTGTCTGGCTGTATTACTTGCGTACTTCTACGCCGGTAATCTTTTCATGGTACTTGATAATTGCGCTGTGGTCTCTCTGCCCAGAGTCATCTGTCCACGATGCCATGACCGATAAATCCAACTTTATACATACTTCAATGCACCTTTCTGTTAGGGGAAACTCTATTGGTTCAAAGAACCCTTTATATCCCGTGATTTGATTTTTACTGGAGAGACAGCTTCCCAGCGATGCTCAGCCGGTCAAGATCCGGTTTGACGATGTCGTCATTTTCGGCGCAGTGTATCACCCAACAGCTTTCGTCGCCTGAAAGGGAAGAAACACCACTCAGCTTCTTATCTGTTGCCTTTAGCGCCCCTACTCTTCTCAAAATAAGTTATCGTTAATTGTGCTAAAATCATAGTATAGTATTAGGCGGCTGTCAACTTGTTTTTTCGCAAAACATGCCGGATATTTTTATTTACTTTCCTATCCCAGTATCACTGATTTTCAGCATTTATACCGAAATTGCATGAAGAAAATCAATCTTTTTACTTGACTCCATCCGGGTTAGCACTTATAATATAGGTATGTATCTTTGCTCGTTTTGAGTTAACGATAATTTATTATGCGACCCTATTCCAAAGTCCGACCACCAATTTTATCAGGAGGTCCTTCTATGCCGAAGCCAACGTTGAAAGACATTGCGCAAGCGGCCGGCGTATCCGCCATGACCGTATCCAAAGCGCTCAACGGAAAGCCCGGCGTTTCCGAGGAGCGCCGCAAGGAGATCCGAGATATTGCCGAGCGCATGAACTACGCGCCGAATCTGATCGCAAAGAGCCTGCGTGTGGATGAGACAAAAACCATCGGCGTTGTGCTGTCTGACACATCCGAGATGGTCCTTTCCAAGGTCCTGCGCGGCATTCAGGACGGCGCGACCAATCATGGATACAGTGTTATCATTGCAAACACCGACCATCAGCCCGAGCGCGAGCTGCAATCCATCCGCACCCTGCTGAGTAAGCAGATCGATGGTCTGATCCTGGTCGCACCCACACTCTACACCAATGAGCATATCGCATTTTTGAAAAACTTTGGCATTCCGTTTATCTTTTTGATGCGCAAAAACGACCATGCCGAAATCGACACCGTGATCAACGACAACTATCTCGGCGGTTACCAAAGCATCGCCCATCTAGTTAGTGAAGGCTGCCGCAGCTTTCAGATTCTTTCGCTCTCCAATTCCCAGAGCAGTCAAGAGCGCGAAATGGGCTATCGGCAGGCGTTCTCCGATTTCAAAATTCCCATCTCCCCGGAGCAGTTCCACGCCGTCACACCGTTCGTAGAGGCGGGCTATGACGCTGCCAAGCAGCTTTTGGCGCAAGGCAAGCGCTTTGATGCACTTGTCTGTGGCTGCGATACCGTCGCCATCGGCGCGATGGACGCTCTGTTGGAGGCAGACATAAAAATTCCATCGTCTGTCCGGCTGATCGGCTATGACGGCATCGATCTTGCGCGCTATCTGCGCATCCCGCTCTCAACCATAGCTCAGCCGTTATATACCATTGGTCTCAACGGCATTGAAATTCTGCTCGACCGCATCCGCTTCCCACAGATGCCGGTGAGAAAGCTTGTGCTGAAAAGTGAGCTTGTCGTCCGCCGATCCACGCACGCATGACTTTGTCTGAAAGGAATGTCCGCTATGACACTTCGAGATACCGCCGATCAAATCATCACCAATGCGATCCGCGCTGTCCAGCCGGATGCCGCCGTCCAGCGTGCGCTTACAGGCTTCTCCTGTACCGGGCGCGTTGTCCTCATTGCCATCGGCAAGGCCGCGTGGTCAATGGCAAACGCTGCATATCAGGCTCTTGGTCAAAAAATCTCTTCCGGCGCAGTCATAACAAAATATGGGCACAGTCAGGGCGCAATCGGTGACCTGCAGATCCTCGAGGCGGGGCACCCAATACCTGACGAAAACAGCGTGCGCGCGGCGCAGACTGCACTGGCACTGACGGATCATCTGTCGTCGAAGGACTGTGTGCTGTTTCTCATCTCCGGCGGCGGCTCTGCACTGTTTGAGTCCCCGCTTGTGCCGCTTTCGGAGACAGAGGACATTACAAAGCAGTTGCTTGCCTGTGGCGCGGACATCGTGGAGATGAACACCATCCGCAAGCGTCTTTCCGCTGTCAAGGGCGGTCGCTTCGCGCTCCACTGCCAGCCTGCGCCTGTCTATTCCATCATTCTGTCCGACATCATTGGCGATCCGCTGGACATGATCGCCTCCGGGCCTGCCTACCCTGACAGCAGCACCTGCCAGCAGGCATTGAGCATCGCTGAAAAATACAAGCTCCGTCTGTCAGACGCAGCGAAGGCGTGCCTTGCGCAGGAGACGCCGAAGTCGCTTCCAAACGTCACATCGCATATAACCGGGAGCGTCCGTGAGCTCTGTGCTGCCGCCGAACGGACCGTCCGTTCACTCGGCTACTCCTGCATCCTCCTCACCGATTGTCTGTGCTGTGAAGCACGCGAGGCGGGACGTTTTCTGGCAAGCATTGCTAAAACATATGCCGGCGCCTCACGTCCGCTTGCGTTTCTGGCTGGCGGCGAAACAGTCGTCCATCTCACTGGTCACGGACGCGGCGGACGCAATCAGGAGCTTGCGCTCGCCGCAGCGGAGAGGATTTCCGGGCTTTCAGAGACTGCCATATTTTCGTTTGGCTCTGACGGCACCGACGGTCCAACGGACGCGGCGGGCGGTTACGTCGATCAGGACAGCCTTACCGCATTGCGAACGGCGGGAATAGACCCCGGCGATAGTCTGCAGCGGAACGATGCCTATCCTGCCCTTGCAAAGATTGGCGGGCTGATCATGACCGGACCCACCGGCACAAATGTCAATGATCTGGCTGTTCTTCTGCTTGCGCGCTGACGCACTGCTATTTTTCGTAAAAAGCACCCGACTCTACCGCGTCGTTCGACCGGCGCAAAGGGGTCGGGTTTTCATATGTCAAAGGATCGCTTCTTCCGCAGCGGGTCAAACCGCGTGCCGTCGGAAGGCGTTCTCGATCATGGTCACGCTCAAAGTACTCAGTCAGCGTGATCTGCTCGAGCGCAGGCGCGTTTTCCCGCAGGAAGCAGCCATGAAACAGAACGCGGCGCTTTTCCACTGCCGCAGCGTGGGAAAGCGTGGGCAGCTTGCATCCGAACGTGCTATGTGATACTCTGAGCACACAAACGCAGGAGGAACGATATACCACCACTGCCGATGTCTATGTACACGCCGATATAGCCCAGCTCGTGAGCGCCATCGGCTGATTTTTTGTCAGCAATTTGTTAGTAACCCAAACGGCATCTAACAAACTATTCCCGCATTTTGTTCAGTATATTAAAGTTATCCATATAAAGCCCACCGATAACTCCGCCAAAATTGTTCAAAAAAATTCAGCAATCTATTTCACACGCATGAGGTCACTGGTTCGAGTCCAGTAGTCTCCACCATCAAGCTGCACCCAAAAAGATGCCGCTGCGAAAAGCCCGGAGGTTCAGGTAACTTCTGGGCTTTTTTTCGTCCATTTTGGGATGTGTGGCAAAAAGATGTCAAAATGGACCTTGGCAAATTCGATGGACCTTTACCTTTACCCAAGGCATTTTGAGCCGCTTTTCCGAGGATTTTTCGGGAAAACGGCTCTTTTTTCTCAGCAAGGTGTAGATTTTTGACTGGCGTTTTTGCCAGTGCTGCCGGATAGACATTCCGAGTGTATGCGCCATCCTTAATATCGTTTTACGGTCTCCCGTGCGGCTTATGAAAACGCCGCCCGTTGTCCTGTTGGGCGGCGTTGTTCTCGTCATTTTGAAATTTTAGAATAAAAACCTCTTGCCGACTGCCAGAAAACCGTTGATATATCTGCGTTTTCTGAAATCCTATAATTGCACTCCGACCAAATTCGGTTGAAACCGTCAGGTTTCAACCGAATTTTTCTATATTCTCAAACTTTTCTGCCGCCGTTTCAGACCGCTGCAGCGGCTTTTTGCCATGAAATTTGCCGCCTGCCGGATTCTCCGGCAGGCGGCAAATTTTCTTATTTTAATTATGTCAGCGAAGGTCGCCGGCGGCTTTGATTTTTACCCGGTTGGTATTGCCGGGGTAATATGCCAGCGGGACGTCCTCCATTTCGATGATCTCCACGGTCTCGCGCACCGCGCCCGCGGCGACTGCCAGCTCGATGGCTTCGTTCCGGGCGTTTTCCAGCGACTGCTCGCGCGGCAGCTCGTCGTAGTTCATCAGCTTTTCATAGGTACCGCTGACCTTGGAGATGGCAGAGCCGATGGCGTTGGCGCAGCCGAAATGCTCCGGCTTGAGGACCGACGCCGCGCCCGCGATCTTCTCGGGCAGGATGATCGACCCGCCGCCGACCAAAATCAGATCGACGTCGGCGTTCGACACCTTCATCGCGTCCACGCTGTCCTCCACGAGCGCGCGGATGGCGTCCATCGCCTGTTCGGCGACGTCCTGCGGGATGTCCGCGACCTTCTCTTTGTCGCCGAGCTCCACCATACCGAGGCGCACGGCGATGTCCGTCGCGGTCATCACGTCGCCGCCGAACACCAGTGCCTTTTTCGTGATCTCGTAGCCCACGCTGTCAGGTCCGACGCTCACGCTGCCGTCTTCCCGGATGCGGACGATTGAGCCGCCGCCGAGTCCGATGGAGATCACGTCCGGCATACGGAAATTCGTGCGCACGCCGCCGATGGTCACAGCGACGCTCGATTCGCGCGGGAAGCCGTTCTGGATGACACCGAGGTCGGTCGTCGTGCCGCCGACGTCCACCACAACGGCGTTTTTGAGTGAGGACAGATAGCTTGCGCCGCGGATGGAGTTCGTCGGGCCGCAGGCGACCGTCAGGATCGGGTAGCGGCGGGCGTGCTCCATCGTCATGAGCGTGCCGTCGTTCTGGCTGAGGTACACGTCGGCATTGGTGATGCCCTCATCGCGCAGACTCTTGGCGAAGCCCTCGGTAAAGCGCTCGGCGACCTTCCAGAGCGCCGCGTTGAGGATGGTCGCGTTTTCGCGCTCGATCAGCCCCATCGAGCCGATCTCGCTGGAAATGGAAACGTGCACATCCTCGCCCATGACGGCGCGGCAGAGCTTTGCCGCTTCCAGCTCGTGGTCATTGCGGACGGTGGAAAATACGCAGGAGATGGCGATGGACTGCACGCCCTTTGCCTTCATTTCCTCAAAAAACGCCTTTGCCGCCGCAGTGTCGAGCGGGGCAAGCTCCCTGCCGTCATATTCAAAGCCGCCGCCGATGATCGTGCTGCCAACGGCGACCTTTTGGATGTCCGCCGCCCAATCGACCATCGGGCGGATGCCGGTCGCCGCCGGTGCGCCGATGCGCAGGATGCCGATGGGCGCGAGGTTTTTGCGCTCCACGATGGCGTTGGTGCACTGCGTCGTGCCGAGCATCGCCTGATGGATCTGCTTGGGGTCAACGCCGGAGACCTCCAGCACGGTGCGCATCGCGCCCAGGATGCCGTCATAAATATCTGCCGAGGTGGGGTATTTGATGTCCGCCACCACGGTGCGGTTTTCATCCACCAGAACGGCGTCGGTATTCGTGCCGCCTACATCGATTCCGAGTTTATACATCTTAGTTTCCTCCCTTGCAGCGCTCTTCCAGCGGAATATAATCGGTATCCACGCCGAAATAGCGCGGACCGACCAGCTCCAGCCCCTTTTCTGTGCGCCAGAGGTGGAAGCATTTAAGGCCCACCACCATGACGCGCTTGCCGTATTTGAGCGCGTCGGTCGTGACCGGGAGGAACGTCTCCGTGTCCACCAGTGAGATAAGGTCGGGCGTGGTGGCAAGAATTTCACCGTCCACCGTCGCCGTCAGGTTCTCGTTCTGGAACTCCACATACGCGGTGCGTCCCCTGTAATCGCCGATGCCCTCCAGCACGACCTTGCCGAAGTTGAAGCCCGCGCGCGTCTCGCGCAGCACGTCCGTGATCTTGCCCTTGAAGAGCCGGAAGCCCTCCGACAGCTCGAGAAAATGCTCCTCCGGCGTTTTGTCGCCGCAGTCCTTGATGGTGCGGATGGCTTTACCGAGCTGCTGGCTGCGCGTGACGATGCCGCGGACGCCAAATTCCTTCATCTGCTTGCCGCTCATCGGATAAAGCGACACGGAAACGGACGCGCCGCAGCTCATCGTGACCGCGCGGGCAAGCTCCTCGGTCCACTTATTCGTGATGGTCTCAAAAATGCAGCTATTGCCCTTTTCGTCCACCAGCGCCATGGGCGTCGCCTTCATGCCGCCGATGGTGAATGTGACCATCTGAAGCTCCGGGAACGCGCGCCCCATGCCGTCCACGTCCACCATGGGCATCCCCAGCCGCGCCACCGCCGCGATGGGCAGCATGGAGTTTACGCCGCCCGCCTCGATGGGCATAAAGGCGTAGATCTTCTGCCCGAAGAATTTGGACACCATGTCAAACAGCTTTTTATATTCCGTGCCGCCGATCGCCTTTTCCGCCAGCACCGTGGGCGCGCCCATCATGGCGATGGGGACGACCAGAGCGTCGTCCGGCACTTCATCGGGGTCAAGCAGCGTCACCGCGCCGCACTCCTGCACCGCGCCGATGGCAATGAGCTTGCCCACATACGGGTCGCCACCGCCGCCCGCGCCGAGCAGCGCCGCGCCGGTGGCAATATCTTCAATTTCCGGGATACCGATTTTTCGCATAGCAATACTCCTTATTGGCGATTCCGAGGGGCACAGGCCGCGCCCATGCCCCCGGACCGACTATTTACTTATTTTTCGCAGGGAACAGCTTTGCCAGGATCACATAGAACACCAGCGAGACTACAATGCCGTTGACAGGGCCGACAAAGAACGGCACATTCAAAAACGGCAGCGCCGCGACCAGACCCGGGAAGCTCGCAAACGTCCCGCCGGTGATGCAGGCGAAGATCGCGCCCACGGCGAACGAGATCACGCCCACTGCGGAGAAGCCGGAGCGCGCCGCGAAGTTCTCTTTCCTGCCCTTGCCCACGATCCAGTACGACGCGATGAGCACACCGGCAAGCGGCGGGATGAGCGCGGACATCAGGGACAGGAAGCCCTGGAAGGCGTTCAGCAGTCCGAACGCTGCCAGCAGCGTGCCGATCGCACCGGCAACGCCGGTCGTGACCTTGAACTTGCTCTCGTCGAAGCCGAGCAGATTGCTCAGCGCCAGACCGCCGGAGTAGGCGTTGGTGACATTGGTCGTCCATGTGGCAAGCACCAGCGCGATCAGACCCACAAACGGCACGCCGAGCGAGGCGAGGATGGCGGAAATATCGTACTGCCCCGTGACGATGCTCATGAGCGCGCCGGTGAGCAGCATGAAAAGTCCCGCCGGGATGACGCCCACGAGGGAGGACTTCACCACGTCGCCGCGGCTCTTTGCAAAGCGGCAGTAGTCCGCGGAGATGACGCCGCCGAGCGCGAACGATGCCACGACCATCGAGATACCGAACACCATGCCCGAGGATGCCTCCGGCGCGTAGTTTGCGATGGCAGCGCCACCGTCATTCGACACGATCCCGGCGATGAGCCCGTACAGGCAGACGATCACGAGCAGCGGCACGGCGATGTAGTTGAGCCATTTGAGCCCCTTAAAGCCGCCGCACGCCGTCACCAGCATGATGATGCCCCAGACGATGGAGCTGACCGTCACGAACGTGGGCGAAGCTTCCTTGCCGAGCATATTGGCGACCATGCTCGCAAACGCGCTGCCGCACGTTGCAGACTGGATGCCGAACCAGCCAACGCAGGCGATGGCGAGCAGCGTACTGATAATATACCGCGCGCCCTTTTCACCCAGCGCGCCGGACGCCATGACCGAGACGGGAAGCCCCGTGTCGCACGCCTGCATCCCGATAAAGATCATGTAGGCGCAGATGAGGCCGTAGCCGAGCAGGATGGACAGTACGATCTGCCCCAGGCTCAGCCCGCCGCCTGCCAGAACGCCGCCGATCATCAGGCATGGCACGCAGATCATGCCGCCCGCCCAGACCGCCGCGATCGAAAGCCAGCTCTGCCGCTGAGATTCTTCGATCTTGAAGCCGCTTGTTTTTTCACTCATGGAATTTGCTCCTCTCTCTTGAGAAATCTCTTTAAAGAATGGTGCAATGATACCACTGCAAATCGTAAAAGAATACTGTCGAATCGGCAGAAAAATAGCTTCACGCATTGTCCGTTTGGACAATGCGTGAAGCACTGCTTATTATCCTTATTCGTGTGGCTCATGGAGCAAGCGATAGATGGCGGCGCTGCGATACAGCCCGCTCGTCTCCGGCATTTTTCCCAGCCGCCAGCCGAGCAGGTCGGAGATCCGCTGTAAGCGGTATTTGATGGTGTTCGTGTGCAAAAACAGCATCTGCGCCGTCCGGGTCACGCTGCCGTCACAGTCCAGAAGATACGCGCACGCTGTGTGCAAAAGCTCCTGATACTCCCGGTCGGACCGCAAAGCAGTCAGCGGCAGTGTCCGCCGGGCTGCCGCCGCCTCGCCCTCGCCGATGCGCCTGCGGCAGGACGCGGCAAATTCCAGCTCGCCCTGCGAAAAGAGCGTTTTGTGCGGATAAATGCGCCGCGCGTCGTCCAGATTTTCCAAAACCAGCAGATACGCCTCGCGGCAATTTGTCGTATTGGACAATCCGCCGCAGCGCACCAGCACCGCGTTCGGATCGACCGCCCGCGCCTGGCGGAGGATGTCCTGCATCACGCTCTCCGCCTCGCGCAGCGAGTGGGGCGTACTGAGGCTCATGACCGGCGTGCCGTCATACACCGCGCCGATCGCAAGACCTGCGCACCGGCGCACCGCGCCCGTCATCTGCTCCATGCTGACCTTGGACGCGTCCTCCATACCGCACAGCATCCAAATTTCGTGCAGCGCCGCGACGTCCACATGGAAAATCTCCGCCAGACGGCGCATTTTGAGCGGCTCGTCCTGCAAGATGGCGCGGATGAGCTCGTGGATGGCGACCGCGCCGTGCTGCCTGCCCCAGATGTTGATGCAGATACGCACCGTGTCCGCCGCCTGCTCCGTAAGCTGCCGGCTGAGCGGCGATCCGACCTTGATGAGCGTGAGCTGGAGCGGCTGCAACTCGTCCGCCCGGATGGGCTGGCAGATCAGCTCCGCGTCCGGCAAAAACGGGCACGGCATCGCCCGCGCGTCCGGGAGCGGCAGGCAGCGCTCAATGCCCTCCCGGATGTCATCCTCCGTCCCGGTGGGCCACGCGGCGAGATTCAAAATTCTGCCCTCATGCGTACTGAGGACTGCCGAACAGCCGAGCTCCGCGCAGAGCATTTGCAGCGCCGTGCCGACCGTCTGCTGGTGGTGCGGCGCGGTGGAAATGCGCGCCAGAATGTCCGACACAAGCGAAACCTTTGCCGCCCGGTCGCGGTAAATGCACTCCATCACGTCGGTGATGAGGTCGCTGTAGCGCAGATGACGCTGCCCCTCCGGCATACAGATCAGCACAAAATCGTGCTCATTCGCAATGTCGATGAGCCGCCGATCCACGCGCGGCAGATACACGCCTACATAGTACAGGACAAGCCCGACCTCCCCGCCGTCAATGAGCCGCAGAAGGTTGGCGCATTGCAGATCCACATCCTCCACGCAGTTGAGAAAGCCGGTGATGACGATCTCGCTGCCGGAATATTGGTTGTGCTGGAACACCTCGTGCACCAGCACGCCCGGGTCGGTCGATTCCAGCACCGAGATGGACGACACCGTTCTGGAAAGTCCCCCTTCGCCGCCCAAAACCCTCGCCTGCCGCAAAGACGGCAATTTCAAAAGCTCCCCCACCGTCACACTCACGCCATCACCCTCTTCTTGTGATTATGACCTATCATAGCACAGTTTCCCATAAAATGCTACGCCCCCGATTCTGACGGATTTTGCGATAAATCTGCGCTGAAAGGCAATGCGTGTTTGGGGTTTTGGTGATATACTGGATACAATCGTACAAACTGGAGGTCTGTCATGGAATACATCTCTTGCAGCGATCCGCGGGTTTGGGGCGATAGCGACGCGCGGACGATCCAGAACGCGATCGCGCTTGCCAAACAGGAGGGGTGCGATCAGGTCGTGATCCCACGGGTGAACGCGCGCACGGGCGAGGCGGTCTGGCACATCGACGAGAATATCGTCCTGCCAAGCTCCATGACGGTCGTCCTCTCCGGCGCGTATCTGCGGGCGGCGGACGATCTGCCTGTGCACGTTTTCTGCACGGAGCTGAGCCAAACCGAGCTGCATGACATCCGCATTCTCGGCGTGGGCGAGGCGACGATCGACGGCGGCGCGTGGACGCGTGAGAACCGCCCGGAATACTACCACGAGCAAGCGCCGGAGGAATATCCCGACGGCTGCGACTACGACCTCATCTCGCTCTTTAACGTCCGCAATTTTGAGGTGGCGAACCTGTGCATCACGAACGCCAAGCACTACTCCACCTGCTTCACCTTCTGCCGCTTCGGGCGCATTCATGACCTGCATTTCCGCAATTACGCGACGGTGGAAAATCAGGACGGCATCGACCTGCGCTACGGCTGCGAGTTCATCACGATCGAAAACATCACCGGCGTGACCGGCGACGACACCGTGGCGCTCAACGCCATCGACGAGGCGAAAACGAACCGCGAGCGCGTCGCGGGCAAGGCGCTCGACATCCACGACATCACCATCCGCAACATCATCGCCTCCACGCACGCGTGCTCACTCGTGCGGCTGCTCAACACCGACGGTGCGAAGCTCTATAACATCACCATCGAGAATATCAAGGACACCGGCAAGACCATCAGCATCTGCGCCGTCTTTTTCGGCACGCCCGCGCCGGTCTGGGCGCGCAGGCGGATGCACACCGAGGATGAGTTCTACAACATCACCATCCGCGACGTCTCGACCTGCGCCGTGTTCGGCATCCGCTTTGCCGAGAGCTGCCGCGACGTGCTGGTGGAAAATATCCACACCTACGGAAGCTGCGTCGTGCCCATCCAGTTCAGTAAGCCCTTCACCTGCCAGAATTTCACGCTGCGCGATGTTTACCTCCGCTCCGAAACGCCGCTGCGCGCGGCGATCAGCGTCTCGTGCGACCGGGAAAAGCTGCGGAATTTCCGCATGGAGCGCGTGTATGTGGAAAACGCGGAGTATATTTTCGCCGAGCAGGAGCTGCCCGTCGCCGACCTCACCTATGAGCCGCCCGTCAGGGGCTACCTGACGGAGCAATTCTCCAAAACACAGCTTCCCTATTACGGCAGATATTTCAAGCACTCGCTCGGCAAGGTCATCGAAAGCAGAACGCCCGACAACCGTTTCGGCGGCACAAACCCGCCTGAAGCCGATTTTTAAGGCATAGAACTGCCCGCTGTTCGCAGGAACAGCGGGCAGTTTTTATTTCAGCTCCGCGATAAACGTGATCGTCTCGCCGGACATCTCGGCGCGGATCGTGCCGCGGTGCGCTTCGGCGATGCTCCGGGCGATCGACAGCCCGATGCCGAAGCCGCCGGTCGCGGCGGTGCGCGACGCGTCCGGGCGGTAAAAGCGGTCGAACAGCCGATCCACATCGCCCGCGATGGGCTCGCGGCATTCGTTTGCGACGGTGAGCCGCACCCCACGCCCCAGCGCTTCGAGCACGACACGGATGCTTGTGTCCGGCGCGGCGTACTTGACAGCGTTGTCGAGTAAAATGGACACGAGCTGCCGCGCGGCGGCTTCGTCGCCGCAATAGGTCAGCTCCGGCGGGACGGAAACGTCCAGCGCGTGCCCGCCGGACCGGGCAAGGTCCGCAAACGACGCCGCCGTATCGCGCACCGCCTCGCTCACATCGAACGGCTGTGGATGCAGCGGCGAGGTCTCCTCGTCGTACTTGCAGAGCGTAATGAGCGACTGCACGAGCTGGCGCAGCTTGTCCGTCTGCGCGCGCGCCTTGTCGATCCACTTCTGCTGCCCGACCTCCATCTCCAGCACCTTCAGGCTCGTGGTGATGACGGTGATGGGCGTTTTCAGCTCATGCCCGGCGTCGGTGATGAACTGCTTCTGCTGCTCCGCCGCCCGCACGACCGGGTCGATGGCGCGGCGCGAGAGCAGCACCACGAGTACATACACCAGCCCCAGGCACACCGCGTAGGAAACGCCGGTCCAGATCGCCAACGTCTGCGCCGAGCGCAGCTCCTGATAGCAGTCGAGGAACACCGCCATATAGCATCCCCCGCCCTCGTCCGCCACGCGGTAGCGGTAGCCGCCGTAAAAGCCGTAGCCCGCGCCGTGACGCAGCGCCGCCTGCAAATACGCGTCCGCGTCCGCCTGCGTCACGGCGGCGATGTGCGAAAAATCCTCGCCGGCGAGATTCCCGTCCTCGTCGAAGCGCAGGTAAAAATAGCGCGTGGAAAACGGCGTTTCAGCGGTGAACAGCCCGCGCGGCGGCTCGGGCTTGGCGGGCGGCGTGAAGTCGCCGGTGTCCGCCCCGTCCGGCGGTGTGGGCAGCGTGCCGGGGATGCGGTCAGTCGGGATATTGCCCTGATTTTCGCAGATCATGTCGAGCGTGCGGTCAAGGTCGCGGCTGCCGGCAATAAAATTCGCCGCGTTCACGATCAAACTCAGCACCAGCAGCACCACCGCGACCGACAGCATCGTGATGCGGATAAATTTTGCCCGTAAGCGTTTGATCATTTCGCCGCCTCCAGCAGATACCCAAGCCCCCGGCTGGCGCTGATCTGCACAGTCGAGCCGATGGCTTTGAGCTTTTTGCGCAAGTTCGAGATGTTCACCCAGACGACGCTGATCTCCGCCTCGCTGTCCCAGCCCCAGATCTTTTCCATCAGCCGTTCGGCGGAAAACAGCATCCCCGGCGAACGCAGAAACAGCTCCATAAGCTGAAATTCCCGCCCGCTCAGGCGGACGCGCTTTGTGCCGCACGAAAGCTCGCCCGTAGCAGGGTCGAGCGACAGGTCGCCGAACGACAGCACGCTTGGGCGGTAGGTGTCGCTCCGGCGCAGCAGCGCCCGCACGCGCGCGAGCAGCTCGTCGGGGTCAAAGGGCTTGGGCAGATAATCGTCTGCGCCGAGATCGAGCCCCGCCACGCGGTCGCGCGTCTCGCCCCGCGCGGTCAGCATGAGGATGGGCGTTTTGTCGCCGCGTTCGCGCAGCGTTCGCAGCACCGCGAAGCCGTCCATATACGGCATCATCACATCCAGCACCATCGCGTCATACGCGCCCGCCTCGGCATAGTCGCACGCGGCGCGCCCATCGTGCACGATGTCCACCGAAAAATGATTTTTCTCAAAAAATGCACCCAGCGCCTCTGCCAGGTCCGCCTCATCCTCCGCAATAAGCAGCCGCATTCGGATACACCTCCATCCCGGTTTTCTTCATTATACAGAGCTTCCCTGCCGGACGCAAGGTCACAGCAGCTCGTTTCTGCCCGCGCGGGCGCAGCAGATGTTGAGATTGCCGTTGCGGCAGCGCAGCTCGTCCAAAAATGCCTTCGTCCCCTCCGCCTGCCGGAACGTCACGCGATATTGCAGCTCGTAGAGCGTGCCCATGTTGCTGGTCTTCACCTGTTCGAGTGTATATGAGCGCAGATAGCGCTCAAAAAGATCGGTAAACAGCCCGTCATAGTCCAGATTTTCCGGGATGGTGATCTTTAAAATGCGCTCCGCGTCGTCGCCCGCGCCGAATTTGAGCGCCGTGAGCAGCAGCATGACCGCCGCGAAAATGACAAAAAACAGTGCTGCCAGCGCCAGATACCCCATACCTGTGGCAAGCCCCAGCGCCATCGCCGAGAAAATTGCCGCGATCTCGCGCGCTGTCCCCGGCGCGGAGCGGAAGCGCACCAGCCCGAACGCGCCCGCCACCGCGACACCCGCGCCGAGATTGCCGTTGACCAGCATGATGACCATCTGCACCGCCAGCGGCAGCAGCGCCACCGTGATGCAGAAGCTCTGCGAGCTGCGCGCGCCGCGCGTGCTGACCAGCGCCGCCGCGATGCCCAGCACCACCGACGCCGCCGAGCAGAGCAGAAATACCTTCAGCGTAATTTCGCCCGTAATAATGGATTCAAGCACAGAATTGTTCCTCCCATCCGTTTTTTTGCAGCGCCGGCAGCAAATGTTCCCGGTAGCACGCGCCGTATTTGGAATACGACGTCGGGTAGATCGCCAGCTCCGACAGCGCGCGGCTGAGCCACAGCGGGCACGCGCCCGGGAGCTTCACCTCCATCAGCACCGCGTCCTCCGGCAAAAGCGGCTGCCCCCAGTCGCCGCGCGTGAGGTCGAGCGCCTCCGCGCGCCAGCGAAGACCTGTGTCAAACGTCACGCGCAGCGCATCGTTGTCTAACCCCGCAAACGCCGCGCGGTCATAGGCGATGAACGCCTTCGGCGCGGTGTGATTGCGGCGCTGAAACCAGTCGATCTCGCGCCCGATCTGCCCGAACGCGCCGTCTGCCAGCCGCCCCGCGAGAAACGGCGCGACCTGCGGCAGCGGCGCGGTCACGCGGCGCTTATACACCACGCCGTCGTACTTCTTTTTGAGTTCCACAAATACCGCGTCGCCCGTGTCCGGCACGCCGTAGCTGCGCACGCGCAGCTTCTCTTTATAAATGGGGCGCTCCAAAGACGCGCGGACGAGGCGGTAGTCGTCGGTATCATAATATAAACTGCAAATTGTATACACGGGGTACGCGTCCTGTTTGAGCTGCGCGCCGATGCGCGCCATGAGCGCGTCACGCTGCGTGCGCGTAAGCAGGTACTTTTTTTCATAGCGCGCAAAGCTGTACGTCGTTTCCATGTGCGTGTGCCTCCTTTGTGCCGTCAGCATACCAGCCCGACCTAAATCCAGCCTAAAGGGCTGCCTTTAGGTGAGATTTAGGAACACATTGTATGCTGACGCCAGGATCGATACAGAAAGGATGATCTGACATGACACACTCTCAAAAACGAACGATTTTATTTGCCGTGCTCGCGCTCGTGGCGGCGGCGCTGGTATTTTTCATCGTCAAAGCCACGGCAGCGAACACTGCCGGCACTCCGACGGTCAGCGCGGACAGCGCCGATACCAGCACATCTGACAGCACAGCGGCAAGCACGCTTAGCGCCGCGTCAGCGGAATTTGTGTTCTCCGACAGCGGCATTGCCGTCACCGGCAGCAGCAGCGGCACGGAAATAAACGGCACGGCGCTGACCATCGACGAGGCGGGTACCTACACCGTCTCCGGCGCGTGTGCCGACGGCTCGATCAAGATCAAAAAAGGCACGACCGGCGTGACCCTGATCTTAAACGGTCTCGATCTCACGAGCAGCGCGACCGCGCCCATCACCTGCGCCAAATTGTCCGGGGTGGCGATCCTCGCGGCGGATGGCACGGAAAACGCCCTGACCGACAGCGCGCAGAATAATGACGGCGAATACCCCGAAAACACCGACGCCGAGAACGCCGTCATCAAATGTAAGGACGGCTCGACCGTCACGCTCTGCGGCGCGGGCAGCTTGACCGTCAATGCAAACGGCAAAAACGGCATCAAGTCCGGCGCTACGACGGACGAAGAGGGCGAAGCCTCGCTCACCATTGAGGAGCTGACGCTTACCATCAGCGCCTCCGTGGGCGACGCCATCAACGCCGAGCAGACGCTGAACATCCCCAGCGGCGCGCTCACGATCAGTGCGGCAGATGACGCCATCCACGCCGATTACGAGCTGAACGTCGGCGCAGACAGCACGGACGGTCCGAGCATCACCATCACGGACTGCTACGAGGGTCTGGAAGCCGCGACGCTGAATGTTTTTTCCGGCAATATCGACATCACCGCGACCGACGACTGCCTGAACGCTGCGAACGCCGACCTGTCCGGCTATGATTTCACGATGAACGTCTCCGGCGGCACGATCCGCGCCTACACCTCCGGCGGCGACGGCTTTGACTCCAACGGTGACCTGACGATCTCCGGCGGCACGGTCGTGGTCTGGACGGCGAACGGCGCCGACAATCAGCCGCTCGACGCCGACGGCACGATCACCGTCACCGGCGGCACGGTGCTTGCCGCGGGCGGCAGCAGCGGCATGGGCATGAACCTCTCCGCGGCGCAGCCCTACGTCACGTTCGGCAGCAGCACCATGGGCGGCTTTGGCAGCTTTGGCGGCGGCAAAATGCAGCCCCCGAACGGCGAACGCCCCGACGATATGCCCGAACTCCCCGACGGCACACAACCGAGTGACAGGACACCTCCCGACGGTACGCAGCAGCCCGGTGATATGGGCACGCCGCCCGATGGATTCGGTGACTTCGGCGGCTTCGGCGGCACGGCGCTCGTCGCCAAGGGCAGCACGCTCACCATCACGAGCGGTTCGGACACGCTCTTCAGCGAGACCGCGCCGTGCGACGTGCGCTTCGTGTTCTACTCCGCCCCGGAGCTTACCGACGGCGAAAGCTATACGCTGAACGCCGACGCTGAAACTGCCGAAACAGCCGAAGCCCAAACCGGCGAGACGCAAACCGGCTTCGGCGGCAAGCCCACCGGCGATCCCCCCGCCCGTCCCGACGGCGAAGCCCCCACCGAGCAGCCCACCCCGCCCGACGGCACGGCGGATGCAGCCACGCCCCTGCAGGACACGACCGACACCACCACAACGACCTGAGCCTCTTCCCTCCTTCCTTTCCCCGGCGGCGCATCTCCCGCGCCGCCGGGGCATACAAAAAGGACGTCTTTCCCTCGGAAAGACGTCCTTTTCTTACTCGTATGCCCTTGCCGCCAGAAATTCTGCCAGCAGCGCCTGTTCATCCTCGTCGGGAGGCGTGCCGGTTTGGGTTTTGAAGCGTTGGGCGGCGGTCAGCAGGTCGGGCGCGCCCTCTGCCGCGTTGGCGGCGGCGGTCATTTGGGCGGCGTACTGCGCAAATTCCGCGCGCGTATACAGCCCGTGGTGCGCCGGGACGTACCACTGCGCGTCCAGCGCCAGCAGGCGCTCCATGAGCGCGCGGGTGCGCGCCGGGGTGCGATGCCACGGCTCGTGATCCATGTTGAGGTACAGGCAGTCGCCCAAAAATGCCACGCCCGCCTCCGGCAGCAGCGCCACACAGCAGTCCGGGCTGTGGTCGCTCACGACCTGCATCAGGCGCACCGTCAGCCCGCCGAGGTCGATCGTTTCCTCGCCCGCGAATGTCCGCGCCGCCGCGGGGACTTGAATGCTGCGCGGCTGGGTCGGGTACTCGATCTGGATATTCTCGCGGCAGAAGTCCATCTCCGTCCCCGCCGCCACGCGCGCGGCAAGCGCGTCGTCATCCCATGTAAGCGTGCGCATCCAGTCGAGCTTTGCCGCCGTCTGCTCACACGCGATGACCGGCAGGGCGGTGCTCACCGCGCCGAAGCAGTGATCCCAGTGCCAGTGCGTCAGGCAAACCGCCTGCAATGACAGCCCGCGCCCCCGCGCAAATGCCAGCAGCGGCGCGACGTGGGCGGGCGAATTGCCGCCGTCGATGAGCACCGCGCCGCGTGTGCCCGCTGCAAGCCCCAGCGCGGGACGGTCGCCCGCCTGCACGAGGTCGGTATACCACACCCCCGGTGCGAGCGCGTGAATGTCCATGCTCATACCGCGCCCGGCTGCATCGCGTCATGCAGCGTGTCGGTGATGGCGCTGCGGAAGACGCTGGTGGCGTTGCCGCTCAGCACATTCAGCGCCGCCGCCGCGTGCCCGAGCGGGGTGTTGCCCTCCATATACAGATCGAGATCCAGCAGGAACACCCGCTCCTCCGTCGTCTTTTTCGTGGCGTTTTCCGTCCGGCGCAAAACGGCGGGCGCGCTTTTGATGTTCGCCTTCGCCCCGCCGGGGACGCTCAAGGTCGCCGTCTGCTCGAATTTGGCAAATGCCCCGCTCTGCACATCCTCCGACGCCATGAGCCCCAAAAACTCCGGCGCGATCAGCTCCCGCCACGAGCATTCCTCCAGCCCCAGCATCGCGCGGCGGATGAAGTTGATGTACCGCAGCCCGACGCGCGAAAAATACGCCGGCTGATAGACACGGATAAAGTCCGCCAGCACCACGTCCAGCCGCCGGGCAAAGTCCTCCCAGCGCGTATAGCGGTGCGTGGACAGCGCGATAAAGCCCTTGGCAAGGCTCACCTTCCACTGCCCGTCCTCCGAGATGAACTGATAATTGTTGACCGTGCCCTGCGGGATCATTTTGCCGTCCCGCTGCACGGGCGGGAGCTGCTCGACCTTTTTGGCGTACTGCGGATACGCTCCGCGTACCGCGTCCTGAAATTCAAACGGCTCCTGCGCCTCGATCTTCAGAATGTCGGGGAATCGGAGCTGGCAGATCACCTCCATAATCTGATTGCGCCCGTAAATGCAGCGTTCTTCGTGAGAAAACATTCTTCCGCCTCCTGCCTTTGTGCTTTTTGTATAGCATAGCCGTTTCGGGCAGAAAAATCAAGCCGCGCATTGGCATTTGCCGCCGGGTGTGGTATACTGGGGAAAATCAGACATTCCCTTTTCAAGGAGGTCTCCATGCAATTCTTATATATTCTGGAGCGTCTGCGCCACCCGGTGCTCGACGCGATCTTTTCCGCCGTGACCTACGGCGGTGATGAGCTGGCGTTTTTAGTGCTTTCGTTTGCGCTGTTCTGGTGCGTGAGCAAGCGCGGCGGGTATTACGCGTTTCTCGTCGGGCTGTTCGGCACGCTCGGCAACCAGTTCTTGAAGCTCGTCTGCCGCATCCCGCGCCCGTGGGTGCTCGACCCGGATTTTACGATCGTAGAAAGCGCGCGCGCCGCGGCGACGGGCTATTCCTTCCCCTCCGGGCACACGCAGAACGCCGTGGGCACATTCGGCGCGATGGCGGTGACGGCAAAGCGCCGCTGGGTGCGCTGGGTGTGCGCGGCGCTGATCGTGCTCGTGCCGTTTTCGCGGATGTACCTGGGCGTACACACGCCGCTGGACGTGGGCGTTGCCTTCGCGCTGGCGCTCGTGCTGCTCGCGGCGCTCTACCCGGCGTTCCGCTCGGACGCTACGCAGGCAAAAGCCATGCCGTGGCTGCTCGGCGCGGCGCTCGTACTCGCGGCGGCATTTTACGGCTATGCGAGCGGGCTGCGCGTGGATGCTTCCTCCGCCGAGGCTGCCTCCAACGTGACGCACGGCGCGCAGAATGCCGCCAAGCTGCTCGGTGCGATCGCGGCGCTGCCGCTGATGTATTTCATTGAGAAAAGGTATATCAAGTTTGACACCCGCGCCGTCTGGTACGCGCAGGCGCTCAAGCTCATTCTGGGGCTGGCGCTGCTGCTGGCGGTCAAGACGGTGCTCAAGGCGCCGCTGCTCGCCATTTTGCCGGAGGGTCTCGCCGGGGCGGCGCGCTACTTTATTCTGGTGCTGTGCGCCGGGTGTGTCTGGCCGCTGACGTTCCGATTCTGGGCGAAGCTGGGAAGGAAAAACGCATGAAAGCACCCGCAAAAATTCTGACCGCCGCCGCAGCGGTCTTTACCGGCACGGGGCTTTGCGAGCTGTGCTACGCCGGTGCACCGAAGCGCCATACGGGCAAACTCACGCGCGAGGCGCTGCAAGGTACGACCTATGCCCACTTTGCCGATGCCGTCCTGGCCGGTGCGGACTGGATCGCGCGAAAGCCCCGGCAAACGCTGCGCGTGATGAGCTACGACAAAAAGTGGCTCACCGCCGAATTTCTGCCGTGTGAGCACGCCGTGGGCACGATCCTGATGTTCCACGGCTATCGCTCCTGCGCGCAGTACGACTTTGCCGCCTACGCGCAGTTTTTGCATGAACAGGGCTATAACCTGCTTCTTTGCACGCAGCGTGCGCACGGCGCGTCGGGCGGGCACTTCATCACCTTCGGCGCGCGGGAGCACTACGATGTGCTCTCGTGGGTCACATATCTTGCGCAGATGCTGGGGCTTGACCATCCGCTGTATCTGATGGGCGTGTCGATGGGCGCGACGAGCGTCCTGCTCGCCTCGTGCTTTGAATTTCCCGCGAATGTGCGCGGCATCGTCGCCGACTGCGGCTTTACCTCGCCGGACGCCATTTTGCGCCATGTGGCGCGGCAGCGCTTCCCGCGGCTGCCTGTGGGCGCGGCGCTTGCGCCCATGCGCGTGTTCGCGCCGGTGCTGGCGGGCTACCGCCTTGCCGGGTGCAGCACGCTGGACGCGCTGCGCGCGGCAAATTACCCCGTCCTGTTCATCCACGGCGAGGCAGACACGTTCGTCCCCTGCCGGATGTCGGAGGAGGGGTATCTTGCCTGCCGCACCGAAAAATCGCTGCTGCGCATCCCCGGCGCGCGGCACGCGCAAAGTGCTCTCGTCGCGCCGGAGCGCGTCCTGCCCGCCGTGGCGGCATTTCTCAAAAATCATCTTTCACAGGAGGCAACGTCATGCAGCACGAAATTCTGACCGCCGCGCCGCTTCTGGATCGGAAGGGCGACCTCGCCGAGCCCGGCTGGGCGCGCAGCCTGCTGCCGGTATACTGCCGCGATGAGATCAAAGTGGGCAAGCTGCGCATCAAGGAGTGGGACTACTACCTCATCACCGACGGGCACATCGGTCTGGCGCTGACCATCGCCGACAATGGCTATATGGGGCTGGACTCCATCTCCTTCCTGCACTTTGACGAGGGCTGGGAGCAGACAAAAAGCCCCATGCGCCTCTTCCCGCGCGGCAAAACGGGGCTGCCCGAAACGTCCGTGGACGGTGCGAGTGAGATCGCGCGCGGCGGCTACGCCATGGCGTTTTACCACGAGGACGACGCGCGCTGCCTGACGTTCCACATGGATAACTTCCGCGGCAAGGACGCCATCGAAGGCATCGTCCGCCTGACGGATGAGCCGCGCGAGAGCATCGTCATCGCAACGCCGTTTGATAAGCCGAAGCATTTTTACTACAACCAGAAGATCAACTGCCTGCGCGCCGAGGGCTGGATCGAGCTGGGAGACCGGCGCTTTGAGCTGACGCCTGACCACTTTTTCGCCGTGCTCGACTGGGGACGCGGCGTGTGGACATACCACAACACATGGTACTGGGGCAGCGCCTCTGGGCTGCTGGACGGCGTGCCGTTCGGCTGGAACATCGGATACGGCTTCGGCAACACCGCCGCCGCGTCGGAAAACGCGCTGTTTTATGACGGCGTGCTGCACAAGCTCAGCCAGGTCACGTTTGAAATTCCGCAGAAGGACAGCAAATTCGACTACCTCGCCCCGTGGAAATTCACCAGTGACGACAACCGCTTTTATATGGACTTCACCCCCGTGCTCGACCGCAGCGCGTGCATGAACGCGGGCGTTCTCAAATCCGACCAGCATCAGGTGTTCGGTCGCTTCACAGGTCGCGTCACGCTGGACGACGGCACGGTCCTCCCCGTCCGCGACTTCTTCGGCTTCGCCGAACGAGTTGAAAACAAATGGTGACTTGCATTTTTCAAAAATAAATTTTTGAAAAATGCTCAAACGAAAACCGCTTCGCTGGGTTTCCGTTTGAAAAGGCTCACACTGCGCTGCACGCATAATTTTTGTGCAAGCACAAAAATTCTACATTCCGCTCCGTGAGCAGAATTTTTGCCGACGTACACGCCGCCGGCAAAAATGATTCAAATTATTTTCGCCGCTGCGGCGGCGAAACTCTGCGAGGCTTTTGAGAATTAAAAGTGCCCCGGCTGCATTTGCAGCCGGGGCATTTTTTGTGTGATTACATGAGCGGCTCCATATTGAGAACGGGGTGGTTCTTTTCCTGGAGGAACTCATACAGCGCGTCGCAGTCGGTGCAGACGGTCTCATCGGCGATCATGTCGGTGAAGTTGTCGATGCCGTACAGCTCCTTCGCGGTCTTGTTCAGACGCTCGCCCACATCGTCCTTCAGCTCCTTCGGCATCCACACGATGCGCTCAATGCCGCCCTCGGCGTGGATGAACTTCTTGGAGGCGATGAAGTGACGGCCGTGACCCATGTAGCCCGGGGTCTGCACGCCGCCGCCGGTGCAGGAGGCGAGCTCACCGAACGTCATGCCGGCAGGCGTCATGCCCGCGTACTCACGGTTGACGACGATAAAGCCGTTGGACATCGGCTCGATGCCGGAGATGCACTCGAAGCAGCCGCAGGAGGTCATCGGGTCTTCCATGATGGAGTACAGCGTGACTTCCTCGACCGCGCCGTGCGTGGCGTCCTTGATGGCTTCGTTGACGGTGGTATAGCGGCCCGTGCGCTCGTCGAGGCAGCCCTCCTTGAGGATCGGCTGAGACGGACCGTTCGGGTTGAGCTCATACGTCGCCTTGGCGTCGAGCCACGACACCGCGCCGCACAGACCCAGACGTTCCGGCGTGACGACGCAGCAGTGCGCCGGCGCGAACGACTGGCAGAGGATGCAGGTGAAGAAGCGGTCCACAGACTCGTCGGTCATGGAGGCAAGGCGGTCGTCACGCATATTGTAGCGCGGCAGCGCCACGTCGTTCAGGAACGCGGTCGCCTTGGCGGGATCGGTGATGAGCGTGACCTGGCACTTATCGACGACGGCGTCAAATTCGTCCATGATCATGTGGTACAGGACCTCGCCGAAATGCTTCAGGCGCAGACCCTTGTCATAAGCGTCGTTGGAGATGCGGATGCGGAACTGGTTGCGCTGACCGGTGTGCATCACGCCCTCCATGTAGTTGAACCACGCGTGGATCTTACGCTCGATGACAGACTCGAAATCCGCCTGCATCTTCTTGCCGTAGACCTCGATGACGGTCGCCAGCGCGTATTCCAGATCGCCGGAATCAATATCCGGGCCGTCGATGGTGATCTTGTGATCCTCGACCTCGGCAGCGTCCTTCATCAGCACCAGCTCGCAGGTGGTGTTCTTGGCGGACCAGAACTCGACCTTCATATCTGCCTTACGGATGATCTCGCCCTCGAACGCGGCGGCAAACGCCACGGGGATGGGCAGCTCCTTGGACTTGATCTTGATGCCGCGCAGCTCGAGCGACTTCTTGACCGTCTCGGCATGGTCGGTGCAGCTCTCCAGAGCGCCCGGGACCTGATTTTCGCCCAGGTCAATATCGACCACGACCGGGAAGCCGAGCGCGATCGCGCCAGCGCCTGCGGAGACGACGACATTGTCGATCGCGCCGAAGGTGTTGACGAACGCGGGCACGCGCTCCTTGGTGTAGGCAAGCAGACCCGCCAGATCGCCCGGCTGGATGTTGCCGAAGATCAGCGCCGCGCGGATGGCGACGGTGACAACGTGGATGACCGCCGTGACGTCATGACCCAGCGGGATGACGCGCAGCTCCAGACCCATCTTGACGCCGGCTTCAGCACACTGCTCAATGACGTCGCCGACCATAAAGGTCATGATGCCCTTGGACTGATAGTCCTTGACGACCTTGGCGACATCCTCGGCGTTTTCCGCCTTGCCCAGCACGACCGCCACGCCCGGAATATCGCCGGTGACCAGCGGCACGCCGAGGGAGCGGATGATGGGATCGGGCACGAAGCCGATGCCGGGCACGCTTGCCTGCTCGTAAGCGTCCTTCGGCTCGACAAATTTCAGACCTTCCAGAATTTCAGCGCCGACCGCGGTGGCAAGACCGGCGTTGAGCGCCTGACCCAGATCTTCCTGATTGGTGATGAGGCTCTTGAGCACGCCCACGCACGCGGGCAGGTCGCCGAGCTTCGTGACCTTCACGCCGGTGGCGGCGTAGATCGTGGGGAAGAAATATGCGGTGTCAGGGAAAGCGATCTCTTTCTCTGCGCCGTATTTTGCGATCGCGTCATTGACCGCGCCTTCGGTCAGTCCAGCAACGGCATTCGAGCCGCCATAAATCAGATCGGTTAATACGCTCATGGGAACTCCTCCTGTTTCACATATCCCCCCGATGGGGTTCTTCATCTTATAGAATACCAACATTCTGCCGGTTTGTACAGTGTTTTTTGTGGGATTGACAAAAAAATCCCGCAAAAAACTCATCATCCCACCCCTGCGGGCTGTTCCAGGATGCAAAACAGGAGACCTGCCGGGGCAAGTCTCCTGTATTTTTGCGCTTAGACCTCGAGATACGAGTCGGAATACAGCTCGTGGTTCTTGAAGATGTCGCAGGTCTTGATGGTCTCCATCAGGCGCAGGTCGTTGGGGTTGACGATGGCGGAGGTCAGACCCTGCATCATCGCCATGGCGACCAGCGCGGAGTCCATGATCGGACGCAGCGTCTTGGGCGCGCCGTTGGAGTTGTTGGACAGACCGCCGGTGGACTTGAGCCCTTCATCGGCAAACAGCTTGATGGCGTTGAGCACATCCATCTGCTTATCCTGCATACCCTTGACGACGAGGAACAGCGGGTCGAACCACAGATCGGTGGCTTCCATGCCAAGCGACAGACCGCGCTCGAGCATATTGTGGCAGTGCATCATGCGCTCTTCGTTGTCCTTGGCGATGCCGTCGGCGGAGCACAGCGCGATGCAGATCGCGTCGTTCGCAGCGGCGAGGTCGATGTTGGAGATACGAGAGCCCGCGTCGGCGGAGTTGACGATCGGCTTGCCGTTCGTGCGGTTGTAGACCTTGATGCCGGCTTCGATCGCGCGCTTGTTGGCGGTATCGAGCGCCAGAGGCACGTTGTTGAAGTTCTCCTGCAGCAGCTTGACCGCCCAGGTCATGAGCTCAGGACCGTTGGACTCGGCAGGACCGATGTTGACGTCCAGATACGTTGCGCCCGCCTTGATCTGCTGCGCGGCACGCTCCAGAATGGGATCGGGGTTGAACGTCGCCATTGCCTCGCGGATGACCGGGGAGATGCAGTGGATGCGCTCGCCGATGGTGACGAACTTCGGCGATTCGGGGTCGCGCTGCTTGTAGTGCGCGCCCAGATCGTCGCGGATCTTGATGGCGGGGATGGACGCCGCGATCTTCTCGAAGTCCAGCGGCGCGTCGGCGGCGACTTCCTTCTTAGCCTCGACGGGCTTCTTGGAAGCAGCGGCAGCCTCGGCGGCAGCCTTGTATTCGCCGTCCTTCAGGTACTTGACCAGCTCGACCGCTTCGCGCGTGCCGACCACGACGTTCCACTCCGGCAGCTTGTCCTGAATTTCGCCCTTCATGACCGCGACCTTGCCCGGGATGATGAGGGTGCGGTTGTTGACCTTGGAGGCGATGTCGAACTCGTCAAAGAACTTCTTAACAGTCGAGGACGAGAACTTGCCGGCAGCCCACGCAGTCAGAACGGACATACCCGAAGCGTCGGTGATGAGCAGGTTGATGGGCGTCTTGGAGCGCTCGAGCTCGCCGGAGACCAGGAAGTAGGTCAGCGCGAAATCGACCGTCAGGCAGCACGGATCGTCGGGACCTGCGCCGTTGATGGGATAGATGCCCGGGGCGACCTTCATCGGCTTCTGCGGGTCGGTGAAGATGTTCTGACGCAGACCGTACAGCGGCAGCGCCTCGGCGTAGGTCATGCGCGGCATAACGATGATCGAGCCGTATTTGAGCGTAAACACGGAGGCGAGCGCCGTTGCCAGATGCTCATCCTCCTTGCAGAGGTTTGCAAGATTCACGATGGAGGGATAGCCGAACGTGCGGTCGCCGTCCTTCAGAGCGGTGCGGCGGACGAGCACGGCGTTTGCGAACGTCTCTTTGATCGTTGCGCCGGTCACATCGAGGATGAGGTTCTTGTTGCCGGACTTCTCCAGAGCTTCCACGGTGTTGTGCAGCTCAGAGAGGTCCGCGCCATGCACGCCCAGAACGATGCCCGCAGCGGTCGCAACTTCGCTCATGGCGGCGTAGTTATCCTTATTCGCACCGTTCAGGATGGGCTTCGCGTCCTTGATGGCTTCCACAGCCGCCTTGGCGCTGTCCACATTTTCGGTTTCCAAAATCACGCCGCGCTCGCACGCCGCCGCCTTCTTTGCAAGCTCTGCAAAGCGCGCCGCGTCGCCCGCGTCGTGAATGTTGATAAATTCCACATATTCGCGCTCGCCGATACGCTCATAGTCCACAGTTTTCATCTGTGCGAGCTTGGCATCCACCGCCGCGTCGTCCATGCAGGTGCACAGCTCCACAGCGAACAGGTTGCGCGAAACAAACGTCTTTTCATGGCGGAACAGCACGGTTTCGCCGCCCAGCTTATGCCCGGCAACCTCCAGCGCCTTCATGGGGGGCGCGGTCGCCTCGCTCAGAAGCGCGATGGCTTCCTCGGACATATACGGGCACTTGGTGATGGGGAGCGCGCCCTGCGCGACCTTCATACAGAATGCCATGCAGGTGGGGCTGCCGCATTCCTTACAGTTCTTCTTGGGGGAGAGCTTGAAAATGTCAAGAC
Source organism: uncultured Oscillospiraceae bacterium (assembly GCA_934646005.1). Lineage (GTDB taxonomy): Bacteria > Bacillota > Clostridia > Oscillospirales > Oscillospiraceae > CAG-170. Next base: position 43,848 of record CAKUED010000016.1, read on the forward strand.
CTTTAACTGCCATAATTCGTTTCCTCCTTCTGCATCACATCAGCGCCGCGATCATCTTGGCGATGGTCGCGATCGCGGACGGGTGACGCATGATGACTGCGTCCGAGCCGCCTGCCAGAACAGCCGCCGCAGTGGTGATCTCCATTTCGATGCCGCGCTCTTCCTGATTGCCCCATTCCGGCATATCCGCTTCTGCCATAACGGATTCCTTCACGCCCCAGGTATCGGACGAGACCGGGGTCATAATGGGCATCTGGAGCATCGCGTCAGACTGCTTGAGCGCCGCGTCGCGGATGCGGTCGAGCGTGGAAGCAACATATTCATAGCCGTAGCCGGCAGCCGCCGAGCCGATGTTCATAATGATCGACTGCGGATTGACGCCGAGCTGGGTCATAACGGTGTTGAGCTGCTTGGCAAGGTTGATGTCAACAGCCGACTCCGCGCCGACCTTCTGGTTGTACGCAAGTCCTGCAGACGCGCCGACGGTCTTATAGTTTTCGTCACGCGCGGAGAGCACGAGGATGTTCTTGCCTGCAAGCGCTTCAGCGCACTTGTTGAACAGCTCCGTGTCCTTTTCCACGTTCTTGCAGCCCATGATGACGATGGGCATCGTGACGGCATCCGCCACGTCCTTGGCGAGCTGCACGCACTCCTCCACGGACTTGTTCAGACCGTTGGGATCAGCGCCCTCAAAGTGCAGGCACAGGAAGGACGCGCCATCCATCGTCTCTGCGCGCTTCGCCATATCGACCACCGTCTGGCAGCCCTCGTAGAACGCCTGCTCACCGGGCATGGTGTACTCCGCCATGCCGAGGTCGGTCAGCTCCACGCCGATTTTCGGCGCGTTTGCGATCTCAGCGTCGAAGGTGTGGAACGGCAAAACGTTCTGACCTCCGAGCTTCACGGCTTTTTCGCCAACGCCAAGCTCCACCTCATGGATCTTGGCATTGTAAGCCTGTTTCTTGGGAACAAAAGGCATAATGTGAATCCCCCTACTAAAAAATATTTATAAACAAAATTTATAAATCGCTGTATTTGCCGGGTCACAGACCCAGCTTTTTCATGATCTCATGCAGCGCGACCTTCACCGGCGCGCTGTCGGGCACGGTGGCGCTGGGCTTGCCGTCGCAGTCGTACTCATACACCAGCTCGTCCTGCGGCAGAACGCCGACGAGGTCCAAGCCGTACTTTTCGATCTCCTCGCGCACACCGGCGTTCAGCTCGCCCTTCGGCGCGCGGTTCACGATGAGCTTTAACTGTGTGGGCTTGAGCTCCAGGTCGCGGATCATCTGCGCGATGCGCCCCACCGCCTGAATGCCGCGGCGGGAGCAGTCGGAGATGAGCAGCATCGTATCGACGTGCGGAAGCGTCCCACGGCTGATATGCTCCAGCCCCGCCTCGTTGTCGATGACCATGTAGTTGTAGTTTCCGGCGTATTTGTCGATCTGCGTTTTGAGAACGCCGTTAACGAAGCAGTAGCAGCCCTTGCCCTGCGTTCTGCCCATTACGAGCATATCAAAATCATCCTCTTCGCACAGCGCCGTGCCGAACATCATTTCGGCGTAGTCCGCCTTGGTCATGCCGCCGGGGATGCCGCCGTTCATCTCAGCGCGCGCCATCTGCTCGCGGATGTCGCCCAGCGTCGTTTCGACCTCCACGCCCAGCACCTCGTTGAGGTTGGAGTTCGCGTCGGCGTCCACGACCAGGATCGGACCTTTTTTCTGTTTGCAAAGATAGTCCACGATCATGCCGCAGGTCGTCGTCTTGCCGACGCCGCCCTTGCCGGCGACCGCGATGGTATGCGTTGCCATAGTTTGTACTCTCCTTCGTACAGACGCGCCAAAACAGCCGCACAAAGGCAGCCGTTTCGACACAGGTTCATCCTAACACATTTTCAGGTCAATTACAAGTCGTTCCAGAGGCAAAATTTCATCACAGCCGCGTAAACAGAAACTTCTGCACCAGCCCCGCCGACTCGGCAAACACGGTCAGGTCGCCGTTCTGCTTTTCATCGACCGAGATGTTCACCTCGCGCCCCTTGATCTCCTGCCTGACCCACTGCACGGGGTCGTCGCACTCGATCTCGCGGAAAAAGACGTCGCGCATCTGGTTGTTGGCGCACTGATTTTCGATCTCGCGCACCACTTCGTAGTGTGCCATCGTCTCAGCCCCGCTCGCGCACGATCACGACGTTTTCGACCAGATCCGCCATGACCAGCTCGCCCTCGATGACGACCTGACGGTCCATCAGGTCGGTCAGGAACACCTGACTGTCGCGGCATTCGATGCGCTGCACATTGCGCATGAGGAGATTCCCCTCCGCCGCCTGCGTTTTATATGCCGTTGCAAGACACATACCGCCGCCTCCTTACGCGTTCAGCGCCGCCAGTACCGTGGACAGGCGCAGGTTGCCCTTTTCAAAATCGCTCACGGCGAGCATGACCTGCTCATAGGCGGTATTTTCGCCGACGTCCTGAAGCTGCTTGGCGAGCTGCGCCAGCTCGTTCGCGTGGCTCTGGTTGTGCCCGACCATATACTTCATCAGTGCCAGCAGCTCCTCACGCGGGCTGACGTGCTCGTGCCCGCACGCGGCGCAGTTGTGATCCTCGCCGCAGTGGATATGCTCGTGGCAGTGTTCATGGTCATGGTCATGCTCGTGGACGTGCACATGGACGTGCTCGTGCTCGTGACCCGGCTCGTGAGAATGGACGTGCGTATGCTCCACGCCGTCGTGGGTATGGGTGTGTTCATGTTCCATGGTAATGCTTCCTTTCCGGGAACTCAATTTGCCTCTATTATACGGTTTTCCGACGCATTTGTAAAGTGGTCGCACGCGGGCAAATATCCCCCCGCAAGGGTTATTTTGCTGTATTTTTCGGAAATTTCAGCGGATTTTTCAGTAGCAAAGCGCGCCTGTTTGTGGTATACTGCAAATACGACAAAAAGGGAGCTTTACCATGGAACACGATCACGCCTATCTGCATGAACACGGCATCGCGCACACGCACGAGCACGAGCACGACCATGCGCATGACCACGCCCACCCGCACGTCCACGAAAACACCAAGGCGGTGCTCAACCGTCTCTCGCGCGCCATCGGGCACTTGCAGTCCGTGCGCAAAATGGTCGAGGACGGACGCGACTGCTCGGAGGTGCTCATTCAGATCGCCGCCGTGCGCTCCGCCATCAACAACGTCGGCAAGGTCATCCTGCAGGACCACATCCAGCACTGCATCGTAGACGCCGTGGAGCAGGACGACGCGCAGGCGCTGGAGGACCTCTGCCAGGCGATCGACAAATTCATCAAGTAGGAGGCTTCGCCATGAGACGAGCAGAGCGCGCCGTGACAGACACCGCGGCGCTGTTTGACATCATCCGCCGCTGCCGCGTCGCGCGGCTGGGGCTGTGCCGGGAGGGCGTACCCTACGTCGTGCCGATGAATTTCGCCTGCGAAGAGGCGGACGGACGGTTCGTTTTTTACGTCCACTGCGCAAGCGAAGGCAAAAAGCTCGACATCCTGCGAGAAAACGCGAGCGTGTGCGTCGAGCTGGACTGCGACCACGCGCTGGTCGAGGGCGACAAAGCGTGCAGCCACAGCTACCGCTACGCCAGCGTCATCGCGCAGGGTCAGGCGGAGGTTTTGCAGAACGCCGAAGAAAAAGCGCGGGCGCTGACGCTCCTCATGCGCTGGCAGACAGGACAGGACATTCCAGTTACGCCGGAACAGGCGAACGCCGTAACGGTTTTGCGTATTGCCGCGCAGAGCATTACGGGGAAACAGCATTGATAAGCGGGAGGGATACATCCCTCCCGTTATTTTTTTGCAAGATCCCCCCAATTTGCGTAGGGGCAGGGTTCTACCCCACCCGCGCGGTACGACGCCGCAAATTCGCGCGCACCCATGCGAATCCGACCGCACCCGTAGGGGCGGACACCTCTGTCCGCCCGGCGGTACACACTCGCGAACACAAACGTACCAATGCGAAACCGCACAACGTTTGTAGGGGTCGATGCCGCGCTCTCCCCGCCTGCCGCAGGTCCGTTTTTATGAAACGCTGCGGCAAACCCGTGATTGCCCGTCGGGCGGACAGGGTCGTCCGCCCCTACAGGACGTTTTACGTTTTCGCCGAAAATGCGTGCAATTTTGCAATTGCGTCCTGCGCGGGAGGGGCAGAGCCCCTCCCCTACGGTATTTTGGAACACACAGCGCATTTTTACGCAAATTTTGCCTTCTTTCCCCCAAAACTCATTCCTCGGAAGGATTTACTTTTTCACCGTTTCATGTATAATAATACTAAATGTTTCTAAGGAGAATCGGAGCTATGGAGAAAGGCAGCAGTTTATGACAGCGGAGCGGGCGGCGAAGAAGCCGTCGGAGAATATTATCGTAAAACCCTCGGTCGCCAGGCTGTTCGACACATTCGTGCAGCGCGGGCGCATTCTGTTTTTGGGCGCACCGTGCGGCTTTGGCAAAACGTCGCTGGCGAATACGCTCGTCGGCAGAAATCTGGTCCTGCGCCTGCACGCGGACGCGGCGGACTTCTCTGTCCCCGCCGGAACGGGTACATGGAAATTTCTCGTCATTGACGATCTGCAGGCGATGCAGGATGAGGACGACTGGCAGGCGCTGTGTGAGCTCATCCGCGCGAACCCCGAGCGCCGCTTTGTGCTCATCTCGCGCGGCGCGCCTCCCGGATGCCTGATGGCGTTTGAATACGCGGGGCTCATGAGCGTTCTGCGCGCGGAGGACCTGCTGTTTGACCGCGACGATACCCGCAAGCTCTTTCAGACCTACGGCGTGGACCTGTCCGACAGCGAGCTGACCGGCGTCCTGCGCGAGTCCATCGGCTACCCGCTCGCGCTCGCCATCACGGCGCGCAGCATGACGGCAGGCCGCCCGTTCACCCCGCAGCTCGTGGGGCAGGTCATGCGGGAGGTCTTTCTCTATTTTGAAACAGAGATCTTCCAGCGCTTCGACCTGCCGATGCGGCGCTTCCTTCTGGAGCTTGCACCGTTTGACACGTTTGACCTGCAAATGGCGCAGATGGTCAGCGGTGACCCGCACGCGGGGCAGATGCTCGACTGGCTTCAGCGCAACACCTCCATGCTGCGGCAGGTGGGCAAGCAGCAGCTGAGCTTCTGGGAGCAGTTCCGCTCGTTCCTGCTGTGGGAGATGGACAAAAGCTACACCGACGAAAAGCGCCGGGCGCTGTTCAGCCGCGGCGGGCTGTATTACGAGCTGCGGGAGGACTACGCCCGCGCGCTCGACTGCTACACCACCGGCGGCGACCATTCCAAGGTCTCGGAGCTGCTCATCCGCAACGCCGAGCTGCACCCCGGCATGGGGCACTACAGCGAGATGGAAAAATACTACCGCACGCTGCCGGAGGACGAAGTCCTCGCCTCGCCGTCGCTCATGCAGGGCATGAGTATGCTCTGCGCGCTGGCGATGGATTTTGACGGCTCGGAGCGCTGGTATCACGAGCTGAAAAAATTTGCCGCCCGCTGTGACCGGCAGGACGCCGCCGGGCGTCAGGCGCGCAGCCGTCTGGCGTGGCTGGATATTTCGCTGCCGCAGCGGCGGGTGGAGGAGCTTTTGGATACGATCCCGGCAGCGTTCCGCCTGCTGCAAAACCGCGAGGTCACGCTGCCGCCGTTCTCGGTCACGAGCACGATGCCGAGCCTTCTTAACGGCGCGAAGGATTTTTCGCCGTGGACAAAGCAGGACGATCTGCTTTACAAAACCATGCGCACGCCGCTGGAATCGCTCATGGGGCGTGACGGCATCGGTCTTGCCGACTGCGCGCTTGCCGAGAGCAAGTTTGAAAAGGGCGAGGACATTTCCGCGCGGATGCTGCTGCTCATCCAGCAGATGAACAATATCCGCGTAAGCGGCACGCCCGACATGGAGTTTGCCATCGGCGGCTTGCTCGCGCGCAGCCAGCTTGCCAGCGGTCAGTCCGACGACGCGCGGCGCACCGTAAAGGCGCTCCGCCAGCAGTTTACCGAGCGGAAGCTGAACCGCTTCCTGCCGAATATGGACGCCATTTTGTGCCGCATCGCGCTCTTCGCGGGCGATCTTGACACCGCCGACGACTGGTATCGCGAAAAAGCCCCGCGTGACCCGATGTATCTCAACGTCATGCGGCGCTATCAGTACCTCACGCAGGCGATGGTGGAGCTGGCGGACGGCAAGCCGGACGCCGCGCTCGTCTCGCTCACGCCGCTGCGCCCCTATTGCGAGCAGTGCGGGCGCTACATCGGCATGATCCACACCGACGTGCTCAGCGCCATCGCGCGCTGGCGCAAAAAAGACGCGCACTGGCGGCGCGACCTCACGCGCGCGCTGCAAACGGCGGAGCAGTTCCGCTATATCCGCACGGTGAGTATGTTCGGCGCGGCGGTGCTGCCGCTTTTGGAGGAGCTGGACTACACGGGCGATGCCAAGTGGCGCAAAAAGCTCATGACGCACACGCGCACGCAGGCGGCGTATTACCCGAATTATTTGCAGCCGCGCCTGACGCAGCGCGAGGAGCTGACGGCGACGGAGCTGCAAATTCTCTACCTCATCTGCGCCGACAAGAGCAACGCCGAGATCGGGCAGGTCATGGACATCAAGCTGCCCACGGTCAAAACGCACGTCAGTCACATTCTCGATAAGCTCGGCGTCAGCCGCCGCAGCGAGGCAAAGACCGCCGCAAAAAAGCTGCGGCTCGTGCCGGACAGCTTGTAATTCCCCCGCGCTTGGCTTATAATGGTCACAGAGGTATTTTAATGTAAAAACCGGGCAGCCCCACTGCCCGCACAATGAGGAGGAAATCATGAAGAAGAGGCTTATCGCGCTGCTGCTGGCAGTGGTGCTCTGTGTCGGTCTGCTGCCCGTGAGCGCAAGCGCTGCGGGCGCGAGCGTCGATTGGGTGGACTGTGTCGATGAGGAGACCGGCGGTCTGGATAAAAATTACATTAAGCGGACCGGCGAGTACGCCGAGGAAATTCAGGGCAGCGCGGACTGGACAGAGAAGGTCTATATCGTTAAGGCAGACTCGACTGTGACCATACACGGCGATCTGACTGTGGGTCGCAACACAACGATCATCCTCTGCGACAACTCCAGACTGATCGTCACAGGTTCTTTGAATCTGAAAAGCAATGGCTATATTTTCGGGCAGACATCGACGCACAAAGCCGAGAACGCCGGAACGCTGATCGTCCAGAACACCGTAGATGCCGGTGCGGCGGTTCGGAGCACGAGCGGCTATGGTCTGAGCATCTACGGCGGCAGCATGGAGCTGCACGGCGGCGCGGGCAAGCAGATCACGGACGGAAAAGCCACGCTGCATTCCAATAGCAAGATCACCAAGGGCACGCTGGACGGCAAAGCGCTGAAATTGAACGAATGGAACGACAAGGAGGCGCTCGCGGGCAGCAAACTTGTCCTTAAATACTGCGAGCACGATAATGAGGACACCGAGTTTGTGCACGACGAGGGCGCGAACACGCACCATCGGCATTGCAATGCCTGCGGTCTGGACTACCGCAGCGAAAGCTGCAATTTTAACGGTGGCGACACGATAAACGCCGGTGCGGAAGGTCACTACAGAACGTGCTGGTGCGGCAACAAGGAGAGCACCACCACGGAGCATACTCTTGTTTCCGTTCCGACGCGCGACGGTCAGGGGCATGTCTCCGGCTGCGCTTATTGCGACTATAAGTCAGGCGGCTTTGGCGACCCGCACAACTGGTATGATGAGACTGGCAAAAACACCGGCGAATGCCAGGATTGCGGTTTCTCCCCCGTCGCCGAGGATGATTATTCCAATCTCTACGGCTCTGTTGAGGACGCTCTGAAAGCCGCAACAGAAGGCTACAAGGTCAAGCTGTACACCGTCAAGGATTACGCCGAAGGCGAAGAAAAAGTCATCTACGAATCAGCCGTGTTCAACGCTCCCGGCAAGACTGCCGAGCTGGACATGAACGGCTACACGCTGATAGGTAACATCGGTCCGACGCTGACGGTCAAAAACGGCACGCTGACTGTTACCGGCGATGCAGCCATCACGCAGCCGGGGCGCTTCCCCGACACCGCCGCGCCCGCCATCGAAGTGACCGGCGGCAAGCTGATCGTAAACGGCGACCTGACTGCCGAGGGCGGTATCGTGAACGGAAATCGCAAACCCGCCGTGGAAGCCACTGGCGGCGAGATCGAGTTCAACGGCAATCTGAAACTGGGCGGCGGCTTGACGCTGCTGAAAGATGCAAAGCTGACGAAACTCCTGTCGCAGGGATTTTTCTGGTCTGGCGACGGGACGAATCAGGACACGCTGAACGACCGCATCGACCTCTGGGGCGGCAGTGATGCAAACAAATCGAAGCACTATACCGCTTTGAGCGATATTCTGGAAAACGGCTACGCACTTGCGTACTGCGACATGGACGGCAACCCCACTCTGGAAGATGGAAGCTATAAATTCTACGGGCTTTTCGGTAATGAGGCGAGCAGCGTAAATGTCACCATCGTGGAGCACCCGCAGCACACTTGGGAATCCCTCGATGAGGATAGGCACTATTGTACCGCCTGTAAAACGCGCGCAGCGCACACCTTGGAAAACGGCGGCTGCTCCGTCTGCGGCTACACCTGCCCGCACAGCGGCGCGAGCCTGAACACGGAAACCGGCAACTATGAATGCAGTGCGTGCGGCATGACGATGGTCGCCAGGAGCGAAAAGGGCGGCGCAACGACCTATTATTCCATCCTTGGCACGGCGCTGGCAGGTGCGGAAAACGGCGCGACTGTTACGCTGCTGACAGACCTTACGACTTGGGAAGTATCCCGCGGCGGCGATGTTTACGGCAAGGAGATCACGCTCGATCTGAACGGGCATTCGATTACCCCGACCCCAGCCAACGGATATGCCATCGGCGTAAAAAGCGGCGGCCCCGGCGTTCAGGACGTATACCTTCCCGCCACGCTGAAAATCGTCGGTGAAGGCAACATCACGCCCGCACTGATCGTTCTGCCGGGCGGCAAGCTGGACCTGAGCGGCTGGACCGGCGGCACGATCAATTATGTGAGCATGAGTGATCGTCCCGTTGTAGGTGATGATCGAGCAGAGCCTGCCCTGATCGTTGGTACAGGCGCTGGTCACATTCAGGACCTGACCTACAGCAACTGGCTGATCGGCAGGATCTCCCAGACCACTCTGAGCGGCGGCAGCTACGGCAAGATCGTCTGGATGAATTACGAAGATTCCGAACAGCCCGCCTTCCCCACCAGCGCGATGCTCGCATCGGGCTATGCGTTCAAGAACAGCGACGGCTCGTATGTGCTGTACACAAAGACGCTGGAACGGAACGAGGCGTTCACCAACGTCAGCGTTGTCAAGTGCCCGCACGGCGCGCTTGTCCTGAATGAGACGGACGGCAACTATCACTGCGGCTACTGCAACGCCGATATGTCCAACATGGCGGCGGAAGTCACCTATGAGGACGGCACGACCGGCTACATCGAGAAACTTTCGGACGCTTTCAGGCTCATATCGGAAGTCACAACTGCAAAACTGCTGAGAGACATCACCGACGAGGCTGATGATGATCTTCAGATCGAGAACCCCAAGCTGACCATTGACCTGAACGGGAAGACCGTGAGCTTCCTCTCCGTCATACGCCCGGGGATCAAGCTCAAGGACAGCGTCGGAACGGGCAAGATCAACCACCTGATGTGGAGCTACGGTCGGAAGCTGAACGACCAGCTCGAAAGCGGCGACTACGCCTTCAAGTCCGGCGATAACTGGCTCGCCGATGCTGCCGGTCCTGGCGAAGCCTTCAACGTCAGCATCGCCAAAGCGCCCATCAAGGATGTCTACTTCTTTGAGGGTGAGGAAAAGGAAGAAAACAAGATCACATCGCTCACCAAAACATATGGCGATGAGCGCGCGCTGAAAGCGAGCATCGTCTGGGGCGATAATTCCACTGGGGGTGTTTCTCAGGCGATCTACCTCGTCAAGGACATCGAGGGCGTCGAGAGCTTGGAGGAAGTCAGCGGCGGCACGTCTTACGGTCTGCCCCTTTTTGATTACGCCGGTACTTACACCTACCGCTTCACCGCCACCTCTGACGGCTACTCCAAGAGTGCCGACATCACCGTCACCGTTGAACCGGCTGACATAGCGCGCGTCGAGGTTGGTTTGACGGATCAGGGGAAGCTCATGTTCACTCCCAATCCGACAACCGGCGAGGGCACGCAAGTCACCGCGCAGGTCTCAAGCGTCTCGTTCAAAAACAGGACGCAGGACGCGAGCGAATACACCGTCAGCGGCAACACGGGTGTCAACGTCGGCGACTACGAGCTGACCATCACCGCAGCGCCGGACAGCAAAAAGTTCACCGGCACAAAGAAGGTGAGCTGGAAGATCACCCCGTTCACGCTGGGGTATTTCAAGCTGCCGTGGAGTATTGAAAAGGACTATGACGGCACGACCGCGCTGCCGAACAAGCCGAGGGACTGGTTCACAGACGGTTTTGAGAACAGGACGACGCTTTTACCCGAATCGAGCACCATTTACCTGAAAGCCGGCAATCTCTATACCTACTCCGCAACCTATGTTGACGCCAACGCAGGCGAGGGCAAGGAGATCAACGCGACCTTCCAGCTGACGTCCGACAACTACCGCTTCGCGTCCGACCTCACCGGCGTCAGCGCCGACGGCAAGACCCTGACCCTCGAAAACTGGCAGAACGGTTACCCGAAATTCAACATCAACAAGATCGACATGCCGAACTTTGACAAGACCGTCGCCGCGACGGTCGTCAACGATCTGGCGCGCACCTACGAGATCCCCCTCCCCGCTCTCCCCGCACTGACCGCGCCGCATGAGTACGGCACGATCACCTACGCGATCGAGGGCACGAACCTCACGAACGGCTACGAAGCCGCCACCGCGCAGCTCGTCAAGGACGGCGAACAGTATAAGCTGTCCCTGACCGTCCCCGCCGTGCAGTTTGCCCGCGAGGAAAGCGTCGGCACGATCACCGTCAAGGTCACCACCACGAACTACAACGACGTCACCCTCACCGTGAACGTCAACACCACCAACAAGCTCCAGCCGACCGTCAAGGTCAGCGCTGACCCGAACCCCTTCATCTACGGTACAAAGCTCGGCGACGTGGCGCTCACCGCCACTGCGGTCTATGACGGCAACCCCGTCGCGGGCACGATCGCGTGGGACGATCCCGCCGATACGATCCTGGACAAGGGCATCTATGAGAAGGCGTGGACCTTCACCCCGACCGACGGCAGCACCTACCGCGAGGTCAAGGGCAAGCTGGACATCCAGGTGACCAAAGCCACCCTCACCGGCGCGCCGGTGTTCGGCAAGATCACCGAAAACGGCAAAACGCTGAACGATGTGCAGATCGACTTTGACAACATCCTCGGCGTTGACGGCAAGCAGCCCGTCCTCGGCTTTGACTGGACCGACGATCACAGCACCGTCATTGAAGCCAACAAGAGCTACGGCTGGACGATCGACGCGGGCAGCAACTATGAACTGCTCACCGGCTCAGCAGTCCTCTACCCGCGCTCCTCCGGCTACAGCGATCAGGTCAAGCGCCAGTCCGAGGAGTTCGAGGCGAAAAAGCGCGGCGAGCTGCCCGAATCCGACAGCCGCTTCACCGACGTGGACGAGGACGATTACTTCTTTGACGCCGTGCAGTGGGCTGCCGAAAACGGCATCACCGGCGGCGTGAGCGCGAAGCGCTTCGGTCCGGCGCTCGATTGCAGCCGCGCACAGACAATGACCTTCCTCTGGCGCGCCATGGGCGAGCCAGAGCCGGGATCGTACGATCCCGCGCTCACCGACGTGAAGAACGGCAGCTACTATTATGAAGCCGTCCTCTGGGCGATGCAGGAGGGCGTCACCACCGGCATGGGCAAGAACCTCTTCTCCCCCGACGCAACCGTCACGCGCGGGCAGTTCGTCACGTTCCTCTACCGCCTGTCCGGCGAGAAGAGCGGTGCGGCGCACCCGTTCACCGACGTCCCGGCAGGCTCGTACTACGAAGCCGCCATCGCCTGGGCATACAGCAAGGGCATCACCACCGGCACCAGCAAAACGACATTTAATCCCGATTCCCCCTGCACCAGAGCCCAGATCATCACGTTCCTGTACAGATACTTCAATCAGAAGTAAGAAAAGTCAGAAAAACCACGGTGTTCCATGAGAACACCGTGGTTTTTTACGCTGTGGCGGCATTAGTCGTAATGTAGGGGCGGGGCTTGCCCCGCCCGCGCAGTAAGGCGGTGCAAATTTGACCGCGCCCACGCGGACACGCATGCACCTGTAGGGGCGGACGCCTCTGTCCGCCCGGCAGTACGCCCCCGCAAAAACGAATGCACTGATGCGAATGCGTACAACATTTGTAGGGGTCGATGCCGCGCTCTCCCCGCATGACGCACGTCCGTTTTATGATACGCCGCGGCAAATTTGTTGTTGCCCCACGGGCGGACAGGGTCGTCCGCCCCTACGGGTGCGTACCGTTTCGTATCGGTGCGTGCGGGGTTTCAACGTTGTACCACCGGGAGGGGCAAGCCCCTCCCCTACGTTACGACTAAATAATTACTTCTTCACTCTTCACTATTACTTATTCCCTCAATTCGCCCCTCCCCTACGTTACGACGAAACGCGCAACTGCTCAAAAATAAGAGTCCTTCTCCTCATCCGTCAGCCTTCGGCTGCCACCTTCCCCTCAAGGGGAAGGCTTTATTGCATATTACAGCGGCACTGATGTCAGCATCGTCCTCCCGCCCAGTTCTATGGGGCGGACTGCTACTTCTATTCCGTACAGCTCCGACAGTATCTGCTCAGTGAGCACCTGCGCGGGTGCGCCGTCGGCGAGCAGCGCGCCGTTTTTCAGCGCGAGGACGCGCGTTGCGTAGCGGAACGCCTGATTGGGATCGTGGCTGGAAAAAATGACGGTATAGCCATCCGCGCCGAGCTGCGCCACGCGCTGCATCACGCGGAAGCTGTTGCCGTAGTCCAGATTCGCCGTCGGCTCGTCCATGATGAGCACCCGCGCGTCCTGTACGAGCGCGCGCGCGATGAGCATGAGCTGCCGCTCGCCGCCGCTGATGCGCTGGCTGCCGCGCTCGGCTAAATGCGCGATGCCAAGGCTCTCCAGCGTGCGCTCCGTCAGCGCCTGCTGCGCCTGTGCCGGGCTTTGCAGCGCGCCGAGCTGCGCCGTCGCGCCCATGAGCACGCACTGGCGCACGGTGTAATCATACGTCGGCGTGTACGACTGCGGGATGTAGGCGACCTCACGCGCCAGCTCCCGGCGGGAAAATTCGCGCAGCGGGCGGTCATCTACCCGCACCTCGCCGCTCGTCGGGCGCAGAAACCCCAGCAGGCAGCGGAAGAGCGTGGATTTGCCCACGCCGTTCGGTCCGAGCACGGCGATGACCTCGCCCGGCTCTGCGCGGAAGGTGACGTTTTGCAGCACCGGCACGCTGCCGTAGGAAAACGAGAGGGTACGCACGTCAATCGGCACGGTCAGTCCCTCCCTTCAGGATGAGATACAAAAACACCGGCGCGCCGACAAACGACGTGAGAATGCCGAGCGGGATCTCCGACGTGGTAAGCGTGCGCGCGAGCGTGTCCACCACCATCAAAAACGATGCCCCCAGCATCACGCAGCCGGGCAGCAGCCGCCGGTAGTCATAGCCGAAGAGAATGCGGCAAAAATGCGGGATCACCAGCCCCACCCAGCCGATCATGCCGCTGATGGCGACGCTCGCGGCGGTCATGAGCGTGGCGCAGACGATCACCACAAGGCGCAGACGGCGCGTATCCACGCCCATGCTGCGCGCTTCAGCATCCGAAAGCGTGAGCAGATTGATGCGCCAGCGCAGAAGCAGCAGCGGGATGAGCCCGATGAGGATCGGCAGCGCGGCAAAGCGCACGTCCTGCGCGCGCACGCTCGTGAGCGACCCCATGAGCCAGTATGTGATGGCGGGGAGCTGATTATCGGTGTCGGCAACGAGCTTAATAAACGACGTTCCGGCAGTAAAGAGCGACGAGATCATCATGCCCGCCAGCACCATGGAAAGCGCCTCCTCCAGACGGCTTTTGCGGCTGATAAGATATGCCAGCAGCACCGCCGCCAGCCCGAAGAAAAACGCGCTGAGGGTGATGGCGAGATACCCTGCCGCGCATAAGATCGCCAGCGCCGCACCGAAGCCCGCGCCGGTGGACGCGCCGAGCAGGTCCGGCGAGACCATGGGGTTGCGGAACATCCCCTGATAGCACACGCCCGCCGTACTGAGCGCCGCGCCGACGAGCGCCGCGGCGAGAATGCGCGGCAGGCGCACGTTCAGAACGATCGTCGCCTCCGTGTCCGTCCAGAGCTGCGCAAGCCCCCACGCGCCGCGCGAAAGCTTGCGCAGCGCGCCGTCCAGCAGGATGCAGACCGTTTTATCCACGCGCACGGCGTAGCGCCCGACGGCGAACGTCAGCAAAAACACCGCGAGGGACAGCGCCGCGAGAAGCCAAAGCTGCCGGTCGCAGACCTTGCGTTTTTTCATAGCCGTCCCTCCTTTTGCCCGTTTCCTCCTTTATAAAGTATCACGCGCGGGCGATAGCGTCAAGCAGATGTCTGTGTTTGCGTCCATGTCGAATTTCCGTGGCTAAGTCGGTGTATTTCTTGACTTTGCGGAGCTAGAAGAATATAGTATTCTTGAAAAAGTATCACGCAATGAGGGATTTCATGAAGCGATCATTAGCACTGTTTTTGGCGGCGGCGACGCTGCTGTGTCTGCTCTCCGGCTGCGCCGCGCAAAAGAGCGCCGCGGCGGGGGATACCGCGCCCTTTACCGACGATCTCGGGCGCACGGTGCAGCTCCCGAAGGACCTGACGCGCATCGCGCCGAGCGGCTCGGTCGCCAGTATGGTGCTGGCGACGATCGCGCCGGAGTATATGGTCTGCATCGCCGCAACGCCCTCCAGCGCGCAATATAAGTACCTGCCCGAACATCTTCTGAAGCTTCCCACCACGGGGCAGATGTTCGGTGCAAAGAGCACGCTGAACCTCGAAACGCTGCTCGGCTGCGCACCGCAGGTCATCATCGACATCGGCGACGAGCGCACCGACACCGCCGCCAATCTGGACGCGCTCCAGCGACAGATCGGCGTGCCCGTCATCTTCCTGAACGGCGACGTTTCCAACATGGAGCAGATGTACCGCACGCTCGGCATGATCCTCGCCGGAAAAGCGGAGCGCGGCGAGGCGCTGGCGGCGTTTGCCGCCGAGACCGTGGCGATGGCGGCGGAAAACCGCGAAAAGATCACCGACTCCGAGCGCCTGCGCGTGATGTACACGTCCGGCGCGGCGGGGCTCGGCACGAATGCGCAGGGCTCGACGCAGGCGCAGGTGCTGGAGCTGGTCGGCGCGGAGAACGCCATCGTCGTGCCCGACGTGTCGAATCGCGGCGGCGGCAACCTTATTGACCTCGAACAGCTCTATAATTTCGACCCCGACGTCATCGTCTTTACCGCCGGAAGCCTGTTTGACAGCGTGGCGGCTGACCCCGCGTGGCAGGGGCTGCGCGCCATTGAGAGCGGGCAGTATTACGAAGTCCCGGCGCTGCCGTATAGCTGGCTGTCCAACCCGCCGTCGGTCAATATGCTGCTCGGCGTGTGGTGGCTGGGAAATTTACTCTACCCGCAGTATTACAGCTACGATATGACCACCAAGGCGCAGGAGATTTATCAGCTTTTGTGGGGCTATGCGCTCTCGGACGAGGAAGCCGCCGCGATGCTGAAAAACTCCACGCTCCGGGAGGCGGGCGCATGAGAAGGTGCAGATTTTTGCGCCGCGCGCTGCTGCTCGGCGCGCTGCTGGCGCTTTTGAGCGTGTTCGCGCACGCCGATTCCGTGACCGATACCATAGGCGTTTACATCGGCTATTTCGGCTGGGACGAGGATCAATACATTGAAAAGGCGACGTACCACTGGACGGAGCTGGACGACCTCTACGGCGGCGCACTCGACACGCACGAGGTCTACTATTCCTACTACAGCGGCACGCGCACCTATCTCGTGCTGGGGCGCGGGTTTTACGTCCGCGACCTGCTGGAATACGCGGGTGTGGACCTCAATTCCATCGCGTCCGTGGACTTTTTCACAAAGGACCACACAAACGGCGCATACCGCTCGTTCTCCCGCTCCGGGCTTTTAGATACGCCGCGCTACTATTTCCCCTATCTCGCGGCTGACCCCGACACCGGCGAGTTGTACTCCGCCGACGGCGGCGACGATCTCTGGGTCGGCGCGCAGCAGGTCGAAACGATGCTCGCGCTGGAGGATTACACGCAGTGGGACGCGGTGGGCGTCGATTTTGAGGCGATGGCGAGCAGCGACCTGTATCTCGCCAACAGCCGCTTCCACCTGTTCTTCGGGCAGGCGTACCCGGAGGAGGTCGCCACCAGCTCCGCCGCCAAATATGCCTATAAGATCCTCGTCACGTTCGCCGGTACGCCGGTGCTCTCGACTGAACAGACCGATCTGACGCTCAAGGTCGGCAGCGACCACGCGCTGCACGTTTCCGTCTCGGCGGAGGACGAGCTGCTGGATGAGTATGTGCGCGGGCACATCGTCTGGACGTCGAGCGACGAAGCCGTTGTGCGCGTGGACGCAAACGGCAGCCTGACGCCCGTCGGTGAGGGCGAGGCGAACGTCACCGCCAGCTATGGCAGCTCCTCCGTCACCGTGCTCGTCCGCGTGGGCGGCGACAAGCAAACCGGCGGCGGACAGGGCGGCACGGGCACATCGGACGCGTCCGGCACGATCGGCGCACCGAACAGCGAAACGCAAGCGCCGTCCGACCCGACTACAGAAACGGAAATCGAGGCTACGCAGCCGGAGCACTCCGGCGTTTATATCCTCTCCGGCGGCGCGCTGACGCGCGAAAACAGCCCCGCAGGCATCGCCGCGGGCGATAAAATGAGCAGCGACAGCGTCCAGTTGGAGCTGACGCCGCAGGAGACCGCCCCGGCGCTCCCCGTGCTCACGCTGTTCGCGGCGTTCATCCTGCTCGGCTTTGCCTACGGCGTGCTGCGCTACAGAAAATTACGATAAGAGGTCATCATCATGCCTGCTACGCAAACAACGTTCCATATTCACGACATCCTCCGCGCGGCGGCGTCCGCGCTGGAAATTCCCGTCGTTGTGATCCTGATTTTATTCCTGCTCGCGGCGGCGGCGCTCACAGGCTGGCTCATCGCGGAATATTACACCGAGCGGCGGCACTTAAAGGTCGCTCTGCCGCAGCTTCTGGAATCGCTTCGCACCGCGCCCGACCGCGCGGCGGTCATCGAATCGAGCGGTCTGCTGCGCCGCCAGAAGGACGCGCTTCTGGAGCTGACGCGCCACCCGGATTTTACGCCGGAGATGCGCGAGGCGCTCGCCGTGCGGCTTCTGGAGCAGGAGCAGGACCGCTATGATAAGATCGTCAAGCTCAGCGAGCTGCTGGCGCGCCTTGCGCCGATGTTCGGTCTGCTCGGCACGCTCATCCCGCTCGGCCCAGGTATCATCGCGCTCGGTCAGGGCGATACCTACACGCTCTCCACCTCCCTGCTCACGGCATTTGACACGACCATTGCAGGACTTGTCGCGGCGGCGTTCGCCACCGTTATCTCCACCATCCGCCGTGGCTGGTATCGGGAATACGCGTCCATTTTGGAGGCGGTGAGCGAAACGCTTCTGGAGCTTTCCAAGGCAGGTGCAAGCGTATGAGCCGTCTGCATGACCGTATGCTCCGCCGCCGCGCGGAAGAGCCGCCTGTCGATCCCATGCACTCCATCGGAAACCTCGCCGACGCGATGCTCGTGCTGGCGGTGGGCATTATGCTGGCGCTCATCATCAACTGGAACGTGGACATCACCGCGCCCAAGACCGAACAGCCCGCCGCGCCCGTCCCATTCGACGAATCGGAGCTGACCGAAGCGCCCGACGGCGCGGAGGTTTTAGAGGGCGGCGACCTTCAGGAAATGGGTACTGTTTACTATGACGCGGAAAACAATACCTATTATATCGTACAAAAGTAAAGGAGCGCAGCGTATGAAAATAGTTCTCTCCCTTTTTCTCACGCTGGCGCTCCTCTGCGCGCTCGTGCCCGCCGCGCGGGCGGCAGGCACAGCGTGGGACGGCAGCGTGGATATTTCGTGGTATGACCCCGACGCATCGGAATACTACCTCTCCACGCCCGCGCAGCTCGCGGGGCTTGCCGCGCTGGTCAACGGCATGGCAGACCCTGCCGCGCCGCGCGTCGTCGGCAATACAAAGTACCTGCAAAGCACCCGCGTGGATGGCATCCGGCTCGTCGGCGCGGGCGGCGGCAGCGTGACGGACAGCGTGTATACGAGTGCCGTCGATTTTGCCTACAAAACCGTCTATCTCACCGCCGACCTCGATATGGGCGGCGTGTACAATGCGGCAAGCGGCACATGGTCAGGTCCGAACTGGACGCCCATCGGCGGCAAATACCCTATGAAGCCGTCGGAGGTCGCCGGCGACTGCCTGACACTCGACACGCGCTTTCACGGTGTGCTCGACGGGCAGGGGCATACGATCTCCAACCTCTACTGTGACCGCTACGCCGCCAAGGGCTTTCCGTACAGCATGGCGGTGGGGCTGGTCGGCTTCCTCGGCGGCACGAGCGGAAACGATCACGGCGGCACGGCGGAATTTACGGGCGGCTGGCAGCCCGCCGTGCGCAACATCGTCCTCGCCTCCGGCTCTATCTACGCCCGCCGCATGGTCGGCGGCATCGTCGGGCGCGTGGGCGACACGTCGGACGGCGTCATCATCGAAAACTGCGCCAACCGCGCCAGCATCCGCAACACCGACTCCAAGGGCGTGGGCGGCATCGTCGGCGCGGCGTGGGGCGCGGGCATGATCCGCAACTGCTATAACACCGGCTCGGTCACCACCACCTACACCTGCCCCGCCGGAGGCATCCTCGGCTCGAACGGCGGCATGGACGTGTACAACTGCTACAGCACCGGCACGATCGACACGCGCGGCGCGTCCTACGGGCGCGGTATCGGCGGGCACGACTCCGGCGCGTACACCGTCGAAAACTGCTGCTACCTCGTCGGGAGCGACGACGACGCGCGCTCCGGCGGCTACTACAAAGGCGTGAGCCGGCAAATTTCTGTCAGCGTCACGGCGCTGACCGCGGATGCAATGAAAAACGCCGCGTTTTTAGACCGGCTGAACGCCAATGGCGCTGCCTTTGCCGCCGACACTGCGAACCGCAACGGCGGCTACCCCGTGCTGTGGTTTGAGACCGGCGGCGCGCGCGCATCCTGCGCGGTCACATTGGACGCCGCCGAGCACGGAAAAGCTTCCGTCTCGCCGTCCGCCTCCGTCCCGGCGGGCACGACCGTCACGCTCACGGCACAGCCGGAGAGCGGCTGGACGCTTGACTATTTCACCGTGGACGGCAAGCCGGTCAGCGGCGCGTTCTATACCGTCACGCAAAACTGCGCCGTCGGCGCGGTCATGAAGCGTCTGCGCACCGCAACGCTCACCATCGCCCCGACCGACGGCTTCTACCTTGCCGTGCGCCGCACCGGCTGGCGCGCGGACGAGAACGGTGCGCTGGTCTACGTCACGAATGAGCCGGTCTACAGCGGTGACACGCTCTATGAGTACAACGCCCTCACGCTCCTGACGCACGAATACGAAAATGCCGCGCCGAAGGACCGGGCGCTGGAGTATCGCAGCGGCGTTGTCTACACCGTTACGGGCGCGGATCGGGCGCTCGGCAGCTACACCGTGACCGGCGAGGGCGCGGTCAGCATCACGGGCGTGCGCAACACGCAGGAAAAATCGTGGGTGTCCTGCGCCGATACATCATGGTATACCGGCAAGCAGACCGCCTACACCCTCTCGACCGCTGAGCAGCTCGCGGGGCTCGCCGCGCTGGTCAACGGCGGCACGGACTTTGCGGGCGTGACCGTCCGGCTGGGCGCGGATCTTTCGCTCGCCAGCGACGCGGCAGGCACGGAGCGTGTCTGGACGCCCATCGGCACGAGCATTCGCCGCGCGTTTTGCGGCACGTTCGACGCGCAAGGGCACAAGATCACCGGGCTGCGCGCGTATAACAGGGGCAGCAACAGCGCCCTGTTCGGCTGCGCCGTGGGCGCGGGCATCCAAAGCCTCACGCTCTGCGGCAGCGCCGAGGGCGAAGCCTCCGCCTCCTACGCCGCCGGGCTCATCGCCTATGCAAGCGCCTGCACGATCCGCGACTGCGCGGTGTATGTAGACGTCGCCGCCGCTGGGACGCACGCGGGCGGCGTCGCCGCCTACATCACGGGCGGCACAACGCTTGAAGCCTGCACATCCTACGGCGCGATCTGCGGCGCGAGCGGCGTGGGCGGGCTCGTCGGCGTGAGCTATTCCGGCGAGGATACGATCAAAAACTGCGCCAATTTCGGCACGGTCACATCTGTCTCCAGCGGCACCTACGGCACGGGCGGTCTCGTCGGTCGTCTGGCGGGGCGGCTTACAAGCAGCGTCAACTATGGCAATGTGACGAGCGCCGACCGCTACACCGGCGGTCTCGCGGGCTACACGACCGCGCGCAATAAAACGACCGTCATGCTCTGCCGCACCGACGCGGAGGTCTCCGCCGCCAGCACCGACGCGCGCGCGGCATCCGGCGCGCTGATCGGCTACGCGCAGAATCTCATCTGGGGTGGCTGCGAGACCGAAAACACCGCGCTGCCCGCCATCGGCACGAGCGGCAGCGTCCGCGAAACGAACGCCGACGGCGCGATCCCGGCGTTTACCGCCGCGCCGCGCCCGGAGGACGTCCCCGCGCCCGCCGCGCAGGCGGCTGCGGCAGACGGCACGCAGAAAAACCTTGTTGAAAAAAATACCGTCACGCGCTCCGGCGTGTACGACATCCCGTGGTTTGCCACCGGCACGCTCACGGTCGGCGACAACCTGACCGTCACGCTCACCGGCGACTGCGGTCCGTTTGAGGACCTGACCATTTCCGTCGGCAAAAACACGAAGCTGACACTGCAAAACGTCTCCGTCAGCGGCGACCGCACGCTTTTGACCCTCGCGGGCGGCAATACACTGCTGCTTGCAGGCGAAAACCGGCTGGACGGCACGGGCGACGCGGCAAACAATGCCGCCCCCACCGTGCGCATCTCCGGCGACGTGACCGTCGGCGGCGCGGGCAGCCTGTCCGTCACCGCGCAGCAGAATAACGCGGCGCTGCTCGCCGCGCTGGGCGCGACCGTCCGGCAGCAGAGCGGCACGCTGAGCGTCTATAAGTCCGGCAGTCTCAGCACGGGGGACGGTGCATTCAGCGCCGAAGGCGCGGCATTCGAGCTGTCCGGCGGCGTGCTCTGTGGGCGGACCGACAGTGACAATGTCGCCGTCCTCGCCGCCGATACCGTTGCCGTCACAGGCGGCGAGCTGCGCGCTGTCGCGGAGCAATCCCCCGCCGCCGTGCGCGGCGAAGTGACGCTGAAAAACTGCATCGCCACCGCACAGGGGCGCGGCACGCAGAGCGCGGCGGCGATCTCGTCCGTAAAATCTGAAACCGGCGTGACGTGGAAAGACGTGCTGACGTATTCCGATGTTCCGGCGGAGGCGCTCTATTATAGCGACGTGCGCACCTGCCGCGAGCGCGGCTGGCTGCGCGGCACGTCCGGCAGCACGTTCTCCCCCGACGGTGCGATGACGCGCGCCATGTTCGTCACGGCGCTCTACCGCATGGCGGGAAAGCCCGCCGTCACGAGCGCCGCGCCGTTCACCGATTGCACCGCCGCGTGGTATCAGGACGCGGTGCGTTGGGCGGCGTCCACCGGCGTGGTCGCGGGCGTGAGCAAAACGACCTTCGCGCCCGACGCCGCGCTGAGTGTGGAGCAGGCGGCTGTGCTGCTCTGCCGCCGCGCGGGCGGCACGGGAGAAGCCGAGCTTCCGGCGTCCTGCGGCGCGGTGTCCGGCTGGGCGCTGTCCGCCGTGCGCTGGGCATACGGTGCGGGCATCCTGACCGTGTCCGATCTGACAAACCCCACCCAAAGCGCGACCCGCGCCTTGCTTGCGCAGATGCTCGTCCGCTTTGAATCTCTGAGCTGACAAAAAAAGGAACCCCCCGGTAAAACCGGGGGTTCTTCATATGCGGGCATAGCCCTATGTTCCTCGCGTGACGCGTCAAA